>CANRFA010000005.1 GCA_947629775.1 uncultured Oscillospiraceae bacterium
TAATCATTTTCGTAGATTTGCACAACAAATCCGGCCTTTCAGGCGATGTAGCCCTAAAAAATGCCGGGAGTTCAGGATAAGGAAGAAAGAGGTGCCCCAGATGAGTGCCGCGGAGAACAGCATGGGTTTGGCCAGGCGGCGCATGATGGCAGGAGACAAGCAGATCAGCTCCAGTCTGAGAATTGGCTGTCGTATTATAGGATACGCAGCCGGAGAGTGTCAAGCGTGGATTCCAGGCAGCTGAAGGCGTGGAAAACGGGCAGATCCCCTGAGCCTTGCGGATGGGGAGCGGCTGGAGCAGGGTGCTGGTTCCCACAAGGGGCTGCAGTGCGACGTCAGTCAGGGGAGGAACGGGAGCACTTGCGGTTTTCCGGAAAGCGGGGTATGATCAGGGCAGGAATGGACCGTTGCATGGGGCCGGAAAGAAGAGTGAGGGAATATGAAGGTGCTGGGCAGAGATTTCTACGATCGGGATACGGTGACAGTGGCCCGGGAACTGCTGGGCAAGACGCTGGTGCGGGTGCTGGAGGGCGGCGGACGGCTCTGTTGTTCGATCGCGGAGACGGAAGCCTATGTGGGACCGGTGGACAAGGCCTGCCACGCTTATCAGTACCGGCGTACAGCCCGGACGGAGACCCTGTTTGCCAGACCGGGGACCGCTTACGTTTATTTCATCTACGGTATGTATCACTGCCTGAACGCAGTTACGGAACCGGAGGGTACGCCCTGCGCAGTCCTGATTCGAGGCGCTGTTCCGACGGAGAACGAAGAGACCATGGCGTTGCTCCGATTCCGGAGGACGCTGGGAGAACTGACGGCGTATCAGAGGCGAAACTTTCTCAACGGTCCGGGGAAGCTGTGCCGGGGACTGGATCTGAACCGCACGCACAACGGTCTGGACCTGACAGATCCCAACGGACCCCTTTATGTGACGGAAGGGCCGGCGCCGGAGCGGATTCTGGTGGGGGAGCGGATCGGAATCGACTACGCTGAGGAGGCGGTCCACTTTCCGTGGCGGTTCTGGGTTCCCTCAGAGGGTGCAGAGGCTGGGACCGGAGGAGCAGGCCGTGCAGCCCGGACCAGAAGGAAAAGTCAGATCTGACTGCTTACGGGTCCCAGGGCATGCAGGTTGTCTCAGAACCTGTCAGAACAGCGGTGGGGGTGTGCCAACCCTGGCACGGAAAGCGACAGCAGCCCGGTCTCCCGCTGGAGTATATGGATCAGGAGCGTAGAGGACTGAAAAAATCCGCCGGAGCGGGTTGGGGCCAGCTCGAAAGCAGAAAACAGGCAACGCCGCCCGGAAATCCGGACGGCGTTGCGCTGGATGACGTATGGGGGCCGCAGAGGAAGGTCCGCAGCCGGAAGGAGGGTGGGGAGGAGGCTCAGCGCAGGACAGCGCCGCACTCCTTCTCCAGAGTTTCCAGGATGGACTTTACGTCCTCATCGGCCTCTTCGCCGGTGAGGGAGCGCTCGTCGGAGCGGAGGATCAGGTTGAAGGCCACGGATTTCTTTCCCTCGGGGATGTTGGAGCCCCGGTAGATGTCGAAGAGGGAGACCTCTTTCAGCAGGCCTTTCGCGCCCTTGCGGATGGCCTTCTCCAGTTCGCCCACGGTGACGGCCTCGTCGCAGACCACGGCGATATCCCGGGCCACGGAGGGGAAGCGAGGCAGAGGCACGTACTCGGCGTCGGGACCCTTGACCGCCATGAGGGCCTTCAGGGCCAGTTCACCGCAGTAGAGTTCGGTGTCCAGGCCGTAGTTGCGGGCCACCAGGGGGTGAATCTGGCCGAAGACACCCACCAGAGTGCCGTCCACGATCACCTGCGCGCAGCGGCCGGGGTGATAGGAGGGGTTATCCTGGCAGGGAACGAACTCCACGGAGGAGCAGCGCAGATCGTGGAGGATGGCTTCCACCACGCCCTTGAGGGTGTAGAAGGTGGTGCCTTCTCCGTAGGTGCCCAGGCTGAGGATCTTATCCTCGATGGCCAGGCCATCCGGACCGCCCTGCAGGTAGATGCGGCCCACTTCGTAGAGGCGGGCGGCCTTGTTGCGGTAGTTGCAGTTGCGGGCCAGGATCTCCAGCATGGAGGGCAGAACGGTGGTGCGCATGATGGAAGTGTCTTCGCCCAGGGGGTTCAGGATCTTAAAAGAGACCCGGCGGGGATCGTCCTCCGGCCAGCGGATCTTATCGTAGGCGGTGGGGGAGATGAAGGAGTAGGTGATGATCTCGTCGTAGCCGCAGGCCCGGGCCACAGCGCCCACGCTCTGCTCCAGCTTCTGCTCGGGGGAGTAACCGCCGCGGGTGGTCTCGCCCCGGACGAGAGTGGAAGGAATATTGTTGTAGCCGTAGAAGCGGGCCACTTCCTCCGCCAGGTCGGAATAGTGGGCCACATCGCCCCGCCAGGAGGGAACCGTGATGGTTTCGCCGTCCACGCCGAAGTCCAGGCGCTTCAGGATCTCCTGCATGTCCGCTACAGACACGTCGGTGCCCAGCAGAGCGTTGATTTTGTCGGGACGCAGAGCCAGTGTGGTGGGCTGGGGCACATAGTTCAGGATGTCGATTACGCCATCCAGCACTTCGCCGGCGCCCAGCATCTCCACCAGTTCGCACGCGCGGTTGACGGCGGGCAGAGTATTAAGGATATCCAGGCCTTTCTCGAACTTGGCGCTGGCCTCGGTGCGCATGCCCAGGGCGAGAGCGGTCTTGCGGATGGTGGTGCCGTCGAAGTTGGCGGACTCGAAGACCACGTCCACGGTATCGGAGACGATCTCGGAGTTGAGGCCGCCCATGATACCTGCCAGACCTACGGCCCGGGTGTCGTCGGCAATGACCAGCATGTTGGAGGTCAGCTTGCGGACGTTGCCGTCCAGGGTGGTCAGTTCCTCTCCGTCTTCCGCCCGGCGGACGATGATCTTACCGCCCTTCACATAGCGGTAGTCGAAGGCGTGCATGGGCTGGCCGTACTCCAGCATGACATAGTTGGTGATGTCGACGATGTTGTTGATGGGGCGCACGCCCATGGCGCGCAGCCGTTCCCGCATCCACTTGGGGGAGGGAGCGATCTTCACATTGCGGACCATGCGGGCGGTGTAGCGGGGACACAGGTCCGCCGCGGGGGTCTCCACATCCAGCAGTTCCACCAGGCTGCCGGGGCCGCCGCCCTGGACCTGGGGATCGTGGAGCTTCAGGGGGGTCTGGAAGGTGGCAGCCGCCTCCCGGGCCAGGCCGATGACGCTCAGGCAGTCCGGACGGTTGGGGGTGATCTCAAACTCCACCACATGGTCGTCCGCGCCGATTACCGGTCTGATGTCATCGCCAGGCTTTATGCCCTCTTCCTGGAGCACGAAAATGCCATCCGTGATGCAGTGGGGGAACTCCCTCTGCTCGGCACGGAGGTCCGCCAGGGTGCAGATGGTGCGCTTTTTCGTATCGAAGGCCACCAGATCGAGGGAATGGATGTTCTGACAGGGGGTGACGATGGTGGTGCCCATGGGTGTTTTCTCGCCATTGGCGGTCTCCGCCCATACCAGGGCGACGGACCAGGTTCCGTTGCCGGCGTAGGATACATTGCCAACGCCCGCACAGACCACATTGCCGAAGATCTTATCGCCGGGCTGGATCTCGGAGGAGATGGAGGGCTTCTTCGGGTCGATGGGATGGTAATCGTTGAGCAGAGCGGCGGCGGTGATGACGCCGTAGGGGAAGTCCCGCTCGTCGATGTTCAGCTCCTTCATGGAACAGAGCATGCCCTTGGACTTGACGCCCCGCAGATTGCCCCGGGTGATGTGCTTGCCGCCGGGAAGCCAGGAATTATCCTTGGCGACGGGAACCAGATCGCCGGCGTGGACGTTCCAGGCGCCGGTGACGATCTGAACGGGCTCCTCGCCGCCCACGTCCACCTGACAGATCCACATGTGATCCGAATTGGGATGGTGTTCCATGGAGAGAATGCGGCCGACCACTACATTGGAGATTTCGGCGCCCAGATCGTGGGTCAGTTCCACCTTGGAGCCGGAGAGGGTCATGGCCTCCGCGAATTCCTTGTCACCGACGTCCACGCTGACGAACTCATTTAACCACTTGCGTGACAGGTTCATGAAAATAAACTCCTTTGTTGTATGGGATTTCGAGGGACCGCCGGGCGGCCCCGCGGAAGAATCGGAAGTGAGAGTCTCAGAACTGCTCCAGGAAGCGCACGTCGTTCTCGAAGATCAGCCGCAGGTCGGCGATCTTGAAGCGGCGCATGGCGGTCCGCTCCAGGCCGATGCCGAAGGCCCAGCCGGTGTAGACCTCGGAGTCGATGCCGGACATCTCCAGAACCTTGGGGTGGACCATGCCGGCGCCCAGCAGTTCGATCCAGCCTTCGCCCTTGCAGGTGGGGCAGCCCACGCCGCCGCACTTGTGGCACTGGACGTCCATTTCGCAGGAGGGCTCGGTGAAGGGGAAGTGGTGGGGACGGAAGCGGGTCTTCGTTCCCTTGCCGTAGAGCTGCTCCACCACGGTGTTGAGGGTGCCCTTCAGGTCCGCCATGGTGACGCCCTTGTCGATGACCATGCCCTCCACCTGATGGAACATGGGGGAGTGGGTGGCGTCCACCTCGTCCTTGCGGTACACCCGGCCGGGGGCAATGATGCGGATAGGCAGGGGCATGGTCTCCATGGCCCGGACCTGCATGGGGGAGGTCTGGGAGCGGAGCATCACCCGGCTGTCCTCGTCAAAGTAGAAGGTGTCGGACCAGTCCCGGGAGGGATGACCCTCTTCCGCGTTGAGCTTGTCGAAGTTATAGGTGGCCAGTTCCACTTCGGGACCGTCGAGAACGGTGAAGCCCATGCCGACGAAGATGTCCTTGATTTCGTCCAGAGCGATATACATGGGGTGCTTGTGTCCCAGAGCGGGAGCGGTGCCGGGAACCGTAACGTCCACAGTTTCCGCCTTCAGGCGGGCGTCCAGGGCGGCCTGCTCCAGGCGCTTCGAAGTGGTTTCGATGGCGTTTTCCAGAGCGGCCCGGACCTCGTTGGCCAGCTGTCCCATGGCGGGGCGCTCCTGGGGGGAGAGACGGCCCATCTGCTTGAGGACGGCGGTCAGCTCGCCCTTCTTGCCCAGGTACTTCACCCGCAGGGCGTCCAGGGCAGCGGGACCTCCCGCGGAATCAAAGGCGGCGAGAGCTTCTGCCTTGATTTTTGCCAGTTGATCTTTCATGCTGAAAACTCCTTTTATGGAATGAATGAATGTGACAGGAGACATGAGAAGGGCATGAGAAAAGCCTTTCATCCCCAGACCGGGACGAAAGGCCAACCTTCCGCGGTACCACCCGCATTTGCGCGTCGGACGCGCACCCTCATGCCCCGTAACGGAGGGCGTCCGTCCCGCTCTCGCGGGCCGCTCCCGGGCGAACCAAACGGCACATTCCGAGGCGGCTTTCAGCCGGCGACCGCCTCTCTCTGGGGAATGCAAGCCCGTTATTTTCCCGTTCCCTGCATTTGCTCTCACCTATATAGCACAAAAGCCCATGAAATGCAAGAGGAAGTTCCAAAAAAGTTGCGTGTGAACACAATGCCGAAGAACCCCGGCGGAGAGGCGGCGCGGCAGGGCAGAATGCACAAATCCGGAAATCCGCTGAAAAAATCTCGAGTTAGCCGTTGACAACTGCGGTTAGCGGTGGTAAACTCCACTCAGTTCTGGAGTCAGCCACAGCTAACCAGCATATCAGCCGGCGCCAGCCGCCGGCGTTCAGAAAGGAGCGGTCCGTATGCCGTTGTCGTTTTCTCCCGCCGGAACCGTGGTCAGCATCAAGGCCATCAAGGGCAGGGATGATACCCGTCGGTTTCTCGAGAGCCTTGGCTTCGTCGTGGGCGGTAATGTGATGGTGGTCTCCGAAATGGGAGGCAACATGATCGTCAACGTGAAGGAGAGCCGCGTCGCCCTCAGCAAGGCGATGGCGAACCGTATCTACGTATAAGGGATTTGCGGCCTGTCCCCCCGTTCAGGGGGGACAGCCGGGAAGGAGTCGGAAAAGATGAGCAAAACACTCAGACAGACCGCGGTGGGCGAGACGGTTACGGTCCGCCGCCTGCAGGGAGAGGGTCCGGTGAAGCGCCGCATCATGGATATGGGCATCACCAAGGGCGTCTCCATCTTCGTGCGCAAGGTGGCGCCCCTGGGAGATCCTCTGGAGATCACCGTCCGGGGATACGAGCTGTCCCTGCGCAAGGCGGACGCGGAAATGATTCTGGTGGAGTAAGCCCGCCGGGTTTCCGGAAGGAGCGGGAGCGCTCTTTCCATTGGTTAGCACAGACAAACCGCCATGCGGTTAGGCCTGTCTAACCTTACAGTACATGTGGCCGGAGGTTCCGGCCCGGGAGGAGAGAATCACATGTCTCTGAAAATCGCCCTGGTGGGCAACCCCAACTGCGGGAAGACCACCATGTTCAACGCCATGACGGGTTCCACCCAGCACGTGGGCAACTGGCCCGGCGTGACGGTGGAGAAAAAGGAAGGAAAGCTGAAGGGCTATCCGGACGTTACCGTAACGGATCTGCCCGGCATCTACTCGCTGTCCCCCTACACCCTGGAGGAAGTGGTCAGCCGCAACTATCTGATCGGGGAGAAGCCGGACTGCATCATCGACCTGGTGGACGCCACCAACATCGAACGCAACCTCTACCTGACCACACAGGTGCTGGAGCTGGGGATCCCTGTGGTGGTGGCCCTCAACATGATGGACCTGGTGAAGAAGAACGGTGACCGCATCGACGCGGTGAAGCTGTCCGGTGAGCTGGGATGCCCCGTCGTGGAGATCTCCGCGCTGAAAGGTACCGGACTCAAGGAGCTGTATTCCAAAGCCGTGGAGTGCGCAAAGGCGAAGAAGGCCGGCTACCGGCACGCCTTCGCGAAACCGGTGGAGAAGGCCCTGGAGCAGATTGAAAACCTGATCTCCGGCCATGTTCCCGCCAGCCAGCTGCGCTGGTACGCCGTCAAGCTCTTCGAGCAGGACGAGAAGGTCATGGAGGAGACCGCCTCCAGGCTGCACATTGACGCGGACCTCTCTGCGGTCATCTCCGCCTGCGAGGAGGAGATGGACGACGATGGAGAGTCCATCATCACCAACCAGCGCTACGAGTACATCGCCTCCATCATCGGCAAGGTGTATCATAAGAAGAGCCGCGGGCTGTCCACGTCGGACCGCATCGACCAGATCGTCACCAACCGGGTGCTGGCTCTGCCCATCTTTGCCTGTGTGATGTTTGTCATCTACGCCATTGCCATGGGCGGCTGGCCCATCTCCATTGGCACCATCGGGACCGACTGGGCCAACGACACCCTCTTCGGCGAGATCGTACCGAATTTCTTTAACAGCTTTCTGCTCAACGCCGCCGGCGAGCCTGTGATTGCCGGCTGGCTCTACGGCCTCATCATGGACGGCATCGTAGCCGGTGTGGGCGCCGTGCTGGGCTTCGTGCCTCAGATTCTGGTGCTCTGCCTGCTGCTGGCCATCCTGGAAGACGTGGGCTACATGGCCCGGGTCGCCTTCATCATGGACCGGATCTTCCGCCGGTTCGGCCTCTCCGGCAAGAGCTTCATCCCCATGCTGGTGGCCACCGGCTGCGGCGTGCCCGGCATCATGGCGTCCCGGACCATCGAACAGGACCGGGACCGTAAGATGACCATCATGACCACCGGCTTCATTCCCTGCGGCGCCAAGATGCCCATCATCGGCCTCTTCGCCGGCGCCGTCTTCGGCAACTCCGCTCTGGTGGCGGTCTCCGCCTTCTTCATCGGCATCGCCGCCGTCGTCATTTCCGGCATCATGCTCAAGAAGTTCAAGGCCTTTGCCGGCGAGCCCGCTCCCTTCGTCATGGAGCTGCCCGCCTACCACGTGCCTTCCGTGGGCAATGTTCTGCGGGCTACCTGGGAGCGCGGCTGGTCCTTCATCAAGAGAGCCGGCACCGTGGTGCTGATCTCCTGCATCGTGCTCTGGTTCCTGCAGGGCTACGGCTTCGTGGACGGCGTGTTCCAGGCCGTGGAAGATAACAATCACTCTCTCCTGGCCGCCATCGGCAGCGCTGTCGCCTGGATCTTCTATCCGCTGGGCTGGCATGGGGAGATGGCCTGGAAGGCCACCGTTGCGGCCTTTACCGGCCTGATCGCCAAGGAAGAGGTCATCAACACCTTCGGCGTGCTCTATCAGTACGCCGGCGAAGTGGACCTGATGGAGGACTCCAGCCCGATCTGGACCATGGTGGCCGCGGACTTCGGCGCCATCACCGCGTACTCCTTCATGATCTTCAACCTGCTGTGCGCTCCCTGCTTTGCCGCCATGGGAGCCATCAAGCGGGAGATGAACAACTGGAAGTGGACCCTGGGCGCCATCGGGTATATGTGCGTATTCGCCTACGCCATCAGCATGATCGTCTATCAGATCGGCGGCCTGTTTACCGGCGAGGCCACCTTCAGCATCTTCACCATCCTGGCAGTTGCCGTTCTGGGTGTAATCCTCTACCTCCTGTTCCGCAAGGGCTATCAGCCGGAAGAGGGACACCGGCTGGGTTCCCGCTCCGTGGCGGGCGCCAGCCTGCAGGTGTAAGGAGGCCCGTGCCATGATGACCTTCGTGGTCGGCGCCTGCGTGGCAGCTGCCGTGGGATTGGCAATCCGCTCCCTCTGGAAGGATCACCGCGCCGGGAAGTCCTGCGGAGGCTGCTCCGGGGACTGCGCCCACTGCCACATGCACCACGACTCCTGAAAAGACTCCTGAAAAACGGAAGACCTGTCCACCGCCTGTTCAAGGCGGCGGGCAGGTCTTTTTCCTTTCCGGGCGGGAGCTGTTCCGGAGGGAGACTCAGAGCGGGGGGCGTCTGTTCTCCAGACCCTGAAGAAGAGGTTTCCGTACGGGTGAATTTCAGGGTGGACAAACCGGGGAAGTATGCTATAATGAAATGCAGGCCCCGCGGTCCCCGGGGCCCCAGGCGCAGCCTGGAATACGTATCCATCACAGACTGCCGGACCGCCGCGAGGCGGTTCCGACTGGAGGTAGAGACGTGGCAGACAACAACGACTTTGATTTTGGCGACATCGACTTCGGCGACCTTGGAGACTATAACGATTACAGCTCCATCTACGAAAACAGCGATTACCCCTCCCGGCAAAGCGCGCCGCGCCACCGGGAAGCTCCGCCAACCCGGCGGAAAAAGAAGAAGCGGAAGAAGGGCCACCCCATCATCGGCGGCTTCTTCAAAACCATTGGAACACTGCTGCTGATCGGTCTCTGTACCGGGACCGTGCTCCTGTGCTTTGCGGTGGTATATATCCGGACGGTGATTTTCCCCATCGCGGACCTGAGCATGGACGACATGGTCTTCGGCGCCAACAGCACCATGCTCTATAAAGATCCGGATACCGGAAACTACGAGGAGCTGGTGACCCTGGCGAGCACCACCAGTTCCACCTGGGTGAACTACGACGAGATTCCCGAGAATCTGAAGAATGCGGCGATTGCCATTGAGGACCAGCGGTTCTGGGAGCATCCCGGCGTGGACTGGAAGCGGACCGGTAAGGCGGTCCTGGACATGTTCCGGGGCGGCGACATCTCCGGCGGCTCCACGATTACCCAGCAGCTGATCAAGAACATGACCAACTACAACGAGACCACGGTCAAGCGGAAGGTGACGGAAATTGTCCGGGCCCTGCGCTTCACTCAGAACAACAGCAAGGAAGATACGCTGCTGTGGTACCTGAACATCATTCCTCTGGGCGCCGGCTGCAAGGGCGTGGGGTCCGCCTCCCTGACCTACTTCGGCAAGCCGGTCAGCGAACTGACCCTGGCGGAGTGCGCCAGCCTGATCGGCATCACAAACAATCCACCCAAATACGGCCCCTATTCCGGAGCGCGGGTGGCCACTTCCACCGGCGAGATCTGGGACTCCAAACAGTGGAACAAGTGGCGCCAGGAGACGGTGCTCAGCGAGATGAAACGCCAGGGTATGATTTCCGAGCAGGAGTACACCGAGGCGGTGAATCAGGAACTGGTCTTCGTCAAGGCGGAGGAAGTGGAAGAACAGGAATCCACCATCTACTCTTGGTATGAGGAGACCGTTCTTTCCGATGTGCGGGAGGACCTGAAGACCCGGCTGGGCTGGTCCGACGAGCGTGTCACCCAGGCCATGGAGCAGGGCGGGCTGCGCATCTACACCTGCCTGAACCCCCGGATTCAGGCCATCGCGGAAGAGATCTACGCGGACCGCTCCAACCTGAACTACACCTCCAAATCCGGACAGCTGATGCAGTCCTCCATTACAATCCTGGACAACTCGGACGGCACGGTGGCCGCCATCGTGGGGCAGTTCGGAGGCAACAAGACGGGCAACCTGTGGAACAACTACGCCAACAGCGGTCAGGACCAGCCAGGGTCCTCCTTCAAGCCTCTGTCCGTGTATTCGCCCGCCATCGAGCTGGGCTATCTGTCCCCCATCTCCGTGGTGGACGACTATCCCTACCAGGTGTTGAACGGCAAGGCCTGGCCCACCAACTCCGGCGCCGCCCGCTACAAGGGACTGAGCACGGTGCTGCGGGGCATTACGGACTCTGTCAACACCATGGCGGTGCGCATCATCAACGACTATGTGACGCCCCAGGCCAGCTTTGACTTTGTGCAGAACCGCTACCACATCGATCTGGTGGAAGCTCTGGAGGTCAACGGGGAGATGCACAGCGACATCGATACCTCCCCCCTGGCCATGGGCGGTCTGACCCTTGGAGTATGTACCCGGGACATGGCGGAGGGCTTTGAGACCTTCCCCAACCAGGGCATGTACACCTACTCCCGGACCTACTCCAAGATTACGCAGATGGTGGGCGACGAAGAGATTCTGCTGATGGACAACCCCATCCAGCAGGAGGCCATTCTCAAGGATACCACGGCCTACTACATGAACACCATGCTGCAGAACGTCATCAAGGAGGGTACGGCCGAGGGCTACAGCCTGAAGCATATGCACTGCGCCGGCAAGACCGGTACCACCAACAGTCAGTATGACCGCTGGTTTGTGGGCTACACACCTTACTATACCGCGGCCATCTGGACCGGCTATCCCAAGAACGAGCGCTACACCGGCAGCAAGAATCCGGCTCTGGTGCTGTGGAAGAAGGTCATGGACGAAATTCACGATGGTCTGGAGGACAAGGATTTCTTCGATCCCGGCGGACAGCAGTCCGTCACCTACTGCCGGGACAGCGGCCTGCTGGCCACCCAGTACTGCGCCATGGATCCCCGGGGCAACCGGGCGGCCAAGGGGTATGTCTTCCCCGAGGATGTGCCGACCCAGGTCTGCAACGTGCATACCGCTTCCAATGTGATCCGGCTGTGCAAGGGCAGCGGAACCGTTACCACGGAAGAGGATGGAACCACGACCACCGGTCCTCTGAAGGCGGCCGGCCCCTACTGCCCCAGCGATCAGATCTCCTCGTTCTGCCCGCCGGACTTTGAACGCAAACAGGTAGGCGGAGCCTACGCGGCGGATGAGAGCTACCGGGCCAGCCACTATGGCGGCCGCTCCGTGTGTACGGTGCACAACGGCCAGCCGGAGCCGGAGGAACCGGATCCCGGCGCTTCCTCTTCGAGTTCCGAGAATCCGGGACTCCCGGGCGTGATCCCGCCCGGCGGCTCCAGCAGTTCCGGCAGTGGTACCGGCGAGAACCCGGGAGGCACGACAGGGCCCGGCACCACCGAACCGGAATCCCCCGGAGGAGAACCTTCCGGCGGCAACACGGGAGAACCCTCCGGCGGCGGAACCGGTACGACGGAGCCGGGAACTTCGGGAGGAGAACCCTCCGGCGGCAACACAGGAGAGCCCTCCGGCGGTGGAACCGGCACCACCACGGAGCCCTCGGGCGGCGATACGCCCCTGCAGCCCACGACGCCGGAAGTGGACGAAAATGGTATGGTCGGGTAGCGGCCCGGCCGACAGAAAACGCACAGGCCCGGAACACTTCGGTGTTCCGGGCCTTTTGTCAGCGAAAACGGACTCAGAGGAAGCGTCCGGTGGCGCTCTCCGGGCAGGTCTTCAGATCTTCCCGGGTGCCGCAGGCCACGATGCGCCCTCCTTCGATCCCCCCGCCGGGTCCCATATCCACGATCCAGTCTGCGCTGCGGATGACATCCAGGTCGTGCTCGATCACGATGACGGTCGCCCCCTGGTCCAGGAGGGTCTGGAAAACCTTCAGCAGAGTGCGCACATCCAGGGGATGGAGTCCGATGGTGGGTTCGTCGAAGACGAAGACGGAATCGGACTGGCCCCGGCCCATTTCGCTGGCCAGCTTCAGCCGCTGCGCCTCGCCACCGGAGAGACTGGGGGTGGCTTCGCCCAGTGTCAGGTAGCCGAGCCCCACGTCGTGCAGGACCTGCAGCCGGTTGCGGATGACCTTCAGATTGTCGCAGACCTCCAGGGCTTCGTCCACACTGAGGGACATCAGCTTCGGCAGGGTACAGAGGCTTCCGTCCTTCTTCTTCCGGGCGATGCGGAAGGCGTCCCGGCCGTAGCGGGCGCCACGGCAGTCCGGGCAGGGGATGTCCACGTCCGGAAGGAACTGAACGTCCAGGCTGATGGAGCCGGTGCCGTCGCAGGTGGGACAGCGCAGACGGCCGGTATTATAGGAGAAGTCTCCCGCTTTCCAGCCCCCGGCCTTTGCCCCTTCGGTGCGGGCGTAGACCTTGCGCAGTTCGTCGTGGACGTTGGCGTAGGTGGCTACGGTAGAGCGTACGTTGATGCCGATGGGGGTGGCGTCGATCAGCTTCACCTGGCGGATCCCTTCCGCCTCCAGAGAGCGGACATGGGCGGGCAGAGGCTTTCCCGCGGTCCGGGCCTCCAGGGCGGGGACCAGACTCTCCAGAACCATGGTGGTCTTGCCGGAGCCGGAGACCCCGGTGACCACGGACAGGCGGCCCTTTGGGAAGCGTACGGTCAGAGGATGGACCGTGTGGATGGCGGAGGTGGACATGGAGACGGCGCCCCACTCAAAGATCCGGTTCGGCGGAGGCAGTTCCCGCAGGGAGGGGTGTTCCCCGGGGGCCAGGAAGGGGCCGATGATGGACTGCGGAGAGGCGACCAGTTCCTCTACCGTGCCCTGCGCGATCAGGTTGCCCCCTTTGGCGCCGGCCTCGGGTCCCAGTTCCAGGATCCGGTCCGCGTGAGCGAGGACCTGGGTGTCGTGATCCACCAGGATGATGGAGTTGCCGTCGGCGATCAGGTCGTCCATGACGCCGGTGAGACCTTCGATGTTGGCCGGGTGCAGCCCGATGGACGGCTCGTCCAGCACATAGAGCACGCCGGTGGTGCGGTTGCGTACGGAGCGGGCCAGCTGCATGCGCTGCCGCTCGCCGGTGGAGAGGGTGGAGGCGGCCCGGTCCAGAGACAGGTAGGAGAGGCCCAGATCCACCAGCCGGCGGGCGGTGTGCTCCAGGGACTCGCAGATGCTGACCGCCATGGGGCGCATCTCTTCCGGCAGGGAGGCGGGCACTCCCTTCACCCAGTCCAGCAGCTCGGAGAGGGTCATTTTGCAGGCGTCCGCCAGGGAAATGCCCCGCAGCCGGGGCGCCCGGGCCCGCTCGGAGAGCCGGGTGCCGCCGCAGTCCGGACAGACAGACTGCGTGAGAAACTTCTCCACCCGCTTCATGCCCTTCTCGTCCTTCACCTTGGCCAGGGCGTTTTCCACGGTATAGGTGGCGTTGAAGTAGGTGAAGTCCAGCTCGCCCGCCTCGTTTGTGTTCTTCGAGCGGTAAAAGATGTGCTTCTTCTCCGCCGGACCGTCGTAGACGATCTCCTTTTCCTGCTGCGTCAGCTGGGAGAAGGGGATGTTGGTGCGCACGCCCATGGCCCGGCAGACGTCCACCATCAGAGACCACATGAGGGAGTTCCAGGGGGCCACGGCTCCCTCTTCGATGGTGAGAGATTCGTCCGGTACCAGGGTGGAGCGGTCCACGGTGCGCACCACGCCGGTGCCGCCGCAGGTGGGGCAGGCTCCCTGGCTGTTGAAGGCCAGTTCCTCCGCGCCAGGAGCTGTGACCCGCTCTCCGCATTCCGGGCAGAAGAAGTCCCGCTCCGCGGCCACGTCCATGGTCGGGGGCACGTAGTGTCCGTTGGGACAGCGATGGCTGGCCAGACGGGAGAACATGAGACGGAGGCTGTTGAGCAGTTCCGTGCCGGTTCCGAAGGTGGAACGGATGCCCGGCACTCCCGGACGCTGGTGGAGCGCAAGGGCGGCGGGCATGTAGCGGACCTCGTCCACATCCGCCCGGCCCGCCTGGGTCAGACGCCGGCGGGTATAGGTGGAGAGAGACTCCAGATACCGCCGGGAGCCTTCGGCGTAGAGAACCCCCAGGGCCAGAGAGGACTTGCCGGAACCGGAGACGCCGGCGATGCCCGTGATGCAGTGGAGGGGAATGTCCACGTCCAGATTCTTCAGGTTGTGCACCCGGGCGCCCCGGATGCGGATATACGGGGGAATTTCCCGTTTGGGTTCGTGCATGGTACAAGGCTCCTTCCCGTCCGTCGGAGAGTCCGGACCCTCCGGGACAGCCTATCCTACCACGGATCCGGGGAAAAGACCAGAGCGGGAGGCAGACGAAATCCTCTGCGGACATGTGGAGGAACTTCTTCCCCGCACGGATGCCGGGAGGAAGCCCCTTTTCCGGTTGCGGGGAGAGATGCAGCGGAGCGGGATATCTGGTATACTGGAGGAAACCACGCCGGTCGTCCCGGAAAGACGGACCAGCGAAGACAGAAAGGATGAACAGTATGCAGGGACTGACATTGTTCCATCTCGAAGACTGTCCGTATTGCCACAACGCCCGGCGGGCGCTGGAGGAACTGGGACGGGAAGAACCCCGCTTTGCCCGGGTTCCCGTGGAATGGGTGGAGGAGAGCACCTGTCCGGAGCGGGTCCGGCAGTACAACTACTGGTACGTGCCCTCCGTCTTCCTGGGGAAGCGGAAGCTGTACGAGGCCCACCCGGGGGAGTCCTATGAGGAGTGCCGGGAGCATCTGCGCGCCGCCCTGGAGGAGGCGCTGACAGCCGGTCCGGACTGATTCTCCACCTCGTGGTGGGACCGATGGAACAGGGCGGGGAGTGGCCGAACGGGCGTTCCATCCGAAGAGGCCGGATGGGAGAGATCCGTCGCGGAGTACGGATTTCGCTCCACCGCCGGAGGCACGGGGGACAGACGGGAAGAGAACGGGAAGGAGAAACCGGATTCCGGTGTGGATGGAAGAATCCGGTCAAACTGGAAAATCTGACAGAGATGGCGTTCGGCAAAATGACGGATACTTCGCAGATCCGGTGGGCGCGCCTGAGGACAGATGACGAAAATCGGACCTTGAGTGTTCGGTAAAGGGAGATCTGTGCTATAATGACAACTGGAAATTCCCAGTGCCGGAAAGGAGCCCTGACGCCTATGGAATCCAAAGAGCAGCGTACCGCCCACATCGAGGAAGTATTCAGCCGCTACGGAGCGGAGATTCTTTCCTCCACGGGTATGCAGGTCAGCCGTCTGCTGCCTCATCACAAGACGGTAACCGTCTGGCTGCATTCAGTCGGGGTGACCTACTACAGCCTGAAGATTGCCCGGGTCCTTCACCTTTCCGTGGACGAGCGGGCACTGGTGCGGGGAGCGCTGCTGCACGACTACTTCCTCTACGACTGGCACGACCGGGAGCGCTGGCACCGGTTCCACGGGTTCCGCCACCCCCGGCTTGCCCTGGAGAACGCCAGGCGGGATTTCCTTCTCAGCCCCAAGGAGCGGGACATCATCCGCAAGCACATGTTTCCCCTGACCCCGAAGCCGCCCCGCTGCCGGGAGAGCGCGATTGTCTGCGTGGCGGACAAGATCTGCGCGGTCATGGAGCTCATGGCTCACACCTACATTCCGAACGAACTGCTGCAGAGCCTGGCGCAGGAGTCGGAGCGGGCCGGGAAGGCGAAAATCGCGTAGCGGGGGATATCAGAGAGACCTTTCAGAGGGTGGACCGGTGGACGGTCCGCCCTCTTTGCGTTTCCCGGGCGGACACTGCCCGCCCTCTGAGACAGAGGCCCCGGAAGAGGGCTGGAGGGTCCGAATCGACAAAAATCACGAAGATAAAGGCCGGACGGGCCGATATTTTCAAGTAAACCGCCGGAACGCAGCAGTTGCATGAACCGGGACCCTGTGCTAGAATAAACGACGCTCAGAAACAAATGCCCGTCCACTACGGACAGCAGAGAGGGGGATATTTTCATGAGCGAGGGATCCAGGTACTTTGTGGTGGAGGCGTCCGCCATGCCGGAAGTTTTTGCCAAGGTCGCCGAGGCAAAACGGCTTCTGGATACGGGAGAGGCGGCCACCATCAATGCCGCAACCAGGTCGGTGGGCATCAGCCGAAGCGCCTTCTACAAGTACAAGGACGTGGTGCGCCCCTTTCAGGACATGCTCCACGGACGGATTGTGACCTTCCAGATTCTCCTGAAGCACGAGCCGGGCATCCTGTCCGGCGTTCTGAACATATTTGCCGGCACCGGAGCCAATATTCTGACCATCAACCAGAACATTCCGGTGAACGGCTGCGCAGTTGTATCCCTGGCCGCCGAAACATCCGAGCTGCGTCTGTCTCTGGAGGAGGTTCTGTCCTCCATCTCCGGAGCCCCCGGCGTCATACGCTGCGAGATTCTGGCAGGCTGAAATAACAGAGAGGTGAATACTATGGTTCATGTGGCAATTCTGGGATTCGGTACCGTAGGTTCCGGCGTGGCGGAGGTGCTGACCACCAACGGCCGGCTGATCGACCAGCGGGTAAACAACCTGGTCCGTCTGAAGTATATCCTGGATGTACGGGATTTTCCGGACAGCCCCTATCAGGACCTCTTCGTCAAGGACTTTTCCGTGATCGAGAACGACCCCGAGGTGGACATCGTGGTGGAGACCATCGGCGGCGCCCGCATCGCTCTCGATTTTACCACCCGGGCTCTGAAGGCCGGGAAGAGCGTGGTAACCTCCAACAAGGAACTGGTGGCCACCCACGGCTACGAGCTGCTCCAGCTGGCGAAGGCCAACGGTTGCAGCTATCTGTTTGAGGCCAGCGTGGGCGGCGGCATTCCCATCCTGCGGCCCCTGACCTCCTGCCTGGCGGCCAACGAGCTCAGTCAGGTGACCGGTATTCTCAACGGGACCACCAACTATATCCTGACCCGGATGATCCGGGCGGGTCTCACCTTCGAGGAGGCCCTCCGGGAGGCTCAGGCCAACGGCTACGCGGAGAAGGATCCCACCGCCGACGTGGACGGCCACGACGCCTGCCGTAAGATCTGCATCCTTGCGGCTCTGGCCTTCGGGGAGCATGTCTATCCGGATCAGGTGCCCACCGAGGGCATCCGCCGGGTGACCTTGGGCGATGTGGCCTACGCGGACTCCTGCGGCTATAAGATCAAGCTCCTGGGCCGTTGCCTGCGGATGCCTGAGAATAAGGTCTGCGCCTTTGTGGCGCCTCACCTGGTGCCCGGGGACGATCCGCTGGCCGGCGTGGAAGACGTCTTCAATGCCATCGCCGTCACGGGCAACGCCATCGGGGACGTCATGTTCTACGGCCGGGGAGCCGGCAAGCTGCCCACTGCCTCCGCGGTGGTGGCGGACGTGATCGACATCGCCAAGGACCTGAAGAAGGACCGCCGCAATGGCTGGGGGCCCGGTTCTCCCGATATGATGGTCTCTCCGGACGTGCTGCCCTCCCGGTGGTATGTGCGGGCCAACATGACGGTGGAACAGGCCAGAGAAGCCTGCGGCGAAATCCAGCCCCTGGCCCGGGGCGGAGCGCCGGAAGAGGAAACCGCTTTTCTGACCGGCGAGATGACCGCACCCGCTCTGCAGGAGAAGCTGGCCGGCGTCGACGTCAGCTCCTGCTTCCGCGTGCTGTAACGCTCCCGAGGGCGGGCGGCGCGCATAGAATGAAGAAGGGGAGGCCTGCCCTCCCCTCCTTCCTGACAAGCTCTTCATCCTTTTAGGGGGAACCTTATATATGTCACTGATTGTTCAGAAGTTCGGCGGCAGCTCCGTCGCCGATGCGGACCGCGTGCGCAATGTGGCCCGCATCATCACCGATACCTACAGGGCCGGAAACAGCGTGGTGGTGGTGCTCTCCGCCCAGGGAGATACCACCGACGATCTGTTGGCGAAAGCCGCCGAAGTCACCAGCCGCGCGCCCAAGCGGGAGATGGATATGCTCCTTTCCGCCGGAGAGCAGATGTCCATCGCCCTGTGCGCCATGGCCATCGACCAGATGGGATACCCGGTGATTTCCCTCACCGGCTGGCAGGCCGGCATGAAAACGGACGCCTCCCACGGAGTGGCCCGTATCAACCGCATCAGTCCCGAGCGCATCACCCGGGAACTGGACAAGCGGAAAATCGTGCTGGTGGCCGGCTTCCAGGGCATCAACCGCTACGACGACATCACCACGCTGGGCCGGGGCGGCTCGGACACCTCCGCGGTGGCCCTGGCGGCCGCCCTGCGGGCGGACCTGTGCCAGATCTATACCGACGTGGACGGCATCTATACGGCGGATCCCCGCTGTGTGAAGGGTGCCCGCAAGCTGGAGGAGATCACCTTCGACGAGATGCTGGAACTGGCCAGCCTGGGCGCCCAGGTGCTGCACAACCGTTCCGTGGAGATGGCGAAGCGGTACAATGTCAACCTGGAGGTGCTGTCCAGCTTCAGCGAACAGCCCGGTACAAAAGTCAAGGAGGTCGTGAAGACTATGGAAAAGAATCACGTCAGCGGGGTGGCGAAGGACAAGAATGTGGCGCGTATCGCCCTGATCGGCCTGCGCAACCAGCCAGGTATCGCCTTTAAGATCTTCTCGCTGCTGGCGAAGCACAACATCAACGTGGACATCATTCTCCAGTCCATCGGCCGGGAAGACACCAAGGATATCAGCTTCACCGTCGCCCGTGGCGACGCCGAAGAAGCGGCCGCCATCATGGAGGAGAACAAGGAAGTTGTGGGCTGCCAGCGGGTGGAACTGAACACCGAGGTGGCCAAGGTCTCCATTGTCGGCGCCGGCATGGCGAACAACGCGGGCGTGGCCTGCAAGATGTTCGAGGCGCTCTACTCCGCGGGCATCAACATCAATATGATCTCCACCAGCGAGATCAAGGTATCCGTTCTCGTCGACGAGCGGGAAGCCGACCGGGCCGTGCAGGCCGTGCACGACCGGTTCTTCTCGGAGTTCGGGGGACGGGTGTGACCGACGTTATGGCCGGGACCCTTTCCGGGGCCCCGGCCTTTCTGCGGCCTGGAGACAGGCGGAAAAAACCCGGAGAGACTGCCTTGCGCCCGTAGAGGGTTTGTGGTAGTATACCCGGCAGGACATCAGAAAAGAGGAGCGAAACCCTGATATGCGCCATCTGACAGACTTTGGAGACATGACCCGGGAGGAGTGGGATACTCTCTACGAACGGGCCAGCCGCATCATCGACGCCCCGCAGGAGCACATGGACGCCTGCCGGGGAAAGGTGATGGCCTCCCTGTTCTACGAACCGTCCACCCGGACGAACTTCTCGTTCCAGACCGCCATGCTGCGCCTGGGCGGGACGGTGTTCGGATTTGCGGATCCGAACTCCTCCTCCACCGCCAAAGGGGAGAGTCTGAAGGACACCGTGAAAATGGTGTCCGGCTACGCCGATGTGGTCGTCATGCGCACCCCCTGGGAGGGCGCGGCCAAGGCGGCCTCCCTCTACTCCAATGTGCCGGTGATCAACGCCGGAGACGGGGGCCATATGCACCCCACCCAGACCACCACGGACCTGACCACCATCACAAAGCTGCGGGGCAGCGTGGACGGCCTGTCCATCGGACTCTGCGGGGATCTGAAGAACGGACGCACCGTTCACTCCCTGATCAAGGCCATGGAGAAGTTCCGGGACATCCGCTTCTTCCTGATCTCCCCCCGGGAACTGGCCATTCCCGACTACATGCGGACATTCATGAAAGAGAAGGGAATGCGCTACATGGAGGTGACCGGCCTGGAGGCCGTCATTCCCCAGCTGGATGTGCTCTATATGACCCGCATTCAGAGAGAGCGCTTCGTGGACCCCCTGGAGTACGAGCGCAACAAGGGAGTCTATATTCTCACCCGGCGCAAGCTCCATCGGGCAAAGGAGAACCTGCTGGTCATGCATCCGCTGCCCCGGGTGGATGAGATCGCCGTCGATGTGGACGACGATCCCCGGGCGGTCTACTTCCAGCAGGCCCGCTACGGCATGTTTTCCCGCATGGCGCTGCTGGAGGATCTGGCTAACCAGCCCCGGTACGAAACCGTTCCCCCTGTGGAGATCGGAACGAAGCCGGTCTGTACGAATCCCCGCTGCATCACGCAGACCCAGCCCTATCTGCCGCCCCTGATCCGGAAGATCGGCGGAAAGGACTGCTGCGGCTTCTGCGACGCGCAGCTCCGCTGATTATCCCCCTGCCATCCGCCGTCCCTCCCAGGTGCCAGGAGCCAGGCCCAGCTGCCGGCCGTGGGGTTCCACCTCGGCCCAGGAAGCGATGAAGGAGGTAATTCCCGCCTTTCGCGCGGTTTCCATCTTCCGTCGCAGGGTATCTCCATCGTCGAAGAGCACGAAGTGGGTGGCACCGCCCGGCTCCATGTATGTGAAGTAGCGGGCGCAGAGGGGATCGGAGAAGAAGACGGAGGGGTGCAGCCGCTTCTGCAGAGCGGCCAGTTCCTCCGGAGACAGAGGCGAGCCGCTGCCGGTGGGGGCCGGAAGCAGAAAGTCCTCCGCGGATTTCTGCAGGGCCAGTGTTACCCGCCCGGCTCCGTAGCGCTCCACCGCCTCCTGCAGACGCTGCTCCAGAGAGCCCCCGGAGAGGGCGGAGGGGATCATCACCATCGCCTCCCGAAGCGCGGGTCCATAGGCCTCCGGTACAAAGAGGGTCCAGCCCCGGGGGCGGAAGAGTTCCTCCAGCTGGCGGGCCAGATGCCCCAGGGCCGGCAGGCGGCGGTCGAAATCCAGAATCGCTCCGGTAAAATTCCGGTTCTGGCACTCCCGTACGAATTCCCGGGCCAGTGTTCCGGTCCCCTCCAGACCGTCATATCTGCGGTCGCCCGCCACCAGAACCCCGCCCTTCAGGGCGGAGGCGTCCGCCGCCCGGTACAGATGGGGTCCCCGCCCCAACTGCCAGGCCAGATGGGCGGGCGTGACCTCCCATCCCCGCAGGGCGGGCAGGGAGCGGGGCGGCACCGTGACGAGAACCTGTTCTCTGGACATATGGGATTTCCCCCTTATCCGTTCATTTTCCTGGCCTCACTCTATGAGCGGGGCCCCCCTGAATAGAACAAGGAGTGATACTGATGCCCTTTTCCCTGCTTCCCCGGGGGTACTACGATTCCGTCACGGACCTGCGGCCCCGGGATCTGGCGGCGCGAGGGATCCGGCTGGTCCTGGCGGATCTGGACAATACCCTGTCCCCCTACAAGGTTGAGGAGCCCTCGCCGGAGATCCGGGCCTGGAAGGAGGAGCTGGAGAAAGAGGGGATCACTCTTTTCCTCCTCTCCAACAGCCGGAAGCCGGGTCGGGCCCAGCGCTACGCGGAAAAACTGGGTATCCCCTACCAGGGACATTCGGGCAAGCCGAAGCGGGGCGGCTATCTGCGGGCCCTGAAGCGCATGGGGTGCACCCCGGAGCAGGCCGTAATGGTGGGGGACCAGATCTTTACGGATACCCTGGGGGCCAACCGGGCGGGGGTGGTTCCTCTTCTGATCCGTCCCATCCGCCTCGCGGGCAACCCCGGGCGCTACATCCGCTTTGCCGTCGAAACCCCCTTCCGACTGCTGGGAAAAAGGAGGCCGTTTCTGTGAACCGGGCGAAATTCGGTCCCGCAGGCAACTGCGACAGCTACTCGAAAACCCATAAGAGTTCCCTGGACGCCCCGAAGTGGCTGGCGGACATGGGGCTGGACTGCTACGAATACCAGTGCGGGAAAGGCGTAAATATAAGGGAACAGACCGCCGCTGCCCTGGGGGTTCTGGCCCGGGAAGCGGGCATTTCCCTCTCCCTGCACGCTCCTTATTTCATCAATCTGGCCAATCCGGACCCCGAGGCCCTGTCGAAGACCACCCGTTACATCGTCTCGGCCTGCCGGGCGGCCTCCTGGATGGGTGCGGGACGGGTGGTGATCCACTCCGGAGCCCTCATGAAGCGCTCCAGAGCGGAGGCCATGGCCATTGCCCGGCCCTCCCTGCTGCACGTCCTTCAGGCCTGCGACGAGGCGGGTTTCGGGGAGATTGCCCTCTGTCCGGAGACCATGGGCAAGATCAATCAGCTGGGCGATCTGGATGAGGTACTGGATCTGTGCACCTTGGACGCCCGCCTGATTCCCTGCATCGATTTCGGCCACCTCTACGCCCGCTCTCTGGGGGCGGACGAGGGAGCGGAGGCCTGCGTACGGATGCTGGATCGGGTGCAGGAGGTTCTGGGAGAGGAGCGGGCCCGGGTCTTCCACAGCCACTTCTCTCACATCGAGTATACAAAGGGCGGGGAAAAGTGCCACCGGACGTTCGCGGAGGATGGCGGATTCGGGCCGGACTGGGCTCCCCTTGCGGCGGAGATCGTCCGGCGGGACTGGGCGCCCACCTTCATCTGCGAGAGCGCAGGCACACAGGCGGAGGATGCCCTGGCCATGAAGAAGACCTGGCTGGCCCTGCGGGGAGAATCCTGATTCCGGAGGCTCCGGCCCATGATCATACAGCTCTGGAAACCCCTGGGAGGCAGGCCTTCCCCGGGGTTTTTTCCGTCTCAAATGTTTACGCAATCTTAATCCCCGGGCATTGACAGGGGGATGGCGTGCGGGTATAATTTGTGACAGCCTGTCATTTCACGACAGCCTGTCGCAAAATGACAATCTGTCAGGAAAGGAGAGATTGCATGCCCAGTTCCACCTTCTTCCGGCTTCCGGAAGAGAAGCGCCAGCGTCTGGTGGAGGCGGCCTGGAACGAGTTCTCCCAGTCGGCGTTTACGGATGTCTCCATCAACCGGATCATTCAGGCGGCCCGTATTCCGAGGGGAAGCTTCTATCAGTACTTCGAGGACAGGAACGACCTGTTCGGCTACATCCTGGCGGATGTGCGGGAGCAGTTCAAAGTGGTACTCGGAGAAATTCTGACGGAGGAGCAGGGGAACCTCTACCGGCTTCCGGTCCGCTCGTTCGACCTCTTCATGGGGGCGGACGGCACGCTGTTTCCGCTGCTGGGGCGGTTCGTGTCCGTGCTTCGGGTCAACCAGGGCATGGATCTGCGGCTTCTGCTTTCAGACACGCCGGGCGTCCTGCCTCCGGTCCTGATGGAGAAGGTCAACCGGGCCGGGCTGCGTCAGCAGGAGGACCACTACATCAATAACATCTTTTCTCTGATTGTCGGGTGTCTGGCGGGGGCCATCATGGAGACCCTCTGCGACCCGGAGCAGCGGGACCGGCAGCGCGCGCTGCTGGAGGAACGCATTGAGATCATCCGGCTGGGGAGCTTCACAGGGGAAGCGGTTCCGGCCGGGAAGGAGGTACCCACATGAGAAAACCAACCAGGCGGCAGCTGGCGGCCCTGCTGATCGCCGCCGTGTTCTTCGGCGTGATGGGCATGGGGGCGCTGGCGGACGACGACCGGTCGGCCGGACAGTCCGAGCAGGCGCTGGATGTCTACCGGGACACCAGCCCCAAGGCGGATGCGAACAGTTCCGGGGCAACGGAAGGGGACACATCCGGAGAATCCGACGATTCTTCCGGCAATCCGGCGGAGAACACCGGGGACAGCTCCACGAAGACCGGCGACGGGTCCGGACAGGCTGGAGACACCTCCGGGGATGCCTCCGACGAAACGGGGGATCCGTCCGGAGACGGCGCCCAGACTCCTGCAGACGGCGCCCAGAGCGACGGGTCCGGATCTCCGGACAGCTCCGCGGAATCCGGAGACGGCTCTTCTTCCTCCGGGGTTCCCGCGACCCCCGGCGAGACTCCTGAACTTCCCGTAGAGGATCCCAACGCCCGGGATCTGCTGCCAGGAGCCACCATCGGAGACCCCCCGCTGGACGGGGAGGCGGGCAATCCCCTGCCCAATCTGCCCGGACTGGACAAGGTGGGGAGCATCTCCTTCCCCAACATCCGCAGCCGCATCCGGGAACACAATCTGGACTACCTCAGCCTGGAGGGCAGTATCCTTACCATCGAGGAGATCGACTACGATGAGACCTATGAGGACCTGCGGGAGGCCATGAACAGTCTGGCTTCCACACAGTGGATGATGGTCCAGTACTCCAGCATGATGGGCGGGGCGGACTACGAGACCGGCAGCGCAATGGCCGCCATGGATCAGCAGTACGCCGCCCTGCGGGAGCAGTTCGAAGCCATCAAGGACGGCGAGATGCAGCAGGACAACGCGGATCTGGTGCGCCAGCTGCGAAATCTCCAGAACCAGATCGTGCTGGGCGGCGAGACCATGTACATCGCCCTTGTGGATCTCCAGGAGAACAGCAAGACCCTGGACCGGAACCTGGTTACCCTCGACCGGACCATTACGGAGCTGGAACTGCGCTACAAACTGGGGCAGATTTCCGCCATGACCCTCCAGGAGACCAAGGGCAACCGCACCAGCATTGTCAGTGGACAGAAGACGCTGGACATGAACATCAAAAACCTGAAGTACCAGCTGGAGAGCATGCTGGGCGCGGAGCTGAAGGGGACCATCGAGCTGGCAGAACTGCCCCAGGTGACCGGAGAACAGCTGAACGCCATGGACCTGGAGAAGGACCTGGAGACCGCCAAGAAGAACAGCTACGACCTCTTTGACGCGGCCAAGACCTATGAAGACGCCCACGATACCTATAAAGATCAGGCCAACAACTACGGCTACAACGAGGAGAGGGCGGAATTCCGCCGGGCCCAGCGGGAGTGGCAGAGCGCGCAGAACAGCTATCAGAACACCGTGCAGAGCTTTGAGCTCAACTTCCGCACCCTCTATGAGCAGGTGAAGGACTACAAGCAGGTCCTGGACGCCTCCCGTACGGCGCTGGCGGTCAAAAAGGCCAACTATGAGGCCAGCGCGCTGAAATACCAGCAGGGCAATATCTCGAAGAACACTCTGCTCAGTTCCCAGGACGAAGTGGATACCGCGCAGGAAACCGTCAACGGCGCCCTGATTGACCTCTTCTCCGCCTACAATACCTACCGCTGGGCGGTGGATTACGGCATCCTCAACGGATAAGGAGGACCATACATGAAAAGAAAACGCTTGACCGCCCTGCTGCTGGCAGCCGTCCTGCTGATGGGGCTGCTGGCGGGCTGCAAAGACAAGGATGGGAGCTCCGCTTCCGGGTCCGGTACGGCCACCGGGACGGCCTCCAATGCCGGCGTGGCGGTCCGGGTGCAGCAGGTGGAGTCCTCCACCATCTCCAATGAGAACCGGGTATCCGGCAAGGTGACTGCCGAGACCCAGACCAGCGTCATGGTAGGCGCGACCGCCACCGTCACCGCGGTTTACGTGGAGGTGGGCGACTCCGTGAAGACCGGAGACCGGATCTGTACCCTGGATCTGGCCAGTACCCTGGCTTCCTACCAGGCCGCCATCATCAGCCGGGACTCCGCGGTCCAGGGCTACAACGATCAGGCGGCGGTCTTCGACGCCCAGATTGCCCAGTATGACGATCAGCGCAAGCTGCTGCAGGACCAGAGGACCCTGCTGACCGCTCAGATCGGGACCATTGAGACCCAGATCGGCACCCTGGAGACGCAGGTCGAGACGGTGAAAGCCCAGGTGGCCCTGGCGGAGAAAAATCTCAGCGACACCAAGGCCCTCCTGAATATCGGCGCCGCCTCTCAGGCGGAGGTGGATCAGGCCCAGATGACGCTGGACCAGTCCAACCTGTCCCTGGACCAGGCGAACCTGGCGCTGGATCAGGCCCGGGTTTCCCTGGAACAGTCCCAGATGGGTCTCACCCAGAACGACAGCGACATGAACCAGATTGATCTGGGTATCCTCAGCACCACCGCCCAGAAAAACTCCACCCTCTCCCAGCTGGAAGCCGGTATGCAGAGCTACCAGTCCAACGTGGATCAGCTGGCGTCCTCTCTGGAGAATGTAGATGCTGCGGGGAATGTGCTCGCTCCCACGGACGGCACCATCATGCAGCTTAACGCAGTGGAGAAGGGCATGGTTTCCCCTTCGACCCCCGTGGCTGTCATCGACGGTGTAGACCAGCTGAAGATTGTGGTCCAGGTCTCCGAGGCTCTGATCCCCAAGATCGCTGTGGGCGACACCGTGGACGTCTCCGTCAGCGCCGCGGAACTGGAGTATGAGGGCGTCATCCGCAACATCGACCGCAGCGCCAACATGCAGACCAGTCTCTACAGCGTGACCGTTTCCGTACCCGCGGACGCCTACGAACTGCTCAGCGGCATGTTTGCCGACGTCACCTTCCGCACGGATACCTCCTACGACACCATCGTTGTGCCCTCGGAAGCCATTCTCACCAGCGGCGGCGAGCAGCACGTCTTTGTGGTGGAGGACGGAACCGCGAAGAATCTCACGGTAACCACCGGCCTCAGCGGCAACGGCGTGACGGAAGTGCTGACCGGACTCAGCGCCGGACAGTCTCTGGTTACCGTGGGACAGGGCTACCTGTCTGACGGCGATCCCGTCCGGATCGTGTCCGGAGAGACGTAAGGGGGCAGCCCATGAGCACAGCCAAATTCTGTATCCGGCACCGGGTTACCACTCTGATGGCGGTGATCATGATCTCCATCTTCGGAATCGTCTTCGCCGGCGATCTGCAGCTGGCCCTGCTGCCGGACCTGGAGGCCCCCATGGCGGTGGTCTACTGCTACTACAACGGCGCCAGCCCCAGCGACATGGAGGAGCTGATCACCCGGCCCCTGGAGTCCGCGGTCATGTCGGTGCCCGGCGTGGAGAGCGTTGACTCCACCTCTTCGGACGGCACCTCCACCCTGCAGATCACCTATGTAGACGGTACGGACCTGGATATCGCCGCCACCAAGCTGCGGGAGCGCTTTGATATGCTGACCCTGCCGGATGGTGCCGTCGATCCGGTGATCGTCAACATCAACATCAGCGAAATCATGCCCACGGCCATCATCGCCCTGGGCGGTACGGACCTCACCGAGGTGCAGACCCTGGCGGACGACACGGTAGGACCCGCCCTGGAGCGGATCGACGGCGTGGCCCAGGTCTCCATCTCCGGCGGTATCGAGCGTCAGGTGGCGGTGGAGGTCAATCCCACCCGGGCGGCGGGCTATGGCCTCAGCAACAGCTACATCTCTCAGATGCTGGTGGCCCAGAACCTGCTGTACCCCGCCGGCGATCTCCAGAACGGCGTTCAGAAGTATACGGTTACCACGGACGCCACCTTCCAGACGGTGGACGACATCGCCAACATGATCCTGCCTCTGCCCAGCGGCGGGAATATCCGTCTGAACGAGGTGGCCAATGTGGTCCTGGAGACCACGGACCAGGATACCATCGCCGAGGTGGACGGGGGCAGCTGCGTGATTCTGCAGGTCTCCCGCCAGTCCGGCTCCAACGAGGTGGCGACCTCGGAGGCGGTGGCGGAGGCCATGGAGACCCTCCAGGCCCGCAACCCCAACATGAATTACGCCATTCCCTATCTGGCGTCGGATTATATCAACCAGTCCGTGGACTCCGCCCTGCAGAATATCTATCTGGGCGTAGCCCTGGCAGCCATCGTGGTGTTCATTTTCCTGCACCGCCTTGGCGCGACGGCGGCCATCGCCGTCTCCATGCCGGTCTGCGTGCTGACCGTCTTCGTGCTGATGCACGTCTGCGATCTGACCATGAACATGATGAGCCTGGGCGGCATCGCCATGGGCGTCGGTATGATCGTGGATAACTCCATCGTCGTGCTGGAAAACATCTACCGCTTCGCGGCGGAAGGGCACAACCGCATGGAGGCCTGCGTGGAAGGCACGAAGGAAGTCATGCTCTCTCTGACCGCCTCCACCCTCACCACCGTAGCGGTCTTCCTGCCCCTGGGCCTGGCGGACGGGCTCGCGGGCATGATTTTCAAGGACTTCTGCCTGACCATTGCCTTCCTGATCCTGGCCTCCCTGGTGATCTCCGTGACTCTGGTTCCTCTGCTGTGCTACCTGCTGCTCAGCGATAAGGGGATCGAGCGCCACCGGGCCCGCCAGAACCGCAAAAAGCAGCGCCGCCACTACCTGATGGATGCCTACACCGCCGTGCTGGGCTTCTTTACGGATCACCTGCTGATCGGGCTGGGAATCTCCGTGGCGCTGGTGGCCTATTTTCTCTACTGCTGCCTGAATACCAACGCGGTGCTGCTGCCCGCCATGGACCAGGGCACCGTGCGGATCAGCATCTCCACGCCCACCGGAACCGAACTGGAGCAGACGGCGGATATCTGCGAGCAGGCGGTGGCGGTGGCCCAGGCCAACGTGCCGGAGCTTGTAAGCCTCTACTACACCTCGCAGGCGGAGTCCGGTACGGTCAGCCTGACCCTTTCGCCCCGTTCCGAGCGTACCCGTACCAGTCAGCAGGTGGCAGCAGATCTGCGGACGCCGCTGCAGGATATCCCAGGCGCCGAGATCACCGTTTCCGCCATGGACATGTCATCCATGATGACCGGTTCGGACATCAGTCTGGATATCACCGGCATGGACTATGAGACCCTGGTCATGATCGCGGACGATCTGATGGAACAGATCTCCGCACTGCCGGATGCCATCGACGTGACCTCTTCCGTTGCGGCCCAGATCGATCAGGTGCAGGTGACCATGGATCGGGAGGCCGCCGCCCAGTACGGGCTGACCGCCGCCACCGTCGGCGAGGCGGTCCGTTCCGAGCTCACCGGCTCCACCGCCACCACCGTGACCCTGGACAACAAGGAGATCGACGTGGTGGTCCGGGGCGACGGCGCGGCTTCCAACAGCCTGGATGCCCTGCGTTCCATGTCCATTTCCACTCCGGTGGGCGGCAGCGTCCCCCTGGGAGCGGTGGCCAGCGTGGACGTGGTGAAGGCGCCCCAGACCATCTCCCGCTCCAACCAGTCCCGCTCCGTTTCCATCACCGGCAACACCATCAGCGGCAATACCACCGCCATTACGGAGCAGATCAACGAGATTCTGGACCACTATACCCTGCCTCAGGGCTACAACGCAGAGATTTCCGGCGCCTACGCGGATATCATGGAGAGCTTCGGCGACCTGATTCTGGCTCTGATCGTGGCCCTTGGCCTGGTGTATTTCGTGCTTGCTTCCCAGTTTGAGTCTTTCCTCATGCCGGTCATCGTCATGCTGATCCTGCCGGTGGCCTTCTCCGGCGCTCTCTTTGCCCTGCCTGTCACCGGGCGGGACCTGTCCATGATCTCCCTGGTCGCCATCATCATGCTGGCCGGTACTGTGGTCAACGCCTCCATCATTCTGGTGGACTACATCAAGACCCGCCGGGAGATGGGCGAGCTGCGCCGGGATGCCATCCTTCATGCCTGCCCCCTGCGGGTACGGCCGGTGCTGATGACCACCCTCACCACCATCCTTGCCATGGTTCCCATGGCGCTGGGCTGGGGCGAGACCAACGAGATGCTGGAGGACATGGGCGTTACCATGATCAGCGGCATGGGTATCTCCACCATCATTACCCTCTTCTTCACCCCTGTGTACTATTCCCTGATCGATACCATCAGCCACCCCATCCAGCGCAGACGGGAACGGGAGTTAGAGAAGGAGCAGAAGAAACAGCGCCGGGAGGCGCGTCAGGGGAGGAGACTGGCCGCGCCGGTGGGCGCGTCTGAGGAAGATTCCGACGACAGCGAATCCTGACCCTGAATATCCGAAAATGCCTGCTTCCCGTTCCGGAGAGCAGGCATTTTCCGGATCTCTCCGCTCCATCTGCCGGAAAAGAGCCTGCTGTGCCGACTGTGGCGTCTGGTATAAAGGGCCTGCCCGGGCGAACGGATGCGTCTTCCTCCCGGCGGGGCGAAAGCATGCCGATCTGATACCATGTCATCCCTTTCTGATATACGTCCGCCCTGCCGGGAGGTAGAATGGCCCCAGAAACAGATAAGGTGGCGGTATCATGCAATACGGATATTATGATGACGCAAGGAAGGAGTACGTGATCACTACGCCCTTTACGCCCCTTCCCTGGATCAACTACCTGGGAAGCGAGAACCTGTTCGGAACCATCTCCAATCTGGGGGGCGGGTATACGTTCTGGCGGGACGCCAGGCTGCTGCGCCTGCTCCGCTACCGGTATAACGCCGTACCTGCGGACGAGGGCGGCCGGTTTTTCTACATTCAGGAGGAAGGGAAAGAACCCTGGAGCCCCGCATTTCAGCCCTGCCGTACGCCTCTGGACCGATACGAGTGTCGCCACGGCCTGGGCTACACCATGTTTTCCGCCGGGAAGGACGATCTCACCGCGCAGCTGAAGCTCTTCATTCCACTGGGGGATGCCTGTGAGATTCAGGACCTGACGCTCCGCAACGACAGCCGGGAGGAGAAGCGGATACAGGTCTGGGGCTGCGTGGAGTGGTGTCTCTACGACGCGGTGGATGACGCCCAGAACTATCAGCGCAATCTGAACATCGCGGAGAGCGAGCAGGAGCCTTCCCTGATTTGCCACACCACAGAATACCGGGAGCGTCGGAATCACTACGCCTGGTACGGAGTCAACGCGGAGACCACAGGATTCGATACGGACCGCAATGCCTTCCTGGGCCCCATGGGAACCTGGGCCAGACCCCTGGCAGTCCGGGAGAGGACGTCGTACGGTTCCCGGGTGGCCGGCTGGTATCCCATCGCCTGCCACCGGCTGGATGTGACCCTGGCTCCGGGTGAGAGTTTCCGGGCAGCCTTCCTGCTGGGGTTCGGGGAGAACCCCCGGGAAGCGAAATTCGGCACGGATGGCCGGCTGAACCGGGAGTCGGCCCGCAGAGCCATGGAGCGGTATGCCACCGGGACGGAAATCGACGCCGCCTTTGAGGCCCTGTCCGGATACTGGACGGAGCTGCTCTCCCGGTTCCAGCTCCACTCCGGAGAGGAAAAGCTGGACCGCATGGCCAACATCTGGCATCAGTATCAGTGCATGGTGACCTTCAACATGAGCCGCAGTGCCTCTTCCTATGAGACGGGAACGGGGCGGGGGATGGGCTTCCGGGACTCCTGCCAGGATATCTTCGGATTCGTGCACATTGTGCCGGAGCGGGCCAGGGAGCGGATTCTGGATCTGGCCTCCGTCCAGCTGCCGGACGGCTCCGCGTACCACCAGTACCAGCCCCTGACCAGGCGGGGAAACAGCGCCATCGGCTCCGGATTTCATGACGATCCTCTGTGGCTGGTGGCGGCGGCTGTTCATTATCTGAAGGAGACCGGAGACTTTTCCATCCTGTCCCATCCCACACCCTTCGACTGCCGGCCCGGGACGGAGGTTCCGCTGATGGAACATCTGCGCCGGAGCGTGGGTTTTACCGCCCGGCGGCTGGGCCCCCATGGTCTGCCGCTGATCGGACGGGCGGACTGGAACGACTGTCTCAATCTCAACTGCTTCTCCGACGAACCCGGCGAGAGTTTTCAGACCACAGGTGCCTCGGAGGGTCCGGTGGCGGAGTCCGTGTTCATCGCGGCCATGTTTGTGAAATATGGACGGGAGTATGCCCGGCTCTGCGAACGGATGGGCCTGTCCGGGGAGGCCGAATCGGTCCGGAAACAGGCGGACGACATGGAGGCCGCCGTGCTTGCCCATGGCTGGGACGGAGCGTGGTTCCTGCGGGCCTATGATGCCTTCGGGGCTCCCGTGGGGAGCAGCGTCTGTCCGGAGGGAAAGATCTTCGTGGAACCCCAGGCCTTCTGCGTCATGGCGGGAATCGGGGTGGAGACCGGACAGGCCCGAAAGGCTCTGGATTCCGTGCGGAAGTATCTGCTGGGGGAGTACGGCGTGGAACTGCTGGCGCCCTGCTACACCCGGTACCATCGGGAACTGGGGGAGATCACGTCCTATCCGCCCGGATTCAAGGAAAACGGTTCGGTGTTCTGCCACTGCAACCCCTGGGTTGTCTGTGCCGAGGCGGAACTCGGCCGGGGCAACGAAGCGTTCGATATCTACCGGCGCATCTGTCCGGCCTGGCTGGAGGAACGAAGCGAGGTGCATGAGGCGGAACCTTACTGCTACGCCCAGACCGTGACGGGACGGGCGACGGGTCATCCGGGGCATGCGAAGAACAGCTGGCTGACCGGGACAGCCTCCTGGGCATTCCTGTCCCTCAGTCAGGCGATTCTTGGAATCCGTCCGGACTATGACGGGCTGGAGATCCGCCCCTGTCTTCCGGATTTTCTGAAGGAATACACGGTGGAGCGTCAGTTTCGTGACGTCCATTACCGGATTCACGTGAAACAGACCGGCCGGTACTCTCTGACGGTGGACGGTAAGCCGGTGCCCGGATCCCGGATTCCGCTTCCGGAGCAGGGGGGAGGGACCGTGGCCGTCGAAGTGCAGGTCTGAAAGGAGAACGTTATGAAGCTCGAACTGCAGCCCGACAGCGGGCCGATCCGGTTTCTGACCCGGATCTTCGATCTGATCATGCTGAGTGTGCTGACGCTCATGCTCTGCGCTACGGTAGTTCTTGCCGGAGCGGCGCTGACCGCGCTGTACGCGGTCACTCTGAAGATGGTCCGCGGGGAGGACCATCGGATTGTCCGCAGCCTGTTCCGGGCGGTGCGGGACAACCTGGTTTCCTCCGTTCCCGTGTCGGTGCTGCTGTTCGCCGATGCGCTGCTGATGATCCTGCTGTTCCAGGCCCTGTGGGCGGATGAACTGCTCTTTCCGCCGACGGTGTTTGTGGCTCTGTGCGTGGTGGCGGTTCTGCTGACCGTCCTGCTGTCTTACCTGATTCCTCTGACCGCCCGCTTTGACAACCGCATGAGCCGTCATCTGCTGAACGCGGGCAGCCTCGCGCTGGCCAACCTGCCGGTGACCTGCCTGATCACGCTGGTGAACCTCCTTCCGCCGCTGCTGGTGATCGTTTTTCCCCAGCTTCTGGGCAACGTGGTGGCGCTCTGGGCTTTTGTGGGGATCGGCGGGGGCGCTTACCTGAACTCCTTCTACCTGCGCCGGATCTTCGACCGGATTTCCGGCTGAGAGAAGTGCGGCGGGGGAGCAAAAAAGATATGAATCTGCCATTCATAACGCCTCACTGATATACGATCTCCAGGGAACCTTTTACAATGGGACACAGCCTGAGGGCTGTGCCCCGTTTTTTTATGGTTTCACAGAAAGGAGATGGCGCTGTGGAAGACAGAACCCTTTATGAGGGGTATACGCTGGTCTTTGAGGACAGATTCCAGGGCTGTGCGCTGGATTCGGAGAACTGGAACGTGGAGCTTCACGAACCGGGCTGGGTCAATGAGGAGTGGCAGAGGTATGTGGATTCCCCGGATAATATCCGGGTGCAGGACGGAACCCTGTCCCTGTGTCCGGTCCGCCGACTGCGGGAAGACGGAACGGTGGAGTACACCTCCGGGCGGATCTCCAGCCGGGGAAAGCGGGAGTTCACTGGGGGGCTGTTTGAAGCACGCCTGAAGGTTCCCCGCGGACGGGGGTATCTTCCTGCCTTCTGGCTGCTGGCCGACGAAGAGAAGTACGGCCCCTGGCCTGTCTGCGGGGAGATCGACATCATGGAGATCATGGGGCAGGACACGGGGAGAAATTATGGCACCGTTCATTACGGGCTTCCTCATGCTCAGAACCAGGGACAGCTTGTCCTGGAGCAGGGGGACTTCGCAGAGGAATTCCATGACTTCGTTCTGGTCTGGGAGCCGGAGGAACTGCGCTGGTACGTGGATGGGCATCTGTACCATCGGGTCCGGAGCTGGTTTTCCGCTGCGACGGAGGGCGAACCTGCGCCGTTTCCCGCACCGTTTGACCACCCCATGTATCTGATCCTGAACCTGGCGGTGGGCGGTGTCTGGGTGGGGTACCCGGATGAAACGACCGACTTCGAGCACGCAGCCTTTACAGTGAAATATGTGCGGGTCTGGCAGAAGACAGGACCAAAGGAGGAAACGGAATGAACAGACTGCAGTTTTCCGGGGATGACGGAACCTTTACTCTTGCAAAGCCGGAGGAGATCAGTTATCTCTATCTGCCTCTGGCTTCGGAGACGGGACTGAAAAGCGCCATCACCCCTCTGCTGGGAGGGGACAGCAAGCTGGATCAGGAAACCTTCCTGCTGGAACCGGCCGGAGTGCAGACACTGCACACCAGCCGGAGCACCCGGAACTTCTGGTGTGTGACGGAAAAAGGGGCCTGGTCTGCCACGGGTGTGTCGGCCCGTCAGGAGGCGGCACGCTTTACCCGGGAACAGGAGGACAGCGTTCTGACGGCCGGGTTTATGTGGCAGGAGGTGCGGCGCACCTCGAAGCGGCAGGGACTGGAGGCGCAGGTTCTTTCCTTTGTTCCACCTCGGGAGAACGTGGAGATCATGCATGTTCGCATCACCTGTACCGGCTCCACGGCCCGGAAAGTGACGGGTGTCGCGGCCATTCCGATCTACGGCAGGAGCGCGGATAACCTTCGGGATCACCGGGATGTGACCGCCATGCTCCATCGGATCCGGACCGTATCCCGGGGGGTTCTGGTGAAACCCACCATGTCGTTTGACGAGAAAGGGCATCGGGAAAATCGGAAGATCTACTATGTGCTGGGATCCACCGGGGATGGCTGCCCGCCGGTGTCCTTTTTCCCTACGGTGGACGGTTTTCTTGGAGAAGGGGGAACCTTTCTTCGCCCGCGGGCGATCCTGGAGGGCTGCCAGGGTGTCCTGGCCGGGACCGGCGTGGATGGCCGGGAGGCCATGGGTGCTCTGGTCTTCCCGGAAGTTCTTCTGGAACCGGGAGAGAGCGCGGAGTACATCGTTCTGCTGGGGGTTTCGGAGGATGAGGCGGATATTCGTCGCATCGCTGATGCCTTTTCCACCGGAGACCAGGTGCGCAGCGCCCTGGAGGAGACAAAACGCTGCTGGCAGGAGAAAGTGAATGTGCACTGTCACACCGGAGATCCGGATTTTGACCGGCTGATGCGGTGGGTCTGTTTTCAGCCCATCCTGCGGCGTATCTACGGTTGTTCTTTCCTGCCCCACCATGACTATGGCCGGGGCGGCCGGGGATGGCGGGATCTGTGGCAGGACTGTCTCTCTCTGCTGCTGATGGATCCGGACGGGGTCGGGGCCATGATCCAGGCCAACTTCGGCGGTGTGCGGGTGGATGGGACCAACGCCACCATCATCGGTGCCGGGGATGGCAATTTTGTGGCGGACCGCAACGGCATTCCCCGGGTCTGGATGGACCATGCCTTCTGGCCCCTGCTGACCACCCGTCTCTACCTGGACCAGACCGGGGACTTTTCGCTGTTGAGCGCCCGGGTTCCCTACTTCAAGGATGCGCTGGTTCTGCGGGGCACGGAGAGAGACCGGGAGTGGACTCCGGACATGGGGACCAGTCAGCGGACAGAGAGCGGTGAGATCTGGCTGGGAACTGTTATGGAACACCTTCTTGTGGAGAATCTGGCTGCGTTCTGCGAAGCCGGAGAGCACAACATCTGCCGGCTGCGGGGGGCGGACTGGAATGATGCGCTGGATATGGCCCCGGACCGGGGAGAAAGTGTGGCCTTTACCTTCGCCTATGCCGGAAATCTGCGTGCGCTGAGCCGCATGCTCCACCAGCTGGAGCAGCGGGGCTGCAGTACGGTGGAGGTTCTGGAGGAACTGGGGGAGCTTCTGAAAGTGGATGAGGCGATCTTCGATCTCCCCGGAAAGAAAACCGCGGTTCTGGAGCGGTATGGACGGCTCTGTGCTCACACAGTAAGCGGGCGGATGGTCTCCCTGTCCATTCCGGAGCTGAGGGAGAAACTGGACCGGATGGCGGACTGGTGGATGGAACACCTCCGCCGTCAGGAGTGGATCGACGCCGGAGACGGGGAAGGCTGGTTCAACAGCTATTACGACAACCATGGACGTCCGCTGGAGAGTGCTGCGGAAGGGAACGTGCGGATGATGCTCACCGGACAGGTGTTTGCTGTCCTGAGCGGGACTGCGACCCGGGAACAGACGGCAGCCATTGTCCGCAGCGCGGACCGGTATCTCTACCGGAAGGAGCTGGGCGGATACCGGTTGAATACGGATTTCCACGAACAGAAGACCGATATGGGGCGGATGTTCGGGTTTGCCTACGGGGAGAAGGAGAACGGAGCGGTCTTTTCCCACATGGCGGTGATGTATGCCAACGCTTTGTACAGCCGGGGTTTTGTGCGGGAAGGATACAGAGCGCTGCAGTCGCTGGCCGATGCGGCGCTGTCCTTCGAGTCCAGCCGTATTTACCCGGGCATACCGGAGTATTTCAACGGGGATGGACGGGGTGTATACCACTATCTGACCGGAGCCGCCAGCTGGTATATGCTGACCCTCATTACCCGGGTGTTCGGCGTACAGGGCGAAACCGGGGATCTGACCGTTGCTCCTGCGCTCTGCAGGGAGCAGTTTGACGGAGAAGGGAGAGCCTCTCTCTCCATGATGTTTGCGGGAAAGCCGATTCGGATTGTGGTCGTCAACCTGACCGGGGCGGACTGGGGGCAGTATCAGGTCCGAAAGGCCTGGCTGCAAAGCGTTTCTTCCTCCGAGACCAGCCCCGTTTCCGTGGAGGACGGCCGGGTCCTTGTGCCCCGGGACAGCCTCTGCCGGCTCCCCGTTGAGGGCGGCCAGCTTACCATAGAACTGATATGAAAGGGTCGATCATATGCAATACGGGTATTTTGACAGTCAGAACCGGGAGTACGTCATCACAAGACCGGATACGCCCCAGCCGTGGATCAACTACCTGGGTTCTCCGGAGTACGGAGCTCTGATCTCCAACCAGGCCGGCGGCTACAGTTTTGTCCGCTCCGGGGCCAACGGCCGCATTCTGCGCTATGTGTTCAACCAGTTCGATCAGCCCGGACGGTACCTCTATCTGCGGGACAATGAGGATGGGACGTTCTGGTCCGTTTCCTGGCAGCCGGTGGGAGGGGATCTGGAGTCCTGCCGCTACGAGTGCAGGCACGGAACCGGCTATACGAGGCTGCTGGCCGAGCGGAACGGGATCCGCGGCGAAGCAGTCTATTATGTTCCTCTGGGAGAAGCTCACGAGGTGTGGGCGCTGACCGTGCGCAACGTTTCCTCCCGACGCCGGGAACTGACGCTGACGGGTTACGCCGAATTCACCAACAGCGGCAACTACGAGCTGGATCAGGTGAATCTACAGTACTCTCAGTTCATTTCCCGGACCCTCTTTGACGGGAACCGGATCCGGCAGCAGATTCACGGAAACCTGGACGCCATTGCTCCGGGAGATAATGTGGATGAGAAGCAGGTGACGGAGCGCTTCTTCGGACTGGCGGGAGCGGAAGTATCCTCCTGGTGCGGAGATCGGGCTGCCTTTCTGGGGACCTATCATGGCTATGGGGATCCTGTGGGAGTGGCCCGGGGCGATCTCGGGAACGTTCCGGGTTACAACGGGAACACCTGCGGAGCCCTGTCCACGGTGGTTTCGCTGGAACCTGGGGAGGAGCGGACCGTAGCCTTCCTGCTGGGGGAGAAGTCCGAAGCCGAGAGCGCCGCTCTGCTGGCAGAGTGTCAGAATCCGGGCCGGGACTGCTGTCGGGAACTGGAGGAGCTGATCCGGGACTGGCACGGAAAACTGTCCGCCTTCCATGTGAAGACTCCCTGCCCGGAGTTTGACGAGATGATCAATACCTGGAACGCCTACAACAGCTTCATTACCTTTACCTGGTCCCGGGCCGCATCCTTTGTCTACTGCGGACTGCGCAACGGCTACGGCTATCGGGACACGGTTCAGGACATCCAGGGAATCCTCCATCTGGCGCCGGAGCAGGCGGCGGAGAAACTGCGCTTCATGCTTTCTGCCCAGGTTCACCATGGAGGAGGCCTGCCCCTGGTGAAGTTCACCCATAACCCGGGGCACGAAGACACGCCGGAAGACGAGTCTTACCGTCAGGCGACCGGGCACCCGGCCTACCGGGCGGACGACGCTCTGTGGCTGTTCCCTACTGTGTGGAAGTACGTAGCGGAAACCGGGAATACGGCTTTTCTGGACGAGGTGATTCCCTTTGCGGATCGGGAAGAGGCCACCGTCTATGAACATCTGAAGCGTGCCCTGAACTTTTCCCTTACCCACCTGGGTCCCCACGGCCTGCCGGCGGGGCTCTACGCCGACTGGAATGACTGCCTGCGCCTGGGGGCGGAGGGGGAATCCACCTTTGTGGCGTTCCAGTTCTACCAGGCCTTTACGATTCTGGGCCGTTTTGCGCAGGAGAAGAAAGACGGGGCATATCGGGCCTGGCTGGAAGAAAAGCAGGGAGAACTGCGGAAAAGGCTGAACCGGCTCTGCTGGGATACGGACCGCTACATCCGGGGCTTTACCGAACAGGGAGAGGTCATTGGAGCCTCCGATGCTCCGGAAGCGGATCTGTGGCTGAATCCCCAGAGCTGGGCTGTTATCAGCGGGCTGGCGGAGCGGGAGCAGGCGGAGACCATCATGGACCATGTGTTCCGCCGCCTGAATACCCCTCATGGGGCGATTCTCATGGATCCGCCCTATCATGCCCATGCCTTTGACGGCGCTCTGGCGGTGATTTACAACCCGGGGGTCAAGGAGAACGCCGGTGTGTTTTCCCAGTCCCAGGGATGGCTCATCCTGGCCGAGGCGTTGCTGGGTCACGGAGACAGGGCCTTTACCTACTTCCGGGAGAACTGTCCCGCCATGCAGAATGGCGAGGCGGAGCTCCGTGGGATTGAACCCTATGCCTACGGGCAGTTCACCGAGGGCAAGGACAGTCCCCACGCCGGGCGTTCCCACGTCCACTGGCTCACCGGAACCGCATCCACGGTCATGGTGGGGTGTGTGGAAGGGATTCTGGGCATGCGGCCCGATCTTCATGGACTGAAAACAGCTCCCTCCATTCCGAGGGAATGGAAGGAGCTGGAGATCGACCGGATGTTCCGGGGCAGAAAGCTTCATATCCGGGTGGAAAACCCGGACGGCAGGGAATCCGGCTGCCGGAAACTGACCGTAAACGGGGTAGAGCTGCCGGGTTCTTACATCCCGGAAACGCTGCTGACCGACCGTACGGAGATCGTGCTGACCCTGTAGGGATCAGTCCTGGGGGGCAGTTTCGGGATCCGGGTCCGGCCTTTTCTCCAGGCCGGGCCCGGTTCCGGGGGCCGGATCCCGGTTGACGCCCCAGACGGTCATATAGTTGGTGTCCCGGTAGACCTTGGGGGTGACCCCCATCTGCTGACGGAACTGCTGAATAAAGTGGCTCTGCGAGGAGTAGGAGAGCATGTTGGCGATTTCAGACATCTCGCAGTCGCTGAAGCGCAGCAGGTTTTTCGCCATGTCGATTTTCCGCTGGCGGATGTATTCGCTGACGGAAACGCCGATCTCCTGCCTGAAGATGCGGGACAGATAGGTGGGGGAGACGCAGATGGCCTTTGCCAGGTCGTTGAGGGTGATCCGTTCTGAGATGTGGGCGTAGATGTAGTCGATGGCCTCCGAGACCTGCTTGGAGGCGGCAGCATACTTCTTCTGTCCCCGCATGCGTCCGGTGTAGTCCAGGGCCATCTGATCGTGGAGCAGAACAATTTCAGCCATGTTGGTGCAGCGGTCCATGCGCTGAATGTAGGAGTCGCTGAGCCCGAAGGCCTCCTCCATGGCCATGCCGCCTTCCATGCAGAAGCGGGTGATCATGGCGGCGGTCACGACAAAATGGTATTTCAGATTGGTGACCGGGTCCTCGGACAGCATGCCGACGCCTTCCATGTTTTCAAAGGCGCCGCGGCTGCAGTTCTCCTGGACCTGGTCGATCAGCCCGGCGGCCACCGAGCGGTAAAACATCATCTCTTCGCCCGGGCCGCGGTGGGTTGTGATTTCTCCGTCTTCGCTGACTTCCGTGGGACGCCAGCGGTTTTCCTTTTCCATGCCGGGATCCTCCCCCTGAACCAGATACTTCAGTATAGCATTCAGGCAATGAAATGCAAGAAGAAACTGCTGAAAGCGGGGGAGATTTTGCATTGTCCCGAAGAGTCGCTGCTGTCCGGGGCGTGGAGAGTACCGGTCACGACAGAGAAGAGGGACTGAGGGATTCCACTGGCGGGCCCGGGAAGGAGGAACAGCTTCCGGCTTTGCGGTCCCGCCGGATTTTCGCTGCAGGTATGCCGTAGAGGATCGGCGGGGGCGCTGCCCTTCAGACGACGCTTCAGCGACGGATAAACAGGTGCAGGAATCTGCTACAGAACCGGAGAGAAAAGCGTTTCCTGATCTGGAAATAAGTGAGAAAAGCAGGGATCGGAAGGAGCTTTTTTGGGCAGGACCACAAAAGTGGGTATGAATCTGCTATGGTACTCTCTGTATTTTGTATACAGCCCCTGACGAACCGGGTAGAATAGGGGCACCGATACAGCCTGAGGGCTGTGTTAAAACGGAAAACAGGAGGAGATATCATGAAAAGAAAGATTCTGAGTCTTGCCCTTGCGCTGGCCTTGGGTCTCAGCCTGCTGACAGGCTGCGGAGGCGGCAGTGGCGGCGGCGCGGCCAGTGGCGGTGGCGCAGCCAGCGGCGGCGCAGCCAGCGGCGGATCTTCCGCTTCCGGTGGAGAGGAAGGCAAGATCATCAACATTTACGTCTGGAACGACGAGTGGCAGAAGAAGTTCAATGCCAACTACCCCGAGGTGAAGGAAACCTCCAAGGACCTGTCCATCACCTACCTGAACGACGGCACCGAGGTTCACTGGATCATCAACCCCAACCAGGACGGCGTCTATCAGCAGAAGCTGGACGAAGCTCTTGTCAAGCAGGCCGATGCCGAGCCGGATGAAAAGATCGACCTGTTCCTGGCCGAGGCCGATTACATCCTCAAGTACATTGATCCGGAGATCGACATGGCCATGCCCATCGACGAGCTGGGCATCACTCCGGAGGATACCCCCAACCAGTACAAGTACACCCAGGAGGCTGTGACCACCACGGACGGCAAGGTGCGTGCTCTCAGCTATCAGGCCACGCCGGGCATGATGGTCTACCGCCGTTCCATTGCCAAGGCCGTGCTGGGGACCGACGATCCCGAGACCGTGGGCGCTGCGGTCGCTGATTGGGATAAGTTCTATGCCACCGCCGAGCAGATGAAGGCCGCCGGCTATTACATGTACTCCGGCCGGGCGGATACCTACCGCGTCTACTCCAACAACGTCTCCGGTCCCTGGGTGCAGGACGGCAACGTGGTGGTCGACAGCAACATCATGAAGTGGGTGGACCGTTCCATGGAGGATATTCAGAGCGGCATTACTCACAACACGCCCGGCCAGTGGCAGGACGAGTGGAACAAGGACTTCGGCCCTGACTCCAAGGTATTCTGCTTCTTCCTTCCCGCCTGGGGTCTGGACGTCTGCGTGAAGCCCAATGTGGAGGGCACCTCCGCCGCTCAGGACTGGGCCGTCTGCCCCAGCCCCGAGAAGTTCTACTGGGGCGGCACCTGGCTGATCGCCTGCCGCGGCACGGACAATCCGGAGCACGTGAAGGATATCATGCTGAAGATGACTGCGGATACCGACATTCTGCGCAGCCTGGCTGTGAACAACGGCGAAATGAGCAACGACCAGCCTCTGATGGAGGAACTGGCGCAGTCCCCCGACTTCGGTATCGATATGCTCTCCGGACAGAACTACCTGGGTGTTCTCTCCGATGTGGCTGCCAACATTAAGCTGGCCAACGTGTCCGCCTATGACCAGGGCTGCACCGAGGCCATTCAGAACGCGTTCGGCGACTACTTCAACGGCAAGATCGATATGGAGAAAGCAAAGGCCAACTTTGAGACCACCGTCAAGGAGAAATATCCCGAGCTGGTGAACGGCGAGTTTATCTGGCCCGAAGCATAAGAATCGGAAAGAGGGGCGGCTCGCCCGCCCCTCTCTCCGCCCGGCCGGGCGGAGAGAGAAACCCGGAAACCTGCTTATTCATCCTGAAAGGGGGATCTCCTGTGGATAAGAAGAAACCGATCAAAAGCATCAGCTACGCGAAATGGGGATACATTTTCATTGCGCCCTTCTTCATCACCTATGCTGTTTTTTCCCTGATCCCGCTGGTGGACACCATCCGCAACAGCTTCTATGAGTACTACTATTCCGGCCTGAAGGTCATCGGACCCACCTTTGTGGGTCTGCAGAACTATATCAGCCTTCTGTCCGCCGACCTGCCCAAGTATGCCTGGAACACCTTCGTCATGTGGATTCTGGGGTTTGTGCCCCAGATCGCCGTGGCCCTGCTGCTGGCGGCCTGGTTTACGGACGCCCGCCTGAAGATCCACGGCAAGGAGTTCTTCAAGGTTGTCATCTACCTGCCCAATCTGATCATGGCCTCCGCTTTCGCCATGCTGTTCTTCGCCCTGTTTTCCAACGCGGGTCCCGTGAACAACATCCTGCTGCGGATGGGAGTCATCGGAGAGGCCATCCGCTTCATGGAGTCCACTCTGGGAGCCAGAACCCTGGTGGCGCTGATGAACTTCTTAATGTGGTTCGGAAATACCACAATCATGCTCATGGCGGCCATTATGGGCATCAATCCCGCCATCTTTGAGGCGGCGGAGCTGGACGGCTGTACCCATACCCAGATGTTCTTCAAAATCACGCTGCCCCAGATCCGGCCTCTGCTGACCTACACCCTGATCACCTCCCTGATCGGCGGCCTGCAGATGTTCGACGTGCCTCAGATCCTCACCGGCGGCCAGGGTGCCCCGGACCGTACCACCATGACCCTGATCATGTTCCTGAACAACCACCTGACCAGCAAGAACTACGGCATGGCGGGCGCGCTTTCCATCTACCTCTTCGTGATCAGCGGTATCCTCTGCTTTATCGTATTCCGCATGAACATGGACGATGACCCGGACGGCTCCAAGGCCGCTGCGAAGCGCGCAAAGAAGCTGGCCCGGAAAGGAGGCAAGGCATCATGAAGAAAAAACCCGACGCGCGTACCATCATCGCGCATGTTGTGCTGATTTTCCTGTCGTTCCTGTGCCTGTTCTTCTTCTACATCCTGGTCATCAACGCCAGCCGCTCCCATGCGCAGCTGCAGCTGGGCTTCTCGGCCCTGCCGGGCAGCAGCCTCATCGCGAACTTCAAAAACGTGGTCAACGACCCGGCTATCCCCATCCTCAAGGGAATCCGCAACAGCCTGATCGTCTCCGGCTGCTGCGCAGCCATCACGACCTACTTCTCTTCCATGACTGCCTATGGCATCTACGCCTATCAGTTCAGGCTCAACCGGGCGGCCTTTACCTTCATCATGATGATCCTGGTCATGCCTACCCAGGTGACCGCACTTGGTTTCCTGCGCCTCATCACCAACATGGGGATGGATGACTCCCTGCTGCCCCTGATTCTGCCATCCATCGCATCTCCAGCAGTCTTCTACTTCATGCACTCCTACATGCAGTCCTCTCTGCCCAAGGAACTGATCGAGGCGGCCCGCATCGACGGTTCCGGGGAGTTCGGGACCTTTAACCGCATCGTCCTTCCCATCCTGAAGCCGGCCATGGCGGTCCAGGCCATTTTCACCTTCGTAGGTTCCTGGAACAACTACTTCATTCCCGCCCTGGTCATCACCTCCAAGGACAAGCAGACCCTGCCCATCATGATCGCCACCCTCCGGGGCGCGGACTACATGAACTTCGATATGGGCAAGATCTACATGATGATCACCATCGCCATCATCCCCATCGTGATTGTCTACCTGTGCCTGTCCAAATTCATCATCGCCGGTGTCACACTGGGCGGTGTGAAGGAATAAGTCCAGCCTGAATACTGACGGCGCCCGTCCACTCCACCACTTGTGGACGGGCGCACAGGAAAAAGGAGGAAACTGTCCGTTACGCTCGCGGTGCGGCAGTGTGGAGACCTGCCGTAAGGCGGCCGCCGGGGAGCAGGCGGCTGTGAGACGGCCCGGGCGGAGGCCCGGCCGCCGGAGCGGATTTCATGTCTGAAGTTCTGATCAAAGGCCTGAAAAAGGTATACGACGGCGGCGTGACCGCTGTCCACGACGTCAACCTCACCATTGCGGACAAGGAGTTTATCGTGCTGGTCGGTCCCTCCGGCTGCGGCAAGTCCACCACTCTTCGGATGGTGGCCGGTCTGGAGGATATCTCCGACGGCGAACTGTACATCGACGGCAGACTCTGCAACAACGTGGCCCCCAAGGACCGGGACATCGCCATGGTTTTCCAGAGCTACGCCCTCTACCCCCACATGACAGTCTATGAGAATATGGCCTTCGCGCTCAGACTGAAGAAGGTGGATAAAGGGGAAATCGATAAGAAGGTCCGGGAAGTGGCCCGGATTCTGGATATCACCCAGTACCTGGAGCGCAAGCCCAAGGCCCTGTCCGGCGGCCAGCGCCAGCGCGTGGCCATCGGCCGTGCCATGGTCCGGGATCCCAAGGTGTTCCTCATGGACGAGCCCCTCAGCAACCTGGACGCCAAGCTCCGCAACCAGATGCGGGCGGAGATCATCAAGCTGCGCCAGCGCATCAACACCACCTTCATGTATGTCACCCACGACCAGACGGAGGCCATGACGCTGGGCGACCGTATCGTGATCATGAAAGACGGCTTCGTCAATCAGATCGGCACGCCGACCGACGTCTTCGACCGTCCCGTGAATCTCTTTGTGGCAGGCTTCATCGGTATGCCCGTCATGAACTTCTTTGATGGCTGCCGGCTGCTGCTGGAGAACGGCGTGTATTACGCACAGATCCGGGATGCGAAGTTCCGCCTGGACGACTTCCAGCAGAAAGCCCTGAAGCAGAACAGCCAGAAGCCCTGCGATATCGTGGCCGGCATCCGGCCCCAGCACATCAGCGTAGGCTCCGGCGAGCTGCAGGCAAAGATTGAGGTCAGCGAGATGCTGGGCTCCGAGGTCAACCTCCACGCCCGCAGCGGCGACGACGAGGTTGTGATGGTGGTTCCCACCGTGGACCTCCAGGAGGATGTCTCCATGGGCCGTACCATCCGCTTCACCACCCAGCCGCAACTGATTCAGCTTTTCGACAAGGCCAGCGGCAACAACCTGATTTGGTACGACGCGAAGTCCGCGGCCGCGAACGCCCCTGTCTGCAAAAACTACAGGTTCTGATCTTTCTCCCTCCTCTTCTTCTCCTATACGTAACACGACGCCTCCGGCTGCCTTTGCCTGCCGGGGGCGTCGTACTGTTCGGGGCCGGGGCGCATCTCGCGTGTCCTTCCGGGGGGCTGTTCGGCTCCGGGCAGGAAAAAGAGCCGTATCCTGGGGGATGCGGCTCCTTTCCATCCGGCTCAGCGGTTTTTGAAGGAGGCGAGCTTCTCCTTTTTCACGAAGGCGGCCATGGCGTCCTTCTGGTCTTCCGTGGCGAAGCAGAGGGCGAAGGCCTCGCTCTCATAGGCGGTGCCGGTGGCGATGTCGGTCTGGAGCCCCCGGCGGATGGCGGCCTTGGACTGGCGGACGGCGATCTGGGCGTTGGCGGCGATGGCGTTTGCCAGTTCCAGAGCCTTATCCATCAGCTCCTCGGGCGGGCAGACATGGGTCACAAGGCCGATCTCCAGCGCCCGGGCGGCGCTGATGTTGCGGGCGGTCAGGATCATCTCCATGGCATTGGCGGTGCCCACCAGACGGGGCAGGCGCTGGGTGCCGCCAAATCCGGGGGTGATGCCGAGGCCGGTCTCGGGCTGGCCGAACTTTGCCTTCTCGCTGGCGATGCGGATGTCGCAGGACATGGCCAGTTCGCAGCCTCCGCCCAGGGCGAAGCCGTTAACGGCGGCGATGGTGGGCTTCGTGAGGTTCTCCAGCTTCAGAAACACCTGGTTGCCCAGCACGCCGAAAGCCTTGGCCTCCGCGGCGGTGAGAGTGGCCATCTGCCCGATGTCCGCGCCGGCGACGAAGGAGCGGCCCGCGCCGGTGAGCACGGCGACCAGAATCTCCCCGTCCGCCTCTACCTGATCCAGGACGGCGGACAGATCCCGCAGAACCTGATCGTTGAGGGCGTTCAGAGCCTCGGGCCGGTTCATGGTAATGACGCCGACGGCGCCTTTCTTTTCCAGGGTGACAAAACTCATAGGGCGGTTACCTCCTCTGCATTGGCGGGATGGACTCCCGCTCCCGTCATTCTAACAGGAAAGCACAGGGAAAGCAAGCGGGGGCCTGGAAAAAGCATGCGAAGGGAAGAAAAAGCACATCACCGACCGGACTCCGCCGCCACGCAGAGCGGCGGAAGGAAAGAGGTCATGCCCGCCCTGGACCCGGAATAGACTGAAGGAAACGGGAGGGATGGACATGGGAGAGCGTTCAGATCCGGGAGGAAGAGGAGTTCTGCTGCTGACCGTGCTGGGGGCCCTCGCCCAGGCGCTGGGGTTCGGGTACCGGGTGGCCCTCTCCCGGATGGTGGGTGCGGAGGTCATGGGCCTCTACCAGCTGCTGATGCCGGTGTCCTCCGTGCTGATGTCCCTGACGGCGGTGGGCCTGACTGCTGCGGTCTCCAACCTCACCGCCCGCAACCTGGCCCTGGGCAACAGCCGGGGCGCGGATCAGACCCTAGGCACCTGCATGAAGCTGTTCTTTGCCCTGCTTCTTCCTTTGGGAGCGGCGGTGATCCTGGCCTCGGACTGGATTTCGGTGGCGCTGCTGGGGGACGCCCGCACCCGCCTGGGCCTCATGCTGCTGGTGCCCTGCGTGGCCCTCACCGGCATCGAAAATCTGCACAAGCACTGTTTTTACGGCGCGGGCCGGGTGACGCCTCCGGCGGTCTCGGAACTTCTGGAGCAGGGAATCCGGGCGGCAGCGGTGCTGGGCCTGCTGACGCTCTTCCTGCCCCAGTATCCGGAGCGGGCGGCAGGCCTGATCGTGGCGGGGATGGTGCTCTGCGAGGTGTATTCCGCCCTGACTCTCACGTTTCTCTACCGCCTTCTCCTGCGGCGGAAGGGGCTGCGGGGGCCGGGGGAGAAGCCGGGTGTCCGGCTGCGGAAGGTGGCCTCCGTAGCCCTGCCGGTGGGGGCCAACGCCCTGCTTGGCAATCTTCTGGGGGCCGCCAACACCACCCTCATCCCCCGCAAGCTGGTGGAAGGAGGTATGGAACCGGGGGCTGCGGTGGCCCGCCTGGGGGTGATCCACGGCATGACGCTCCCCATGCTCTCCCTGCCTACCGTTTTCCTGGGGGCCCTTGGTCTGGTGCTGGCGCCCCGTCTTGCCCGGGCCCACGCCCTGGGGCGGGACGGGGAGGTACGCCGGCTCGCCGGACGGGCCGTGTCCGCGGTGGCGGTCCTGTCGCTGCCCGCCATGGCGATGATGGCGGTGCTGGGACCGGATCTCGGGGAGCTGCTCTTTCACCAGGAGGGCGTGGGGGAGTACCTGGTTCCTCTGGCGGCGGGCATGGCCATGAGCTGCTTTTCTTCCGTCTTCTGCTGCGTGCTCAATGGTGTGAGCTGTCAGCGGACCGTGGCGGTCATCTCCCTTCTGGGAGGCGGTGTCCAACTGCTGTGTACGCTGGCTCTGGTGCCTCTGCCTGGTGTGGGGCTGGGCGGCTACGTGGCGGGAACGGTGCTCTCCACCGGGATGGAGCTCTCCCTTCTGGTTTACGCAGTCTGGCGGAAGACCGGTGTAGCGCCCCGCCTGTTCTCCTGGCTGGCCGCTCCCGGACTGGGGGCGCTGCTGGCGGCTCTGACCGGCAATCTCCTGCTGCGGCGGCTACGGGAAGCGGGGATGGAGACAGTGCCCGGCCTGCTCTGCGTGCTGGTCTTTTCCGCCGTTCTTTATCTGGCTGCCCTTTGGGCCCAGGGTATCCGTCCCCGGGAAGTGCTGCGGGTCAGAGTCCGTTGACGATGTGGGTGGGGCGCAGCCCCTGGGTGACCCGCTGCGCGTTGGTCCACATGGTTTCATGGGCGCGGGCGAAGCAGCCGCCGGAGGCGCCGCCCAGGTGGCAGCTGTAGATGGCCCGATGGCGGGCTTCGAGCGGGAGATTCACCAGAGGATGGTCCGCCGGAGTGGGTTCCGGCTCGATGGTATCCAGGGCGGCGCAGGCCAGATGGCCGTCGATCAGGGCCTGGCGCAGGGCCAGATTGTCCACCAGAGCGCCCCGGGCGCAGTTGACCAGAATGGAGCCGGGTTTCATGCGGGCCAGGAAGTCCGCGTCCACCATTTCCACGGTGTCCGGCGTGACCGCGCAGTGGAGGGAGACGATGTCGCAGGTGGAGGCCAGTTCTTCCAGGGGCAGATAGGTGACGCCGAACTTCTCCTCTACTTCGGGAGAACGACGGTGGAGCGTATAGTAGTAGAGGGGGCACTCGAAGGCGGCCAGCCGCCGGGCGGTGGCCTGGGCGGTATCGCCAAAGCCGATCAGACCCACCGAGCACTGAAAGAGACCGGGATTGCCGGCGGCGATCACCTCGGTCTTCTTCTCAATCTGCCGGCCGGCCAGCATGGCGTTGTGGGCTTCAATGCCCTGGCGGAGAGCCATGAGCATCAGCATGATGGTGTGCTCCGCCACAGCGGCGGCGTTGCAGCCCTGGTTGTTGCACACGAAGATTCCCCTGCGACGGGCGGCTTCGCAGTCAATGCAGTTGTAGGCCACGCCTTCGGAGTGTATGAGCTTCAGGTGGGGCAGCTGCTCCAGAATGGCGTCGCTTACCTCTGTGATGGCGTCCACGAAGAGGACCTCCGCGTCTGCGTTCTCCCGGGCGGCCTGGAGGTAGCTCTGATCCGGGGTGCGGAACACCAGCTGCGCATCCAGCTGGTCCGCCACAGCCGGGCGGTAGGTGCGGTAGCGGTTGGGCGGACCGAAGACAAGTATTTTCATGGCGAAGCCTCCTTGAGGTGAGATGCTTCTCATTATATCACGGTTCGCCGGAGCGGGCAAATCCGGGACGGAGAGAGAAGCTGGCCAATGGGCGGATCGTGACACACTGAATTAGCACTCCAGGATAGAGAGTGCTAAATTTACAGTTCCGTAACATTTGACTGATAGATTCGTTCACAATCGGGCAGTATACTTAGGGCAAATTCAGATGGGACCCCGGAGAGGTTTAAGGACCGGGGTCCGAAAGGAGAGTTCGATCATGTACAGCATTCTTCCGTTTGGTCAGCGCGGTCTCGACAGCTTCTTCGACGACTTCGAGCGCAGCTTCTTCCCCGACCTGCACAACCGCGTCCCCGCCTTCCGCACGGACATTAAGGACGAGGGCGACCACTTCCTGCTGGAGGCGGAGCTGCCCGGGTTCCGGAAGGAGGACATCGACCTGGACCTGCGGGACGGAGTGCTCACCATCTCGGCGAAGCACGAGGAGACCACGGAGAACCGGGATGAGAACGACCGCTATGTGTGCCGGGAGCGCCGCAGCGGCAGCTTCCACCGCTCCTTTGATGTCTCCGGGATCCGGGAGAACGACATCGGAGCCGCCTATGACAACGGCGTGCTCACCCTGACCCTCCCCAAGGCCGACGAACAGCCGGCCCAGGGGCGCAGGATCGCCATCCAGTAAGCAGAGCGGGGGGCGGGCCTTCGGGTCCGCCCCCTTCTGAACCCCTGACCGGGGAGTGGGAGCTTCCGGAAAAAAGTTTCGGATTCCGGAAAAAACCTCTTGCAATCTTCCGGAGCAGGGTGTATCATACAGTTAGCAGTCGGAAGACGAGAGTGCTAACCCGGCTGCCTCTACAGAAGATTCTGAAACCGCTGAGTGAAGGAGGTTTCTTTTCATGAATACCAGTCAGTTTACCCAGAAGACCATGGCCGCCCTGCAGAGCGCCAACGAGCTGGCGAAGGAGCACGGCAACCAGCAGGTCGAGCAGGCCCACCTGCTCCTGGCCCTGGTCTCCGATGCCGAGGGGCTGATCCCTCAGCTGATGACCGCCATGGGCATGACCGTGCCCAGCTTCGAAGCTGCCGTGCGCGCCCAGGTGGAGCGCCTGCCCAAGGTCTACGGCGGAGGCCGGGAGGCGGATAAGTTCTATATCGCCCAGGATGTGGACCGGGCGCTGAAGGCCGCCGAGCAGGCCGCCGGTTCCATGAAGGACGAGTACATCTCCGTGGAGCACGTCTTCCTCGGCCTGCTGGACGAGGCAAACTCCGCCCTCAAGGAGCTGTTCCGCACCTATAATGTGACGAAGGAGAAGGTCATGCAGGCCCTGGCCTCCGTCCGTGGCAACCAGCGGGTTACCAGCGACAACCCGGAGGAGACCTACGCCGCCCTGAAAAAGTACGGCACCGACCTGGTGGAGCGGGCCCGGCAGAACAAGCTGGACCCGGTGATCGGGCGGGACGACGAAATCCGCAATGTGATCCGGATCCTCTCCCGGAAGACCAAGAACAACCCGGTGCTGATCGGTGAGCCCGGCGTGGGCAAGACCGCCATCGCGGAAGGGCTGGCCCAGCGGATCGTCAAGGGGGACGTGCCCGGGTCCCTGAAGGACAAGACCATCTTCGCTCTGGATATGGGCGCCCTGATCGCCGGCGCCAAGTACCGGGGCGAGTTCGAGGAGCGGCTGAAGGCCGTTCTCAACGAGGTGAAGAAGTCCGATGGCAGGATCCTCCTGTTTATCGACGAGCTGCACACCATCGTAGGCGCCGGCAAGACCGAGGGCTCCATGGATGCGGGCAACCTGCTCAAGCCCATGCTGGCCCGGGGCGAGCTGCACTGCATCGGTGCCACCACCCTCAACGAGTACCGGCAGTACATTGAGAAGGATGCTGCTCTGGAGCGCCGGTTCCAGCCGGTTATGGTCAACGAACCCAGCGTAGAGGACGCGGTGGCCATTCTCCGCGGCCTGAAGGAGCGCTACGAGGTCTATCACGGCGTGAAGATCACGGACGGTGCCATCATCGCTGCCGCCTCCCTCTCCAACCGCTACATCACGGACCGGTTCCTGCCGGATAAGGCCATCGACCTCATCGATGAGGCCTGCGCCATGATCCGCACGGAGATGGATTCCATGCCCACCGAACTGGACATCATCCGCCGGAAGATCATCCAGCACGAGATCGAAGAGGCCGCCCTGAAGAAGGAGACCGACAAGATCTCTCAGGAACATCTGGCGGAGATCCAGAAGGAGCTCTCGGACCTGCGGGACGAGTTCAACGCAAAGAAGGCCCAGTGGGACAACGAGAAGGGGGCCATCGGCAAGGTACAGAAGCTGCGGGAGGACCTGGAGGCCGCCAACGCGGCCCTGGAGAAGGCCCAGCGGGAATACAACCTGGAGAAGGCCGCTGAACTGCAGTATGGTCGTATCCCTGCCCTGCGCAAGGCGCTGGAGGCGGAGGAGTCCCTGGCCAATGCCAGCAAGGCGAGGTCCCTGCTGCGGGACAAGGTTACCGAAGAGGAGATCGCCCGCATCATCGAGCGCTGGACCGGTATTCCCGTGGCGCGCCTGATGGAAGGGGAGCGGGAGAAGCTGCTCCATCTGGAGGACATTCTCCACAGGCGGGTGATCGGCCAGGACGAGGCAGTGCGTCTTGTTTCCGAGGCCATCCTCCGCAGCCGGGCCGGCATCGCCGACCCGAAGAAGCCCATCGGCTCCTTCCTCTTCCTGGGTCCCACCGGCGTGGGCAAGACCGAGCTGGCCAAGACCCTGGCGGAGGCTCTGTTCGACAGCGAGAAGAACCTGGTGCGCATCGACATGAGCGAGTACATGGAGAAGTTCTCGGTCTCCCGGCTGATCGGAGCGCCTCCGGGATATGTGGGCTATGAGGAGGGCGGACAGCTCACCGAGGCGGTGCGTCGCAAGCCCTACTCCGTCATCCTCTTCGACGAGGTGGAGAAGGCTCACCCGGACGTGTTCAACGTGCTGCTCCAGGTGCTGGACGATGGCCGGATCACGGACAGCCAGGGCCGGACGGTGGACTTCAAGAACACCATCATCATCCTCACATCCAACCTGGGCAGCCAGTATCTGCTGGACGGGATCGACGAGCGGGGAGAGATCTCCGAACAGGCCCGTGCCCAGGTGGATCAGCTGCTGAAGCGCTCCTTCCGGCCCGAGTTCCTGAACCGGCTGGACGAGATCGTCTTCTACAAGCCCCTGACGCGGGAGAACGTGACGGCCATCATTGACCTGCTGCTGGCGGAGCTGAACCGCCGCCTGGAGGACAAGGAACTGACCGTGAAGCTCTCCGATGGCGCCCGGGCGTTCATCCTCGACAGTGCCTACGATCCCATTTACGGTGCCCGGCCCCTGCGCCGCTTCCTGCAGCACACCGTGGAGACCCTGGTCAGCCGCCGTATCGTGGCCGACGAGGTGGCCCCCGGCGAGACTCTGGAAGTGGTGGTCCGGGATGGAGAACTGACGGTGGCGTAAGACAACTCTTCGCCCGGTGCAATTCCTGAAATGACAGCCCTTCGCCCCTTCCCGGGCGAAGGGCTTTTTCTGACAGATGCCGGCGTGGCGCACCGGAAACCGGAAATGCTGGAGTATCTTACCGGAAAATGAACCACGGGTTGGTTGAAGAATTCCCCGGAAAGGTGTATCCTGTGGACAGAAACCAGGAAAGGAGTGGATTCATGAACCTGAAAGAAGCATTCCGCTACCAGAACCGGCTGCAGAGCCTGATGGAGGAAGCGGAGATGATCCTGGGTCGTACGGAGAACATCACGAGGGTGCAGACTACCGTCCTGCGCAGGAAGGTCATGCCGGAGGCGGAGGATGAGGTCACCATCAGCGTTCCGCCCAGCGAGTTTGCCGGGCAGATCACCACTCTGGTGGAGTTTCTGGTCTGGCTGCTGGAGGAGCGGGAGAAGCTGAGCGCGGCGGTAACCCGGGCCAAGGAAACCGTGGATCTGCCGGCCGGCCTGGACGGTGAGGTGGGTCTCAACGCAAAGCGCCAGGAGGTGGCCCGCCTGCTGCGCACCATGACCGGTCTGCGGGGCAGCGAGACCCTGATTCCCGGTGGAGGCACCGGATACCGCTTTAACAACGAGGGCAACCAGGTTCCCTACCGCTGCGATGTGAAGCGGGTGACCACCATCAACTACGACCGCAACCGGGTGCGGAAGCTGTGTTCGGACCTGAGTCGCAGGGCGGACCAGGTGTCCGCGGCGCTGGACGCCGCCATCATTGAGACGCAGGTGGACTGGGAGCCCCCCTTCGACGTCAACGAACCCTTCGTGGAGGTCTTCGAGGCCTGGGCGGGCGTGGAGCCCGGATAATCTCCTGCCGCTTTCGCGGCGGGGGGTGCGGCGGAGAGAAGGAAGATCGGAGCCCGGTTCAGGTGCAGACGAACTGTAGCGCTGCACATCAGACGCATTCCGGAGATCCGCTCCCGTCCGGGAGAGATCGCTCTGGGAGAGCACGCTGTACATATATGGTGGAAAAAGACACCGTGCCCTGTGGCAGGGTGACCCGCCAGCCTGTTTCTGACACAGGTGGATCACGACCATCCGTCGCATCCCTCTCCGTACAACGCCATCCGCTCTCCGCTCCGTCCATCTTTCGATCTCACGTTCTTTCTCCCTTCCATCTCCATTGTACGGACAGAACGTCCGACATCCATGACTCCAAGGGGGCTTCGGCTCCCGAAATGGGCAAGGAAATTCCGGACATCCGCCGTATCCCCGGCCGCGGAAGCGCAGCAAAGCCCCGTCGTCCTGCAGATTGCGGACGGCGGGGCTGTTTTCGCATTCAGGGGTGGAAAGACGCCGCAGGGAACGGGCAGGCGGCTGTCCGGGAGAAGCCGGATGTATGCCCCGGCCGTGGGGGACCGGGGCTTCCGGACGGAAAGACCTGCGACACTCAGGAGGACCTGGCCACAAGGATTTCCTCCAGGGGCACGTGCAGCAGAGCGCCCAGGGCAAAGAGATTGTCCACAGACGGAAGGCTGACGCCCCGCTGCCACTTGTAGACGGCCTGGGGTTCGGAGAACCCGAAGAAGGACTGAAGATCCCGGACGGTCAGACCGCGCTGCCTGCGCAGCCTCAGAATGTTCTGCCCGGTTGCTACCGGATCAATGACGGGAAAGGGCTCTGGTGTCATGCTGTCGCCTCCAGGTATCAGATTCCGCCGTTCTGGCAGTCCAAGAGTACACGAATCCGCCGGAAAACGCAAGAACTGACATGAAACTGTAACAGAAACGACATCAGACTGTAACATTTCGGGCCTCGGCGGACGGGAGAAAACCCATATGCACCAGAATCAGGGAGCGGCGACAGCGGGCGCGCCCGTCCGCCGTTCATAGCAAGAAGCGTGCCAAACTGACAAAAAGGCGGGGAAAAACACAAAGTTTTGCGAGGGTAGATAAGATTCTTCAGCGAAACGCTGAATTGTTCGACGGATTCGCGAAGATGGGACTGAAAATTGATAAGATAGTTAGTCAATTTGGACAATTGATGCATGGAAAAGCAGGGGGTTGGATGGTATAATAGCCGGGAAAGAGAAGCCGGACGCCCGCCGTCCGGCGTAAACCAGCATGAGAGTATCGTAAAGGAGAGAGCGCGTTATGATTCACAATCCGTATCCCGGCTACGAGAATCAGTTCAAGTCCTATCTGCGCGACGGCACCGACGAGCAGAAAGCGGCGGCGGCGGCCAACGGCAAGGCCATGATGACCTACACCGTTCCCGAGGGCATGAAGATCGAGGACAGAGTGATCGCCGGTCCCGACGAGGGTCAGGAGCTCCGCATCCGCATCTTCACCCCGAAGACGGATAAGAAGATCCCTGCTGTGATCGATGTCCACGGCGGCGGCTGGGTGGCCGGCAATCTGGATATCGACAATGCCCGCTGCATTGCCCTCGCCTCCCGGATTCCCGCGATCCTGGTCAGCGTGGAGTACCGCCTCAGCGGTCCTCAGTTCCACTATCCCCAGCCCATGATGGACGTGCATGCCGCTTACATGTGGGTTCTGGAGCACAAGGACGAGCTGGGCTGCGACGGACAGATGGGTCTTCACGGCTCCAGCGCCGGCGGCAACATCGCCGAGGGCGTAGCGCTCTACCTGCGCGACCACAAGGAGCAGCTGCCCGCTTTGGCCTGCATCAACTGCGGCTGCTATACCACCGGTTTCGGCGAGGATCACGCTTTCAACCAGAACTTCCCCCTGCGGATGGGCCCCGACGCCAAGGCCTATGGCGCCGAGAACGCCTACCTGGGCGGCTATGACGGCACGGTTCCCTCTTACTACGCCTTCCCCGGCCTGTGCCACGATCTGGGCGGCTCCTGCCCCCACCTGATCATTACTGCGGAGTACGACACCCTGCGCGACGACGGCCTCAAGTATGCCATGCGGCTTCTGAAGGTCGGCGTGCCCACCGAGATCTTCTCCGGCTCCCGGGTTGTCCACTGCTTCACCGCCGCTCCGCACCCCTACACCGATCTGACCCACGACCTGATCGCCATGGCCTTCCAGCGCGAGTTCGGCATGCTGGATCACCTGAAGGTGTAATCGGTCGCGAACGGGAGAGAGAAACCGGCGGCGGAAGCCGTCTGAGAGAAAACTATCGTTTGGAGGTTCTGATTCATGGATTATCAAGGCATTCTGAATATGAATCCGACCACCATGGCCCTGATCATGCTGGTCCTCTGTATCGCCTTTATTCTCTGGAACAAGATTTCGATGAACTTCATCATGTTCGTCATCCCCTTCGTCTGCGCTCTGGCCCTGGGCTACAGCCTGACGGAGGTCAGCAACGCCATCGTGGCCCAGATCGCCAACGTCATGGGTTCCGTGGGCTGGATGCTGCTGTTCGGTCTGATCTACTTCACGATGATTACCGAGACGGGCATGTTTGATACCATCATCAACCGCTTCGTCAAGATGGTGGGCACCAAGATGAATGTGGTCGTGGTCATGGCCATGACGTCCATCATCGGCGCCATTGCCTACCTGACTGCCAACATGTCCACCACCTACCTGATCTGCTTCCCCGTCATGCTGCCCCTCTTCAAGAAGTTCAAGATGGATCAGCGGATCGCGTTCATCCTCTGCCAGGTCTCCATCGCCGCCATGTGCTGGCTGCCCTGGGGCATCGGCCTCGTAAACTCCGCCATGATGGCCGGCGTGTCCGCCGAGGAGCTGGCTTCCGCCTCCATTCCCTGGGGCCTGTGCCACGTTCCCGCCATCATCCTCCTGTGGGCCTACTTCGCCATGGTACATAAGAAGAAGCACGGCACCCTGGGCCTGCCCAGCGGTGTGAGCCTGGACGGCGGCACCGAGGGCGCGGCCAAGGAGGTCAACCCCAACAACCGTCCCAAGCTGTTCTGGTTCAACCTGATCGTCTTCGTGATCGTGGTTGTCTGCCTGGCTGTCTTCAAGTTCCCCTCCTACCTGATCTTCATCTTCGCATCCATCATCACCGCGATGGTTAACTACCGCGAGGACTTCGGCAAGATCTGGAACAAGGCCGGCATGACCTTCTTCAACGTCCTGCTGATGCTGATTGCCATCTGCTTCTACCTGGCCGTGTTCAACCTGACTCCTGTGGGCGCCGATGGAGCTCCCATCGCCAGCCTCTCCATGGTCAACTCCCTGGCCACCACCGTCACCAGCATCTTCCCCGAGTTCCTGACCAAGTACATGTTTGTCATCTTCCTGCTGCTGGTGGTGCCCATCATCCACTTCATCCCCTATCAGGTGTATAACACCATGTATCCTCTGTTCATCTCCATCGGCGCCAGCTTCGGCATGGGCTCCATGGCGATCATCGCTCCCTTCGTCTGCAACCTGGCTCTGGCCACCTCTGTCACCCCGATGAACTCCTCCACCTATGTCGGCTGCACGCTGTGCGAAGTGGAAGACGTCAACAAGTTCTGCAACTGGGGCGGTGTGATCATGTTCTTCGTGAACCTGGTGGTCTGCATCATTGCCGCGGTCACTGGCGTGCTGCAGCTGGGCTGATCCCGAACCTTATCCCACGAGGACAACATATAACATGAAAAAGAGAGACGCCCGAAAGGGCGTCTCTCTTTTTACGGGGTCATGCCCTGCGCCAGGTGATGTCCGTGGAGCGCTTGGGCAGGTCCCGGCTGGCCAGACGTTCCCGGTACTCGGTGGGGGAGCAGCCGATGCGCCGGGTGAAGAGATTGATGAAGTAGAAGTGGTTGTCGTACCCCACCAGGCGGGAGATCTCAGCCACGCTCCGGTCCGTCTTCCCCAGATACTCCGTCGCCCGGGCCACACGGGCGGTGATCAGGTAGTTGATGGGGGAGCAGTGGAAGGCGTTGGAGAACAACCGGCTCAGATGGGAGGGGCTGATGGAGAAGCGCTCGCCCAGGGACTGGAGGGTGATGTGCTCCTCGCAGTGCTGGGTGATATAGCGCATGATATCCCCGGCCGAATAGCTGTCCCGGGAGGGGATGGTTTCCGAGCTGTGGGCGAAAATCCGCTGGATGATCTGAAGGCAGGGAAGGCACATGGTCTGTACCAGGCCGGAGTCGATCCCCACATGGGCGTTCTGAAGCAGAGAGACGGTTTCCCGCAGATAGGGAGCGCAGGCGCCCGCCGCAGCCGTGGCCGCGGGAGAGCGGGAGGCGAAGAAGGACTGCAGTTCCCCATCCTCGGGGTACTTCAGGAAGCGGATGGCGAAGTATTCCATACAGCCGCCCTCCGGAACCGTATAGCGGTGAAAAATCCCGGGGGATACGATACAGATATCGTCCTCCAGGACGGTGTGCTCCTGCTGGCCGATGAACAGCGTGCCGCTGCCTTTGACGATGAACGTCACCTCATATTCATCCAGATGGGGGTGCCAGGGGTACTCCCAGGAGGAGACGGAGTCGATATAGGAGAGATGGGTGATGGCGACAAAGGGAGGCTCGCGCAGGGGGTTATCGCCTCGTTCCGCAAAGTCCTTGATCCACATGATATCACCTTCACATCATAATCTGGGCCCTCAACACCCCAGCATCACCCATTTTACCCCGTTTGGGGCAGAAAATCAAATGTCCAGAATTCATGAATTTAACTTTGCCGCAATGAAAATGATGAAGATTGTGCATTGACAGCCGGGGCAGAATCGTGTATCATTAAGAAGAACAGCTGACCGAAGTCAGCCGCACCGGCAGAAGCCGGAGAGATCCAGGCGCGGAAGAGCATACGGGGATGTCAGAAGGCGTCCGGCGTTTTCAGAAGGAAAACGCCGGGGCTTTTTCTTTTTCTGCCTGTTTCCGGCCGCTCCTCCGGAATCTTACCCTTCAGGGAGGCTGTTATGTAGCTATGAAGCGAGGAAACCGTATTGTGAGCGCCCTGACGGCGCTGTGCCTGTGCATCTGCCTGGCGGTGGTGCCGGCCCGGGCGGCAGGAGGAGACCTGGCCGGGAAGACGGCTGTGCTGATCACCGGCAACATCCGGGGGGAGATCGGGCTCTACGCCCGTCTGGCCACCCTCCGGGAGAGTTACGAGCGCCGGGGCGCGGAAGTGGTGCTGGCGGACGCCGGTAACTTCCTGCAGGGCTCCGTCTATGCCTCGGCGGACTTCGGAGCCACGATTTTTCAGCTGATGGACCTGGCCGGCTATGATGTGGCGGGCTTGGGGCCCCGGGACTTTGCCTGGAGCCGGCCGCAGACCGGTTCGGAAGGCCATGGAGATCTGACAGTTTACGACGATCTGTTCGCACTGGCGGAGAAGGCTTCCTTCCCTGTGATCTCGGCCAGTGTGCGCCGGAACGGGGAAGCGCCTCTTCCCGCTGCCGCGGTGGTGACCACGGAGAAGGGGCTGAAGCTCGGGTTTGTGGCCCTGACTGCCCCGGATGCCAGCCTGTCGTTCCCGGAGGACAGCGTCTTTGCGGGTGTGACCATTTCGGATCCGGCGGACGCTTTGGCGGAGGCCCGGACGGCGGCGGAGGGCCTGGACGCGAACTGGATTGTGTGCCTCTCCAATCTGGGGTTGGATGCCATCCGGGGTCTGGAGGAGACCGATATCTTTGACAGCGTGACGGATACCACCGCGGCGAAGGCGGGCGCGGTCAGCGTCACCCTTCTGGATGAGAAGGGGCAGGCGGAGCACTCGGAAGTACTGGACCTGAACGACGAAGCGTACGCCCCCGGTGACAACGCCGTATCCGCCCGGGTGGCGGAGTTGGAGGAGATGTATCAGAGCGCTCCCACTGCCCGCAGCGAGACGCTGCTGCCGGGCGCGGACCATGCGGCCCGCAGAGGCGAGACCGCTCTGGGGGATCTGTGGGCGGACGCCCTGCGCTGGTTCGCTCTGGAAGGGAACATAGGGGCCAGTTTCGACGAGGACGACATTGCTCTGGGCAACACCGGTATCGCCGTGGATGACGCCCATGTGGTGGCCCTCTGGAACGGGGGCAACCTGCGTGCGGATCTGCCTGCCGGCCTGGTGACGGATACGGAGCTGTCCGCAGTGCTGCCTTATCCCAACCGGGTGGCGGTAGTCTACCTGACGGGCGCGCAGCTGGTGGAGGCCCTGGAGGCCGCTTCTCAGGGAATGCCTTATACGGACAGCACCGCGGATGCCTGCAGCGCCTTTCTGCAGGTGTCCGGCCTGCGGTACACTGTGGATCTGGGCGTGCCCTATGCCAGGGGCGAAGCATACGGGGAACACTGGTTCCGGGCCGCTTCCATGGGTCGGGTGAGCGTACAGGATGTCAACGGAGCTCCCCTGGATCCGGCGGCCACCTACGCCGTCATTACCAGCAACGCCAACTTCAACGGCATGGACGCCTCTTATGTCTTCCAGGAAGCGGCGCAGGCGGATGTCCGCAGCACGATTACCACCGCGGGGGTGCGGGACGTGGTCTGGCGCTATATCCGGGAGGAACTGGGCGGCGTCGTTGGAGAAACATACGCCGCGCCCCAGGGACGGATCACGCTCTCCGGGACGCCGGCGAACGGGTTCCGGGATGTGCCGGAGGGGGCCTGGTACGCTCAGGCCGTCCGGGAGATGGCTGCCGCCGGCGTCATGCGGGGCACCGCGGAAGGACAGTTCAGCCCGGATGAAAAGCTCACCCGGGCCATGGCGGTGCAGCTTCTCTACAATCTGGCTGGTTCTCCCTCTGTGGAGGTTTCCGGCGGACCGTGGTACGCGGCCGCCCGCGCCTGGGCCATGGAGACCGGGGTATCGGACGGGACAAATATGGATTCGGATGTGACCCGGGAGCAGCTGGCCCAGATGCTGTACAGGGCCGGACAGGTTCCGGAGGCTGAGGGAAGTCTGAGCGCTTTCCCGGATGGGGCGGAGGTCTCCTCCTGGGCGCTTCCGGGCGTACGCTGGGCCGTGGAACAGGGTATCCTTCAGGGCGGAGACGGGGGTCGGCTGAATCCCCGGGGCACCGCCACCCGGGCTCAGGCTGCGGTCATGCTCCAGCGGTATCTCGCCGCTTAAATCTTTCAGGCAAAGGAAGGAACAGTACATGCACACGGGACTGCAGGCCGTCACCACCGAGATTCAGAAGGCCGTGGTGGGAAAACAGGACGTGATCAAAAAGATCCTGATGGCGATTCTCGCCCGGGGGCACATTCTCCTGGACGATGTGCCGGGGGTGGGGAAGACCACCCTCGCCCTGGCCCTCAGCCGTTCCCTGGGGCTTATCTGCCGCCGGATCCAGTTTACGCCGGACGTGATGCCCTCGGATATCGTGGGATTTTCGGTTTACAACCGGGAGACGGGGCAGTTCGAGTACCGGCCCGGGGTGGTCAACGGCACCAACCTGTTGCTGGGCGACGAGATCAACCGGACCTCCAGCAGGACCCAATCGGCCCTGCTGGAGGCCATGGAGGAGGGACAGGTGACGGTGGATGGCAATACGTACCCCCTGCCGGAGCCCTTCATCGTCATCGCCACCCAGAATAATGTGGGGACCGCCGGCACTCAGCTGCTGCCCTACGCTCAGATGGACCGCTTTCTGGTGCGTCTCTCCGTGGGCTATCCGGATTTCGAGGCCCAGATGGGCATTCTCCGGGACCGCCAGCGGACAGATCCCCTGGAGAGTGTCGCCCGGGTGGTCAGCCGGGAAGACGTGCTGACCATGCAGCGGGAGAGCCAGGCGGTGGTGTCTCAGGACAGCATTCTCGCCTACATCACCCGCCTGGCCATGGCGTCCCGGGAGCACCCCATGACGGAGCTGGGCATCAGTCCCCGGGGCGCCCTCTTCCTGGATCGGATGGCCAAGGCACGGGCGTATCTCCTGGGCCGGGATTTCGTGATCCCGGAGGATGTGCAGGCGGTGTTCCAGGACGTCAGCGCCCACCGGGTCCTGCTCAGCCAGAAGGCCAGGCTGGCCGGGTACACAGTGACATCGGTTCTGGAAGATCTGCTGAGACAGGTCAGCGTGCCGGACGGAGCGGGCGCGTGAGACGAAACCGCATCGGCTGGGCCCTTTGGGTGGCGGGCGCCCTTGCCATATACCTCTTTGAAAATCGGGGCGCCACCCTCGCCCTGCTTCTGGCGTCGGTCCTGGTGCCGCTGGCCTCCCTGGCAGGGGCCAAGGCGTCGGGAAAGCGCTGCCGGGTTCAGCTGGAGTTGCCGGAGCGGGCGGTTCAGGGCGAGTCGCTGTCAGGAACCCTGACCGTAGACGGGCTTATGCCCCTGGCGGCAGCAGGGGGATCTCTGAGCTGCCGCAATCCTCTGACTGGCGAGGAAAAGCATGTGATGGTATCCCTGGCCCCCGGAGCGCCGCTGGCCTTTCGTCTGGAGACGAAGCACTGCGGTACGCTTTCTGTGGAAGTGTCCCTGCAGGTCCGGGACTGGTTCGGACTCTGGCGCTCCCCGTCTCTCTCCGCTCCGGAAGTCCGGGTGCGGGTGGAGCCGGTTCTCTGCACGCCGGGCGTGTTCCTGGCCGAGGGTTCCAGTCCGCTGACGGAGGGAAACCGGTATTCTTCCACCCGGGCCGGGGCGGACCCCGGCGAGACCTTTGACATCCGGGAATACCGGCCCGGGGATCCCATCCGTCAGATTCACTGGAAGCTGTCCTCCAAGACGGAGACCATGATGCTGCGGGAACTGGGGGCGCCGGTGGTGGACCGCCTGCTTCTGCTGCTGGAGACCGCCCGGCCGTCGGCCATGGATCCGGAGGTATCGGACGCCTGCGCCCGGGTCTTTCTCTCCCTCTCCCGCCGGCTGACGGAGGAAGGAATCCTCCACACCCTGGGCTGGAGCGGGGATACCGGCAGCCCGGAAACCCTGGAAGTGGGGGATCTGAACGCCTGGGGCGAGGCGGAAAACCGGGTGCTGGCTCTGGCGTGCCGCCCCGAGACGGGGAATGTGGCGGGCTGCTTCGCAGACCGCTGCGCGGAGGCGGACCATGCCCATGTGGCGGTGGTGGCTCCCGCCCTGCCGGACGGGGTGGAGCGTCTGAGCCGGAGCGGGCGCATCACAGTTCTGACGGCGGACGCGCCTCCCTTTGCGCCCGGCGGACTCTGGTTGCATCCCTTTCCGGTTCCGGGCTTCGAAGAGGCTCTGGAGCAGGTTACCCTGTAAGAAACGACAGACGGGAAAGGAGAAGACGGAAAATGGAACTGACTCTGGAGCGGGAGCCGGTATCCCGCCAGGCGGTGCCTGCGGTTCTGGCGCTGCTCCTCTTTGCGGCACTCTTCGGGACCGTTTCTGCCTTCTGCGGTGGCCTTTCGCCCCTGTGGCTGCTCCTGCCTGGCCTGGCCAGCGTCGCCGGGGTGCTGGCCCTGTCCGGGAGGGGCCGGCTGCAGACGGCGGCGGTATTTCTTCCGCTGCTGGCGGTGGGGCTGCTGCTTCCCCTCTGGAACAGCGGGGCGCTGGGGCTGGAGGTCCTGTACAACCGGCTCTGTGCGGTCAGCGAAGCGCGCAACGCCTATCGGTATCTTCGGTTTCCTCTCTCCCTGACCGCAGAGGAAGAGGCCCGGTACGCAGCCCTGGGAACGGCGCTGCTGTCCCTGATCCTGGGCGGACTGGCTGCCGGGGGAGCTCTGCGGCGGGGAATCGCCCTGCTTCTCTTTCTGACCGTTGCCGGCTGCGAGGTCTACTTCGGGGTCACCCCGGGTCTGGTGGTGACGGTTCTCTTCGGGGTGGCACTGGCCCTCTGCCTTCTGCGGGGACGTTCCGCCGCTCTGCCAGCCTTCCTGCGCCGCGGCGCCGCCTGCCTCGGTTTCTGCCTGGCGGTGGTTCTGGCAGTCCAGGTGGCGGCCCCCGGGGTGAATCTTTCCCTGGAGAACTGGTCCGAATGGGTGCGGGATCAGCTGGGGGTTCTGGAGCAGCGCTCTGTCGTACAGATGGAAGAGACGGTTCAGAAGTGGCAGGAGACGCAGCATCAGGACCGGCTGGATGAAGACGCGGCGGGAGACCGTACGGAAGCCCCCGCCGAAACGGAGGACTATGAGCGGCAGGAGGAACAGGAGGACGAGATCTCTCGCCCCCTGGCGACAGACTGGATGCGGCTTCTGCTCATTGTCCTGCTGATTCTTCTGCTGCTGGTGGGCCCCTTTGTTCCCTTTGCCCTGCTGGACCGGCAGAAGCGCAGGGCGGCTCTGCGGCGGGCGGACTTTGCCTCGGAGGACTGTTCCCTGTCGGTGCGGGCCATGTTCCGGCACCTGATGCTCTGGCTGGAGGCTGCGGGACTGAAGAGGGAAAACCGCCTCTTCTCCGCCTGCGTGCCGGAAATCGGGACCCTGATGGACGAGGAGTATGCCCGCCGGTACCAGGAGAGCCTGGAACTCTGGCAGGCGGCGACCTACAGTCCCCATCCTCTGACGGAAGAGGATCGGGAAAAGGTTCGGGACCTGCTGGAGACAACGGAGCGGGTTCTTTATATGCGGGCCGGACGGCTGGAAAGGTTTCGTCTGAAGTATATTCTCTGCCTGGTGGGAGCAGAAGGAGGGAGCGCGGCATGAAAAGACGACAGATGCTGGCCTGGCTGCTGGCGGTGACCATGGGCCTTTCCCTGAGCGGCTGCCGGGTGCGTACGACCGGCGTGGGAGAGATTCCCGCGGCTGGAAATCAGGCCGTTTCCGGAGAGCGGGAAGAGCCGCCCCTGGAAGAGTCCCCGGATCGGACTTCTCCCGAGGAACAGCCGCCGGACCTTCCGGACCCGCCGGAGGATCCGGAGCCTCCGAAAGAAGAGCAGAATCCTCCGGAAGAGCAGGTAACGCTGCCTCCCGCGCAGGGATTTCCCGTAAAGCTGGAAGATTTTCCTGAACAGTCCGAGGAGGCAGGGCAGGAACCGGAGGATCCTCCGGAAGAGCCGCCGGAAGAACCGGAGACAGACCAGGAACCGGTTCCGGATACTCCGACCGTGGAAAATCCGGAGGCAGAGCGCCGGGAGTATGCCCCGGACGCTCCCGCCATCGAGGACGAAGGGGCGAAAACGCCGGTGCAGACAGAGCCTGTACCGGAGGCTGACCCCGTTCCAGCCCCCGCGGAGGCGGGAGAAGGAACCGGGGAGCCCATTGCCATGGAAGGGGAAAGCGGGGAACAGACCGTGACGGTTACCGTTCCTTCGGAGGAGGCGGAACAGCTGGGGGAGGCCTCGGATGCCGAAGAGGCCTCTACCATGGCGGAGTATTATCAGACGCTGCTGGACGACCGGCTGGGCCATCAGTTCGAGTGCCAGCGGCTGTATGTCTACTGGGAGACGGAAACGGACTATGAAACGGTGCAGAAGGATTCGCCGGAGCACCGGATTCTGACCAACGCGGGCTGTTACAGTGTCTCCGTGAAGCTGCTGGAGGAAAATCTGCAGGTGGATGGAGGCTGGGTTGCCCGTAAGAACCCGGGCGCCATCGTAAAGTGGGTGGATTCCTCCATTCTGGGCAGCGGTGTGTCCGGAACGGAGACCGCGCAGGGGGTACGGAACGCCATTCTTGGCCGGCCGGAGCTGGCGGAGACGGAGGCGGTGCGGACCGGACGGGTACTGCTCCTTTCCCGGGAACTGGCGGAGAGCGAGGCAGGGCGCCTGGCGGCCGCTGTCTATGTGGCTGCTGCCCTTTACCCGGATTCCTTTGCCGATGTGAACGGCGACGAGGCCCTGACCGCCCTGACCGGGGAGGCGGGCCAGCCCCTGAGCGGGGTTTTTGCCTGTGCCGGATGAGCGTTCATCCGATTCTGAGCTGGAGTTGAAAACATGAAGAATACCGCTGTTTTTGCCATGGATGCCGCCGCCGTACGGCTGCGGAAGCTGACCTATGCGGCCCTTTATCTGGCCATCGCCCTGGTATTGCCCTTTCTGACGGGGCAGATTCCGGAGATCGGACGCATGCTCTCCCCCATGCACATCCCCGTTCTGCTGTGCGGTTTTGTCTGCGGCTGGCCCTGGGGACTGGTGGTAGGGCTGATCGCCCCTCTGCTGCGCTCCATCCTCTTCGGGATGCCCGCCATGTATCCGGACGCCGTGGTGATGTGCTTCGAGCTGGCGACCTACGGGGCCTGCGCCGGGATCTTTTACCGGCTGCTGCCCCGGAAGAACGTCTTTATCTATGTGGCCCTCGTGCTGTCCATGACGGCCGGGCGCCTGGTCTGGGGAGCCGCCCGTTTCGTGGCGGCTGGACTGGCCGGCTCCTCCTTCCCACTGGAGGCGTTCCTGGCGGGAGCGCTCTTTACCGCCATGCCCGGTATCATTCTGCATCTGGTTCTGATCCCGGTGCTGGTGATGGCCCTGCAGCGGGCGGGACAGATCTTTAACGAGTAAAAAAGAGCAGGCGGATCGGAAACTCTCCGATCCGCCTGCTGTCTTCCGTTTGCGGTCAGGGTTTGTCCGGGGAAGAATCCTTCCCGTCCGGGCTGTCCTGGGTCTGTCCGTTCTGCGCTGCGGCCTCCGCCATGGCACGGAATCTGGCCTCCCGCCTGGCCCGGTCCGGCCGGCCGATGGGATGAAACTCCGGTTCCGGATTCATCTCCTGGCGGACCGCCACACAGCGGTTGATGGGGACGCCCTGGCTGTGAAATTTCTCCTCGTAATCCGTCATGACCCCCTGGATTCCCTGGGCATGGAGATCCCGGGTGACCTGTTCTACGGCGTAGCCCGCCCGGGGGAACTGGCAAAGGGACCATTCGAAGAGATCCCGGTTGTCCGTCTTGAAGCGCAGCTGGCCTCCGACCCGGAGAAAGCCCCGGTAAAGAATCAGGAAGTTCTCGTGGGTCAGGCGGCGCCGGGCGTGCTTCTTGGTGGGCCAGGGGTCGCAGAAGTTGAGATAGAGAATGTCCACTTCGTCCGGGGCGAAGTAGTCCCGCAGGGAGGCGGCATCGGCGTCGATGAAGAAGACGTTGGTCAGATTCCGCTCCCGGCAGCGCTCCATGGCGATGATCATGGCGTCCGGGACCCGTTCCAGCGCGATATAGAGGCTGTCCGGGTGCTGAGCGGCTGTTTCGGCGGTGAAGCGTCCCTTGCCGCACCCCAGCTCCAGCCGCAGGTCCGAGGCGTCGGGTTTCAGGTCTCTCCAGTGGCCCCGCAGAGAGGCGGGATCCTCCACCAGCAGAGCTTCGCAGCGCTCCATCCGGGCGGACAGATTCGGTTTCTTTCTCATGCGCATGATTCTGTCACCTCTTTCGTCAGCGTGGCCCCTATCTTACCATAAGGGAGAATGGCAGGGCAAGTGCAACATGACGAAAACATGGCGGATATCATGCCTGTAATTGTGCAGATCTTACAGAATTTACAGGACAGTAAAAAATGCTTTGACAATCGGTTACAAACGTGTTACCATTGTAACAACATTGAAACATCCGTTTTCTGATATGAAGGAGGCACTGCAGTGGCAGCAGAAACGATTCCCCTTACCTATAAAGGACATCCTCTCCGCAGGAAGGATAACATGATCTACTACGGCAGCATGGCCGACAAGTACATCATCCTCTTTCAGATTCTCTCTTCCAAAAAGGTTGGCGACCTGTCCGTGGCCGACCGGGTGTCCGTTCAGCTTCAGCTGACCGACCCTGACCTGACCCGCACCCGGGACCGGGTGGTGAAGAGGGCCGAGAAGGACAGTCTCTACGCCGCCATGGATGTGGCGTCCGTGTGGCTGGAGCGGGCCCTCAAAGAAAAGTAAGATCCCTGCCCGAAGGGGCAGTTTCCCTGGCAGAACATTAATGAGAGGAGACATTCAGAATGCACTTCAGAAGAGCAGCCGTCAGGCTGATCGCCCTGGCGCTTACCCTTATTACCGTCATGACCCCGGCTTTCGCTGTTTCCGGAACCGTCAATACCGGAGGCGCCGTCCTCAATGTCCGCGCGGAGGGCAACACCAGCGCGGAGATCCTGGCCAAGCTGGAGAACGGGCAGGAAGTGGAGGTCATCGGCGTCACCGAGGAGGACTGGTTCCAGATCCGGTTCAACGACATCGAAGGGTTTGTCTCGGGCGACTACATGACAGTAGAGAACCTGACCGGCGTGCCTGAAGTGGTGGATCCCTTCTACGTCCAGGTTACCTGCGCATCTCTGAATGTCCGCGCCGGCGCCGGTACCGACACCGAGAAGGTGGACGGACTGACCCGCGGGGCAGTCGTGAAGGCCTATGACGAGCAGGACGGCTGGTACCACATCGAGAACGGCTACATCAGCGCGGAGTACTGCAAGGTGCTGTCCGATTCCGAGGCGGCCGCCGCCCTCGCCGCGGCGAAGGCTCCCGCCGAGGTTCCCGCCTCCAGCAAGGGCCAGGAAGTGGCCAACTTTGCGAAGAAATTCGTTGGCTACCGCTATGTGTACGGCGGAAGCAGCCCCAAGGGCTTTGACTGCTCCGGTTTCACCATGTATGTCTACCGTCAGTTCGGCATTTCTCTGCCCCATTCCGCTTCTTCCCAGCTGGACCATGGCACCTCGGTCTCCAGAAGCCAGCTGAAGCCGGGCGATCTGGTGATGTTCAAGAAGGGCGGCGGCAGCAGTCGGGCCTCCCATGTGGGTCTGTACATCGGCAACGGCCAGTTCGTCCACGCCTCCAACCCCTCCAAGGGTGTGCGCATCGACTCCATCAACTCCGGCTACTATGCCACCGGTCTGGTCGGCTGCCGGCGCTTCTTCTGAGAGTCGCTTTTCCATCTACATAATCCCTTCGGGACCGCCTGGAACTTCCGGGCGGTCCTTTTTTCGCGGTTGCAGGGTTGCGCGCCCGGGGACAAGCCCGGGAATTCGTGGTCTGGCAGAAAACCGCATGGAGACCTTCTAAAGTGCGGTCGAAGGAAAGAAGTCCCGGTACGGCAGAGTTCATAACAGAGAGGAAGGGGGGGAAAGCTTCTGCCTGCCTGGACCATGGGGGCGTGTGAAAAAGAAGGCTGCCGGCGCCGCACGGCAGCCGGCAGTATTCCGGAAAAGACGGTTGCGTCAGGATACGGGGCACGTCGGGAAGCCATGGGCCATTCCGGACTGGCAGCAGCCGGATTTCAGGAACCGGAGACGGCCTCCGGCTGGGAAAGCCGTTCCACCGCCCGGGCGTAGGCCCGCCGGCGGACAAAGAGGAATACGCAGAGGTGGACGAGGCCGGTGGCGGACCAGGTGACAGGATAGGAGCAGAACAGAGAGGCGGGGGCGTGATAAACGGGGAAGACGGTAGCCACCCAGGCCAGGCGCAGAACGCAGCCTCCCATGATGGAGACCACCATGGGACCAACCGAGTACCCGATGCCACGCAGCACGCCCGCCATGGTATCCATGAAGCCGCAGATGGGGTACATGCGGCAGATGAAGCTCATGCGGACCAGGGCCCACTTTGCCACCTCCGGCTCTCCAGGGGCATAGATGGAGACCAGCTGTTCCCCGAAGTGGTAGGCCAGGTTGCCGAGAATGGCGGCGGTCAGCATGGCGTAGCCCACGCAGAGAACGGCGCAGCGGTCCACCCGCTTTGTCTTGCCGGCGCCGTAGTTCTGTCCGATAAACGTAATGGCGCTCTGGAAAAAGGAGTTCATGGCGGCGTAGACAAAGCCTTCGATGTTGTTGCCGGCGGAGGAACCAGCTACGAGAACGGCGTCGTCAAAGGAGTTGAGAGCGGACTGGATGATGACATTGGACATGGAGAAGACCACGCCCTGCAGGCCGGCCGGAAGTCCCACCTGCAGGATGCGCATCACCACCTGCCGGTCCAGTCCCAGTTTTCTGAGATCCAGATGGAGGGGGCCATCGTCTTTCATCAGGCAGCGGAGTACGAGGCCGGAGGAGATGTACTGGGAGATGACCGTAGCAAGCCCGACGCCGGCGACGTCCATGCCCAGGACAATGACGAAGAAGAGGTTCAGACAGACATTGACCACGCCTGCGGCGGTCAGGTAATAGAGCGGCCTTTTGGTGTCTCCCTCTGAGCGCAGGATGGCTGCCCCGAAGTTGTAGACAATGAGGGCGGGCATGCCGAAGAAGTAGATACGCAGGTAGACGGTGGCCAGGTCGATGACGTCGGTAGGGGAGGACATCCAGGTGAGGATCTGCCGCACCATGACGACCCCGAAGATCATCAGTGCCGTCCCGCTGATGGCGGCCAGGGTGATGGAGGTGTGCACGCTGCGCCGGACGCTGTCCTGATCCCCGGCGCCCAGGTCCCGGGCCACCACCACGTTGGTTCCTACGGAGAGGCCCACAAAGAGGTTGACCATCAGATTGATGAGGGCGGTGTTGGACCCCACCGCCGCCAGGGCTTCCTTTCCGGCAAACCGCCCGACCACCACCACATCCGCGGCGTTGAAGAGCAGCTGCAGGATGCTGGAAGCCATCAGCGGCAGGGCGAAGATCAGTATTTTGTCCCACAGGGACCCGTTGCACATATCAATCTGATACTGCTTGTGCATGGCGGAAACGCCTCCTGTATGAGTGGCCCGGAAGCGGGTGCCCCCTCCGGGCGAACACGTTATATCACATTCCCCGGGGGAATGCAAGCTGTCTCCTCGGGAGGAAGATGGCATTTTGCCATGAATGGATGGCCGGATGGACGGGCCCGGGGAACGCTTGCCAAACGGCGGAGATTCGGGTAGAATGGGGAAAACGTACGGGAAGGGGAATGTCCCATGTATCTTGTTGACTACCATACCCACAGCCGGTGCTCCATGGACAGCGAGACGCCTCTGACGGAGATGGTGGAGGCGGCCCGGGCAGCGGGGCTGCGGGAACTGGTCACCACGGACCATCTGGATCTGCAGCAGGAGGACGCCACCATTCTCAAGGACTGGGACTGGACTCCGGTGGTGGAACAGTACGAAGAGGCCAGGAAGGGTGCGGGCGGACTGAAGCTGCTGCTGGGCATTGAACTGGGCGGCGCGCAGACGGATCCGGAGCGTTCTGAGCGGCTGCTGGCGGGGGCTCCCCTGGACTTTGTGATCGGGTCTGTGCACAACATGAGCCTGGCAGCGGGCAGCCTGGATTTCTACTACATGGACTTTCGGGACGAGGCCTTTGCCCGGTCCGTGATGGACGACTACATCGGCAGCATGCTGGAGCTGGTGAAGCTGCCCTGCTTCGACTCCCTGGGGCACCTCATCTACCCCCTGCGTTACATCAACGGCCGGGGCGGCCACCACCTGACGCTGGAACCCTGGCAGGACCAGGTGGACACCATCATGCGGACCCTCATGGAAAGCGGTCGCTCTCTGGAGTTCAATACCCACAACGGAGAAGAGGTCCTGCCCTGGATTCCCGTTCTGGAGCGCTATGCGGAACTGGGCGGCGAACTGATCACCATTGGTTCGGACGCTCACAGGGCGGAGAATGTGGCGAAGGGCCTGGAGCAGGCGGTGGAGATCCTGAAGGCAAAGGGATTCCGCTGGCTGGCGCTGTACGAGAAGCGGAAGGTTCATCCCGTCGCCCTGTGAGTCTCGCCGGAAAGGAGGTGTGAGAGCATGGCCAGCTTTCCGCCCATCGCGGATCTATCCATTCTTTCCATTCAGGGGGCCTGCCGGCGACTCTGGCCCGACGCCTGCTTTCTGCTGGTCCTCAGCGGGGAGCTTCAGGTGGAGGCCGAGGAGCGGGTGACAGCCCTGACGGCGGGAGGGATTGCGCTGCTGGAGCCGGATACGCCCTTTGCGCTCCGGGCGCAGGGGAGCAATCTGGTCCTGAACCTCCGGATGGAGGGGGACTTTTACGCCCGGGCCCGGACCGGGCGGGGACCGGGACGCATGATCTGCAACTCGGCGGAGGACAGCGTCCATGACTTTTCCCTGCTGCGGCAGCTGCTCTCCCACCTGGCCATGACCTGCTTCGAGGGAGGCGCCGGCGGGGAACTGCGTCGGATGGAGCTGTGTTACGCCCTGCTGTTCCACCTTGGGGAGACGTTCTTTGCTTCCGGAACCCGGGATCCGGCCGGGGAGGAGGATGCCGCCGGCCGGGTACGCCGGCTGATGGCCCTGCTGGAGAGCCGGTATACCCGGGATCTGAAGCTGGAGGATCTGGCCAGGGAAGTCTACCTTTCCCCGGCTTACCTCTCCCGCCTGATCCGACGGGTGACGGGCAGAAGTTTTCGCGACTGTCTGCAGGAAGTGCGACTGCGCCACGCCGTGGAGGCTCTGCGGGATACCGAGCAGACCATTACGACCGTGGCCGGGACCTGCGGCTTTCCCAACGTCAGCGCCCTGAACGCTGCGGTCCGCCGGATCTACGGCGTGACACCCAGCCAGCTGCGGGACAGTCTGCGGGGGTCCGAGGAAGAGGCGCGGACCCCGGATCCCTGCCGGGAAGTGCCCTTCGAGGCAATCCGCTCGGAACTGCAGGGGATGGCCGGTCCCGAGCCGCCCCGGACCCTGGGACTCTACCGCCATCCGGAACGGCAGACAGTGGAGATTCCGGATGGGAACCGGGGAAAGTCCCTGACGCCCATCTGGAAGAAACTCATGAATGTGGGGACGGTACAGAGCCTGGCCGGAACGGGGATGGAGGAGCAGTTGAGGCTGCTGCAGCGGGAGATCGGGGTGGAGTACGCACGCGTCGAATGCGTTCTGGAGGAGGAGGCCATCCCTTCTCTGGGAGAGGGGAAGTACAACTTCTCCCGCTTTGACCGGGTGATCGGCATGCTGCGCTCCGCCGGCCTGATTCCCTTTCTGGATCTCTCCCTGCGGGGGAACTACCTGTTTCTGTCCGGGTTCCAGGTGGTACACCGTTCCCGCCGGCCGCGACGGGAGATCTCCGGCCGGGACTTTGCGGAGCGGGTTTCCGCTCTCATGCGCCACTGCATCAACACGTATGGGGCCGCAGAAGTGACCCGCTGGAGGGTGGAGATCGGGCTGCACCACGACGAGGTGCTGACTCCCCTGGAGTCTCCTGAAGAGTATGCGCAGCGGTTTCTCGCCGTCTGGCGCATGCTCAAGGGGTGGGTTCCGGAGATGGCGGTGGGAGGTCCGGGCTATAACATCGCCATGGAGCCGGAGTTCACGGAGCGCATCATGGTTCTTCTGCGCCGGGAGGGAGTCTGCTTTGATTTCCTCACGGTAGTGGCTCTGCCCTATACTCCGACCAGACTGGAAAACAGCAGCGTCCGCTTTGTGATCTCCTCCCATCCGGACCATATCCCGGATTGGGTGAGGGATTTCCGGATGACCTCCCTGCAGCTTCTGCAGAGGCCGGTGCCCGTTTGGGTTACCGTGTTGGGCTGCGATGTGCGGGCCCGGAATCCCGTGACGGACAGCTGCTTTTCCGCCGCCTTTCTGGTGCGGAATACCATCGCGCTGATCGGGCTGGCCGACGCAAATCCCCTCCTGGTGGAGAAGAGAGACGGCCTGATGCTGACCGCCAACGGGGTCAATACCTTCCATCTGACGCTGTGCAATTACGCCCACTTTCGGGAGGATTACTGCCTGACCGGCGGGGAGGGGATCACCTGGGAGAACGCCTATACGGTGTTCCGCGACGCCGCGACCCGCAGCCTGCAGGTGAAGCTGGGGCGCCTTGCGCCGGGACGCTACCGGATCACCACCGTCACGATCAACCGGGAACACGGAAGTCTCTTCGACAGCTGGATCCGCTACGGGATCCTGGACGACCTTCGGCCCGGGGATATCCGGTATCTGCAGAACACGGTCCATCCCCACCAGTCTGTGCGCTACCTGGACTGCGGAGAGGAGGGCACCCTTGTTCTGGAGGTGCAGATGCTGCCGCACGAGGTGAAGTGCATCACGCTGACCCGGGAGCTGTAGTCCTGCGGAGCAGATTGCACTGAAAGAACATGAAATCGATACGATTTCATGCTCTCCTGGCCGGAAATAATATCCATGCCCGGATTGTTCCTGCTTTCCGGTCCGAAATCTGTCATGAAATCCGGTGCAGAAAAGGCAGGGATGTGGTATCCTTAAGGAAAAAGGAGAATGAGGCGGATTCGGCGGAGCGAAGGAAACTCCTGGAGAGAGCATGCGGGTCCCCGTTCAGCGGTCCGGTTCCGGAATCCCCGCAGGACAGGCCGGACGGAATCCGAACCGGAGATCCGCCAAACGGAAAAGAAAACGCCCGCGCCGGGTGGGTTGCGGACGGGAAAGGACATATCATGAAACAATATGGCTTTGGCGTCGACGTGGGAGGGACCACGGTCAAGATCGGGCTTCTGGAGATGACGGGGACCCTGTTGGAAAGCTGGGAGATTCCCACCCGTTTGGAGAACAGCGGTGGGTTCATCCTGGAAGACATTGCGGCCTCCATCCGCGGAAAAATCGCCGAGAAAAATCTGGAGATCGGAGACATCCAGGGCGTGGGCCTTGGCGTTCCCGGTCCGGTTCTGGCGGACGGAACCGTCTGCAAGTGTATCAACCTGGGCTGGGGCGTCTTCAATGTGGAGCGGGAGCTCTCGGAGAAGCTGTCCCTTCCGGTCCGGGCGGGCAACGACGCGGACGTGGCCGCTTTGGGCGAGCAGTGGAGGGGCGGCGGAGCCGGGTATCAGAACCTGGTGATGGTCACCCTTGGCACCGGATGCGGAGGCGGCATCATTCTCAACGGCAGGATCGTCCATGGAGCCCACGGAGCCGCGGGAGAAATCGGGCACCTGATCATGCGGGAAGACGAGCCGGAGACCTGCGGCTGTGGCAAGCACGGCCATCTGGAGCAGTACGCCTCCGCCACCGGCATCGTGCGGCTGGCCCGGCAGGCGCTGGACTCCTCCGAGCGGGAGAGCGCGCTGCGCGACCTGCCGGAGATCACCTGCGAGGCGGTGTTCCAGGCGGCAAAGCAGGGAGACGCTCTTGCGGAAGAGCTGGTCGACGACTTCTGCCACACACTGGCCGTGGGCATGGCCGATATCGCCAACGTCATCGACCCGGAGGCCTTTGTCCTGGGCGGCGGAGTCTCCAAAGCGGGCGAGATGCTGCGCGGCAGGGTCGAGGAGTACTATCGGAAGCTGGCGTTCCATGTGTGCGAGGGGACCACCATCACCCTGGCTACCCTGGGATCGGACGCCGGCATCTATGGAGCCGCCGGTCTGCTGTTGAACCTGTGACCGGGTCCGGAAGCAGGCGAACTGATATGTCAGTTGCCCCGAGGAATCTGAGGATTCCCCGGGGCGTTTTTTCACACTGACGGAGACGGCTGGCCCTGACAGTCTTCCGGGGAGGGGCACAGGGGTTCTGCCCTCCCGAAGAAGAGGAAACTCTTCCCCGGCCTGAGCAGCACAAAACCGCAGAAGCCGGCTGGCTGCTGCGGTTTTCCTTTCACGATGGATCAGCGGATGTTCAGGCCGCTGATCATGGAGACATACTCCATGTAGGACCGGACAAGGCTGGTCCAGATCTTTTTCAGGCTTGTCATCGCCACTCCACCTCCTGTCTGGCTTTGGCCTGGATAGCGCGCTGGCATCAGGGGCGTTCCCCTCAGCGCGACAGAAGAATATCACATCCGCTTCGGATGCAAAAGGCCATATGGCACAAAGAGGGGCCAGAGTTCTCCCTCGCATCCACGGGAAAAGTCAGTGGAATTTGCCCTGCCAAACCGCTTGCAGGACCGCGCATCCTGTGGCAGAATAAGGGCCTGCCGGACAGGGAAGGAGGAACCGGGATGAAAGTGCTTGGGACAGAGGAAGCAGTGCGACTGGTGGAGCAGTATCATGTTGCGGAGTTCTTTGATACGCCGGATCTGCCCTTTCGGGCCTTTCTGTACAGGAGCGGCGAAGTGATTACCTCGCCCCTTAATCCGCTTGAGGACCTGCTCATTCTGGTACGGGGATCCGTCCGGATCTGTCAGCTTGAGGAGAGCGGAGAGTGGAAGCTGATTGCGGATGTTGTCAGAGGGTGTGGCCAGATCTTCGGGGATATGGAATTTGCCTGCGAAACCCCGACCAGCTTCTTTACGGAGGCCGTGGAGGAATGCGTCTGTATCGCACTGTCCATGGAGGAGTGCGGAGAGCGGCTCCACCGGGATGTCCGGTTTCTGCATCGGATTCTTCGTTCCATGGGGGAGAAGGTCCGGTACAATCTGGACCAGGGCATCTGCAGCGCATCACTGGAAGAGCGGCTTCTGTCGCTGTTTCAGGACGCTCCGAATCACTCTCTTACTGGCATAGAGGGGACAGCGCAGCGGCTTCGGTGCAGCCGGAGACAGCTCCAGCGGGTGCTGAAGAAGATGTGCGAGGAGGGGACCCTCCGGCGGACAGGACGCGGACAATACCGGATGGTCTGATGGAGAAAAAGCGTCGCGGCAGGCTGCCGCGGCGCTTTTCAGGTTCAGGGGGCGATTCTGCAGAGGAGCAGACACTTCCCCCGCTCCATCCCGGTGGTTGGAACATACGGCTCTTTTCCGTGCCTGGGAGGAGAGTTCTGTATGCAGGAAAGTGGGGGACCGGTTGGCCATCTGCGGGTATGCTTATCCTTTTCAGAGCGGTGGCAGTTTTGAGATCAGGGGTTTCCGGTCAGCGTATCGAAGCGGGCGTAGCGCTCCATTTCCCGCTCGATGAGGGCGGCGTTGTCCGGGTCAGTGAGCTTTGGGACGCAGATGCGGATCATGTTCTGAATCTCATCGTAGTGCTCGTACACTCCCCTGAGTGTGTTCCGGGCGCGCCGCAGCTGCTCTTCGCTCCAGGAGACGGAGAACCCGTCCTCCTCCTGCTCCAGCCGGCCCTGGATGCCGCAGATGGGGCATTCCACATCCCCGGTTCGGCTGAAGTTCAGCAGCCGGCAGTGGCAGACGGGACAGACACCGTCGTCAGGATCCCCGGCCCAGGTGTCCACGTCGCTGTACGGTCTGCCGACGGCCTCCGCCAGAGCGGTTCCCAGGGAGGCGCAGCGCCGCAGCAGGTCCCTGTCCAGAATGGGACTGCCGGTGTTTCCCTGGTCGTAGGCGTCTACGTGCCCCACACACTTCTGGGTGGTGGAGAAGTCGAAGAGATGGAGCATGGGCAGGCCCAGGGCCACCCAGTTGCGGGCATGGGCGCCGCCCACAGAGATGTAAGCGCTGTATCGGTCCCGGAAATAACGGGGATCCAGCAGAGGCTTGCCGTCTGCCTGGCGATTCCGGTTGGCTTCCAGCAGCGTGGCCCGATCGTGAGAAGGGCACAGCCGGTCCAGGAAGTTTTTGAACTGGCCGCCGATGCCCACCGCGTAGACGGGAGCGGCAATGACGATGCCGTCACAGTCGAGCCAGGCCTCCTCCAGAACGTGGTAATCGTCCTTCAGGCAGCAGTGGATCTCCACATCCCCCCGTTCGCGGCAGCGGGAGCAGAAGTCGCAGGCGTGGCAGTGGTCGATGCGAAGCGCCATGGTATTGAGAAACCGGACGTCCGCCCCGGCTTCATGGGCGGCGAAAAGGGCCTCCTTCACCAGAATGTCGCAGCGCTGGCTGGGACGGCCAAAGGAAAGACCGAGAATATTCATGGGGATAGTCCTTTCGGGTGTTGTGCGGGTGTGCAACCCGTTTGGGTCGGACACAGAGGGTTTCTACAGCAGGCCGTGTTCCTCCAGCCAGGGCAGAATCTGCTTCAGAGAGGGAAGAACGGCATCGCAGGCTTCCAGAGCGGGGGTCGCGGGGAGCGCGATGTCCGGGATGCAGACAGCGCGCATGCCGGCAGCCCGGGCGGCCAGCAGTCCGTTGGCGGAGTCCTCCAGCACCAGACAGCGTTCCGGGGAGCAGGCAAGCCGTTCCGTGGCAGCCAGGAAGATGTCCGGGGCCGGTTTGGAGCGGGAGATGTCTTCTCCGGAGACCACAGTGGAGAAGAAGTGCTGCGTTCCGGACAGCTCCAGATACCAGCGGATGGTGGAGCGGGAACTGGAGGAGGCCACTGCGGAGGGGATATCACGCCGCTTCAGCTCCTCCAGCAGCGGCAGCAGACCGGGCTTGACCGGCAGCCCCTCGCGGCGGATGCGCTCTTCCACAAGTCGGATCCGCCGGGCGCGGGCTTCCGGATAGGAAAAAGAGGGCCCCAGGGCCTGCCGGAACACCTCTACCGCGAAGGCTGGTGTGGCGCCCCGGATGCGGGCCAGGATGTCCTCCCCGATGGGATACCCGGTTTCCCGGCTCACCTGCTGCCAGGCGTCCCGGCCCAGCCGCTCCGTATCGAACATCAGGCCGTCCATATCGAAGAGAAAGGCCTGGACCTTCATGGAAGAACCCCCTTTTCCGGCATGATCTGTGGATTCCGGGGCTTTCCCCGGCAGAATGTCCGCCCGTAAGGCGGCTTTGGCGCTGGGTTCATGAAAAAGGCACCCGCTCCAATCCGGGAGCGGGTGTCGGAAATCCGCCTCAGCGGGTCAGAAGCTTCTTCATGCCGTCTTCCAGACCCTCTACCGTGAGAGGGAACATGGGGAAGATTTCGGCGATAGCGTCGTAGGTGTCAGACCAGTAGTCCCCGAAGTCGGGGCGCCTGCTGGGATTGAGCCAGATGGAGTTGCGGTACTTCGAGCGCAGCAGCTGGAACCACTCCAGGCCGGACTGAGGCAGATCCGCGTTCTGTCTGGCAGCATAGTACCGGGAGCGCAGTTCGTGGGGAGCCATCTGGGCGTCGCCCACATAGATGACCTTGTAGTCTCCGGGGATGTTATGGATCACCCACTCCGTGGTGGTGGAGTTGCGGTAGAAGAGGGAGGGATCGTTATAGAGGCGGCTGTAGATGCAGTTGTGGAAGTAGTAGACCTTCAGGTTCTTGAAGTGGCCGGTTTTGGTGACGGCCTGGAAGAGGGCGGAACAGAGGGTATTGAACTCCTCCATGGAGCCGCCGGAGTCCATGAGCAGCAGTACCTTGACCGTGTTCTCCCGGGGACGCTTGTAGCGGACCTTGAGCAGACCGCCGTTGTCCGCCGTGTCCTGGATCGTCTGATCCACGTCGAACTCCGTCTTGGGCAGATCCACCAGACCGGAGTACTGGCGCAGGCGGCGCAGCGCCACCTGGAACTGGCGGGTATCCAGCGTGTTGTCGTTGCGGAAGTCCCGGAAGCGGCGCTCTCCGGCCACACGGAAGGCCCGTTTGCCCTGGGATTTGCCGCCCACCCGGATACCGATGGGGGACATGCCCGAGTTGCCGAAGACAGACATGCCGTGGGTGCCCACCCAGTAGTTGCCGCAGTTGTGCTGCTCCCGCTGTTCGTTCATGCGCTCGGCGAACATCTCCTCGATCTCGTCGAAGGAGAGGGTCTCGTTGAGTTCGGCCTGCTGTTCGTCGTACTCCCCCTGGCCGGCGTTGGGCCGGTCCAGCCAGTTGAGCAGCTCCTGAGAGACCTCCTGCTGGAAGGGAACGTTTCTGAAGTACTCCAGGAAGCAGCTGTCGAAGCGATCGAAGTCCGCCTCGCTCTTGACCAGCAGGCAGCGGCACAGGTGATAAAAGCCGGTGAAACTGGCCTCGTGGAGGTTTTTGTCCAGGGCCTCCTGCAGCGCCATCCACTCGGTCATGGAGACCTTGAGGCCGCTTCCGCGCAGCAGATAGAGGAAGTCCTCAAACATGGGGCATCACCGCCAGTTGCGCCGCAGGACGTCGATGTCCTCGTTCTTCTTCAGCAGCACGCCCAGGTAGGGGATTTCCTTCATGACCCGGTCCGGGTTGATGCCGGCGTGCATGAGGGCCTGCAGCCAGTCGATGATCTCGCTGGTGGAGGGTTTCTTCTTGATCTGGGGCAGGGAGCGGATCTTATAGAAAGCGGTGAGTACCTGATCCAGCAGGTGCTCGTCCAGGTCCGGGATGTGAACCCGCACGATTTCCGCCATCAGGTCGCGGTCGGGGAAGTCGATGTAGTGGAACACGCAGCGGCGCAGAAAGGCGTCGGGCAGTTCCTTCTCGGCGTTGGAGGTGATGATGACGATGGGGCGGTGCTTCGCGGTCACGGTGCGGCCGGTCTCCGGGATGTGGAACTCCATGCGGTCCAGTTCCCACAGAAGGTCGTTGGGGAACTCCAGGTCGGCCTTGTCGATCTCGTCGATGAGGAGGATCACCTGCTCGTCGTCCAGGAAGGCGTCGCCCAGCTTGCCCAGGTGGACGTACTTCTCAATGTTGTCCACGCCCTCGCCGCCGAACTGGCTGTCGTAGAGACGCTGCACCACGTCGTAGACGTAGAGGCCGTCCTGGGCCTTGGTGGTAGACTTGATGTTCCAGATGATGAGTTTCTTGCCCAGGGCCTCGGCGATGGCCTCGGCCAGGACCGTCTTGCCGGTTCCGGGTTCGCCCTTGATGAGCAGGGGCTTCTCCAGAACCATGGCGATATTCACTGCCCGAAGCAGTTCTTCGGATGCGACGTAGCTTCGGCTGCCTTTGAACTCTTTCATGCCAAAATCCTTCCCGGCGGGCCTCGCCCGCCCTGTACTGGGCTCTATTCTACCGGGTTTTCCCCCTGATTGCAAGAGAAAGACCCATGAGATCTGTTCATCGTTTCCCCGAAGACGAGGCGGAAAAGGCCGGAAAACGGGGAGAGAGCGCGTGCACGCATCCCGAAGAGGAGCGCCGGCCTCGGACGGCGGGGTGACGATCCGGGGCGGGCCATGGCCGGGCAGAAAAAGAACGTGCGAAACCCCGAGCCCCGGAAGGGGTGGGATTTCGCACGGAAAAGGTGTGTTGGCAGACCGGCTGCGGCCGGAAGCGGGAAGAAGCTTACTTGCCGCCCTTGAGAGCCCGCATGCGGTCGCCGTGGTCCAGCAGGCGCTTGCGCAGGCGCAGGTTTTCGGGGGTGCACTCCAGCAGCTCGTCGTCAGCCAGGAACTCCAGGCACTGCTCCAGGGAGAGAGTGCGGGGGGTGACCAGGCGCAGCGCCTCATCGGAGCCGGAGGCCCGCATGTTGGTCAGCTGCTTCTTCTTGCAGACGTTGACGGTGATGTCCTCGGCCTTGGGGCACTCGCCCACGATCATGCCGCCGTAGACGGGAGTGCCGGGCCCGATGAACAGGGAGCCGCGTTCCTGGGCGTTGAAGAGACCGTAGGTAACGGCTTCGCCGGTCTCATGGGCCACCAGGGAGCCGGTGTTGCGCCGCTGGATTTCGCCCTTGACAGGCTGATAGCTGTCAAAGACGGAGGCCATGATGCCCTCGCCCTTGGTGTCCGTCAGGAACTCGTTGCGGTAGCCGAAGAGGCCCCGGGAGGGAACCATGAACTCCAGCTTCATGCGGTTGCCTACGGGTGTCATCTCCAGAAGGTCGCCCTTGCGGGAGCCGATCTTCTCCATGACAGGGCCTACACAGTCGGCGGGCACGTCCACCACGAGACGCTCCACGGGCTCGCACTTCACGCCGTCGATGGTCTGATAGAGCACGCGGGGCGGGGAGACCTGGAGCTCGTAACCCTCGCGGCGCATGGTCTCGATGAGGATGGAGAGGGACATCTCGCCCCGACCGGCCACGTTGAAGGAGTCGGTGGAGCCCGGTACCTCGCTGACCCGCAGGGAAACATCCTTCAGGGTTTCCCGGAACAGACGCTCCCGCAGCTGCCGGGAGGTGACGTACTTGCCTTCCCGTCCGGCGAAGGGGGAGTCGTTGACGGAGAAGGTCATCTCGATGGTGGGGGCGGAAATTTTCACAAACTCCATGGGTTCCACGCAGTCGGGGGCGCAGATGGTGTCGCCGATGGTCACGTCACCGATGCCGCTCATGGCGATGATATTGCCGGCGGTGGCCTCCTGGACCGGCACCCGGGCCAGACCGTCGAACATATAGAGAGCGGTGGCCTTCGCCTTTTTTGCGGGGGCGTCCGGGGAGTGGAAATTGCACACGGAGATCTCCTGGTTCTGGCGGACGGTGCCCCGCTCAATGCGTCCGATGGCGATGCGGCCCACGAACTCGTTGTAGTCAATGGACGAGACCAGCATCTGGAAGGGCGCCTTTTCGTCAGCCTCGGGGGCGGGGATATACTCCAGGATGGTGTCAAAGAGGGGCTTGAGGTTGCTGCCGGCCACGTCCGGCTGGACAGAGGCGGTGCCCTGACGGCCGGAGCAGAAGAGCATGGGGGAATCCAGCTGTTCATCGGTGGCGTTCAGATCCATCAGCAGTTCCAGCACCTCGTCCACCACTTCGTAGACCCGCTGGTCGGGGCGGTCGATCTTGTTGACTACGACGATCACGCGGTGGCCCAGCTCCAGGGCCTTGGAGAGCACGAACCGGGTCTGGGGCATGGGGCCTTCCGCGGCGTCCACCAGCAGAATGACGCCGTTGACCATCTTCAGGATGCGCTCCACCTCGCCGCCGAAATCGGCGTGTCCCGGGGTGTCCACGATGTTGATCTTGACACCCTGATACTCGATGGCTGTGTTCTTGGCGAGGATGGTGATACCGCGCTCCCGCTCCAGGTCGTTGGAGTCCATGACCCGCTCCACCACGGCCTGGTTCTCCCGGTATACGCCGCTCTGCTTGAGCATCTCGTCCACCAGGGTGGTTTTGCCGTGGTCGACGTGGGCGATGATGGCCACGTTCCTCAGTTTCTCGTTTCGCATAGATACCAGATCTCCTTTATGGATGGGGGCCGCGGCCCCATACGTTCCTGACATTCGGACATTCGCGTCATTATACAGCGCAGGTAGTAAAAGTGCAACGGCTTTCCGGTAAAAAAACTGTCATGATTTCGGCCTCAAACCCCCGCTTTTTGAGGGAAAGGAAACAAAAACGGGGCGAAGGGCCAGGGAGGCGTTCCGGAGGAGCGGGGACGAAGATGAGAGACTCCGGGTCAGCCTCCCGGATCCTCTTCTGACTGCTGAGACAGGCAGGAGATATGCTCCTGCTTCAATAATTATTATATATAATATATAATTTTGTTGTTTCCCTCCCAATTGCGTCCGCAAATGTACTGGTTCTCGTATATTCAGTTGAGAATTATATCTGGCGAAAGTACATGTTGTCGTATGTTCAGCCTGGAAACGTATGTTAACACATACCCTCCGGCTGGAGCCTGAGAGGTTGCCGGAAAAAATTTTCAGAATCTGAGGTAAGTACGAAAAACGGGACACCTGCCCTGTTAGGATAGGACCAGCCTGAAAACAGAGGAGGTTTTCAACATGTTGGCGAGGAGGAAGTATCAGGAGGACCGGCCGGAGGAGAGCAGGATCGTGGATCTGGGGCTTTATCGCCGCCGGCTGGAGGAGCTGGACGCGGAGTGGGTTCCGGACGAAGCCCTGGAGAGCCCGGAGGAGCCGGTCCGCAGCGGCAGGGTGGTGGACCTGGAGGGCAACCCCGTGGAGCCGGCGCCGAAGAAGGGCGCATTCCTGCGGAAGCTGCGGGAGTGGAGCCGCTGGTTCCTGGACGTGGCGGCCAGCGTCTGCGTAGCGCTCATGACCCTGGCGCTGGCCATCTACGTGCTGGCCTTCTGAGAACAGGACGTTCGGGGAACGGAGAAAGCGAGAAGCGAAGGGAGGGCGGAAGCCAGGGCGTGCCCGGGGATTCGCCCTCTTTTCCGCGCAGTCCGCCCGGCAGGGAGGAAATTGACCCGCGAAGAGCCGAAGCTCTCCGCGGGTCTGCACAGAAGGGGGAGAAGAGGCAAAGTAAAGAGACAGCGGTCAGGACCAGTTCATGCGCCCGTAGCGCTTTGTGGCGGACAGAATCTGTTGCTGCAGCGTGGACGTCAGTTCCTGCTGCGTGATCCGCCAGCGCCAGTTGGTACCCACCGTGGAAGGGCGGTTGATCCGGCAGGCGTTGCTGTAGCCCAGCCAGTCCTGAATGGGAATCACGCAGATCCGTCCTACGCTGGACATGGCCAGAGAGACGAAGGGGCGGTAGAGTTCCCGGTGCGGGGTGTGTGGGTCGCAGAGGTAGTCCCGCACCATGCGCACTTCCTCCGGGGTGATGCTTTCAAACCAGCCCGCCACCGTCTCGTTGTCGTGGGTGCCGGTGTAGACCACGCAGTTTTCCCCGTAATTGTGGGGAAGGTAGTCGTTGGCGGAGCCGGAGTCCCGGGCGTCGAAGGCGAACTCCAGCACCTTCATGCCGGGGAAACCGCTCTCCCGGACCAGCTGCCGCACGGAGTCGGTCACATAGCCCAGGTCCTCGGCGATCACCTCCCGGGGCCCAAGGCGCTCTCCCATGACCCGGAACAGCTCCAGGCCGGGGCCCTTTTCCCAGTGGCCGTGGAGGGCGTCCACAGAGCCGAAGGGAATGGAATAGTACTCGTCGAAGCCCCGGAAGTGGTCGATGCGCAGCACGTCGAACAGCTGGAAGGCGTACCACAGGCGGCTCATCCACCAGTCGTATCCGGTGGCGCGGTGGTACTCCCAGCGGTAGAGGGGATTGCCCCACAGCTGACCGGTGGCGGAGAAGCCGTCCGGAGGACAGCCCGCCACGGCGGTGGGGACGTTGGAGGCATCCAGCTGAAAGAGTTCCGGGTGGGCCCAGGCGTCCGCGCTGTCCATGGACACGTAAATGGGGATGTCTCCGATGATGCGGATTCCCCGGCTGTGCGCATAGGAGCGCAGGGCGTCCCACTGCTGGCGGAACCGGAACTGGAGGTACTGCTGGAATTCGATGTCGTAGTAAAGCTCCCGGCGGTAGTAATCCAGGGAATACCCCCAGCGCAGGCGGATGTCCTCCGCCCACTCCGTCCAGGGAGCGCCGTCAAAGCGGTCCTTGACCGCCAGGAAGAGGGCGTAATCCGAAAGCCACCAGGCGTTGTCCGCCACGAACTTCTGATAGGCCGGATTCCGGCTGATATCGCTGCGCTGATAAGCCAGGCGCAGCAGGGGGTAGCGGTTGCGGTACTGGAGCTCGTAGTCGATGTCGTGGGGATCGTCCCCCAGGCGGGCGGCCTGGCACTCCTCCCGGGTAAGCACGCCTTCCCGGATCAGTTCCTCCAGATCGATGAAGTACGGGTTGCCGGCGAAGGTGGAAAAGGACTGATACGGGGAGTCTCCGTAGCTGGTGGGCCCCAAAGGGAGGATTTGCCAGTAAGTTTGGCCGGCCTCTTTCAGCCAGTCGACAAAGTGGTACGCCTGCCGGGAAAAGCATCCGATCCCCCAGGGACCGGGCAGACTGGATATGGGGAGAAGAATTCCCGCTTCCCGTGCCATAGGAAAGCTCCTTTCTGAAGCGTGTTGCTTCGGTGGTCAGACTTCCAGCACCAGGAACTGCCAGGGAGCCAGGTGGATGTGATCTCCGGTGAGAGAGAAGGTCCGCAGGTTATTGAGGAGAAGGTCGCGGATGGGACCGGGAAGTCTCATGTCCTGGGGTTCGGCCTGGAAGTTGCCCGCCACCAGCAGAGTCTGATCCTTTCCCTGGCGGAAGTAAGCCATCAGATTATGCTGCTCCTCCAGCCAGGGTTCCGTGTGCCCATAAACCACTGTTTCGGCGTAGCGGGGATTTTTCCTCAGGGCGATCAGGGCACGGTAGAAGTTCCAGATGGAGTCGGGATCCTCCCGCTGGGCGGCCACGTTGATCTCCCGGTAATTGGGGTTGACCCGCAGCCAGGGGGTGCCGGTGGTGAAGCCGGCATTGGGGGAGTCATCCCACTGCACGGGGGTGCGGGCATTGTCCCGGGAGAAGCGGTTGAGGAACTTCATGGCCTCCTCCGGGGTGAGACCGGCGTCCAGACAGACCTGGTACTGGTCCCGGGCGGAGCAGTCGTCCACCTCGTCGATGGAGGTGCAGGCCAGGTTCTCCATGCCGATCTCCTGCCCCTGGAAGAGGAAGGGAAGTCCCTGGAGCATGAAGTTGAGGCCGCCCAGCATCTTCTTCGCCTCCGGGGCATGGATGCCGGCGGGGAGGTAGTGGCTGACGCCCCGGGGTTCGTCGTGGTTTTCGATGATGTTGCACAGGAAGCCGATGCCGTCCACCCGCCGCTGGCTGGCAAAGCAGGCCGCCTTGTACTGGTCCGGGGTGATTTCCGGGGCGGCGTACCAGCCCAGAGGACTGTGGTCCAGGACGGTCTCGGCAAAGTCGAACATGGAGGAGAAAACACCGTGGTCCCCAATGAGCCGCGGCAGGTCCTTTTCCTTCTCGTTGAAGACCTCACCGGCCGTGAAGGCCTCATAGGGCCGGAAGGTCTGCTCCGCCATCTCGTCCAGAAAGTCCAACACACCTTCGGTGTTCCGCAGCACCGTCTCCAGGCCGCACAGACCGTCTTCCCGGTCCGGCGGGAAGTCCCGGAAGGGAAGCAGCTTTTTGATGTTCATGATGGCGTCGATCCGGAAGCCGGCCAGCCCCTTGTCCAGCCACCAGCGGATCATCGCGTAGATTTCCTGACGGACCTCCGGGTTCTCCCAGTTGAGGTCCGGCTGCTTGCGGTGAAAGGCGTGATAATAGATCCGGTCCTCGTGACCGGGCAGCTTCGACCATACGGAGCCGCCGAAGGCGCCGCGCCAGTTGCAGGGCAGGGGGTCGCCCTCGTGCCAGGGAAGGATGTAGAAGTACCTGCCATAGGGACCCTCCGGGTCCTCGCAGGCTTTCCGGAACCACTCGTGCTCGTCCGAGCAGTGGTTGACCACCAGGTCCATGACGATCCCGATGTCCCGCTTCTTCGCTTCCGCCAGCAGCTCCTCCATGTCCTCCATGGTGCCGAAGCGGGGGTCAATGGCGCGGTAGTCCGAGATGTCGTAGCCCTGGTCAGCCAGGGGAGAGCAGTAGATGGGAGAGATCCAGACGATATCCACGCCCAGTTCCTTCAGGTAGTCCAGCCGGCGGATGATGCCCTGCAGGTCGCCGATGCCGTCGCCGTTGGTGTCCTGAAAGCTCTTGGGGTAGATCTGGTAAGCGGTTTTGCCGTGCCACCACTTGCGTTCCATGGAAAGAAAGCCTCCAGTCTGAAACCCGGAACCGGCGAAGACGCCGGCGCCGGAGATGTTTTTCATGTTACCTTAGCACACAAACGGGAGGCTGTAAACCGGTTACGGCCATTACCAGCGTTTCATACGGAAACCGCGTGTGATTTTCGTGCACTATTCCGGGCTTGCGGTTCCGGAAATTACCCTTATAATATAAGTACATACGAAACGCGAAATGATTCCCGGCTTGGGCACAATCCACAAGACAGGGGCCGGGCCATCCGAGGCGGAAACCGGGGCGGGCGGAGGACCGGCTCCTTCCGGGCTCCGGGTCGCCGGAAAACAGAGCGCGAAGACCGCGGAAGAAGGCCGCGGCTGCGAAGAAGGAGGACACCATGGTTACCATCCGAGAGATCGCGGAGCGGGCAGGAGTCAGCACCGCAACCGTCTCCAACGTGATTCACGGCAAGTCCCGTAAGGTTTCCGCGGAGACTGTGGCCCGGATCCGTCACCTCATGGACGAGATGGGGTATGAGGCGCAGCCGGACCCCGGCCGTCTGGAGGGCCGGAACCAGGGGAAACTGGTGGCGGTCATCATTCATTACCACCTGTGGTTTGAGGAGTCTGTGCTCTCGGATCCCTTCTATGGGGTCGTGACGGGCAGCATCGAGCAGGAACTGCGGCGGGAGGGATACAGCATGATGCTCTACGCCTCCCAGGATATCGAGGAGATCATCCAGACCCTGATGAAGTGGGATGTGGACGGGGTGATTGCGGTCTCCTTTTCCATTTCGGACTGCGGCAAGCTCTACAACCTTCTGCGCAAGCCCATGATTTCCATTGACGCCTATGGAAAACCGGGCGAGGAATACCTGGTTCCGGACGTGGGGCTGGACGACGAAGGCGGAGGCCGTCTGATGACGCAGCACCTGCTGGAACTGGGCTACGAGACCATATACGTCGGCGGCGCGGCGGATTTCGGCATCGATCACCGCCGCTGGCTGGGGGTGCAGAGTCTGCGGGATTCTCCCCTGGTTCGGGAGGAAAAGCGGCGTCTGGAGTTCCTTCCCCTTGGCAGTTCCCTGCGGGAGCGGGAGAAGCGCTATCGGGAGATTGCCCGGCAGGTTCCCTTCAAACGGAAGACCGCCATCTTTTTCACCTCGGACACGCTGGCCATGGAGGCCATGAGCTATCTGGCGGAGTGGGGAGTCCGCGTTCCGCTGGATATCGGGATCGCCGGCTTTGACAATTCCCAGGAGGCCTCCCGCTTTTCCATTCCCCGCCTGACCACCGTACGCCAGGACTTTTCCCGGAAGGCCTGTATCGCGGTGCAGGAGCTGGTGACCTCCCTGCGGGACCCGGCGTACCAGGCCCGCTGTCACCAGCTGCCGGTGTCTCTGGTGAGCCGCCAGTCCGTCTGACACAGGTCCCCAGTTCCGGAAGGACCGGAAGGTTACGCAGTTAACCGACGAAATCCACATTTTCCCCGGGGGCGGTTTGTTGCGAAAGCAGGTAATGGCCGTAACCTGTTTACAGGGTCGAAATCGTGTGCTACAGTAAGGCTATCAGACAGGTTCCTCTCCCGTTTCCACTTCTTTCTGTGGACGGGAAGGGAGGACGGACAGCGGTGAACCGGCTGCCGTCGGGGGAAGCGTGAAGGAGGAAAAAGCGATGAAGCGGGCATGGTGGAAGGAGCAGGTGGTGTACCAGATCTATCCCCGGTCGTTCTGTGATTCCAACGGGGATGGGATCGGGGACCTGAACGGGATCCGCTCCCGTCTGGATTACCTGCAGGCCTTGGGAGTCCGCATCCTCTGGCTGAGCCCGATCTATCGTTCGCCCAACGACGACAACGGCTATGACATCGCGGACTATCAGGCCATCATGGAGGACTTCGGGACCATGGAGGACTTTGACGCCCTCCTGGCTGACGTTCACGCCCGGGGCATGCGCCTGGTGATGGACCTGGTGGTGAACCACACGTCGGACGAACATCCCTGGTTTGTGGAGAGCCGCTCCTCCCGGGATAACCCGAAGCGGGACTTCTACATCTGGCGGGAGGGGAAGGCGGACGGCACGCCGCCTACCAACTGGGGCGGCTGCTTCTCCGGCTCCGCCTGGGAGCGGGACGAAGGGAGCGGTATGTATTACCTTCACTTCTTCTCGAAGAAGCAGCCGGACCTGAACTGGGAGAACCCTGCGGTGCGGGACGCGGTCTTCGATATGATGACCTGGTGGTGCGAAAAGGGCATCGACGGCTTCCGCATGGATGTGATCTCCATGATCTCCAAGCCGCAGGAGCCCTGGACAGACGCCCCCACATATGGGGGCCTCTACGGGAGCTCCGAGGTAACCTGCAACGGGCCCCGGGTGCACGAATTTCTGCAGGAGATGAACCGCCGGGTCCTTTCCCGCTATGACCTGATGACCGTGGGGGAGACCGCCGGGGTTACCATCGAGGAGGCGAAACGCTATGCCAACGTCGATGGGACCGAGCTGAACATGGTCTTCCAGTTTGAGCATGTGGGCCTGGATGCCGGTCCGGATGGCAAGTGGTGTACGAAGCGGATCTCCATTCCCGCCCTCAAGGCCAATCTGAGCCGCTGGCAGCAGGAGCTGGAGGGGAAGGCATGGAACTCTCTTTTCTTCTGCAACCATGATCAGCCCCGGGTGGCTTCCCGGCTGGGAGATCAGTCGCCCCGGAGCGCGAAATGCATTGCCACAGCTCTCCATCTGATGCAGGGGACGCCCTACGTCTACCAGGGAGAGGAACTGGGCATGACGAACTATCCCTTTACTTCGCTGGAGGAGTTCCGGGACATCGAATCCCTCAACGCCTTTCGGGAGCTGACTCAGGCGGGACTTCGGGAGCCGGAGGAACTGTTCCGGGCCATTGCGTACAAGAGCAGGGACAACGCCCGTACCCCCATGCAGTGGGACGATACGGAGAACGCAGGATTTACCACCGGCACTCCCTGGATTGCGGTCAACCCCAATTACCGGACCATCAACGCAAATGCGGAGCAGGCGGACCCGGACTCCGTATGGCATTACTACAGGAAACTGATCGCCCTGCGCCAGGACAGCCCCTGGTCGGATGTTGTGGTCTATGGCCACTATGCACTGCTGGCCCCGGAGGACGAGGCGGTCTTCGCCTTTACCCGGACGCTGGAGGAGCGGAAGCTTCTGATTGTTTGCAATCTGTCTGCGGAGCGGAGAACCTTTCGGGTTCCGGAGGAGGTTGTCTGGACCCGCAGCGACCAGATCCTGGGAAATATGGACGGCACGCTGGAGCGGGAGATGTCCCTCGCACCCTGGCAGGCCGGTGTCTGGAGTCTCTGACGGGGCTTTGGACGCGGTGCCGCTTCCCTTTCAGGGAACCGGGAGGCGGCACCCAATACCGGATATAGTATAGACATATATCGTTCTATGTTCTATCTTGTTTGTAAGAGGTATATTCCTCTGCAAAAATAATGAAGAAGGATGGGAAACAAAAATGAAGAAACTGTTCGCGCTTCTCCTGGCCGGCGCCATGGCGCTGAGCCTGGCCGCCTGCGGCGGCGGTGGCGGTACCTCTGCCGGCGGATCGTCCGCAGGCGGAGCCGCTGGCGGCAGCGGCTCCGGCGGTTCGTCCGCCAGTACGCCCTCCGGCGGCGGCTCCTCCTCCGGCGAGGGAATCCGCCTGGTCAACGGCAAGATCGAGATCGACGCCCAGCTGAAGAAGCTGGCCCAGATGTACGAAGAGGAGACCGGAACCCACGTGGAGATTGAGTCCATGGGCGGCGGCATCGACATCCAGGGCACCCTGAAGGGCTACTACCAGGCCGCCAACATGCCGGACATCTTTGTCAACGGCGGCGACACCGACTTCGCCAACTGGAAGGGCCTGCTGGCTGACATGAGCGGCGAGGCTTGGGCCTCCGATACTGATTCCGCTTACGTGAACGAGGATGGTACTGTGGGCTTCCCCTACACCGTGGAAGCGGTTGGCCTGGCTTACAACGCGGATATTCTGGAGAAGGCCGGTGTGGATCCCGCCACGCTGACCGGTCCCCAGGCTTTCGCGGACGCCTTTGCGAAGATCGACGGCATGAAGGACGAACTGGGCCTGACCGCCGTGGTGGGTTACTACACCGAGCCTGTGAACCTCTACTGGTCTACCGGCAACCACGTGTTTGCCAACTATGAGGACGCCGGTCTGTCCCGGGATGACACCACTTATTTCGACCTGCTGAGCGACGGCGGCAAGCTGGACGAGGCCCGCTTTACGAAGTTTGCGGAATTCGTTGCCCTTCTGCAGCAGTACGCCGACAACAGCAACATGATCTCCGGCACCTACGATCAGCAGATCCTGAACTTTGCCTCCGGCAAGTACGCCTTTGTGACCCAGGGCTCCTGGATCGGCGCCACCATGACCTCTGACGACGCCGAGCAGTACGCCGCCGCTGGTAATTTCAAGGTAGGAATGGTCCCCTATGCCTTCGAGGACGGCATCGACACCATCCTCACCAACTCCCCCTCCTGGTGGGCGGTCTATAAGGACGGCAACGTGGATGCCGCCAAGGCCTTCCTGCAGTGGCTGACCACCGACGAGGCCCAGGAAGTGCTCGTCATGGAAGCGGGCTTTATCTCCCCCTTCAAATCCTGCACCTATGTAGCCACCGACCCCTTCGCCCAGACCATCATCGACTACCAGAACGCCGGCAAGACTTCCGCATGGCACTGGCTGGGCAATAAGGAAGGCCTCGCCCAGAACTACACCGGCCAGGTCTTCAACGACTTCGCCCCGGGCAAGATGGATACCGCCGGTTTCGTGAAGGTCATGCAGCAGGTGTGCGCCTCCTGCTACGGCGGCTGAGCCGGACCTTCCATCGAAAGCAACCTGTAACTCCCGGAGCGGGCAGCGCGGATTCTCCCTGGCTGCCCGCTTCCGCGTAAACTGAACAAGAAAGGAGTCTGCTGAAATGGAATCTTCCGGCACAGGCAGAAAGCTGCTGTCGCTGGTGCTTCTGATTGGCGGCGCGGCCCTGCTGGTGGGGTCGCTGGCCCTGGACTTCATGGGCAACCGGGCTTCGTATCGAGGCCCCATGCTGGTGATCGGCGTGGCCTGCTTCCTGGCCGGGCTCTATCTGTTCCCGACCCTGACCCGCCACAAGGACATCATCAACTTCCTCTTCCTGATCCCTTTGCTCTTTACCTTTGCCGTGACCGTTATCATCCCCCTGTGTCTTGGCATCTTCTACTCCATGACGGACTGGACCGGCATTCAGTACACGAAGTTTGTCGGTCTGGGCAACTACATCACCATGTTCAAGGAGGTCAGTTTCCTCTGGTCCCTGATCATCACGGTGCTCTTCGTGCTCTTCAACATGATCCTGGTGAATCTGGTAGGCTTTGCCCTGGCGCTGCTGTGCACCAGCCGCCTCAAGGGCGTGGGCTTCTTCCGGGCCGCCTACTTCCTGCCCAACCTGATCGGCGGGATCGTGCTGGGCTATGTATGGCAGTTCGTCTTCAACAACGTGCTGATCCAGCTCTCCTCCAACGGCGTCTCCCTGTTGAGCAATACCCCCACCGCCTTCGCGGCCATCATTGTGGTCTACATCTGGCAGTACGCCGGCTACATCATGCTGATCTACGTCAATGGCCTTGTAACCGTTCCCGGAGATGTGCTGGAGGCGGCCGCCATTGACGGCGCCAACGCCTTCACCACCCTGATCCGCATCAAGATCCCCATGATCGCCTCCACCATCACCATCTGCACCTTCCTCACCCTGACCTCTGCCTTCAAGCAGTTCGACGTGAACATGGCGCTGACCAACGGCACCGGTTCCGTGCAGGACTTCATGGGTCAGTACCTGACCAACGGCACCCAGATGCTGGCGCTGAACATCTACAATACCGCCATCTCCAAGAACAGTTACGCCCTCGGCCAGGCCAAAGCCGTCCTGTTCTTCATCATCCTGGCCTGCGTCTCCCTGATTCAGGTACGGGTGTCCAACAAGAAGGAGGTTGAGATGTAATGAAGACGAAAATGAAAACCTCCGAGTTTGTGATTGTCATGGTGATCGCCGTGGCCGTCGCCCTCTACACCCTGATGCCCTTCATCCTGGTGGTGCTGAACGTCTTCAAGAGCGCCACCAGCATCGTGGCGGACCCCATCGGCATGACCGGCGCCAGCATCGGCCAGCTGATGACGAACCTCACCAACGTCATCAACAACTCCAACTTCAGTTTCTGGTTCGCCTTCGGCACCTCCGCCCTCATTACGATCGTCTCCCTGATTCTGCTGGCTCTCTTCGGGGGCATGGCGGCCTGGGTCATCTGCCGCAACAAGACAAAGTGGTCCACCGCCATCTACATGGTGTTCATCGCCTCCATGATCATCCCCTTCCAGGTGGTCATGCTGCCCATGATCTCCACCTTCCGGGATGTGGGCAACTTTGTGGGACTGCCCATGCTGCAGTCCATTCCCGGTATCGTGTTCGCCTACTGCGGCTTTGGCGGTGCCATGACCGTGTTTATCCTCACCGGCATGGTGAAGACCGTCCCCTATGACCTGGAGGAGGCGGCCGCCATTGACGGCTGCTCCTACGAGGGCATCTACTTCCGCATCGTGTTCCCCCTGCTGCGGCCGTCGGTGGTGACCGTTACGATCCTCAACGGCATGTGGATCTGGAACGACTACCTGCTGCCCTCCCTGATGCTGGGCCAGAACGGCAAGGTCAAGACCCTGCCCGTGGCGGTTCAGGCCTTTGTGGGGTCCTACGTGAAGCAATGGGACCTGATCCTCACGGCCGCCCTGCTGGCCATGATTCCCATGATCATTATCTTCCTCATTGCCCAGAAGCAGATCATGAGCGGCATGGTGGAAGGCGCCGTCAAGTAAGAATCAGTTTCAATCGGAAAGGAGCCGGCCATGAGACGGATGTTCGCGCTGGAGAGTCCCCTGATGAACGCCCTGGGCACACTGGCGGACCTGGTGTTCTGCAACGTGCTCTTCTGCATCTTCTCCCTGCCGCTGTTCACCGCAGGGGCGTCCCTGTGCGCCCTCTATGACTGCACCCTGAGCATCGTGGAGGAACGGGAGGAATCCTTTATCCTCCGGCAGTTCTGGAATGCCTTCCGCCGCCACTTCAGGCGGGGTACGGCGCTGGGCCTTCTCAGCGCGGCGGTGTTCGCGCTGCTGGGGGCCTACCACCTGGCGGTGGGAGCCATGGAAGGCCCTCTGGGCAGATCCTACCGGATTACCTTCCTGGTTCTGGCTTTCCTCTGGCTGGCGGTGTTCCAGTATCTCTTTCCGCTGCAGGCGAAGTACCGCATGAAGGTGGGCCAGACCTTTAAGACGGCGGCCCTGCTCAGTGCCGCGGCCCTTCCCTGGACCCTCTGTACTCTGGCCGTCACCGGCGGGGCCATCTGGCTGTCCTTCTTTCTGAATCCCGCCGCTCTTAATGTGGCTGTCTTTCTGTGGGCCTTCGGCGTATTCGCCGTGGTGGCCTACCTGAACAGCTTCTTCTTCCGCATGGCATTCCGGCGTCTGGTTCCGGAGAACCGCCCCGACTGACGGGTCGATTTCCGGGGCCGGTGCCCACTCTGACCGCGGTCGCCGTCCGCTCCACATCCGGGGCGTCGGCCGTAAAAACAAGGAGGTCTGAAATTCCGTGAGGCTCGCGGTGCGGCAGCGTGGAGACCTGCCGTAGGGCAGTCCGGCCCATGTGGCCGGTGCGAGAGGTCCGGGCGAAGGCCGGGGCCTCAGAGCCAGAGTTATGGCAAGTGTAACGATCAAAGGACTGAAGAAGGTCTATGACAATAAGGTAACCGCCGTTCACGACGTGAACATCGACATCAAGGACCAGGAGTTCATCGTGCTGGTCGGTCCCTCCGGCTGCGGCAAGTCCACCACCCTGCGGATGGTGGCCGGCCTGGAGGATATCTCCGGGGGAGACCTGTACATCGGGGATAAACGCTGCAACGACGTGGCGCCCAAGGACCGGGACATCGCCATGGTCTTCCAGAGCTACGCTCTCTATCCCCACATGACCGTCCGGGACAACATCGGGTTCTCCCTGAAGCTGAAGAAGGTTCCCAAGGACGAAATCGATAAGAAGGTCAACGAGGCCGCAGAGATCCTGGGCATCACCCAGTACCTGGACCGCAAGCCCAAGGCCCTGTCCGGCGGCCAGCGGCAGCGGGTCGCCATCGGCCGTGCCATCGTCCGCGAGCCCAAGGTGCTCCTGATGGACGAGCCGCTCTCCAACCTGGACGCCAAGCTCCGCAACCAGATGCGCGCCGAGATCATCAAGCTGCGCCAGCGCATCCATACCACCTTCATGTATGTCACCCACGACCAGACCGAAGCCATGACCCTGGGCGACCGCATCGTGATCATGAAGGACGGTTTTGTCAACCAGATCGGCACGCCTCAGGAACTGTACAACTGCCCCGTGAACCTCTTCGTGGCCGGCTTCATCGGCACCCCCCAGATGAACTTCTTCAATGACGCGAAGCTGGTGCTGAAGAACGGGAAGTACTGGGCTTCCATCAAGGGCAGGGACTTCGAGCTGTCCGAGACCCACCAGAAGGCGCTGAAGGCCAGGAACCAGCAGCCCTGCGACATCGTGGCCGGCATCCGTCCGGATCACGTGGTTCTGGGCAACAACGGCCTCACCGGCCGCATCGAGGTCACCGAAATGATGGGCTCCTCCCTCCATATCCACACGGACTGCCAGGGGGACGAGGTGGTTCTAATCGTCTCCACTGTGGGCCTGGACCAGGGCCTGATCAATGGCACCGCGAAGACGGTGAACTTCTCTTTCCCGGCGGACCTGCTGCAGCTGTTTGACAAGGCCACCGGGAACAACCTGGTCTGGTTCGACGAGGCCTCCGCGAAGGCCAACGCGCCGGTCTGCGCGAAATACTGAGCGTTCCCCATCCCTTTTTCATCTTCCCGGACCGGGAAGGGAGGACCCTGCCTTCGGGCGGGGCCCTCTTTTTTCTTCGGAAGGGCAGGGACCACTTCGGAAGGAACGGCCGGGACCGGGGATGAGGCGGCCACTTCGGAAATCGGGACTTGAACGGGACAGGAAAATATGGTAAAATAAGGAGATTCCGGCTCCGCCTGGAAAACGGAGTGCGAAAGGAGAAGTCCCATGTTTCACGTCATAGATCTGAGCCGCTATCCGCGGGCGGACCACTTCCGCTATTTCTGCTCCCTGGCCAATCCCTTCGCCGGCGTGACCGTGCCGGTGGATGTGACTGAACTGACGGCATGGTGCCGCGCCCATGACCGCTCCTTCTATCTTGCATTTCTGCATGTGGCGGCCCTTGCGGCGGACGGAATCGCTCCCTTCCGCCAGCGGGTGCGGGACGGGGGAATCATTGAGTACGACGAGTGTCCCACTTCCCATATTGAGCTGCTGGAGGACACCACTTACCGCTACTGTACGCTTCATCACCACATGGAGACGGAGGAGTGGTTCCGGCAGGCGGAGAAGGCCCGGGCGGTGGCTCGGCAGGGGGCCTTCCAGGAGGATGGGGACCCGGACAGCTGTCTCTTTGTGACCACGCTGCCCTGGCTGCCCTATACGGCCCTGCTGCAGCCCACCGGCGGGGATTCCAATCCCAGGATCTCCTGGGGGAAGTTTCAGCGGGAGGCGGACGGGCGGGTGCGGATGCCGGTTTCCGTGCTGGCCCATCACGCTCTGGTGGACAGAATTCATCTGGCCTGGTTCTACCGGGATCTGGAGGAGCGCCTGAAGGTGTTCTGTGCCGAAGGGGCGGCGCCAGGCGCCTCCGGTCTGGCCTTTTGAGGCCGGCCTGGAATCCCGGACGGGAGTCCTCACGGAATCCGGGGCATTCCGGAGAGGCATTTCGGTGGAAATTCCGGATTGACATCTTTCTGCGAATCAGGGATAATAACCGAAAAGCGCTTCCCGCCCGGCCATGCCGGGATTTGCAATGATGACAACCAAGGAGCTGTTTGACTATGGTCAAGGTGAACGAAAACTATCTGAAGCTGCCGGGCAGCTATCTGTTCCAGGAGATCGGCCGCCGGACCCGGGCCTTTCAGGACCAGGCCCCCATGCCCATTATCCGTCTGGGCATCGGCGACGTGACCCGGCCGCTGGCCCCCGTCGTGGTGGAGGCCATGGTAAAGGCTTCCCAGGAGATGGGGCACAAGGAGACCTTCCGGGGCTACTGCGAGGAGACCTGCACCGCCTACGACTGGCTGCGTTACGCCATCCAGGCGGACTATAAGCGCCAGGGCGTGGAGATCGCGGACGACGAGATCTTCGTTTCGGACGGCGCCAAGAGCGACTGCGGCATGATCGGGGATATCTTCTCCGCGGACAACGTGGTGGCGGTCTGCGACCCCGTTTATCCCGTCTATGTGGACACCAATGCCATGGACGGCAGGGCCGGAGAATACGATGGCCAGCGCTGGACCAACCTGGTGTATCTGCCCTGTACGGCCGAGAACGGCTTTGTGCCGGAGCTGCCCGAGGGACGGGTGCCGGATCTGATCTACATCTGCTCTCCCAACAACCCCACCGGCGCTGCCGCCACGAAGGATCAGCTGAAGGTCTGGGTGGATTTCGCCAACCAGCATGGCTCCATCATCCTCTTTGACAGCGCCTACGAGGCCTTCATCACCGAGGAGAACGTTCCCCACTCCATCTTTGAGGTGGAAGGTGCCCGGACCTGCGCCATTGAGTTCCGGTCCTTCTCCAAGACCGCCGGCTTTACCGGGAACCGCTGCGCCTATACCGTGATTCCCAAGGAACTGGAGCGGGGCGGCGCTTCCCTCCACGCCCTCTGGAACCGGAGGCGTGCCAGCAAGTTCAACGGCGTGCCCTACGTGATTCAGCGGGCCGCGGAGGCATCTCTGACCGACGAGGGTCGGGCACAGACTGCCCAGGCCATCGCGTATTACCGCCGCAACGCCGAAGTCATCCGGGACGGCCTGTCCGCCGCCGGCCTCGCCGTCTATGGCGGCGTCAACGCCCCCTATATCTGGGCCCGCGGCCCGGAGGGGATGGGCTCCTGGGATCTCTTTGATCTGCTGCTGAAGAAGGCCTGCGTGGTTACCACGCCCGGCGCCGGCTTTGGTCCCAGCGGAGAAGGCTATATCCGCCTGACCGCCTTCGGGGACGCGGACGCCACCCGGGAGGCCGTGGAGCGCATCAAGGCGGTGCTCTGAGCCTCTGTTCCCGGATCTGAAGCGAAAAACCGGCCGGTCCCCCTGGGGGGCCGGCCGGACAGGGCAAAAGAAAACCGCCCGGGTCTGAGACCGGGCGGAGAGGAAACGTGCGACAGGGGGGTCGCAGAGCATGCTCAGGGGTGGAAGTTCTCCACTTCCTCCAGCGTGGGCATGGCGGGAATCGCTCCGCTGCGGGAGCAGGTGAGGGCGGCGGCCCGGTTTGCGAAGACCAGGATCTCCTCCAGTTCCTCGGCGGTGAGGCCGGTGAGAGGACCATTGGTCCGGCGGGCCAGCTGGCTGAGGACAGCGCCCAGGAAGGTGTCGCCGGCGCCATTGGTGTCCTTGACCTGGACTTTGAAGCCGGGAACCGTTCCGGTGCGATCCTGCCAGCGGTAGAAGACGCCGGCGCCGCCCAGGGTAACGAGACACAGACGGATGCCGCGGTTGAAGAGGGCGGCGGTGCCTTCCGTCAGGTCGCTGGTGCCGGTGATGAGGGGAAGCTCCTCCTCGGACAGCTTGATCACATCCACCAGGGGCAGGGGGATGGACATCCACTGCAGGGCGGAGTCGACGGCGGGCCACAGGGCCGGCCGGAAGTTGGGGTCATAACTGATGAGCGCGCCCTTGGCGCGTGCTTCCCGGGCGGCATAGATGGTGGCGGAGCGGGAAGGTCCGGCGGTGAGGCTGACGGAACCGAAGTGCAGGAACCGGGTGGAGGCCAGCTTGCTGTCCTCGATCTCGGAGGCGGACAGGTCCTGATCCGCGCCCCGGATAAAGCTGAAGGATCGCTCCCCGTCGGGAGCTACGGTGACGATGGCCATGGTGGTGGCCTGGCCGCCCCGTCGGACCGCTTCCGTATTCACATGGTTGTCCTGCAGAGTCTGGAGCAGAGTATCCCCGAAGGCGTCACGCCCTACCTTGCCCAGGAAGGCGGTGGAGGCGCCAAGACGCGCCGCAGCGACGGCCACGTTGGCGGGAGCGCCTCCGGGGTTCGCTGCAAATACTCCGATTCCGTTTTCGTTCACCCCGGTTTGGGTCATATCGATTAGAATTTCGCCAACGGTCGTAATGTCTGTCATGGCCGAAGCTCCTTTCTGGGTGATGCGTGACAGGCGGGAACGGGGGGCAACAGGGGGCACGATCTCAGCCTGATCACGATTCCTAATATAGCACCGGGGACCGGTCCGGCGCAATATGCCCGCTGGTTTCTTAACGGGATCTTTAATGGAAAATGGTTGATTTTGGGCCTCTAAAGCCCCAAAAATGACCAGTTCTGGAGATTATTAAGGGAATCCACTATGGATTTCCGCCCGGAGGAGAAGGACCCCTGAACGAAGTTGGCCCGTCCGCCACCCCGTCCGTGAAGGCTCCGGTTCAGCTCCCGGATCACAGGGCGCAGGTCGTCTGTTCCCTCCGGGCACCCGATGGCGTAGCGGTAGCCGTGCTCCTCGTCGCCGGTGAAGCAGGCGGACCAGCCGCCGCAGACCTGCAGCACGCTGTCGCACAGGCGGCGCAGGGCGTCCGGGGAGAGATCGTCTTCAAAGACGACCTGATGGCCCGCGCCGGCGCAGCGCCGGGCGATGGCCGCCAGATGCTGTTCTTCCAGAGTCTGCAGGCGGGCCTTGAGCCGGTCCCGCTCCTCCAGAAGCCGCTCCACGGCGGCGCCGGTCTCGAAGACCTTTGCGGAGAGGAGATTGGACACGTGGTGGTTCTGAGCGGCCGCGCGGTTGAGCCAGGCCATGGCCCGTCCGCCGCAGACCAGTTCGATGCGGACCCCCTCCCGGAAGCGGACGGCGCCCAGCAGTTTTACCAGCCCGATCTGCCCCGTAGAGGTCACATGGGTGCCGCAACAGGCACAGGTGTCTCCGCCGGGGAACGAGACGATGCGCACCTGGCCGGTCAGCTCCTTCTTGCTGCGGTAGTCCAGCGCGTCCAGTTCCTCCGGTGTGGGATACGTGATGATCGTGGGATGATCCTCCCAGATATAGCGGTTGACAGCGTCCTCCAGCCATTCCAGATCCTTTCCGTCCAGGACGCGGTTGAGGTCGATGGTGATCACGTCGCTCCCCATGTGAAAGCCCACGTTGTCGCAGCCCCAGCGGGCGTGGGCGAAGCCGGAGACGATGTGCTCCCCGGAGTGCTGCTGCATGAGGTCGAAGCGGCGGCTCCAGTCGAGGATGCCTTCCACCTCGGAGCCCTCTTCCAGCGCGCCGGCGCAGGTGTGGACCACGTGGCCGTCCCGCTCGTGGACCTCCCGGACCCGAACGCCTCCCAGGGTGCCCAGATCCCAGGGCTGGCCTCCGCCCTCCGGGTAGAAAGCGGTCTGATCCAGACGGATTTCGAACCCCTTCCGACCGGGCGTACAGGACACCACATGGGCGGTGAAGCGTTTCAGGAAGGCGTTCTGCTCGTAAAGTTTCTCCAAAATGTGATACCTCCCGGGTTGGAACTTGGCACAGTATAGCACAGGCCAACCGGTAAAAAAAGGGTCAGGATGCCGGAAGCGGGGGCGGATTGCCGGTTCTTTTCGGCGAAATGCCCTGCTGTTAAGATGACGCTAAAAAATGGTCACCCATATTCAGTTCCGGTATACATGCGGCGGCTTTTCTGCTATAGTATATACGGTGAAATGGGCCCTTATGGAGGTGGTATGCCATGGAACTGAAAGAACAGCTTCAGCGCTCCTGGCGGGTGCTGGCGAAGTGGTTCCTGCGGATTCCGCCGGTGCCCCGGGGCCTCACGGCCACGGTCTTCTTCCTGGGCTGCGCGTATCTGATCAGTCACTTTCTGATCGGACATACCGGAGGCGAAAACAACTCCGCGCTGGTCTTCGTGCTGGCGGTGGTCTTTATTTCCCTGCTGACGGAAGGGTATATCTTCGGCCTTGTGGCCTCGGTCTTCGGGGCCGTGATCACCAATTACTCCTTCATGGCGCCCTATGACGAATTTTCTCTGAGCCAGAAGGGCTACCCCGTGACCATGCTGTCCATGCTGGCGATTTCCCTTGTGGTCTGCGCTCTTACGTCCCGGGTACGCCAGCAGGCCCAGGACGCAGAGGCCCGAGAGCGCAATACCAAACTTCTGTTTGAGCAGAATCAGAAGCTGAACGAGGAGAAGGCCGCCATCCAGCTCCAGTCGGCCCAGGAGACCATCCGCAGCAATATCCTGCGGGCGGTTTCCCATGATCTGCGCACCCCTCTCACAGCCATCGCCGGCACGGCTTCCGTGCTTCTGAGCACACCGGAGGTCTCGCCGCGGAATGTGGCCATGCTGCAGGATATCAAAAGCGACGCGGACGCGCTTATTAACATGGTGGAGAATCTTCTCTCTGTCACCCGGATCGAAGACGGGGTGGTTCCCCTCAAAAAGCGGGAGGAGATGCTGGAGGAGGTGGCGGGGGACGCCGTTCTCACGCTGAAGCGCCGCTTCCCCCTCGGGAACGTTCAGCTGGAACTGTCCGAGGATCTTCTCTACCTGCCCATGGATTCCATGCTCATCAAGCAGGTCATGGTCAATCTCCTGGAGAATGCGGTGCGTCACTCCGGAGATACCGAACATATTGTCATGAAACTGTACCGCCGGGATGACTGGGCGGTGGTCGAGGTCCGGGACCATGGCACAGGGCTCTCGGACGAGGTGCTGGAGGCCATTCGGGACGGACGCCCTCTGCGGGTAGGCAATTCCGCCGACTCCACCCGGGGAATGGGCATCGGCCTGTCGGTCTGCCAGAGCATCATCAAGGCGCACGGCGGATTTTTCGAGGCTGAAAACGCGCCGGATGGCGGGGCTGTTTTCCGTTTTGGTCTGCACATGGAGGAGGTACCGATGGAAGCATGAGCGAAAAGCGTACCATACTGGTGATTGAGGACGAGCATGCGATCAGCAACTTCATCTGCCGCGCCCTGTCCGCCAGCGACTATAAGGCGATTCCCGCCGCGGGCGGCAAGGAGGGCCTCTCCCTCTTCTTCTCCCATGGGCCGGATCTGGTGCTGCTGGATCTGGGGCTTCCGGACATGGACGGACTGGATGTGCTGACGCAGCTCAGCGACCTTCCGCGGGAGGTTCCGGTGATCATCATCTCCGCCCGGGACCGGGAATCCGAGAAGGTGCGGGCCCTTGACATGGGAGCGGACGACTATGTGGTCAAGCCCTTCGGGGTCTCGGAGCTGCTGGCCCGGATCCGCACCACGCTGCGGCGCTCGGACCGCATGAAGATGAGCCAGGGCATCCAGCGCGACGTGTACAAGGTCAAGGACCTGGTTGTGGACATTGCCCGCCACCAGGTGCTTCAGGGCAACGTGCAGATTCACTTCACTCAGAACGAGTTCAAAATACTGGAGCTGCTGGCCATTCATGCCGGAAAGGTCCTGACCTACGACTTCATTCTGGAGCACGTGTGGGGGCCCTTTGGCAGCAACACCAGCAACCAGATTCTGCGGGTGAACATGGCAAACATCCGCCGCAAGCTCCATGAGAATCCCTCCGAACCCCGGTATATCTATACGGAACTGGGGATCGGCTACCGGATGCTGGAGGACTGACGGCGAATCCGATATGGCGCGGCGTGCCCTGGAGGGTCCGCCGCGTTTTCGCGCTTCCGGTCGAAGGCGGGGCGTTCGAAGGGCGGACCATGTACCCGCGGAGGGAGCGCTCCGGCCCGGAATGTATCCCGGCTCCCGGCGATCAGATCCGTCATTCCGGGGACGCCACGTTCCAAAGAGAACAGGAGGTCTGCGGGGGCGAAGGAAAGAAGGCCCGCCGGATGGATGACCGGCGGGCGGAACAGCGGGGATATCGGAAGAGACGAGGCCTGCCGGGCGGGATTCAGCCGCCCAGGTAGGCTTTTTTGATGTCCGGAGAGGCCAGCAGTTCCTTTCCGGTACCGGAGGTCACGATACGGCCGGTTTCCAGCACATAACCCCGGCTTGCCACGCTGAGGGCGGCCTGGGCGTTCTGTTCCACCAGCAGAATGGTGGAGCCGGCGGCGTGCAGGCTGCGGATGATCTCGAAGATCTGCTCCACCAGGATGGGCGCCAGACCCATGGAGGGTTCGTCCAGCATCATCAGTTTCGGGCGGCTCATGAGAGCCCGGCCCATGGCCAGCATCTGCTGTTCGCCGCCGGAGAGAGTGCCGGCGATCTGCCGACGCCGCTCCTTCAGGCGGGGGAACTGGGTGTAAACCTGTTCCAGACTTTCCGGAATCGTGGAACTGTTCTGCGTAAAGGCTCCCATTTCCAGGTTTTCTTCCACCGTCATCTGCAGGAAGACCCGGCGCCCCTCGGGAACCAGCGCCAGCCCCTTCGATACGATTTTGTGGGCGGGGACGTGTCCCAGCTTCTCCCCCTGGAAGGTGATGGAGCCGGTGCGGCTGCGCAGCAGGCCGGAGATGGTGTTCAGGGTGGTGGACTTTCCGGCGCCGTTGGCGCCGATCAGGGTCACGATCTCGCCCTGTCGGACATCGAAGGAGATGCCCTTGATGGCGTGGATGCTGCCGTAATAGACGTTGATGTTCTCAACGCTCAGAATTGGTTCCATGCGCTACGCCTCCTTCTGCTTCCCCAGGTAGGCTTCGATGACGGCGGGGTTCGCCTGGATGTCCTCGGGGGTGCCCTTGGCGATGATACGGCCGAAGTTCAGCACGCAGATGCCCTCGCAGATGTTCATGACCAGGTTCATGTCGTGCTCGATGAGCATGACGGCGATCTGGAAGGTATCCCGGATGCGGACGATGTTTTCCATCAGATCCGCCGTCTCCGAGGGATTCATGCCGGCGGCTGGCTCGTCCAGAAGAAGCAGAGAGGGGTTGGTGGCCAGGGCCCGCACAATTTCCAGACGCCGCTGGGCGCCGTAGGGCAGGGATCCGGCTTCGTGGCTGGCCAGGTCCTGCATGCCGAAGATGGACAGCAGTTCCAGGGCGCTCTCATGGGCCAGCTTCTCCTGCTTCCAGAACCGGGGCAGACGCAGCAGACCGTCCCACATGGGGTAGCGGATCTGGTTGTGCAGACCGACCTTCACGTTCTCTTCCACCGTGAGGTTGGAGAACAGGCGGATGTTCTGGAAGGTGCGGGCGATGCCGTTCTGGTTGACCTGGGAGGTGGTCATGCTATGGGTGTCCTTGCCGTTGAGAAGGATGGTGCCGCGGGTGGGCTGATAGACCTTGGTCAGCAGGTTGAAGACGGTGGTTTTGCCGGCGCCGTTGGGGCCGATGAGGCCGGCGATTTCCGTGCGTCCGATGGTGAGGTTGAATTCGTCCACGGCGGTCAGACCGCCGAAGTCGATGCCCAGGTGCTGACATTCCAGCACCGGCAGCCGGTTTACGTCCCGCTCCGGGACGATGGAGTGGCTGGGAACCGGAACCATTTTGCCGCGTCTGAATTCCTTAGCCATCCGAATCGGCCTCCTTTCTCCCGGGCAGAATGCGGCCGAGCATTTCTTTCAGGTGTTCGTTGTTGGTGGCCAGCATGACCAGGATGAGGACGATGGCGTAGACCAGCATCCGGTAGGCGTCGAACTGGCGCAGGGCTTCCGGCAGCACATAGAGCACGATCGTGGCGATGATGGAGCCCCAGATGTTGCCCAGTCCGCCCAGAACCACATAGACCAGCACCAGGATGGAGGTGTTGAAGTCGAAGCGGCTGGATACCAGGCTGCCGTAGTTGAGACCGTAGAGGGCTCCGGCGGCTCCCGCCAGGGCGGCGGAGGTGACAAAGGCCATCAGCTTGTATTTTGTGACGCTGAGCCCCACGCTCTCGGCGGCGATGCGGTTATCCCGGATGGCCATGATGGCGCGGCCGGCCCGGCTGCGGACCAGGTTGAGCACCACGATCAGGGAGACCATCACCAGCAGATAGCCGGCGGGGAAGGAGGCCAGTTTCCGGATGCCGACCGCTCCCTGGGCGCCCTTGATGATGGCCACGCCGCCCGCTTCCAGATGGAGGTCGTTGACGGTTTTCTTGCCGATGTTGAAGATGATGTGAAGGCCCTTGCTGTCATAGCCCACCAGCAGACAGTTGATCAGATCCTTGATGATCTGCCCGAACGCCAGCGTGACGATAGCCAGGTAGTCTCCCCGCAGGCGGAGAACCGGCACGCCCACCAGAACGCCGGTGATGGCGGCGAAGAAGGCTCCCACCAGAATGGCGAGGAGCAGGCGGACGGAATCGACCGGAATGACATCGCTGAGGCTCATGCCGGCGATGATGCCGGTGAAGGCGCCCACACACATGAAGCCGCAGTGTCCCAGACTCAGTTCGCCGGAGATGCCTACGACCAGGTTCAGGGAGACGGACATGACGATGAAGCAGCAGATGGGGACCAGCCAGGAGTTCATGGCGTTGGTCAGAAGGCCCCCCTTCTGACAGCCCAGGACAAGCAGGAAGGCGATGGTGACGCCGATGTAGGTGGCGAAGTCCACCACCGTGGTTTTTTTCAGTCTGTTCATCCCTGCCACCTCAGACTTTCTCCGGCACATAGCGGCCCAGCAGTCCGGTTGGCTTCACCAGCAGGACCACGATCAGAACGGCAAAGACAATGGCGTTGGCCAGGTCGGTAGAAATGTAGGCCTTTGCCATGGATTCAATGATGCCCAGCAGCAGTCCGCCAACGAAGGCGCCGGGGATGGAGCCGATGCCGCCGAACACGGCGGCGGTGAAGGCCTTGATGCCCGGCATGGAGCCGGTGGTAGGGAAGAGGGTGGTATAGGAGGAGCACAACAGGACGCCGGCGATGGCCGCCAGGGCCGAGCCGATGGCGAAGGTCATGGAAATGGCCTGGTTGACGTTGATTCCCATCAGCTGCGCGGCGCCCTTGTCCTCGGAGCAGGCCCGCATGGCCTTGCCCATCTTTGTGCGGTTGACGAAGGCGGTGAGAGCCAGCATGATGACAATGCAGGATACGATGGTGACCAGCGCCTCGCTGGTGAGTCCCAGGCTGGAGAGACCTTCCGGCAGGGGGAAGGAGGCTACGGAGGTGTAGATCTTGGGGGTGACGCCCCAGATCAGCTGTGCGGCGTTCTGCAGAAAGTAGCTGACGCCGATGGCGGTGATGAGAACCGCCAGGGAACCGGCCTGGCGCAGGGGACGGTAGGCCAGGCCCTCGATGACGACGCCCAGCACCGTGCAGACGGCCATGGCCAGCAGGACTGCCACCAGAGGCGGCAGAGACAGATAGCTGATGGCGCAGAAGGAGATATAACCGCCCACCATGATGACATCGCCGTGGGCGAAATTCAGCATTTTGGCAATGCCGTAGACCATGGTATAGCCCAGGGCGATGATGGCGTATACGCTCCCCAGGCTGATACCGCTAATGACATAGGAGAAGAATACCATAATCACGCTCACCTCTCTTTTCCGTTCGGCTGGATCTATGGCAGAGACCGGTCCGGCCGTGGGAGGGCCGGGCCCGTATCCGCCATAGAACATGGAAACAGGGATGGGCTGCCGGGGAGGGATTCCCCGGCAGCCATCTCCGGTTGCGTTGTTTACATTCAGCCTTCGGGAGTGGTATATACGCCGTCCTTGATCACGAAAGCCATGGGGACCTTGGTGACTTCGCCGTTGGTGCTCCAGGTCTGGTCGGCCCCGGTCAGGCCTGTGAACTTGAAGCTGCCGGAGGAGAAGGTGGAGATCAGCTGGTCGCAGATCTCATCCGTGGCCATGTCGGAAGTGATGCCGGCGGCGTTGATGGCCTCGTAGATGGCCCACACGCAGTCATAGCCGTCCGCGGCGAACTGGTTGGGCAGCTGACCCATCTTTTCCTGATAGGTGGTGACGAACTGGACGGTCCGGTCGTCGGTGGAGGAGGCGGAGAAGGGGGACATGACGAGCACATCCTCGGCGAGGGTGATGTCAAAGCCCTCCTGATCCAGGATGCCGTCCATGCCGTCCACGCCGATGAAGGTGGGAGCGTAGCCGATGGACCTGGCCTGGGTCAGAATGACGGTGGCAGGCTGATAGTACATGGGCAGATAGATTACGTCCGCGTTGGCAGCCTGAGCGGCGGCGACCTGGACGGAGAAGTCGGTCTGGGTGTCCTCGGTAAAGGTGCCTTCGTAGACAATGGAGTCGCCCATCTTCTCGGAGAAGGCGTCGCGGATTCCGACGGAGTAGGCATCGTCGTTCTTATAGATGACGGCGATCTTGGCATCGGGGAAGTTTTCGCTGATGTACTCGGCGCCGGCTATACCCTGGTTGGGGTCGGTGAAGCACATCTGATACATGTTATCTTTGCCCGCGGTCACGTCCATGGAGGAGGCGGAAGGAGTCAGGCAGAAGATACGGTCGTTGTAGGCCTCGCTGGAGACGGAGATACAGGGGGTGGTGGTGACAGTGCCCACCAGAATCTGCATGCCCCAGTCCTTCAGGGAGTTGTAGGCGTTGAGCGCGGTTTCCGCCACGTTCACATCGTCTTCGGACTTGAATTCGAACTGGACGGCGCCACCGAGGGCGTTGATCTCGTCTACGGCGATCTGAGCGCCGGTCATGGCAGCCATGCCGTACTGTGCCGAGCCGCCGGTCATGGGGCCGATGCCTCCCAGCTTGAAGGTGCCGCTGCCGCCGGGGCCGGCGGGAGTGGAACCGTCAGAAGAAGCGGCGCCGGAGCTGGCGGAACCTGCGGTGGACGCGCTGCCATTTCCGGAAGACGCGCTGCCACCGCCGCCGCATGCGGCCAGAGACAGAGCCATGGCTGCGGCCAGGACGAGTGCGAGAATACGTTTCATCACATTGATCTCCTTTTCGCTTTGTTGAATTTATACAAGAAAGCGGCCTCGCCATGGCGCAGCCGCTTTGGTGTATCCTCAGAAAACGGGCTGTATCTCCTGTAAATGATACCCATTTCACCTCAATCATTTTACCGGTTTTGTGTACCTGCGTCAACTGCGCATTATTTGTAAGATCTGATGGAAATTTCATGAGTTTCAGGTAAGGAAGCAGCAGGATGCACAAAAACAGAAGGGATCAGAGACACCCCAGCCAGAAACAGGGAGGAACGAGGCGGGGCTGGACCCGGATTCTGGATCTGGAGCGCCGGAATCTGACCGGAATCAGGCGGAAACCGTCCGTTGCGCGAGGGAGACCGTGGAGAGACCGGCAGGAGAGATGTTCGTCTGGCGGTTGTGGAAAACGGAAAGGATTCTCCGCCTCTGTGTCCGTAGCGAATGGCCCGGACAGGGTTTCCCTCCGGGCCTGCAGCCTGGATAACAGACAGGGATGGTTGCCTCGAAGGATTTCAGGTTACGGACTGCGGAAGTGCCTGTTCCGCAGCGCGGATCTGTTCCGCCAGCTCCAGAACCAGAGGGCGGCGGTCGTCCCGGTGGAGGCAGAGAACGCAGGGAATGGTCTCCGGGCAGTCGAAGGGAATCCAGGCGAAGGCCGGATTGTGGTCGTTGAGGAATCCAGGGGCCAGACACACGCCCCGGCGGGCAGCCACGTTGGTGAGTGTGGTGTCGTGGTCGGCGCTGGTGAAGTACTCCATACCGGTGTCGTGGAGGACCCGCTGCTGGACGTGGCGCAGGATGGGAGGAGAGCCGCCTCCCACCATCAGGGTATGGCCTGTCAGGTCCTTCATCCGGATGCGCTTCTTCGCGGCCAGCGGGTCGTCCGGAAGGGTGATGAGGCAGATGGGGCTCTGGTAGAGGGGAAGGGGCTGGATTTCCGGCACCTGGCGGATCTCCACCTCCATGGCAAAGAGGAGATCGGTCTCTCCCTTCAGGAACAGCTCAAGGGAGTGGTCCGGGGAGAAGACCGGGGTCACACTGACGTCCGGATGCTGTTCCGTGAAGGAGTGTATTACCTCCGGCAGATGGAAAAGGGCGGATCGGCAGGACATGCCGACCCGGATGGCCTGGGTGTAGCGGGAGCCGAAGTTCTGGGCCTGCTCGATGGCCGCTTTCAGTTCCTGGCGAACGTTGCGAAGGGTGACGCAGAACTGTTCCCCGGCTGGGGTCAGGGCGGCGCCCCGGCCGGAGCGGGAGAAGATGGGAACGCCCAGTTCCGTCTCCACACTCCGGATGTGGTAGCTCAGGGAAGGTTGTGAGATGAAAAGGTTCTCGGCCGCCCGGCTGAAGTTTCGGGTCTGGGCCAGTTCCAGGATATAGTCCATGTCGTTCAGATCCATCGGGAGCGCTCCCTTCTGCAATAAAGAAACCGGATTGAGAATAAGGAAATTCAATTGGATTTCTCTATTATAGCATGGTAGAATGGAGGTCGCAAGAGGAACCGGTTCCGCTTTCGAGGGAGGTTTCCGGTATGGAGGAGACGCGGCGGCTGCGCCGATGCTATGAGGCGCTTTGGGAGGCTATGGTGCGGAAGGATCGGCCCGCTCTGGAGGCGGTGCTGGACGGCAGCTTCGTCCTGGAGCATATGACCGGACTGCGCCAGAGCCGGGAGGCGTTTATTCGGGACGTGGAGGATGGAACGCTCTGTTATTTCGGAGCGGAGCACGAGGAGGTCCGTGTCGTTGAAATGAGGGGGGACCGGGTTCGGCTGGTGGGGCGCAGCCTGGTGAGCGCCGCTGTCTTTGGCGGCAGCCGGAACCTCTGGCGGCTGCAGCTGGACACCCTGCTGGTGCGTCGCGGGGGGTCCTGGCGATTTACCCGGGCAACAGCATCCACATACTGAGCGTCCCATTGGGAAGCGGAGACAGAAGAACTTCCGGAGACGGAAGCAGATTGGAAAGGAGAACAGACGATGAGCAGAAACCTTATCCTGTACTATTCCAGGCGGGGCGAGAATTACTGGAACGGGTCCATCCGGAACCTGGAGAGGGGCAACACGGAGATCGCAGCGGAGTACATCCGGAAAGCGGTGGGAGGTGATCTCTTCCAGGTGGAGACCGTGAAGGAGTATGACGCCAGCTACTATGCCTGTATCGAGGACGCCCGGCAGGAACTGCGGGCGAAAGCCCGCCCCGCTCTGAAGCGGTATCTGGACAGCCTGGCGGATTACGATACCGTTTTTGTCTGCGGGCCCTGCTGGTGGGGGACCTTTCCCATGGGCGTGTTCACGCAGCTGGAGCGGCTGGACTGGAGCGGGAAGAAGGTTTTTCCCCTGATGACCCACGAGGGGAGCGGACTGGGCAGCTGCGAGCGGGACCTGCGGAAGAGTTGCGCCGGCGCCACCGTGGGCCGCGGACTGGCGGTTCACGGGGCGGACACCGCCCGCTCGGAAAAGATCATCGCTGACTGGGCGAAGAAGTCCATCTGATTACTTTGTTCCGGCAGAAGCGACCCGTGGATCGGATTCCGATAACAGGATGCCCTCCGTCTGACGGACGGAACCTCGACCCGGCGCAGAGCGTGGCGGCTTGCCATATCCAGAAAGGAAAAGCCGCGACAGCAGAGTGAGGGCTTTTGTGGGTTCTGACCTCGAAAGAAGTGGACGGCCGGGCCTGTCCGGACGGGTCAGGGATCTGTCCCGGCCTTGCGTTACCCTGGTTCCGGAGTGGATGAGGCTTCGCTTCTGTGAGCAGAGGTTCTCCGGAACGGGAGACTGGCTCCTCCGAACTCCTCGGAATGAGGGGTTCGGAGGAGCTTTTTCACGCGTTGCCTTTCAGCCATTTGGACGGGCGAGCGGGAACTGGAGCATAGGGACGAGCGGGGGAGGAATAAGGTAGTCCGGAGGTGTTCTGCTATGTTTTCCCCGGTGATCTACCTTATGATGCACGGGCTGTTCTTTACCCTGCGGGTATCCGGCGCCGGCGGATCCTTTCCCCGCCCGCTGCGGGCCGACGAGGAGCGGGAGTGCCTGGAGAGATTTGCCCAGGGGGATCTGGAGGCCCGCAACACCCTGATTGAGCACAATCTGCGGCTGGTGGCCCACATCGTCAAGAAGTACTACGCCCAGTCGGGGGACCAGGAGGATCTGATCTCCATCGGAACCATTGGCCTTATCAAGGGGATCTCTACCTTCCGGCCGGATAAGAATGTGCGGCTGGCCACCTACGCCAGCCGCTGCATTGAAAACGAGATTCTCATGCACTTCCGGTCACAGAAAAAGCTCCAGGGGGAGGTCTCTCTGGCAGATACCCTTGAGGCGGCGGGAGAGGACGGTTCTCTCTCCCTGATGGATGTCATCGCCGTGGACGATACCATGCTGGAGGACCTGGATACCCGCGACGCCTGTCTCAAGGTGCGACGCTGTGTGGATACCTGTCTGACTCCCCGGGAGAAAACCGTGATTGTGCGCCGGTACGGGCTGGACAACCAGCCCCCTCAGACCCAGCGGGAGATCGCGGCCCGCTGCGGGATCAGCCGTTCCTACGTATCCCGGATTGAGAAGCGGGCTCTGGAGAAACTGGGAGAGGCCATGGACGGATGGCGCCCCTGAGCGGAGAAAAGCGGCCGCCGGAAGACCGGCGGCCGCTGGAAGATGTGCAGGATGAAAATCAGCCGAGGAGACGGGCGAGAACGGTGGCGGCTTCGGCCCGGGTCATGCTGTTGGTGCCGGCGAAGGTGCCCTTGGTATCCACGCCGGTGATGATGCGGGAGGCAAAGCAGACCGCGGCCGCTTCCCGATAGCCGTTGGGGATGGTGCTGTAGTCGGCGATCAGGCGCCTGCATCCTTCGATGGTGGCGTCGTCCGGGAGACGGTTCTGGGCGTTCAGAAGATTGTACGTGATCTGGGCCATATCAAAGCGGTCCACGATGTCGTCCGGAGAGAGCAGACCGTATTCCAGCCTGGTGCCCTCCAGGAGACCTTCCTGTTCGGCGACCTCGATGTTTGCCTTCCACCAGGGATCTCCGCTGGAGGTGCTGACTGCGGCCAGCTCATCCGGATAGTAAGCCCGGGTGATCATGGCGGCGAACTGAGCGGTGCTCATCAGGTCGGCGGGGGAGAACTTTCCGTCGCCGGTGCCGTTGACCAGCCCCAGGGAGGAGGCCAGCTCAATGTAGGAGAAGGCCCAGTGGTTTTTGGGAACATCCGTGAACGTGGGGTCCGGATCCGTGTCGAAGAAGTCCACCTGGTATTCCACAGTGGCGGCAGAACCGCCGCTGGTGCGCAGGCCCTGAATGGTGACCGTGTAGACCCCTTCATAGTTGTCCACGCCGTCCGGCCGGAAGATGATGCAGTTGTTGACGCCGTAGCCGCTGGTCTCCACGTTCAGGTAAGGACCGGAGGTGGTGTCATAGCTGCCGCTGCCGTAGAAGGTCCAGGTCTTCTGGTCGGATTCCCGGGTAAGCATGATGAAAAGGCCGGAGCGGGTGGGAGTCTGATACTTCTGCGGGTTGAGAGTGACGCTCCAGGCGGAGTCTTTTGTGAAGGCGATGAGATCGCTGGGGAAGTTGCCGGAGGAGGGCCAGCTGATGAAGTCGTAATTCGTGCCGGAGCCGCTGCGGTCAAAGGAGTAGATATCCACGTAGTTGCCGGCCATTCCGAAGCCGACTTTGCCCATGACGGGGTTCAGCAGCCAGCGGCGGTGACCCAGCAGAGAAATGTTGGACCCGCTGCTGTCATCCAGGAACCCGTCCACGGAGTTTGTGAGGGTGTAACCCATGGCGATGTTGCTGCTGGAAGCGGCGGCATAGCCCTTCTGATAGAAACTGTAATCCATATCGCCGGGCTGAGAGGGATAGTGGCTGAGGACGTTATTGGCGGCCACCAGCACAGCTCCGTGCTGGGCCAGATCCGTAAGGGAGGAATCCAGTGTGACTGCGGGCAGACCGGCGATGCGCCGCATGGCGTTGAGCCGGTTTGTGGCGGCCGTCAGCGCGGTGGAGCTGAGAGCGCCGGTGGAATAGGGCGCTTTGGTGGAAGGTACTTCGCTGTAGATGCTGGAGGGAAGATTCAGACTGTTGGCGCGCAGCAGCTGGGTGATGGCGTCCTTGGAGAGCTTATCCATGGAGAGACTGCCGCTGATGGTGCCGGAGACGGGAGAGGGGGGAGTCGTGGGCTTCGAAGAACCGTCCTTGAGGTCCGCGTCGGGGACCAGAACGCCGTCCATGATTTTTGTCCACTTGTCGTAATGTTCCTCGCCGTTTTCCGGGAAGTCCGCCTGGTCATTATAGCCAACGGCCCAGACAGAACCGTCGCCCTTCAGCACCATGGTACCGCAGTACGTGGAAACCACGTCCACAACGCTGCTGATACCGGCCTGCTTGGGGCTGTCCTGGAAGGGAATCTTTTCTTCGCCGGGGGTGTAGGGATTGGTGGTGCGGTTGGCGTCGGGATAGCCCAGCGCGCCATATTCATTGTAGCCCCAGCTGTAGAGAGTACCGCTGCTGCGGGAGACGGCGAAGCAGGCGCCGCGGTCCAGATTTCCGCTGAACCAGGCGTTGGAGACCCCGGTGAGGATCCGTACCGGGCTGTAGCGGCCGCTGTTGTCCTCTCCGGTGCCGTTCCCCAGGATGCCATAGGTGTCCACACCCCAGGCCCACAGGGAGCCGTCGTCCTTGATGAAGAGATTGCCGGCAACAAACTCCACATTATTGGCTACCTGTCCGGGCAGATTGTCGCCGTTGCGGCCCAGACCACGGACAGCATCCGCGTCGTCTTCCGGATACCAGTTCCAGATGGTACCGTTAACCTTGAGACAGGCGCCGTATCCGTCTGCGGAGGTGACCTGGACCGCTCCGTCTGTCACATAGAACAGGCCGTGGCGGGAGTCCTCCTCCACGCCGCTGACGGGAATGAGAGACCAGACGGTGCCATCCTCGGAAAGAATGCAGCATCCGTCGATCTGGGCCACTTCGTTGGTGATGTAGGTCAGACGGTCATAGGCGTAATCGCCGTCCTGAAGCTGTCCCCAGGACCAGAGGGTGCCGTCCTCCTTCAGGGCCAGATAGGTGCCCTTATAGCGGCTGACAGCAATAAAATCGCTTCCCAGGCTGACCAGATCCGTGTCATCGGTGTCCAGACCAGGGCCCCAGGCGACCAGGGTGCCATCTTCCAGAACGGCGGCCCCCGCTGCCAGCGTGTGATTCCCGGAGGGAAGCGCGTCCGTATCGTCGCCTCCGCCCGATGCGGCAAAGACCGCAGGGATCATCGTCAGGGTCAGCGCCAGGGCGCAGACCAGCGAGAGCAGTTTCCTTCCGCACGTATGTTTCATGCCAGCTGTACTCCTTCCTGTGTACCGTGTTGGGGGAGGAACGGACCTCCCAATCCTGTCAGAACCTTACCACAAAACGGCTCTGAAGGCAATCCCCCCGGAAAAGAAATCCGGCGGAGGCCGGAAAATGCCTGCCGGGGCGGCGGGGGCACGCCGGGGACTCTCAGAGAAAGAAACATCAGGATTTGCATGCAAATTTTCCCGATGCGCTTGTCAAACGATGAATATGAGGGTATAATGATATCCGGCAGCCCCTGTACGGTGCGGCTGCTGTCCACCGTGAGAAAGGAGCTTTCAGCTATGAGACATACGAGACGTTGGCAGAGCCTGGCTCTGGCGGCAGTTCTGGCTCTGACCACCCTGATGGTCCCCGCCCTGGCGGCCGGCAGCACTGCTGCGGCCTCCATCGCGACCCAGGCTGCGCGGGTTGATAATGTAAAGCGGAATCTTGATGTGCAGATCTGGCGGAGGGACCAGGCCGGTACGTTCGTGCCCGGCACCGACATCCACTACAGCACTCCCATCAACCGGACCACCCGAAACGCGGTTCTTACGATCCATGTGGCGAAGAATGGCGTACAGGTGACGGTGGAGTACCTGACGGATCTGAATGGAGATGGAAAGTACGAGCTTCTGGACGGAGAGAACCGGTCCGTGGCGGATGTTCTCCTCTCCGACGGCTCTCTGGTATCTCTTACCTCCCAGAGCCAGGTGCCTAACCTGTCCGCCGGCGACTATACCCTGACGGGTGCCACCCTGAAGCAGGGAGAGCAGCGGGCCATCAGCGCCCGGACCACGGCCGGAAGCGGCCAGACGTCCACCATGACGGCCAGCAAGGTTCTGCCTTCTCTCTTCCTGATCAACCTGAAGGATGGGAACAGCACCACCAGTCATTACTTTGCCCTTTACGAGAAGGCCCTCATGCCTGCCGATGTTCCCGTGGGCTCCTGGTATTACTCCGCCGTGGAGGCCGCCCTGGACAAGGGGTATCTCAACGGATCCGGTCCGGATTCCTTTAACCCGGACGGTAAGGTGACCCGCGCCCAGCTGGCCCAGGTACTGTGGAATCTGGGTGGCAGCCTGGAAGCTGAGGATCCCGGCCTGGCGGACGTCTCTTCCGGCGCCTGGTACTATCTCGCCGTCTCCTGGTGCTGTCAGGAGGAACTGATGGCGGACATTGGAGGCAGTTTCTATCCGGATGCGAATATCAGCCGGGAGGAAGTAGCCAAGGTCCTGCGGGAGTGCGGCAGACTGTCCGGTTTTGACATGGAGAAGACGGTTGCCCTGGACAGCTTCCCGGATGGAGCTTCGGTTTCCGCCGACTGCCAGGAGGGCATGAGCTGGGCGGTGGCTAACGGAATCTTCAAGGGCAACGACCAGGGGCAGCTTTGCCCAGGCGATACTCTGACCCGGAGTCAGCTGGCTGTGCTGCTTGACACTTTCCTGAGCCTCCAGCCGCAGTAATTTCAGAAATGCTTCAAAGCGCACGACCAGAGGTACCTGGCCGTGCGCTTTGTGCTGGAAAGGAGAAAAGTTCCGGATGGAAGAGAAAAGGAGGGCGCGGGTACGCCCTCCGGAAGATACGAGAAAGGGAAGCGGTCGGCTCAGGAGCCCAAAGTGGTGAGGTCGTAGGGCGTGGTCTGATAGACGTAGTAGTTGAGCCAGTTCGTATAAAAGAGCTGCGCGGCGGAGCGCCAGCGTACAACAGGGGCCTTCGTGGGATCGTCGTCCGGGAAGTAGTTGGCGGGAACCGCGATATCCAGTCCCCTGTTCACATCCCGGAAGTACTCGTTGGCCAGGGTGTCCGGATCGTACTCCGGGTGGCCGGTGATGAAGAACCGGCGGTTGTCCTCGCTCTTGACAGCGAAGACGCCGGCTTCCTCCGAGACGGCCAGCAGTTCCAGCTCAGGGCGGTTGAGAATATCCTCAACCCGATTGGCGGTGTAGCGGGAGTGAGGGACATAGAAGATGTCATCGAAGCCCCGGAAGAGGGGGGAGCGGGGTTTTACCGCCCTGTGGGGGAAGACGCCGAAGAGCTTCTGCGGCAGACTGTACTTGGGAATTCCATAGTGGAAGTAGAGACCTGCCTGGGCCCCCCAGCAGATGTGAAGCGTGGAATGGACGTGGGTGCGGGTCCAGTCCATAATGCGGCACAGCTCGGGCCAGTAATCCACATCGTGAAAGTCCAGGTTTTCCACCGGAGCGCCAGTGATGATCATGCCGTCGAAGTTGCGGTCCCAGATGCTGTCTATGGTAGTGTAGAAGGAGCGGAGATGGCTGGCGTCCGTGTTGTGAGAGGTATGGCTGGAGGTCTGCAGCAGTTCTACCTCTACCTGCAGGGGGGAGTTGGAGAGCTTGCGCAGCAGCTGGGTCTCCGTGACGATCTTGGTGGGCATCAGGTTGAGGATCAGCAGGCTGAGCGGACGGACATCCTGGTGGATGGCCCGGTACTCTGTCATGACGAATATGTTTTCCCCCTCCAGCGTGGCCCGGGCGGGAAGGGAATCGGGAATCTTGATGGGCATAGCAGATGACCTCCATGTTGCGGGGGCATGGTTCACAGGCAGGATTCCCTACTCTATCATATTTGCAATCGAGGCGCAAGATCAAATTCGACGGAAGTTTGTCCGCTGATGGTGGACAGTCTGAGAGCTGGGGAAAAGCCGGAGCGTCGGATGGAAGCGTCAAAGAGCGTACAGGTCCCAGGAGGGGAACAGGAAGCGGGGAAGGCAGCCGAAAAAAATCCTGGGAAAGTGAAAAAAACCTCTTGACAGGGGCTTCTGACGGTGCTAATATACGCAAGCTGTCCGCCGGGACAGCCTCTTGAGACCTCCCTCGGAAAAAAGTTGCCGATCGGGCAAAAATTCTTCTTGACAGGAGCGCTCGGGAGTGGTAGTATACCGGGGCTGCCTGAAGAGGGCGGTCACAGGGCCCGGACCCCTCAGGAAAAAAGTTTTCGGATTCCGAAAAAAAGTTCTTGACAGGGCCGAAATCCTGTGGTAGACTACCCAAGCTGCTGACGAGCGGACGGCTCTTCGGAGCGGTCGGATGTCTCTGATGGACGGACAGTCTGCGAAAGCGGCGTGACCGCACGGACTGCGGTGTGCACCTTGTAAATTGAATAACGTGACAAGACGAGAAGCACCAGAAGGTGAGGTTGTTTTTCGAACTCGAAAGAGCTTGGAAGGAACAACGTCAATTTTGAATCACG
>CANRFA010000006.1 GCA_947629775.1 uncultured Oscillospiraceae bacterium
GAGTCCACCGCGCCGTTGCGGATCTTGAAGCACTTCATGTCCTGGCCGCCGATGTCGATGATGAAGTCCACGTCGGGCTGGAAGTGGGCGGCGGCCTTGTAGTGGGCCATGGTCTCCACCAGACCCAGGTCGCAGGAGAAGGCGTTGCGGATCAGATCCTCTCCGTAGCCGGTGACGGCGGCCCCCCGGATGACGATGCGGTCTTCGCAGGCGGCGTAGATGGCCCGCAGCTGTTCCAGGACGATGGAGACGGGGTTGCCCTGGTTGGAGTGATAGTAAGTATAGAGAAGACCGCCGTCCGGGGCGATCAGAGCGAGTTTGGTGGTGGTGGAGCCGGCGTCGATGCCCAGATAGGCGCTGCCGCGGTAGCTGCGGATGTCCGCCTCCGGGGGACGGCTGGCGTTGTGCCGGGCCAGGAAGGCGTCGTATTCTTCCCGGCTGGAGAAGAGGGGAGGCATGGTATCCACGGTGGAGGTGACATCTACGCTCTGCTCCAGTTTACGCAGCGTCTCTTCGTACGTGGTGGGAGCGTAGTCCCCCGCGCAGAGAGCGGCGCCCATGGCGGCGAAACAGTCTCCGTCTTTGGGAAAGATGGCGTGCTCTTCGTCCAGCTTGAGGGTGACGACAAAGCGCTCCCGCAGCCCCATCAGGAAGTGGAGAGGGCCGCCCAGAAAGACGATGGTTCCCTTCAGTTCCCGGCCCTGGGTCAGACCGGCTACGGTCTGGTCCACCACCGCCTGGAAGATGGAGGCGGCCACGTCCTCCTTGCGCCCGCCCTGGTTGAGGATGGGCTGGATGTCGCTCTTGGCGAATACGCCGCAGCGGGAGGCGATGGGGTAGATCTTTTCGTGGCGGAGGGACAGTTCGTCCAGCTCGGACACGGAAACGTTCATGAGGGTGGCCATCTGGTCGATGAAGGCGCCGGTGCCGCCGGCGCAGGAGCCGTTCATGCGCTCCTCCAGAGCGCCGCCGAAGAAGATGATCTTGGCGTCTTCGCCGCCCAGTTCGATGACCGCATCTGTCCCCGGAATGTATGTATTGACCGCGGCGGCCGTGGCGTAGACCTCCTGAACGAAATCCACATTCGCCGCCGTGGCGACCCCCAGACCGGCGGAGCCGGTGATGGCGACGCGGATTTCCTGTCCGGCGAGCAGGTCCGAGATGGAACGCAGCGTCTCGCAGGCCCGTTCCCGGGTTTTGGAGAAGTGGCGCTCGTAGGAGCGGAACAGCAGGTTGTTTTCCCCGTCCAGAACCGTAACCTTCACGGTGGTGGAGCCGATATCAATGCCAACACGAAGACTCATAATAAAACTCCTGTACAGAATGCATGGATGGAAGGAAGGCGGATTTCTGCCGCGCAGCTCTTATCATAGATGGAATCCGTGCCGGACGCAATGGATTTAACGCCTTCTTAACGTAGGCCCCCGTGTTTTTAACGGGATTCCGGAGGCAAACCGGCCGGAAATGCCCAGAGACGGTCCGAATGTCCGGCGGAGGAAACATCTCCGGAGAGAGCGGACGCGAAGGTCCGGGAGCGATTACAAAAAGCAGAACAGTCAGAAAAAATACAGTTCGGAATAAAGCGGAGGAGGGACAGGAAGGCGGAGCCGCGGAGAGAGAAAACCCGGAGGCCGTCCGTCCGGCCCCGCGGCGCGCCCCGGGAGTGCGGATGACCCTTCCCGCTCCGGGAGAAAAGAAAAAAGCCGCCCGTGGGGCGGCTCAGGGATTCTCCGGCTCAACGAATCTGATCTGCAGTTTCATTCCAAAGCCTGCCGCGATTCGCTTGAGAGTACGCAGGGAGGGATTGGAGCAGCAGTTTTCGAGACGGCTGATGGCGGCCTGTTTGATTCCGGTTGCCTGGGCAAGATCATCCTGTGTCATCCCCAGACTTCCGCGCGCTTCCAGGATGGCCTGGGAAACCTGGAGTTCGGGAGTCATTTCGCGGGTGCCCAGTTCCCGCTGTTTGCTCTCGATTTTGGCGCGGATGGTCTTCTGGAAATCCTTAGACATGGTTTTATGCACTCTCTTCCGGGCGGGCTGAACAGCCCTTGATGCAGGCGGGACCTTTCCCGGCGGATACCAGTTCCTCGGGAGTGCGGATCTGTCGCCAGATGCATGAATATCATCGGTTTCATGCTATCGGAAGGGGTGTCAATTGTCAACGTAAGATAAAAAGACGTCAACAAATGGGGTCGAAAACCCGCCCCTGAGGCAAGAAGGAAAAACCATACAGTTCAGATAATGGATAAAATGGATAATAATGGCATTAACTGAAGGGGCGAACCCCCGCTTCGCCGGATTTCGCTCCTTCGCGGATCCGGCTCGTTGACAGGAGGGAAATCCTGGTATATAATGCCATTCCATTTGAGAAAACGAAGGGAAAGCGGGCGGATTATGCGCCGGTCCGCGCCGAAGCGGATCAGGGGGAAAGCAGGACAGCATGTTGCGCAATCCCATGAATCCGGCGGGGCCTCCGCCGTCATTTTGCCGCGACAGATGAGCGTCCGGCAGGGAAAGGCGGACGGGCTCTCAGATTCAGAGGGCCCGGCGCGTGAGCGGTACGATCCCGTCGCCGATGCGAAGAAGGATGAGGGAGACAGAAATTCGCTGGGTTCAGAGAGGAGTGAAACAGGCATGCCGGACGGGTTCATGAGGGCCCCACGCCGGAGGAATCAACGGGTCTGGAGGAACGCTGTTCCATTCCCGGGACAGGGAAATCCTCCCTCCGCCGATCCGGGGGGCCGGGGAAAGAAAAGAAGGAACGCCGGGAACGCGCGAACAAAAAGGAGAATACCATGAGAAAACGGCTTACAGCGGCGGGGGCTGTCCTCTGCGCCTTTCTGACGCTGCTGCCCGCCAGGGCCAGAACCGTTTCCGGGCAGGCGGATCGGGAGATCTGGCTGACAGAAGCCCCCTGGTATGGTCTGCAGCTGAACGGGGAGGATCGGAAGGCCTGGAACGACGATGTGGAAAGCATCCTGGCCTATCCAGCCCGGAAAACGGCGGAGCGCTCGGAGAGCCGGCGGACCGCCCTGACCCAGGTGATCCGGGCGGAGAATCCACGCCTGTTCTGGGTGGATTGGATCGACTCCTACGGAAGGCTCTGCTTTTACACGGATAAGAGCGCGGTAAAGGGCAACTGGTTTGCCCCCGTGTGGCCCCGGGGTGAGACCCTGGATACGCTGAAGAAGAAATTCCTCAGGGCCATCGAAGAGGATGTGACGGCGATCCGGGCGGCGCTGCCCCCGGAGCCCTCCCGCTATGACATCCTGAAAGAGATTGTGGACTGGATCTGCGATCACAACCTCTACAACAGCGACCAGACCGGGAACAGCCGCTCCCATTCGGATCCCGTGGAGTTCGGCTGGCTGGCCGCCCACTCCGCCTACAGCGCCATTGTCCCGGGAGACAGCTGGGAACCGGTCTGCGAGGGCTACGCCCTGGCCTTCCGGCTCCTCTGCGAGGAATTCGGGATCCCCTGCGTGTGCGTGATGGGCAGCACCGTCTTTGCCGAATCCCACATGTGGAACTGCGTGCAGATGGAGGATGAGACGTGGCGCCTGGTGGATGTGGCCGGCGTGGACCGGGAGGACGGGATCCCTTACACCTACAGTTACTTTCTGATCGGCCGGGACCAGGCCCTGTTGCAGGGGTACACGCCGGACTCCTCCTTCGGCAGCAGCGCCTCCAACGGCACCCGCTTCTCCTTCCCGGAGCTGGCGGAGGGCTGGCGCTACGTGCCGGAACCGGAACTGAGCTTTGTGGATACCTGGGGCGGCGGCTGCGTCCATATGGAAGGGCGCAATTCCGCCATCAACAGCGGCCACCTGTACCTGCTTTACACCATGGACGGCAGGGAACCGGACCTCAGTTCGCCCAGCAGCTACCGCTACTGCGAGGACGTCTACGAGGGGACCATTACGAAGAATATCTGGATCAGCGACGAGACCGTCTTCAAGGCGGTGCTTCAGGTGGGAAGCAACGGTTCCTCCTCCAATGGGTACCGGCCATGGGAATTCCGCTCCTTCAGCGCCCCGGTCTCTCTGACGGTGGAACTGGCCCGGACGGAGGAGCCCGGAATTGCCCGCGGCGGCGGCAGGGTAACGCTGACACCCCCGGCTTCCGCTTCCGAGGCCGTCCGCCTCTACTACACCACAGATGGAAGCGATCCGGTCTACCGTCTGCTGAGCAATGGCAGCGTGGAGACCAATCCCGCGCAGTTCCTGTATGAAGGCAGTTTTCCCGCGGTGGCGGACCAGGTGATCCGGGCCATCGCCGTGGACGTGGGCTGTCAGGCCAGCGACGTGCGAAGCGAAGCCCCGGAGACGGGAACCCCCACCCCGTCTCAGATCACAGGGACCGCCGTACAGTTTTCCGGCCGGGGAGATACTCCCGTTCCCCTGCCTTCCGAGACGGGGAGCTGAGAAAGAATACGAAAGACAAGGACCCGCATCGGTTGGCGATGCGGGTCCTTTGTCCGTCCGGTGGAAAACCCGGTGCAATACGTGCGGGAATAAAACGGGAATATATTACAAATAGTATACATAAAACCGAGCAGAGCGCCCGTTTTCACTCCTGATTCCAGGGAGTAATAAAAGGAACGTATACTGCCCACAGTTTGCACAAAGTTTTCCACAGGTTACGAAGATGGACTTTGAATTCGGTGGATAAATCGGTGCAGAAAGTTAGAATTTGAGAATCTGGCCCCTCGACTCCCTCTCCGAAGGCCGGAATCTGACCCGGGAAGGGCTGGATCTGGTTTCTGAAACGGAAAAAAGAGTTACAAAACAGGGGGTCGCCCAAAGAGCGGTTCGGAACCCGAACGAAGCGGGTTTTCCGGCGCGGCGGAGCTTCGACGCCGGCAACCGGGCCGGAGACAGACGAAGGGAAGGCCGCCCCACGGAGGGACAGAGGCCGGAAGACCGGCGAGGCGAAAACGGCGGAGACGAAACCCCGCCCGGGCATTTTTTCTGAGCATGTTTTCGGGCTGCGGCCATGATCCTGCCCGGAGGGGCGGGCTGGCGTTCAACCGGGGCAAGATACCCGGAGGGGGTGGGATAAGCCGCCGGAGAGGTCGGGAAATACAGGATAAGCAGGGGCGCGCGGAATGCCGTTCCGTGCCGAAGGAGGACGGTTTCCGGGGGTTGTGTCGAACAGCGACGGAGCCGGAAACTGGCGGAGACAAAGAGACCGGCCCGGAAGTCCGAGGCGTCGCCGGCTGGAAGCCGACCCTTCGGGAGCCAGGAGAGAAGTCTGAGGGAGGCGGCCGCCTGGATGACCAGAGGGTGGAGCCGGCTTTCGGGCTGTCTGCGTGGAGCGACCGGAGCTTCCGTTGAAGGAGCAGGGGCGAGAGAAAAGGGAGAGAACCCGGACCACGCCGGATTCTCTCCCGTACGGAAAGGCTGTAAAGAGGTGTCTGGTCCCGCGCGACAGCGATCAGGGCCGGAAGCGGATGGCGATAACGAGACCCACCAGAAGGACAAGGGTGGAGATCCCGGTCAGAAGCAGCGCCTCCGGGGTCACAGAGGAACTGTCCGCGGAAGCCTGCCCGCCGTTCTGCCTCGGATTGCCGCCTGTCTGATTCCAGTCCTGCCGCTGGCCTCTGCCCCCGAACTGATTCGGGTCCATCTGGCCGTTCGGCCGCTGAAAATCCTCGGGTAACTGGGTGCCGTCCGGCAGAGTGGGCGCTGTGCCCGCCGGATTCTGTCCCGCCGCCGGCTCGGAGGTGTCTGTTCCGTCTCCGCCTGCGGGAGCAGAAGAGGAGGTTGAGCCGCTTTCCTCAGACGAAGAGGGGGGCGGAGTTTCTCCTTCCTCCGAGGAGGAGGACGCGGAGAATGCCGTCTGTCCGTCCTGCTGGAAGGGCCGGTTTCCGGATCCGGGCCAGTCGCCCTGGAACCCGTCTGGAGGCTGTGGCGGGGAGCCGGCGGAGTCCTGGGGAGCCGTGCCGTCGCCCGCAGGCGGCTGAGACGGCATTCCGTTTCCGTCCGTCGGGGCTGCAGTTCCGTCTCCCTGGGAAGGCGCGGCGGCGCTCAGAAGGCGGAGGGCGGGCGCGGAAGAGGAAGCGGCTATGGTCGCGGGGGTGGAGGAAGCGCCGGATTCTCCGGAGGAGGAAGTGTTTCCGTCCTCCGAAGGAGCGGTCTGTCCATCCGAGGGGAAGGTCCGCTGGCCTTTCTGTATGGTGCCGCGGTCCATACCGTCCATGCCGCCCATCCCTCCGTGGCGGCCTCCCATGCCGCCGCCGAAGCCGAATCCTCCGCCCGTGGAGGCGTTGTCAATGGTGACTTCCTCTTCCGTATCCCCGATGGCCAGCGTGCAGGTGTCGCCCACCGCCATTCCCGGCGCGCTGAGGACCAGACAGGTGAAGGCGCAGGGGACCTGCTCGGAGCAGAGAACGGTTCCGTCCGCCCCGGTGAGGGTGACGGTGGTGCCGGCTTCCGTCAGAGCCGTTGTGGTGTGCATGAGGAAGCCCTGGGTGGAGGTGGAATCAAAGCCTTCGGCCATCATGCTTCCGCCGCAGGCGAGAATGGTGCCGCCGGAGACCTCGCAGACGCCGCCGCTCTCGGTGCCGGCGTCCAGGGCCGCGTTGGAACCGCTGCCGTTCACGCTGACCAGGGTGATCCCTCCGGCGATGTAAATGCTGCCGTTGGAGTCCAGTCCGTCCGCGTCCCGGCCGGTTTCATTGACAATGGTGATCTCGCCGCCATTGATATGGATGGCGCAGCCCGCGGGATTCAGGCCGCTCGCGTTGATGCCGTCGTCCGTGGGAGAGATGGTGAGTATCCCGTCATTGACGGTGACGGTGGGCGCTTCGATGCCCTCGTAGCAGGAGGGAATGGAGACGGTGCCGCCGTCCAGAAGAAAGAAGGAACTGTCGTCGTCGTTGGAGACCGTCACGCCGTCGTCGCCGGCGTGGATGGTCAGATCCATGTCGGTGAGGCGGACGCTGTCGTTGGCGTGGATGCCGTCTTCGGCGGCTGTGAGGTCCAGAGTGCCGCCGGTAATGACCAGGTTGTCGTTACAGACAAGGGCGTGGGCGGAGGCTCCGGAGACGGTCAGGGAGCCAGAGCCGTTGATGGTCAGGTCGTCCCGGGCGTAGATGGCGCCGTCGATGCCGTCCGCGGCGGCGTCCTCCCGGAAGGTCTCCCCGCAGGAGACCGTATTGACGCTGCCCTCCGCCAGGGTGAGGAAGACCTTTTCCGCCTGCTTCACCAGCAGGGCGGCGCTGTCCTCGCAGTGGAGGGTGACGCCGTCCAGCATCAGCCATACCTGTCCGTCACTGCCGGTATCCACCTCGATGGACCCGTCCGTCAGCTCTCCGGAGAGCACGTAGTGTCCGCCATAAGCGATGTGAAGAACGCCGTCGGCCCAGTAGGCTCCGCTGCCTTCCATCCGGACTTCGTCCCCCTCCAGGGAAATGCGGGTGGCGCCGGAAGTGTCCCAGGTTCCGTTCCGATCCAGGCTGGAGAAGGCAGAGTCGTCTTCTTCTCCGCTGTCGACGTCTTCTCCATAGGCCTTGCCGGCGAGGACAAGCCCGGTCAGCAGGATGCATACGACCAGAGCCACCAGGCAGATGGCGTCAAGATGTTTGCCGGTTGACATGCGCTCACCCCATATAGTCGCCGTTGTAGCTGACCAGCACGGCGCTGTGTACCCCCGGCATCTCCGCCAGGGCGTTGACAAAGTCGGTGTTGTCGTCCTTGAGCCGGACGTCCAGGTTCAGTTCCACCAGCCCCTTCTGCACGGTCTTGCTCTTCACCGCGCAGCGGCGGGTGTTCTCCTCCAGGAAGGCGCGGGCGGCGGTCTCGCTGTCGTGGTTCTCGCACTGCAGGACCACAATGAAGGGATCGCAGTGGGATTTGCGGTTGACGAAGACCAGCAGGATGAGGCCGATGATCACGCTGCCGATCACCGCCAGGGGAATCATGCCGGCGGCCAGTACGATGCCCACCGCGATGGCCCAGAAGAGGAAGGCGATATCCAGGGGTTCCTTGATGGCGGTGCGGAAGCGGACGATGGAGAGGGCGCCCACCATGCCGAGGGAGAGGACCACGTTGGAGGTGACGGCCAGGATGACGAGGGTGGTGATCATGGTAAGCGCCAGCAGGGTGACGCCGAAGCTGGAGGAGTACATGACGCCCTGGTAGGTCTTGCGGTAGATCAGGAAGATGAACAGGCCCAGCCCGAAGGACAGAAGCAGGGCCAGAGCCATATCGAAGAGGCTCACGGAGGTGACGTTTTCCAGGAAGCTGGAACGGAATATGTCGTTGAAGTTCATGAAGAGGGCTCCTTTTCAGATGAGTTCAGCCGTAGACGCGGCACTGGGCGTATTTGGAGAAGGAAGTGACCCGGCGGCCCGGCAGCTGGACGGCGTCCCGGACCACATCGGGCAGAAAGCCGTCCCACTTCACTTCCAGAAGGATGGGGGCGTTTCCGGCGGGGACGGTCACGCAGGCGGGGTTGAGGAAGTCCACGCAGGAGAGACCGGTGCGCAGGTTGTAGTCCAGGGTAACCCGTACGTTGCCGGGGGCGAAGACGAAGGGCTCCCGGGTGTAGTCCACGATGGTCCGGGGCCGCAGTCCCTGGATACGCATGCGGGTATGGAGCTCCCGCACAAGGTCCTGGGGGTGATCCGGCATCCAGTCCACCTGTCCCTCCACCAGCATCTGCGCCTCTTCCCGGGTGAGGACGCAGCTCTGCTTGTTTCCCAGGCCGCCCCGCTTGCTCTTCTTCTCCAGGTGCAGCAGCGAGGTGTCTCCATCGTAATAGCGGATCCGGAACTTCTCCCGGCAGCTGACGCCGTCCAGCTTTTCCCGGAGGGCCCGGTCCGTGGGCGTATCGAAGTAGAGGCTGCGGATTTCATAGCGTCCGTTCCGGGCGTGAGGGTCCGGCCGGAGGACGGCGCGCAGCCGCTGCCGCAGAACCAGCAGGTCCATGGCATTCAGCTCGTGCTTCCACTCGTGACGGAATTCCACAGGCATCTGCCTCCTTTCTGCAGGTGATGGGCCCATTTTACCCGGGAAAGCTGAAGGGAGACTGAAAAAAGGGGCCCGGATTTGTAAAAGAATTATGAATTTGCCGGCCGGCCCTTGGATTCCCGGCCGGAGAGGATTATTATAACAGGCGCGGAATGGAGGGAGCGGCATGAAAATCCTGGTTGTGGAGGACGAGAAGCTGCTGGCGGATTCCCTGAAGACCCTGCTGGAATCCCGGGGGTTTCAGGTGGACGCGGTCTACGACGGGGAGACCGGCGGGGAGTACATCCAGCTGGGGGTCTACGATCTGCTGATTCTGGATGTGATGATGCCGGGACTCAACGGCTACCAGCTGGCCCGGCAGGCCCGCAGCCGCCGCTGCTCGGCCCCCATCCTCATGCTGACGGCCAAAGGCGAGGTGGAGGACCGGATCGAAGGACTCAACGCGGGGGCGGATTATTACCTCACGAAGCCCTTTGACGCCCGGGAGCTGCTGGCCTGCGTGAACGCCCTCCTGCGCCGGCAGGGAAACCAGGTGGACGAGCTGGTCCTGGGCAACACCGCGCTGGATCTGGCCTCCTGCATGCTGGTCTGCGGCAGCCGGCGGGTCCGGCTGTCCGCCCGGGAGTTTGACGTGATGCGCCTGCTCTTTCAGTCGGGAGAGCGGAACCTCTCCAAGGAGACCATCCTTTCCCGGGTCTGGGGCTACGACTCCAACGCGGTGGAGAACCACGTGGAGGTCTATGTGGGCTTCCTTCGCAAGAAGCTGGCCAGCATCGGTTCCAGCGTGCGCATCGAGGCCATCCGCCGGCAGGGCTACCATCTGGAGGTGGCGGAGGAATGCTGAAGCGGCTGCGCCTGAAGTTCATCTGCATCAACATGGCCATGGTGCTGGCGGTGCTGCTGGCGATGTTCGCCACCGTCTATCAGGTGACCCGTCAGGACCTGGAGACGGAGAGCATCCGCACCATGCGGGCCATCGCGGCGGAGCCCTTCCGCATGGGCCGGCCGGGCGACCTGGAGGAGGGAGTGCGGCTGCCCTACTTCGTGCTGCAGCTGGGCCGCAACGGGGATCTGGTGACCGCCGGCGGCTACTTTGATCTCTCGGACGAGGTCATGCTTCAGGAACTGCTCCAGAAGGCCCAGGAGACCGGGGAACAGGAGGGGGTCCTGCGGGACTACGGGCTGCGCTTCTGCTATGGCCGCAGCCCCTGGGGCCGCAGCGTGGTGTTCGCGGACATGTCCAGCGAGCAGAAGACCCTGGACAGTCTGGTGCGCACCTGCGCGGTGATCGGCGGCGTCAGCATGGTGGCGTTCCTGCTGATCAGCGTCTTTCTGGCCCGCTGGGCCGTGCGGCCGGTGGAAAAGGCCTGGGATCAGCAGCGGCAGTTCGTGGCGGACGCCTCCCACGAGCTGAAGACCCCGCTGACCGTGATTCTGACCAACGCGGAGCTGCTCCAGGAGCCGGGCTACGACGAGCAGAGCCGGAGGAAGTTTTCGGAGAGCATCCTCGCCATGACCCGCCAGATGCGGGGGCTGGTGGAGAACCTGCTGGAGCTGGCCCGGGTGGACAGCGGGCGGATACGTACCGCCATGTCCCGGGTGGATTTCAGCGCGGTGGTGGCGGAGGGCGCGCTGCCCTTCGAGCCTCTGTATTTTGAGCAGGGGCTGGAACTGGACGCCTGGACCGAGGAGGGGATCTTCGTCTACGGCAGCGAAGACCACCTGCGGCAGGTGGTGGAGATCCTGCTGGACAACGCCCGGAAGTATTCGGAGACCTCCGGCGCCGTGACGCTGCGGCTGCGCCGGCAGGGGAAGCGCTGTCTGCTGACGGTCTCCAATCCGGGGCCGGAACTGTCTCCGGAGGACCGGAAGAACATCTTCAAGCGCTTTTACCGGGTCAATCGGGCCCGGGGAATGGAAGGCGGCTACGGGCTGGGGCTGTCCATCGCGGACGGCATTGTCCGGGAGCATCGGGGCCGGATCTGGGTGGAGAGCGCCGGCGGTCAGAACAGCTTTTTTGTGGAGCTGCCCGTGGGGTAGCGGAGCGGAAGGGGACGGCGGCGCCGTCCCCTTCATTGTTCAAAGAATGTTCATGAATTCTTTCAGCATGGTTTCAGGAAGCCGTACTACAATGGAGCATGCAAAAGGAGGTTATCCGAATGATCCAAGTAGAGCACCTGACCAAGTACTACGGCGATTTTCTGGCGGTCAGCGACCTGTCCTTCGAGATCGGGGAGGGGCATGTCTACGGCTTCCTGGGTCCCAACGGCGCGGGCAAGTCCACCACCATGAACATCATGACGGGGTGCCTGTCCGCCACGGAGGGACATGTCCGGATTGACGGATTCGATATTTTCGAGCAGCCGAAAGAGGCGAAGAAGCACATCGGCTATCTGCCGGAGCAGCCGCCCCTGTATCTGAACGAGACGCCGGCGGAGTACCTGCGCTTCGTGGGAGAGGCCAAGGGACTGCGGGGTCAGGACCTGCGGGACCAGGTGGAGTCGGTCATCGCGCAGACCGGTATCGACAACGTGCGCAACCGCCGTATTTCGGCGCTTTCCAAGGGCTACCGCCAGCGGGTGGGCATCGCCCAGGCCCTGCTGGGGAACCCCGAGGTCATTATTCTCGACGAGCCCACTGTAGGTCTGGACCCCATCCAGATCATCGAGATCCGGGACCTGATTCAGGACCTGGGCCGTACCCATACGGTGATCTTCAGCTCCCACATCCTCCCCGAGGTGCAGACCATCTGCGACCGCATCCTGATGATCGCCCACGGCAGGCTGGTGGCGTTTGACGCCCCGGAGAACCTGGAGAAGCGGCTTCTGGCCCCCAACGAGGTTACCCTGCTGGCGGAGGCGGGGCTGGAGGATACGGAGACCATCCTCGCCGGGGTGGAGGAGATCGCGGAGGTGCAGGCGGAGGAAGCGGAGCCCGGCCGGACCGGCGCCCATGTGACGCTTTCCTGCAAGGACGCCTACGAGGGGTCCCGGGCCATCTTCCTGGCCTTCGCCCAGGCCGGGAAGCCGCTGCTGGAGCTGTCCGTGAAGCGGGCCAGCCTGGAGGATCTGTTCCTGGAGCTGACCGAGGCCACCGGGGAAGAGACCGGGGCCGGACCGGAGACGGAATCCGAGCCGGAGACCCCGGAGACAGAGGAGGAGCAGCCATGACAGCCATCCTGAAACATGAACTGAGGACGTATTTCCATTCCCTGACGGCCTATATCTTCGGGGCCTTTCTGCTGATTGCCGTGGGAATCAGCGCCATGCGCTACAATATTGACGCGGCGGTGAGCAACTTCGAGTTCGTGCTCAACTTCTGCAGCCTGATCTTTGCCATCATCGTGCCCATCCTGACCATGCGGGTCCTGGCGGAGGAGCGCCGGCAGAGGACGGACCAGCTGCTGTACTCGCTGCCCATTACCACGACCCAGGTGATCGTGGGCAAATATCTGGCGCTGCTGACGGTCTATCTGGTGCCTCTGGTGATCATCAGCCTCTATCCGCTGATCTTCCGCCGCTTCGGCGACGTCTATCTGCTGACCGCCTATGGCTCCCTGCTGGCCTTCTTCCTGATGGGAGCGGCCCTGATCTCTCTGGGGCTGTTCATCTCCTCCCTGACGGACAACCAGGGCTTCGCGGCGGGCATCGGGGTGGCGGTGATTCTCTTCAATTACTACTCCGTGAGCCTGTCCGAATATGTATCCGCGACCGCCATGGGCTCCGTGATCGCCATGTGCGTGCTCCTGCTCCTGATCGGCGCGGTGATCAAGCATCTCACCGGCAGCGAGGACCTGGGGTACGGATTTTCCATCGTCGCCATTCTGATTCTGGGCCTGGTCTTCTTTTTCCGGGCGGAGAGCTTCGAGGGGCTGCTGCCCTCCATCATGTCGGCGCTCTCCCTCTTTGACCGCTTTGTGACCTTCGTCAACGGGTCGTTCGACCTGACCTCCATCGTGTATTATCTGTCGGTGATCGGGCTGTTCCTGTTCCTGTCGGTCCAGTCTCTTGAGAAGAGGAGGTATAACTGATGGCGTTCTTTTCAAAAAAGGACGGCGCGGGGAAGAAAACGGAGAAGAAGGGGAAGGCCCCCGCACTCCGCAGCCGCCAGGCCTTTCAGGGGGGCAGCTACTCCCTGGCCGTGTCGGCTCTTGTGCTGGCCATCGTGGTGGTTCTGAACATCTTTGTGTCTGCGCTGCCCCTTTCCATGACTCACTACGATATCAGCGCCTCCAAGCTCTACTCCATCACCAGCAACACGAAGGTGGTGGTGAACGCCCTGGACAAGGACGTGACCATCTACTGGATCGTGCAGGCGGACCAGGAGGACGAGGTAATCGCCAATCTGCTGGACAAATACGAGAGCCTCTCGGATCATATCAGGGTCGTCAAGCGCAATCCGGACGTCTATCCCACGTTCGCCCAGCAGTATACGGACGAGGACGTGGCCAACAACAGCCTGGTGGTGGAGTGCGGAGACCGCAACCGCTACATCGCTTATGACGACATCTATATCCAGAAGCCGGACATGTACTCCTACACCTATAACAGTTCCTTCGACGGCGAGGGCGCCATCACCTCCGCCATCGACTACGTGGTCAACGCGGAGCTGCCGAAGCTGTATGTGCTGGAGGGCCACGGCGAGGCGGAACTGCCCGCCAACTTCCGGGATCAGGTGGAGAAGGAGAACGTGGAGATCGACAGCCTCTCTCTTCTGACCACGGACTCCATTCCCGTGGAGGCGGCCTGCCTGATGATTTGGGCCCCGGAGAGCGACATCTCCGAGGAGGAGAAGAACATGCTCCAGGACTATACGCAGGACGGCGGCCGGCTGCTGGTGGTGGCGGGCCCCGGTCAGGAGGGCAACCTGGAGAACCTGAACAGCCTGCTGACCGAATACGGCGTGAAGTTCGCCGACGGACTGGTGATCGAGGGAGACCGGGGCTACTTTGCCTCTCAGAACCCCCTGCTTCTGCTGCCGGAGCTGAACAGCGCGGACGTGACGGACGCGCTCATCGAGGAGAACTATCACGTCATGCTTCCCGCGGCCCAGGGCCTGGACCTGTCCGAAGCGCAGGATTCCGTCTCCGCTCTGCTGACCACCTCGGAGGCCTCCTACGCGAAGGCGGACGGCTATGAGATCACCACCTACGAGAAGGAAGACGGGGACGCGGAGGGACCCTTTGCGGTGGGTGTTTCCGTGGACTGCGGCAACGACGGCCGCATCATCTGGTTCACCTCCTCCTTCTTCCTGGAGGACGAGTACAACGCTTATTCTTCCGGCGCCAACGGCGACCTGACCATGAACGCCATCGCGTCCATGGTAGGGGAGACGGAAGCCATGGCGATCCGCAGCAAGTCCCTGAACTACAACTACCTGACCATCAGCGAGTCCGCGTCCGCCTGGCTGAAGGTGCTTATGATCGGCGTGTTCCCGCTGGCCTATCTGGGAATCGGAATCGCGGTCGTTCTGAGAAGGAGGAGACTGCAGCATGAAGCGGTCCGGTAAACTGATCGTTCTCGTGGCCGTGCTGGTGGCGGTGAGCGTCGCCGCCATCGTCGCCATGCACATGGAAGAGCGCAAGGAAGAGATCCGTACCAGCGGCGAAGTGGTGCTGGAAGTGGATCCCGAGAGCGTGGAAACCCTCTCCTGGCAGGGGGACGGGGATCTCCTGTCCTTCCACCGGGACGACGGATGGGTCTATGACGGCGACGACGCCTTTCCGGTGGACGGGGAGAAGATCGGGGAGCTGCTGGAGCAGTTCCGGGCCTTCGGCGCCGCCTTCGCCATCGAAAATCCGGAGGATCTGAGTCAGTACGGCCTGGACGACCCCTCCTGCACGATTACCATGAAGACTGCGGACCAGGAGTACACGATTCTGCTGGGGGACTTCTCCAGCATGGACTCCCAGCGCTACGTCTCCACCGGGGACGGAAAGGTCTACCTGGCGGCGTCGGACCCCATGGACGCCTTTGACGCCACCCTGCGGGACGTGATCGACAACGACGACCTCCCGGACCTCAGCGAAGTGAAGAGCATGAAGGTGGAAGGAGAGGACACCTGGCAGGCGGAGCGGGCGGAAGAGAATACCCGGACCATCTGCGAGGACGATATCTTCTTCACCGAGCGCAACGGAAGCCAGCTGCCGCTGGATACGGACCGCATGGAGACCTTCTTTGAGGATATCAGTACCCTTGCTCTGACGAACTACGTGACCTACAAGGTGACGGAGGACGAACTGGCGGATTACGGGCTGGATAACCCGGAGCGGACCATCACCATCGTCTATACGGCGAAGGACGAGGACGACAACGAGTCGGAGGAGACCTTCGTGCTGAAGGTCAGCCGGGACCCGGACGAGCTGGCGGCGGAGGCCGCGAAGGCGGAGAGCGGAGATTCCTCCGAGGATTCGGAAGAGACGGAAGAAACGGAAGAGATCAACGCCTTTGCCCGGGTGGGAGACTCCCCCATCGTCTACCAGATTACCGGCGTGGACTACACGGCCCTGATGAACAGCGGCTGTGACGACCTGCGCCACCGGGAGATGTTCACCGGCGATCCGGAGCAGATCACCTCCATCGACATCTCTCTGGAGGGCGGCAGCTATACGCTGGTCGCCGAAGGGGAAGGCGAGGACCGGACCTGGAAGTACGGAGAGGAAGAGGCGGACGCCGAGGATCTGCTTTCCACCCTGGAGGATCTGAGCGCGAATACCTTTACAACGGACAGCCCCGCCCAGAAGGAGGAGATCGCCCTGACCCTCCATCTGGATAACCCCAACGCGGACCAGCTGAAGCTGGCCTTCTACCGCCAGGACGGTACCAATTGCCTGTGTCAGGCGGACGGCGTCTCCGTGGCGCTGGTTCCCCGCTCCGATGTGGTGGACCTGATTGAGGCGGTCAACGCCATTGTTCTGAACGGATAAGGGCAACATACCTGAAAGGGACGGAGTTTCCGGCGCTTTGGCGCCGGGGACTCCGCCCTTTTTTTCGGGGCGAGGGCGGCTGGAGAGAGAAGAGAGGGGGAGGCGAGGGACGCGGAGCGGCGGACGGGAAAGATCGGAAACAGAAAAAGGAACTTCTCCCGGTTTCCGGTTGACGGGGCTGCAGGATGATGGTAGAATGCCGAATGGAGAATTCCAGTTTTTTCTTCATCTACTGCTACTGCTTTCAAGCAGAGAAAGGGAGGATCCATTTGGAGAATGAACATTCCGGAGAAGGCTTACGCCTGCTCCAGAAAGGGAAAAAGGGGCTGATGCGCTTCCTCTTCAGCCGCATGGGGGTCATGCTTGTTCTGCTGGTGCTGCAGGCAGGCATGCTGTTCACCCTCTTCCGCTGGTTTGCGGACTTCCTTCCCCATGTTCTGGGCGGGTCCCTGGTCTTTACCCTGGGCATGGCCGTCTACCTGATCAACAGCCGCATCGATCCCTCCGCCAAGATCACCTGGCTGGCGGTGATTCTGCTGGTGCCGGTCTTCGGCGCCCTCTTCTTCTGGTATACCCAGAGCGAGCTGGGCCATCGGGCGCTCAAAAAGCGGGTGGCGGATCTTCAGGAGGAGACCCGGGACTGTGTGCCCCAGAGGCCGGAGACGCTGGAACGCCTGGAGCGGGAGAGTCCGGGAGACGCCTCGCTGGCGGCTTACCTCCGTCGGGAGGGGAGTTTTCCGGTCTTTGAGAACACCCGGGTCACCTGGTTTCCCCTGGGCGAGGCCAAGTTCGCCGCCATGCTGGAGCAGCTGGAGAAGGCGGAGCGCTTCGTCTTCCTGGAGTACTTCATTGTGGAAGAGGGGACCATGTGGGGCCGGATCCTGGAGATCCTGGCCCGGAAGGCCGCCCAGGGGGTGGAAGTGCGGGTCATGTACGACGGCACCTGCGAATTTTCCACGCTGCCCCACAACTACCCGGAGAAGCTGAAGCAGCTGGGGATCTCCTGCAGGCCCTTCGCCCCCATGTCTCCGTTCCTCTCCACCCACTACAATTACCGGGATCACCGTAAGATTCTGGTGATTGACGGCCGGGTGGGATTCACCGGAGGCGTGAACCTGGCGGACGAGTACATCAACGCCACCGTGAAATTCGGCCACTGGAAGGACACCGCCATCCTGCTGGAAGGGGAGGCCGTGCGCAGCCTGACTCTGCTGTTCCTGCAGATGTGGAACATCACGGAACGCGAGCCGGAGTTCGACGCTTACCTGAACGTCCCGGTTCCGGAACCGGTCTCGCCGGAGGCCGGTTACGTAATCCCTTACGGGGATTGTCCCCTGGACGGAGAGCGGGTCGGGGAGCGGGTGTACATGGACATCCTCAACCGGGCGGTGCGCTACGTCCACATCATGTCGCCCTACCTGATTCTGGACGGGGAAATGGAGACGGCCCTGCGCTTCGCCGCCGAGCGGGGCGTGGATGTGCGCCTCATGCTTCCCGGCATTCCGGACAGGAAGGCGCCCTACGCGCTGGCCAAAACTCATTACCGGGCTCTGCTGGCCTCCGGAGTGAAGATTTACGAGTACACGCCCGGCTTTGTCCACGCCAAGGTCTTTGTCAGCGACGACTGCCGGGCGGTGGTGGGCACCATCAATCTGGACTACCGCAGTCTCTATCACCACTTCGAATGCGCTTCTTATCTGTACCGGACGGCCTGTATCCCGGAGATTGAACAGGACTTCCAGGAGACCCTGACGAAGTGCCGCACCGTTACGGAGGAGACCATCCGCCAGGAGAAGCTGTCCATGAAGATCGAGGGAGCCGCCATGAAAATCATCGCGCCTCTGCTCTGAGTTCGAAAAGTAAGGAGATTCTGCCATGAAACAGGACCGTGACCATCTGTTCCGCCTGGGGGCGACCCTCTTCGGGGCCCTGGCGGCCACCATACTGTTCTACTTTTTGCTGCTTCGCTTTTCCGCCATCAAAGGCTTTCTTGACGTGCTCGTCTCCGCGCTGCAGCCGGTGATTCTGGGCATTGTCCTCTCCTACCTGCTGCTGCCCATCGCCAAGGCCCTGGAGCGGGCGCTGGCGAAACTGCCGGGAATCGCGAAGGCCGCCCGTCTCCTCTCCGCTCTGCTGACCATCGTGGTGGCCTTTGTGGTGCTGGGCGCCTTCTGCGCCCTGCTGCTGCCCCAGCTGGTGGACAGCGTCAGCGGCCTGGTGCGGGACCTGCCCGAACTGGTTCAGACCCAGCTCGGCCGTCTCAGCACGTACCTGGAGAGCAACGACAAGGCGGCTTCCACCGTGCTGCAGATGATCACCTCCGCGGAAAACTATGTGGTGGAGTGGATCAAGACCAACATGCTCTCCACCATCACCTCCGTGGCCAGCCGGGTGCTCTCCATCGGCTCCGTCGTGATCAACCTGGTGGTGGCCATCATCGTTACCATCTACCTGCTCCTGGACCGGGAGCGCTATCTGGCTCAGATCCGCAAGCTGTTCTTCGCGGTGAGCCGCAACGAAAAGGTGAACGCGGCCGTGCTGGACGCCGCGCACCAGACCAACATGATCTTCAGCGGCTTCATCCGCGGCAAGCTGGTGGATTCCTTCATCGTGGGCGTCATCTGCTTTATCTGCCTGACCCTGCTGAAGATGCCCTACACCCTGGTGATCAGCGTCATCGTAGGAGTTACCAATATCATCCCCATGTTCGGACCCTTTATCGGGGCCGTACCCAGCGCCTTCCTGCTGCTGCTGGTGGATCCGGCGAAGTGCGTGATCTTCCTGGTCTTCATCATTCTGCTCCAGCAGGTGGACGGCAACATCATCGGCCCCCGTATCCTGGGAGACTCCACCGGCCTCTCCGCCCTCTATGTGACCGTAGCCATGCTGATTTTCGGCAAGCTGCTGGGCTTCCTGGGCATGCTGGTGGGAGTGCCTCTCTTCGCCACCCTGTACTACATCGTCAAGCGGCTGGCGGAGCATTCTCTGAAGCAGCAGAACAAACCGACCGCCACGGCGGACTATATGGACCCGAAGCGGGATTGAGCCCCCGAAGGCGGCCCGCCGCCGGGGACGGAAACTGAGCAAAGCGGTGAGTCCATGAACCAGAAAACCCTGAAAGAGAAGTTTGATTCGGAGACCTTCCGGGGGAAGTACCACACGGACCAGTTTCTGGGGAGCCTGTGCTGCCCGGAGTGGACCATTTTCAGCCTGTGGGCCCCCACCGCCAAAGCGGTGACCCTGCGCCTTTTCGAAGCGGGGGAGGGAGGAGAACCGTACCTCCAGAAAAAGATGAAGCCCGGCGGCCAGGGGCGCTGGAGCCGCATGCTGCCCGGAAACCTGGACGGCGTCTACTACGACTATCTGGTGACGGCGGAGGGAGAGACCCGGGCCACCGGGGATCCTTACGCCAGGGCCTGCGGACGCAACGGGGAGCGGAGCATGGTCGTGGATCTCAGGCGCACGGATCCGGAGGGCTGGGACGCGGACGTCGCGCCTCCCCGGACCCCGGAGACCGTGATCTACGAGATGCACGTGAAGGATTTCTCCTGGCACCCGGCCTCCGGGGTGAAGCCGGAGTGGCGGGGGAAATACCTGGCCCTGACCCAGGAGGGGACCACGCTGCATGGCGACGGCGTACATCCCACTTGCCTGGACTGGGTCAGGCGCCTGGGCGTGACCCATGTGCAGCTGATGCCCGTCTACGACTACGGTTCGGTGGACGAGGGCGGGGATCCGGAGCAGTTCAACTGGGGCTATGATCCCATGAACTACAATATTCCGGAGGGCTCCTACGCCACGGATCCCTCGGACGGGGCGGCGCGCATCCGGGAACTGAAGCAGGCCATCATGGCCCTCCATAAGGCGGGGCTGCGGGTGATCATGGACGTGGTTTACAACCACACATGCCGCCTGGAATCCTGTCTGTGGAAGACGGCGCCCTGGTACTTCTACCGCCAGGATGAAAAGGGGGCTCCCACCAACGGGTCGGGCTGCGGGAACGACATCGCCTCGGAGCGCAGCATGGCCGCCCGCTATATCCTGGACTCCGTGCTCTACTGGGCGGAGGAGTACCACATGGACGGGTTCCGCTTTGATCTCATGGGCCTTCTGGACGTGCCCCTGATGAACCGCATCCGCCTGGAGCTGGATCATCGCTACGGCCGGGGGGAGAAGCTGATGCTGGGCGAACCCTGGTCCGCCGGCGGGACAGGGGCCCGGCCGGGCACCGTTCTGGCTCACAAGGGCAACATGGACCGCATGGATACGGAGATTGCCGCCTTCTGCGACGCCACCCGGGACGCAGTGAAGGGGAATCTCTTTGAGGAGAAGGGCAGGGGCTTCGTGAATGGCGGCGGTCTGGACGCGGACCGGCTGCTGAAGTGCATCGGGGCCTGGTGTACGGAGACCGGGCAGAAGCCCTCCCAGGTGGTGACCTACCTCTCCTGCCACGACGACTGGACCCTCTGGGACCGGCTGGTGAGCACCGGAGACCCGAAAAAGCGCTACACCCTGCCCCAGCCGGACCTGCTGGCTCAGAACCGGCTGGCGGCGGCCATCTGCTTCTCCTGCCAGGGGCGGCCGTTCCTGCTCTCCGGGGAGGAGTTCGGGCGCACGAAAAAGGGCTGCCGCAATTCCTATCACGCCCCCCTGGACATCAATCAGCTGGACTGGGAGCTGGCCTGGGAAAACCGGGACCTGGCGGACTGGTACCGGGGGCTCATCGCCCTGCGGATGCGGCTGCCGGGGCTGCAGGACCGGAAGCGCAAGGCCGCCCTGCGCCTGAAGAAACTGCCGCTGGCCGCCCGGGACTGCGCCCTCATTCAGGTGGACAACCGGGGCGGGGACAGTCCCTGGACAGATCTCCTGCTGGCGTTCAGCGCCGGAAAGGAGGCGGTTACCCTGGATCTGCCGGCGGGAGCCTGGGAGGTGCTGGTGGATGAGAACTCCAGCTTTGCCTGGCAGAACCCGGCGACGGTAGCCGCCAGCGCCATCCTGAAGCCCATGTCCGTCCTCTTTCTGGGGCGCCGGGCGCGGCCGGAGGTGTCCGGGGAGACGAATCCCGCCTGACCTCGGTTCAGAGACCATGCCGGCCGGCGGGAAGAAAGCCGGCCCGATGGGACAGCAGACCTCTCCCTTGCCGGACCCGTTCTGCGAAACAGAAAAGAAATCTGCCGAAAGGCGCTCCGCAGGCTGCGGGGCGCCTTTTTACGCCTCCAGAGATGGGGCCCGCAGGGTTCTGGCTTTGGAGCGGTCCGGGGGCAGACAGGTTCCGGCTGCCGGATGCGAACCGTCCGGCGGAAGCAGGGGGACGGCTCCGAAGGGTGGCCGGAACAGGTAACAGGCCCTGGGACGGTGGATTGTAAACTGAAAAAAATTGGGGTTGACAACCAGGAGAGAATGGGCTATAGTGTCAACCAACAAACGAAACCGGTTTACATTCTGCCCCTCCGGAGATCTCTCTGGCGGGGCGCCCCGGTCCGTTCCGTCCGGGACGCAGCGGGGATAGAGCCTGGAGACCGGGAAGAGGAGAAATCGACATGAACTGTGCATCGCTGGCCCGGGAGATCATCGCCGGGCGCCGTCTGACCCGGGAGGACGACCTGTCCTTCTTTCTTACCTGTCCGCTGGAGGAGCTGTGCCAGGGCGCGGACGTCATCCGGGAGGCCCTGGTGGGGGACAAGGTGGATCTCTGCAGCATCATCAACGGCCGCAGCGGCCGCTGCCCGGAAAACTGCAGGTTCTGCGCCCAATCGGCCCACAACCACACCGGATGCGAGGAGTACGGGTTCCTGCCGGAGGAGCGGATTCTGGAGGCCTGCCGCCTGAACGAGGCGGAGGGAGTGGACCGCTTTTCCATCGTCACCTCCGGCCGGACCCTGACGGGGGAGGAGTTCGAGAAGGCGGTGCACGCGTATGAGACCATGCATGCCACCTGCCAGATCGACCTGTGCGCCTCCATGGGGTTCCTGACGGCGGAGCAGCTGCATCGGCTCCACCAGGCGGGCGTCACCAGCTACCACCACAATATTGAGACCTCCCGGCGCAACTTCCCCAACATCTGTACCACCCACACCTTCGAGATGAAGGTGGAGACCCTGAAGCGGGTGAAGGAGGAGGGCATGTGCGCCTGCTCCGGCGGAATCATCGGGATGGGAGAGACCTGGGAGGACCGGCTGGACATGGCCCTCTGTCTGGCGGAGCTGGGGATCGACTCCATTCCCATCAACGCCCTGATGCCCATTCCCGGGACGCCGCTGGAGGGGCTGCCCCGGCTGACGGAGGACGAGATCCTGCGGACCATCGCCTTCTTCCGTTACATCAACCCGGAGGCCAACATCCGCCTGGCGGCGGGGCGGGCTCTGCTGACCCGGGACGGAGAGAAGGCCTTCCAGGCGGGGGCTTCCGCCACCATCACGGGAGACATGCTGACCACGGCGGCCTGCGCCACCATCCGCAGCGACCGGAAGATGCTGCAGGACCTGGGCCGGGATGTGACGCCGGAGTACTGGAAAAGTGCCTTCTGACCCCAGGCCAAAGGCGGATCTGCGGTCCGAAACGGACAGCCGGAGGAGCCATCCGTCCTGTCTGCCCGGGAACCAGGCTGACGAGGATGGGTGCTCAGGTTCATTGGGAGATGGAGTCTGGTCTGCCAGGAGATCGTTGGGAAAGCGCCCCCTGCCCCGGTTGCGGGAGATGCCGGGAACGAAGAAAACAGAACCGCCACACAGCGAGCCCGGGGCACTGCCCCGGGCTTCTTCCGTAGCCGCCATCTCAGATTCTTCAGGGAAACGGAAGCCGGAAGGAAGCGGGCGGCGGCCTGGCGGTCGGAAGCGAGGTGCGCGGGTCTTTCCGGTACTCGGGCCGGACAGTTTTCCGTTGGGGTCCGGCCCGGTTTCTTCCGGATCCGGGGTTTTCTTTTGGTGGCTTCTTCGGTATAATGGCCTTGCTGCCCCCTCGCAGCCGCATGCAGCAGCGGGAGCGGCAGGAAAGGAAGAGAACGATGAACATTCATTGGGATTCGAAGACCTACACCGACCATTTTTCCTTTGTGGCGCAGTACGGCAGCGGCGTGCTGGATCTGCTGGACCTGCCGGAGGGTAGCCGGGTGCTGGATCTGGGCTGCGGCAACGGGGCCCTGACCCGGGAGCTGGCAAAGCGAGGCTATGCCGCCCGGGGGATGGACGCGTCGGCGGAGATGCTGGAGATCGCCCGTCGCGACGCGCCGGAGATTCCGTTTGACCAGGGAGACGCCACGGCCTTCGCGCTGCCGGAGCCGGTGGACGGAGTCTTCTCCAACGCAGTCTTTCACTGGATTGACGCCGTCCGGCAGCCGGAGATGCTCGCCTGCGTCCATGGGGCTCTGCGGTCCGGGGGACAGTTCGTCTTCGAGATGGGAGGCAGCGGCAACAACACCCTGATCCACGCCGCCCTGGCGGAGGTCTTCGCAAAGAGGGGGCTCACCTACCGTATGCCTTTCTATTTCCCGAGCATCGGGGAGTACGCCACCCTCCTGGAGAAGGCCGGTTTTCGGGTGGAGTATGCCATCCTCTTCGACCGTATGACCCCGCTGGAAGGGGAAAACGGGCTGGCTGACTGGATGAAGATGTTTCTGGGGGTGCCCTTCGCAGGCCTGGAGGAGGAAACCGGGGAGGAACTGCGCCGGGAGGCGGCGGAACTTCTGCGGGACGACCTCTGTCGGGACGGCCGCTGGTATGCGGACTACGTGCGTCTGCGGATGAAAGCGGTCCGCCTGTGAGGGAATATCCCCATTCCCGTGTTCCATCCCGCTCCGGAGCGGGTGGGAGACGCGGGGCGACCGGAGCGGCGGAGAACCGCCTCCGGAATTCCGAAAGGAGGATGCAGCATGCCTGATTTTGATCCCCTGCGCTACGCCTATCCCTCCCGCCGCAATGTGGTTTACGCCCGGAAGGGGATGACCGCGTCCACGTCCCCCATGGCTTCCCAGGCGGGACTGGAGATGCTGAAGGCGGGGGGAAATGCCATGGATGCCGTCCTGGCCATGGCCGCCGTGATGCCTCTGGTGGAACCCACCAGCAACGGACTGGGTTCGGACTGCTTCGCGCTGGTCTGGAGCGCGAAGGAGGGGAAGCTCTTTGGCCTCAACGGCTCCGGGGTGGCTCCCCAGGCCATCTCTGCGGAGGAGGTGCGGCGCCGGGGCGGGGCCGGTTCCGAGCGGAGAACAGGAGCGGTGAATGAGACGGCGGTCCCGAAGGAGGGCTGGTGCCCCGTCATGGTGCCCGGCGCCCCCGCGGCCTGGGCGGAACTCCGCCGCCGCTTCGGTACGAAGTCCATGGAGGAGATCATGGCGCCCGCCATGGCCTATGCCCGGGAGGGCTTCGCCGTGCCCGTCAATGTGGCCCGGCTGTGGAACACCGGGATTCGCCGCTTTTCCGGCCCGTGCAAGGAGAATCCGGAACTGTTCGGGCCCTGGTTTGCGTACTTTACGAAGGACGGAGCCCCCTATCGGGCGGGCGAGACCTTCCGGGCGCCGGAATACGCCCGCACGCTGGAGTCCCTGGCGGCCTCGGACTGCGAGAGCTGCTACCGGGGAGATCTCATGGAACAGATCGTGGCCTTCTCCCGGGCGACCGGCGGCTTCTTTACGGAGGAGGACTTCCGCAGCTACCGTCCCCAGTGGGTGGAGCCCATCTCCATCGACTACAAGGGGTATCAGGTGTGCGAGATTCCCCCCAACGGCCACGGGATCACCGCCCTCATGGCCCTCAACATCCTCAAGGGGATGGATCTTCCCCAGGAGCGGGACAGCGTGGAAGGGTTCCATCGGCAGATCGAGAGCGTGAAGCTGGCGTTTGTGGACGCAAAGAAGTATGTGGCGGATCCGAGGTACATGCGCGCGAAGGTGGCGGACATGCTCTCGAAGGACTACGCCGCCCGGCGGCGGGCTCTGATCGGGGAGCGGGCTCTGTACCCCGAGGCGGGAGATCCCTCCTGTGGCGGCACGGTATACTTCTGCGCCGCGGACGGCATGGGCAACATGGTGTCTTTCATCCAGTCCAACTACATGGGCTTCGGGTCCGGCGTGGTGGTGCCCGGCACCGGGATCAGCCTGCAGAACCGGGGAGCCAACTTCTCGCTGGATCCGGAGAGCGACAACTTCCTGGAGGGCGGCAAGAAGTCCTATCACACCATCATCCCCGGGTTCCTCTGCCGGGACGGAAAGCCGGTGGGGCCCTTCGGGGTCATGGGCGGCTTCATGCAGCCCCAGGGGCACGTCCAGGTGGTGGTGAACACGGTGGACTACCACATGAATCCCCAGGAGGCCCTGGACGCCCCCCGCTTTCAGTGGGTGGGGGAGAAACGGATCCAGCTGGAGCGGGAGGTGCCCGCCCATGTGGCCCAGGGGCTGGCGGCCCGGGGACACCAGGTGGAGATCGTCAACGCCAATCTGGAGATGGGTCGGGGCCAGATCATCTGGCGCCAGGAAGACGGCACGCTGGTGGGCGGCACGGAGCCCCGGGCGGACGGCACCATTGCCGCCTGGTAAATCCAGACCCGGCAAAGAAGAGGCAGACAGCAAAACGGCGCGGTCCCAAGTGGGATCGCGCCGTTTTTCCGGTTCAGAGACTGAGACGCCGCCGCAGTTCCCGCAGGCGCTCCCGCCCGATGGGCAGCACCGTGGAGGAACCCCGCACCCGAAGGGCGAAGCCGCTGTTCTTCCAGGGGAAGATGTCCTGGACGTAGCGCAGCTGCACCAGGCAGGTCTTGTGGATGCGGCAGAAGCCGTGGGAGGAGAGACGGTTTTCGTAGTCCGTGAGGGAGGAACTGTCCGTATAGCTGTTTCCGTCCAGCGTGTGTACCACGCAGCCCCGGCCGGCTCCGTCCGTTTCCACAAAGCAGATGTCCCCGATATCCAGCAGGATCGTGTGGCGGCTGGCACTGATGGCTACCCGGTCCTGAATCTGCTCCTGGGGTTCCGGGGTTACCTGAAGGGCCTCCATGCACTGATCCAGCACCTGCCGCACCCGGGCGGGATCGAAGGGTTTGAGGATGTAGTCGTCCACCCGCAGCTCGAAGGCCTGAACGGCGTACTCCGAGTAGGCCGTGGCGAAGACGATCTGGGCGGAGGGCATCAGGCGCCGGGCCAGTGAGGCGATGGTGGTGCCCTCCATGTCGCCGAGATGGATGTCGATGAAGAGGATATCGAAAGTCTCCTTCTCCAGGAGGGTCAGAATCTGGGCCCCGTTGCTGGCCTCGAAGATTTCGGCCTGGGGCAGGTGCTGGCGGATCTGATGGATCAGCTCCACCCGGGAATACTTTTCGTCGTCGATGACGGCAATGCGCATCAGGATTCACTCCCTTCAGAGGCGGAGGGCGGAAGGACGTCGGGGTCCAGGGGCAGAGAGAAGGAGACGGTGGAGCCATGGTCCGTGCTCTCGATGGTAAACTGACAGCGGTCTCCGTAGATGCTGCGCAGCCGCTTGCGGACGTTGAAGAGCCCGGTGTAGGTGGGATCGTCCGGATCCTGCAGCTTTTTCAGCACCTGGGGCGGAAAGCCGTGGCCCTGGTCGGAGACCCGGATGCGGGCCCGCTCCGCGTCCTGGCGAATAGAGATGTGGACCCGGCGGTCGTCCACGGAAACCATGCCGTGGCGGACCGCGTTTTCCACGATGGGCTGCAGGATGAGAGGCGGCAGGCGCAGGGCCGTGAGGTCTTCCGGCAGATCCCAGGTGACATGCAGGGCGTCCTCGAAGCGGGCCTCTGTCAGGAAGAGATAGCTGTTGACGTTGGAGAGTTCCTGTTCCAGGGTCACGAAGGGCTCGTTGATGGTCAGGGTCTGACGGAAGTAGGTGGCCAGCACCAGAATGGTCTCCCGGGCCCGATCCGGGTCCGTCAGGCAGAGGGCGGAGATGGTATTGAGGGCGTTGAAGAGGAAGTGGGGGTTGATCTGGGACTGGAGCGCCCGCAGTTCCGCCTGTTGCCGCAGGGCGACCTCATGCTGCAGTTCGCCCAGTTCCAGCATGGAGGAGAACATCTGCGCCAGACTCTCCGCCACCCGCATATCCGCCTCCAGAACCAGATTGGGCCCCAGAGGCACCACCAGGAGCAGGACGCCAGTGGCCCGTCCGTCCCACAGCAGGGGATATGCGAGAAGGACCTGGTCCTCTCCGTCGGAAACGGGCCAGGCGTTCCGGGAGACAATCCGCTTCTTCTCCGTCAGAGCCCGCAGAGCGGGAACAGGAAGAGAAGAGTCCGGAAGCCGGATGCCGCTGGCGGCCAGGATCCGCTCGGTATCGGTCAGGACCACCTGAAAATCCGGCAGGCTGGCCCGGACGGTGTCCGCCGCCTGCTGCAGGGCGGTCCGGTTGGAGAACCCCTCCCGCAGATAGGGCAGGCACTTCTGGGCGATGTAGAGAGCGAGAGACTGCTGTTCCGCCATTTCCAGGGTCCGGTCCCGGTACAGCCGGTCCATGAGGCCCATGAAGAGCGCCATGCCGATGGAATTGACGATGATCTTGGGCAGGAGAATGGCTTCCTCCAGGGCGATGGCGTCCTCCAGCGGGCGGGAGAGAAGCAGGATGAAGACACACTGGAGCGCCTCCGCCGCGACGACCAGGGCCACCAGAGCCAGGTAGCGCCGACGCACCCGCACGTACCAGGGCCCCGCCAGTACGCCGATGACCCCGAAGAAGAAGGTGCCCACGGCGCAGGCCAGGGAGGTGAAACCGGAGGGGTCGTAGAAATAGCGGTGCAGGCCGCTGAGAGCCCCCGCCAGCAGCCCGGGAACCGGACCTCCCAGGAGGCCGGCGGCCATGGTGGAGATCACCCTGGTGTTGACAACCGCTCCCTGAAATTCCAGTCCCGTGTAGGTGCAGGTGATGGACATCGCGCCGAAAATGACGCCGAGTGCCATCTGACTTGAAAAAGAACGACGCCGATCCTTCAAAATGGCCCGCAGCGGACGCAGCTCTGTCAGGCAGGCGGCCACCAGCAGGATCAGGCTGATATTGAGGAGAAGGTGGATCAGAAGGCTGTTTTTCACGGGAAATCCTTCCTTCAGAAGGAGAAATGGAGGAGAGACGGAAACTGCTGTCATGATAACACAGGAGTTCGGGAAATGCAAGAGGGGATCTGGAATCCTTCATTTTTAACCGTTCCCCGGGAAAAACCTACCGTTCTCCCTGGAAAATCGACAGGTGCCCGGAATTTCGTTGACGGATGTTCCGGGTGGCGTAAAATGAATGGCGTTCATGAATCTGTGCCCGAAGCGCATGGAATGGCATGGACGCCGGCGCGTGAGACGCCGGCGAAGGAAACGAAATTTCGAGAAAAGGAGCGATCACCATGAAACGAATCCTTGCCCTGACCCTTGCTCTCTGCATGGCGCTGTCGCTTGCGGCCTGCGGCGGCGGCTCCAGCAGCTCCGGCGGTGCCGCCAGTTCCGGCGCTTCTTCCGCCGGCGGTGCTGCCAGTTCCGGCGCCTCTTCCACCGGTGGCGCTGCCAGCTCCGGCGCCGCTTCCAGCGCGGGCGGCAGCCAGGCTTCCGGCGAAGCCAGCGGCCACGGCCTGACCGCCGAAGAGCGGGCCAACGAGTTCGTCACCGTCGGCACCGGCCCGACCTCCGGTGTCTACTTCCCCGTTGGCGGCGCGTTCGCCACCGCTCTGCAGGACTACGGCTATAACACCTCTGCGGAGGCCACCAACGCTTCCGGTCAGAACATCACCAACATCCTCAACGGCGACGCCGAGATCGCCATTGCCATGCAGGACTCCGTCATGCAGGCCTACACCGCCACCGGCGCCTATGAGGGCCAGGAGGCTGCCACCGGGCTGAAAGCCATGATGCGTCTGTGGCCCAACTACGTGCAGCTGGTGACCGTGGAGAGCACCGGCATCAAGTCCGTCTCGGATCTGAAGGGCAAGCGCGTGGGTGTCGGCGCGGCCAACTCCGGCGTGGAAATCAACGCCCGTATGATCCTGGAAGCCTATGGCATGAGCTATGACGACATTACTGAGGACTACCTGGCTTACGGCGAGGCCATCGAGGCCATGAAGAACGGCCAGTGCGACGCCGTGTTCGTCACCTCCGGTCTGCCCAACGCCACCGTCATGGAGCTGAGCAACCAGTACGACATGGTGCTGGTGCCCATTGACGGCGAAGGCCGGGACAAGCTGACCAGCGAGAATCCCTACTATGCCGCCTCCACCATTCCCGCTAACACCTATAACAACACCGAGGACGTGGAAGGCGTCTTTGTGTACAATATCATGCTGGTCCGGGAGGACCTGAGCAACGAGATGGTCTACGACATGCTGGAGGGTATCTTCGCCAACATCGACACCATCAAGGCCTCCCACAACACCGCCGATGAGAACATTGACATCACCTTCGGTGTCAGCGACATCCAGCTGCCGCTCCATCCCGGCGCGGAGCAGTTCTGGAAGGACCAGGGCTACATCGACTGAATCGGACCATAAACGCAACCACAGCTGACTTCGGACCCAAAGACGGGGCGGTGCGGGTGACGGCATCCGTTGCCCGCGCCGCCCTTTTTCGGAATCGAGAAGAGAGACCATGAAACTGACAAAACGACGGGCCGTCTGCGCGGTCCTCCTGCTGGCGCTCCTTGCGGCCTTTGTGTGCTGGGCCTTTGTGATGCCGGCGGGGACCTGGTTCCGGCTCTACGACCGGGAGCGGAAGGAGACGGTGCTGGCCGTCCCCGTCCGGCCGGGGGACCGGTTCAGTCTGGAGATTGAACACTCCTTCGAGCACATCCCCTGGTTCGAGTACTATACCGTTACGGAGGATCTCCAGTTCAACCTGGATGCCATTGCCGTAGCCGGGTACGGCGCCGGCATCCCGGCTGAAATGGATGTGCCGACCCACATCGACGAGAACGGTATGGTCTGGATGGAAGAGATCAACAGCGTATTTCCCGAGTTCCGCTGGATCACTTCGTCCACCTATATGAAGGTCTTCACCCTCAACGACGAGGAGATCTTCGACTTCCGCACGCTGCCGGACGCCAGTAAGATCCTCGGAGAAATTGTCACCAAAAGGGGGTATCTGTCCCGTGTCTGAACAGGAAAAGAACATGATCGCCCCGGAGGCCGCGCCTGTGGACGCCGCCAAAGGCGCCGAGATCATGGAGAAGTACGAAAAGGAATCCCGGACCAGAACCTTTGAGTGGGACTGGCTGAAGAAGTGCGTATACATTCTCTGCCTGGCCTTCACCATCTATCACCTGGCCTACGCCTCCGGCATCCGGCTTCTGCAGATGGTTTCCATCAAGCACTACGCCATTCACGTGGGGCTGGTGCTGGTTCTGGGCTTCATCTTCTATCCGGCCTTCAAAAAATCCAGCCGGAAGAAGATCTCCTGGTATGACTGGATCTTTATTGCTCTGTCTGCCTTCATGCCCATCTACATCTTTGTCCGCTATCCCACCTTCATCAGCACCGGTTTCCAGGGCGAGACCATCGACGTTGTGGTGGGCACCATCCTTATCCTCCTGGTAATGGAGTGCTCCCGGCGTATCAGCGGACCGGCCCTGACGATCCTCTCCGCCATCTTCCTGGTCTACGGCGTCTTCGGACGCTCGTTCCCCTGGATCTTCAAGCACCGGGGTTACACCTGGCACCGGATCGTCACCTATCTGACCACCGATATCTATGGCATCTACGGCACTTCGGTGGGCGTTTCCTCCACCTACATCGTGCTGTTCATCATCTTTGGCGAGGTCATGAACAAGTGCGGCATGGGGCAGTTTTTCAACGACATCGCCAACGCCCTGGCCGGACATACCAAGGGCGGCCCCGCCAAGGTGGCTGTGCTGGCCTCCGGCTTCCTGGGTTCCATCAACGGCTCCGCGGTGGCCAACGTGGTAACCACCGGCACCTTCACCATCCCTCTGATGAAGAAGACCGGCTACACGAAAGAGTTTGCCGGCGCCGTGGAAGCCACCGCTTCCGTGGGCGGCCAGCTGCTGCCTCCCATCATGGGCGCCGCCGCCTTCGTCATGGCGGAGACCCTGGGCGTCAAGTACGGAGCCGTCATCAAGGCCGCCGTGCTGCCCGCCCTCATCTACTATCTGGGGATCATCATTCAGGTACAGATGCGGGCCACGAAGGATCACCTGCTGGGGCTCCCGAAGGATCAGATGCCCAAGGTGGGGCAGGTCATGCGGGACCGGGGGCACCTGCTGATCCCGATCCTCTTCCTGCTCTACATGCTGATCTGGAGCGGGAGAACGGTCATCTTCAGCGCCTTCTGGACCATCGTCTTCACGATTGTGGTGGCGGAGCTGCGGCCCATCAGCCGCATGTCCATCAAGGATATCTGCGACGCCTTTGTGGCGGGAGCGAAATCCACTGTCTCCGTCGCCATCGCCTGCGCCTGCGTGGGTATCATCGTGGGCGTCTGCGGCCTTACCGGCTTTGCCCTCAACGTGGCCCGGGCGATTGTCAGCATCGGCACCAGCGCTGTGCCGAACATGCCCAATGTGAGCCTCTTCCTGACCCTGCTCTTCACCATGGTGACCTGCATGATCCTGGGCATGGGCCTGCCGTCCATCCCCTCCTACCTGATCACCGCCACCATCGCCGCGCCGGCCCTGGTGCAGCTGGGTCAGCCGGATATCGCGGCCCACATGTTCTGCTTCTACTTCGCCATGTTCGCCAACCTGACGCCTCCTGTGGCCCTGGCTTCCTTCGCGGCGGCGGGCCTCTCCGGCGGCAATCCCATGAAGACAGGCTGGCAGTCGGTGAAGCTGGCGCTGGCCGGCTTCATCGTCCCGTACATGTTCGTGTTCAACCCGCAGCTGCTGCTGGAGAACGTGACCATCGCCTCCGGCATCCAGGTGATGGTTACCGCCTGCGTGGGCGTGCTGCTGATTGCGGCGGCGGTAGAGGGCTACCTCTACGGACGGATGAACGTCCTGACCCGGATCATCGCCGGCGTGGGGGCCTTCCTCCTGATCGACAGCGGCCTGGTGACGGATATCGCCGGCATCGTCTGCCTGGTACTCATCATTGCCCTGCAGAAACTGGTGTTCCAGCGCCATCACAACGGCACGGTATCCGCATAACATCACCGGACCGTTCCGCAGAACCGGACCGGACCACAACCGAAAACGAAACCGGCTGGCAACATACAGCCGGATATGAGACAGAAGCACGGAGACAGGAGAGGCATCCTGACTCCGTGCTTCTTTTTCTGCTCCTGGCGTCGGAACTCTCCTTTCCGGGGCGAGGTCCGCGTCCGGCTGCGTGGGAGCGGGACGCTGGTGCGGGGATCCTGTGGAGGGGAACGGGTCGCCGGCCGGTCCCCGGTTCCCGAATTCTCCGCTTCGCAGGCAAATGTTCCCCTTGACAGCGGGCGTAGACCGGTCTAAAATACTAACAGTGTTAGTTTTGGAAGGAGGAATCCCCTGTGCCAAGACAGGGACTGACCCGGCGGGCCGTTGTGGAGACCGCCGTACAGATGATCGAGGCGAATGGTCTGGACCGCTTTTCGCTGCGGGAACTGGCCCGTACTCTGCAGGTGAAGCCCGCTTCCCTCTACAACCACGTGAACAGCGCGGACGATCTGCACACGGAGATCGGGTATTACGCCATCGCCCGCATGAAGGAGGCCCAGCTGGCCGCCATCGATGGAAAGACCGGAGACGAAGCGGTTCTGGCGCTGGCCATGGCGTATTACCGGTTCGGAAAGGAGCATCCGGAGCTGTACCGGGTGATCCTCTCCCTGCCGATGATCCGAAACGACGCCCTGCAGACCGCGGCCGGGGACATTGTGGAGCCCATCATGCGGGCCATGGACGCCTATGAGCTGACGCTGGAGCAGAAGATGCACCTGCAGCGGGTCCTGCGCAGCATCCTGCACGGATTTCTGACTCAGGAGGCGGCGGGCTGTTTCCGTCACTTCCCGGTGGAGCTTTCGGATAGTCTGCAGATGGCTCTGCGGGGGTTCCTTCTGCTTCTGCGCAGTCCGGAAAGCGGGGCGAGGGCATGAAGACCGATAAGACCGAGCTGTTCGAGCGCACGCCGGTTCTGCAGGCGGTGCTGGCGCTGGTGATTCCCACCGTGATCAGCCAGCTTGTGACGGTGGTCTACAATATGGCGGATACCTTCTTCCTGGGGCAGATCGGGGACCCGGACCAGGTGGCCGCCGCCTCCATCTGCATGCCGCTCTTTCTGCTGACGACCGGTATGGCCAATCTCTTCGGCATCGGCGGAGCCAGTCTGGTTTCCCGGAGTCTGGGTGTTGGGGACCTGGAGAAGGTGCGGAGAACCTCCGCCTTCTGTATCTGGACTGCGGCTGTCGCAGCGCTCCTCTACGGGCTTGGCATGATGGCCTTTCGGGACACCATCCTGCCCATGGCGGGCGCGGACGCGGATACCTTTGGCTTCGGCTGCAGCTATCTGTTCTGGATGCTTACGGTGGGGGCGGTTCCCACAGTTCTGAACGCCGACCTGGCCCATCTGGTGCGGGCGGAGGGTTACTCCGGCCAGGCCAGCTTTGGCGTGGCGCTGGGCGGGGTGCTGAACATCGTGCTGGATCCGGTCTTCATCTTCGGTTTCCACATGGAGATTGCCGGGGCGGCCATCGCCACCATGCTCTCCAACCTGATCGCCCTGCTGTACTTTATTGTCCTGATCCTCCGGAAGAGGGGCGCCTTCCACATCACCCTGGATCCCCGGGCGTACTCCATCGGGTACGGGATCCCGAAAGAGGTTCTGCTGGTGGGGCTGCCCAGCAGCGTCATGAATTTGATGGCCATCTTCTCCAATATCACGCTCAACCGCCTGCTGGCGGCGTACTGCAACGAGGCGGTAGCGGGAATCGGGATCGCGAAGAAGATCGATATGATGGCCTTCGCCATCGCCAACGGGCTTTCCCAGGGCGTGATTCCCCTGATCGGCTACAACTACGCCACCCGGAATGTGCAGCGCATGCGAAGCGCCATGCGGGTGACCCTGCTGCTGAGTCTGGCCGTCACCACGGTGGGAGCCGTTCTGCTGTTCACTTGCGCGAATCCTCTCGTGCGGGCCTTCATTGCCGATGCGGAGACGGTGCGCTATGGCAGCCTCTTTCAGAGGATCATCTGCATCACGGGACCCTTCACGGCGATTTCGACGGTCATCCTCTCCATTTTCCAGGCGGTGGGCCAGAAGGGAAAGCCTCTGTTTCTCTCCATGCTGCGTAAAGGTGGTCTGGACGTGCCGTTCATGTATTTGCTGGACGCGACGGTGGGCGTGAACGGGATCGCCTGGGCCACGCCCATTGCGGACACCGGCGCCATGCTGATGGCCGTCCTTCTGTTTGTGCCGCTCTGGAGGGAGATGAGCCGGGAGACATGAACCCACCCGGTACGGCCGGTACGGGTCCGTCTTCTTCAGAGGCGTGTTTGAGCCTGTGGGGAACCGGATCTGTCCGGTCAGAGGGAGACCGGAGAGGGCGAGGCTTTGAAAACAGGATACGAAGACAGAGACCGGCGCCCGGACTGCGTTGGTCTCTGTCTTTCGGCCTGGGGCTGGAACTGCGTATTCCGTGCCTCGTGTTGCGCAGCGATACAGGGGCAGACGAGGCAGGGAGAAGAATCCGCCATGTCCGGGTCCGGAAAAAGAACACGGCGCGGCTGGGAGCCGCGCCGTGGGAAGAGCAGGGATCTGCCCTGGAAGTTCACGAGAGGGGATGGATCGAACGGGAAGATGTCCGGTCCGGGAGACGAAGGCTACTTCAGCCGGCGGGGACCGCTGCCGGGCAGTTTGAAGTCGAAATGGAAGTCCGGCCTTGGCAGATGCCGGTAGGAGAGCTTCTCGGCTTTCTTTCCGCAGCGGGACTCCAGAAGGGAGACCAGGTCGGCGCCGTCTCCGCTGCTGACGTGGGCCTTGTCGAGAACGATTCCCTGGCCATCCTTGAGGATCACGTAGCAGCGCTCGTCGGTTTCCAGCAGGCGGAAGCACTGGGAGTAGGGGTAGCGGGCGCTCCCCTTGGCGTTGGTGGCGACGATGTGGGACTTGTCCAGCAGGTAATCGTTGCGGACAACGCTCTTGTCCATGTCCATCCAGGACTTCTTCCCCATGGACCGGTAGACATTCAGGACCCGGGCCCCGAAGAACAGTCCCACCACGAAGAAGAAGGCCACCAGAGCCGGATGTCCGTTCTTCCGCAGGGCGATGAAGGACGCCACAAAGGCGCAGACGCACCACACGAGGCCCACCAGGCGTTCCTTGCGGGCGACGGAGGGGTCGATGGTTTTGCTGACGACCCACTGCAGTTCTTCCAGGCAGTCGGTGTCGTACATGGTGTAGGTGCTCAGTTTCAGGGCCATGGAGAGCTCCCCCTTTCCGGATTGGCAGGGATTCTGTACGCATCATTATAAGCCAGCGCCGGGGTGCCGTCAAGAAACCGCGGACCGGGCCGGCGAAAATTCCCCTTGCCTCGGACCGGAAGATCCTGTAAACTGGTGGAGCGCGGCCAAGGCGGCGCGCGCCGCTCGGATGCCCCTTCCCGGGCGGGGAGCGGCGGCAGACAGAGAATCCGAAAGGAGTGCATCCTGGTGCGATACGATTTTGACGAGATCCTGGACCGCAGGAACACCAACAGCCTGAAGTACGACTTCGCGGTGGAAAACGGTCTGCCGGCGGATGTGCTGCCCCTCTGGGTGGCGGACATGGACTTCCGGGCGCCCCGGCCGGTGCTGGACGCCCTCCAGCGGGCGGTGCGGCACGGCGTGTTCGGATACAGCGACGCGAAGGAGGACTATGCCAGGACTCTGCAGGCCTGGTTCGCGGAGAGCTTCGGGTGGAAGCCCGAGACGGAGTGGCTGGTGAAGACGCCCGGCGTGGTCTACGCGCTGGCGACGGCGGTGCGGTCTCTGACCGAGCCGGGAGACAGCGTCCTCATCCAGCCTCCGGTCTACCGGCCGTTCTTCAACGTGGCCCGGAACAACGGGCGAAAGGTGGTGGAGAGCCGTCTGGTATACGAGAACGGCCGCTACACCATCGACTTTGCCGACTTCGAGGCGAAGGTGGCCGCGGAGCGCCCGAAGATGTTTATCCTCTGCTCTCCCCATAATCCCGTCTGCCGGGTGTGGACCCGGGAAGAGCTGGAGCGCATGGGGGCCATCTGCCGGGAATACGGAGTGATCGTTGTCTCGGATGAGATCCACTGCGACTTCACCCTGCCGGGCCATCCCCACACGGTCTTCCTGCAGGCCTGCCCGGAGATGGAAGATCAGGCCATTATCTGCACCGCGCCCAGTAAGACCTTCAACCTGGCCGGGCTGCAGGCCTCCGGCATATGGATTCCGAATCCCGAGATGAGGAAGAAGTTCCGCCGGGAGATGTCCGCGGAAGGGATCGGACACCTGAACGCCCTGGGACTGGTGGCCTGTCAGGCGGCCTATGCGGAGGGCCGGGAGTGGCTGGAGCAACTGAGGGCCTATCTGCAGAGCAATCTGGATTATGTGCGCGCCTTCCTGGCGGAGAACCTGCCGGAAATCCGCCTGGTGGAGCCGGAGGGAACCTATTTTGCCTGGCTGGACTGCACGGGACTGGGGCTGGAGGCGAAGGAGCTCAACGACCTCATCGTACACCAGGCGAAACTGTGGCTGGATGCCGGGGATATGTTCGGCGGCGGCGCGGAGCTGTTCCAGCGGGTGGTGCTGGCCTGTCCGAGGGCCACGCTCCAGGAGGCCATGGGACGGCTGAAGCGGGCCCTGGACGCCCGGAACTGAGCCGCAGATCCTCGGATCCGGAAAGCGGATTGGAAGAGCCGGGTTCCGGGCCGGCGCGGAAGAGAAACCGTCCAGATCCGGATGTCTCAGGGCGAAACGAACAGAAAGGCGGGGCCAATATCCACGCACGGATACCGGCCCCGCCTGTTTTGCGTCAGGAGGCCAGGGAGTTGAGAATCATGCCGGCCACAATGAGGGCGATGCCGGCGAAGGAGACGGGAGAGGGCATGCTGTCGTGGAGGAAGATCACGCCCAGCAGAAGGGTGAAGATCACTTCGCCGGACTGGGTGGCCTCGATGACCGCCAGCTGCCTGGGGTTGTCCCGCACCAGGTCCGTGGCCCGGAAGAAGAGAAGCGTGGCCAGCACGCCGGAGAAAAAGGCGACGCAGAGGGACTGAACCGTCTGTCCCGGAGAGGGCGGCCCGGCCTGGAGGAAGGCGGCGGCCGCGCAGACAAGCCAGAAGGGGATGCTGCACAGCGTCATCCCGAAGACCCGCTGCGGGGTGGAGAAGCGGTCCGCGCAGACCTGCATCATCTTGCGGTTGCCCAGCGGGTAGGAGAAGGCCGCCACGGCGGTGGCGAGAATGGGCGGGAGAATGCTCTGCTGCGCTCCGGTTCCCAGGTGGGGAATCTGCATGACGAAGATCCCGAAGAGGATCAGGCAGGAGAGCAGCAGGTTCCGCACCGGCAGCCTGCGCCCGAACAACGGGGTGAGAAGAATGCCGGCCACGATGGTGAACTGCCAGATGGCGGCGGTGAACCAGCTCTCGGCGAAGGTGGAGGCCAGGGACAGGGGGGCGTAGAACAGCCCGAAGCCCACGGTGCTCCAGAGCAGCCAGGGGAGTGGGCGGGTCCGGATGTCCTCCAGAACCGGACGGATCCGGTTGCCCCGGCACAGGGCCACGGCCAGAATGGGCAGGGTGAAGAAGTACCGCAGAGCGGCGCTCCAGAGCCAGTAGCCTCCGGAGAGGTTCATGGCCCGGTTGAGAACAAACGTGAAAGCGAAGAAGAACGAGCCGAGAATGCCAAGGAAAAGTGCTTTGCGCATGGGAGAAGCCTCCGGTCTGATGAAAGGATTGCAGGAAAAGCATAGCACAAAGAGGCCGGTATGTCTACCGGCCCGATGTGATTTTCTGCCGTCCGGGGCCGAAGAGCGGCGGAAAAAGGGGAAGAGCGGTCTTCTTTACAGGGCCGGGAACGGCTGGTATAATGGCGGCGACGAAGAATGAGGAGGAATCGCCATGGAAAAAGGGATCGTGCGCCGCGCCGCGACGGGAATCCGGGAACTGCTGGAAGGAACTGCGCCGGAACCGGAGAAGATCGGAGAGGCCAGCCTGGCGGATCTCCATATGCACAGCCAGGCCTCGGACGGGACGGATACGCCCCGGGGACTGCTGGAGCGGGCCGGAAACCGGGGCGTTTGCGTGGCGGGCCTTACGGATCACGATACGATCGCGGGTGTGGAGGCTTTGAACGCCGGCGTTCCGGAGGGGGTCTTCTTTGTACCGGGAATCGAGTTTTCCTGCAAGGACGAGGGAGGAAAGTGCCACATTCTCGGGTATGCCTGCGATACCGCCCATCCGCAGTTTCGCGCCGTGCTGGAGAGAGGCCAGAGCCTGCGGCGGCAGAAACTGGACCGGCGGCTGGCCTTTCTGGAGGAAGAGGTCGGCATCCGCTTTCCCCGGGAGGAAGTGGACCATCTCTACGACATGGTGGGGGCCGGACAGAGCGTCGGCAAACCCCATCTGGGCAACCTGCTGGTGAAATACGGCCTGGCGACGGACCGGAATCAGGCGATCCGGGAGATCGTCAACCGCTGCCCCACGGAGGACGCCCGCGTGGAAGCGGCCATGGCGGTTTCCGCCATCCGGACCTCCGGCGGCATATCCGTGTGGGCCCATCCCATGGGGGGAGAAGGCGAGAAGCGCATCGGGTGGGACGCCTTTCTGAGGCTGCTTGGCATCCTGATGGATTATGGTCTGCGGGGGCTGGAGTGCTTTTACTCCCGCTTCCCGCTGGAACTGTGCGAGCGGCTGGCGGAGGAAGCCCGGGCCCGGGGGCTGTGGATTTCCGGCGGCAGCGACTGCCACGGAACCAACAAGCCCATTCTGGCGGGAACCCTGAACGCGGAGGGCATCCCGGTTTCCCCGAAGCGTCTGAGCATTCTGCCCGCTCTGGCGGACCGCCTCCAGACCCTGGGAGAGCGCTGAGAAGCGGCAGAAGCGGGGAAGAAACTGTCCGAAGCGGCCCCGCGGGGAGGGAATGGAAGGTCCCGCTCCCCGAAGAAAGGAACCGGCTGGTCGGGCGCCAGGATTATGTCTGTTCTTCCCCCTGCGGGGATTCCTCCCCGGGGAAGTGCTGACGGAGACAGTTCAGAAAGGCCGTCCCGGCGGGGGACAGGGCGGCGTCCTGCCGCCGCACCAGATACAGCTGCCAGCGGGGAGCGCTCTTCGGCAGGGGGAAGCAGAATCCGTCCGGCGGAAGATCCCCCCAGCAGCCGTCTGGAAGAATGGCGGCCGCGGTTCCCAGGCGCGTCAGCGCCAGCAGGGCGTTGAGGTCGTCCGTCCGGGCGATGACCTGGGGCATGAAACCGGCCATGCGCCCGACGTGGGCCGTGAGATGCTCGAAGACGTCTCCGTCCTGGGAGAGAACCGCGAAGGGCCAGCGGCGCAGATCCGTCGGGGCCTTGGGCTGCGCTCCCAGGCGGCGGATTCCCACCGCCACCAGGGGTTCTTCCCGCAGAAGTTCCGTGACCCGGCCCGCGCCGGGATCCGGGGGCGGTTCCAGGGTGGAGCGGGAGAGAAAGCGGAAGTCCGGTTCCGGGGCCGATCCGTCGCCAGGGGTTTTTGGCTCTGTCAGGCGGAAGAGATGGAGGGGCGTCTCGGGGGAGGTCGCCGCGAAAGCGGACAGAACGGGGGCCAGCAGGGAGGGAAAGGCCTCCCAGGCCAGGAGAAGAGGAGCGCCCGGTTCCGCCTTTCCGGCCAGCATGGCGGCCATGCCCTGATCCAGAGTCTGCAGGACCTTCCGGGCGCATTCGGCGAACTGTTCCCCGTTGGCGTTCAGCCGCAGCCGGCGGCCCAGGCGGTCGAAGAGCGGGAATCCCAGGTCTTCCTCCAGATGGGCGATGTTCTTACTGAGGTTGGATTGGGAAATGCCGAAGAGCTTTGCAGTGTACGTCATATGGGAATTCTGGCTCAGCAGAAGGAACTGGCGGATGATTTCAGTTTCCATGGTACGCGCCTCCATTCGTTCGGGTTCGGAAGGAGTATAGCACAGGCAGAGCCGAAATGCCAGCGAAACCGCCAGGAGTGCGGGACGGGACGAAGAGAAAGGAGGAGAGCGCATATGGAAAAGACGGTCCAGACTCCGTTTGGCGCCGTCCGCGGCACAAAGGACGGGGCCTTTCTGGGGATCCCCTATGGAGTGGCAAAACGCTTCTGCCCCGCGGAGCCTCTGCGCTGGGAGGGAATCCGGGACTGTGGAAGGTTTGCCCCCGTCTGTCCCCAGCCGGGCTGGCTGGGGCGGAAACCGGAGGGGACTTCGTTTTCCTGGACCGGAGCGGAAGGACCCCTTACCCTGAACCTCTGGCTGCCTGAGACACTGCCCCCGGAAGGGGCCCCCGTGGCGGTGTATGTCCACGGCGGGGGCTTTCAGGTGGGCAGCGGCAGCGAACCGGGGGCCCGGGCGGAGGCCTTTGGAGGCGGAGACGGTGTAATCTGGATCTCCGTGAGCTACCGCCTGGGGGCCCTGGGCGGACTGTATCTGGGGGATCTGGCAGGGGAGGAGTATACCCTCTCCGGAAGCAACTCTGCCCTGGACGTTCTGCTGGCGCTGAAGTGGATTCACGCCAGCGTGGGAGCCTTTGGCGGGGATCCGGAGCGGATTACGGTGATCGGGGTCTCCGCCGGCGCCAAGATTCTGGCGGCCCTGATGACGCTGCCGGAGAGCCAGGGACTCTTTGCCCAGGCCTGGCTGGAGAGCGGCGCTACCCAGTGCCTGCGCAGCAGAACGGCGGCCGGCCAGGTGGCCCGGGGATTTCTGGACCTGCTGCCCGGGGTATCGCTTCAGGACCTTGCCACAATGCCGTTGGAACCGCTGCTGGAGGCCCAGGCCAGACTCTGTGACCGCTTTTACTCCACCTGCTTTTTCGGTCCGGTGCTGGACGACGGGATGTTTTCCTCCCGCTGGCAGGAGGACTGGAAGGAGGGAAAGGGCTGGCGGGGCCGGGTGGTGCTGGGCAGCGCCCGCCGGGAGATGGCCTTCGCTCTGCCGGAGGAGACCTTCTTTGAGGAGGTTCACGCCTTTGCCCGGGGATCCTTCGGGGAAGAGGGAGGACGTCGGGCGGAAGAAGCCGTCCGGCGCCTGAGCCAGGGGACGGAGGACACCCGGGAGGTTTGGATCCGGGTTCTTTCGGATTTCATGTACCGGTCCCATACGGACCGTTTGGCCCGCCGGCTTGCGGAGAGCGGAAGCACCGTCTGGCTGTACTCCATGGAGGCCTGGCCCGCCTGCCACGGGATGGGAATGAGTCATATCCTCAGCCGGGGACCGGAGAGCGCGGTGGAGCATCCGGCTCTGGCCCGTCAGATGAATGGAAGCATGCGGAGTTTCCTGCTGCGGGGGGATCCCGGTGGCCCGGACCTGCCCGCCTGGCCGGAGTTTCATCCGGACGAGGGGGCGAAACTCTTCTTTGATACGGAGCCTTCTCTGCGTTTCCCGAAAGACGACGTGCTGGAAGAGGTTTCGGAATACAGCTATAACATCGGCCTGTGAGCGCGCCGGACGCGTGAGTAGAAAGGAACATGGTTATGGAATTCAGACTGCACACCACATTTGGAGAAGGACGCTGGAATGAACAGTTCCGGCAGACGGCGCTCTTCGGGCCGGATGGCGGCGAGGAGAGCTTCGTGATAAACCTCTATCCGGAGGTTCTGGAGGAAACGCTGGAGGGGTTCGGAGGCGCTATCACGGATTCCGCCGGGTCGGTCTACGCACAGATGCGGCCGGAGCAAAAGCGGGAGTTTCTGGAGGCCTGCTTCGGGGCGGACCGCATGAATTATCAGATGGTGCGGGTCCCGCTGGACAGCTGCGACTTCTCTCTGGAGCAGTACGAAGCGGTATCGGACCCGGAGGACCGGGAGCTGCGGAGCTTCTCCATGGAGCGCATGGAGCGTTACATCCTGCCCATGCTCCGGGATGCCCAGGAGGTGGCCGGACGGCCGCTGGAGCTGATGCTCTCCCCCTGGTCGCCTCCGGCGTTCATGAAGACGAACGGACGGCGGGAACGGGGCGGGAAGCTGAAGCCCGAGTACGCGGACCGCTGGGCGGAGTATCTGTGCCGCTATATTCTCGAGTTCCGGAAGCGGGGAGTCACGGTGCGGCGCATGACGCTGCAGAACGAGCCCAAGGCGGTGCAGCCCTGGGACTCCTGTGTCTATACGGCCCGGGAGGAGCGGGACTTCCTGGTCCGCCACATGGCTCCGGCCATGGTCCGCAACGGGGTGCAGGACGTGGAGATCTTCGTCTGGGACCACAACAAGGAGCGGCTCTACGACTGGATGCGCGAGATTCTGGACGAAGAGGCTGCCCCTCTGGTGGCGGGCGGCGCCTTCCACTGGTACAGCGGGGATCACTTCGAGGTGCTGGATCTGGCCCGGCGCCGCTTTCCGGATAAAAGGATCATCGCCTCGGAGAGCTGCATCGAGTTTTCCCGGGGAGACATTCACGGGGCGGTGGACGGGGCCCAGAAGCTGGGCCACGAACTGATCGGAGACCTGAACCACGGCATGACCGCTTTCTACGACTGGAACATGCTCCTGGACGAGACGGGCGGCCCCAACTATGTGGGCAACAACTGTCTGGCGCCCTTCCTCTACGATACGAAGCGGGGCCTGCTGATGCCCCAGCTGCTCCAGCAGTATCTGGAGCACGTGACGGGCACGCTGCTTCCCGGCTCCCGGCGCATCGGGTTCAGCCGCTTTGGCGACGAGGTGGAGGTCACGGCATGGAAGCGGCCGGATGGCGCGCTGGCTGTGATCCTGCTGAACCGCTCGGAGGAGTCCCGGCCTGTGGTCCTGCGCCTGGAGGGCCAGTCGGCCTCCTGTCTGCTGTGCCCCCGGTCCATTACGTCCGGACTGATCCGGTAATCAGGGACGAGGAGATCTTCGGCGGGAAACCGTGAGCAGGATCCCCGGAGCATTCAACCGCAAAAAGAACGGAAAACAGCCGCCTCTGTCCGAATGGGACAGGGGCGGCTGCCGGTTTCGGGTTCAGGAGGTTTCCTCCGGCAGGCTGTCGTAGAAACGGCTGGCGCCGGGGTGCAGGGGAATGGGAAGATCCTCGTACAGGAAGGACCGGTCGCGCAGCGCCTCCATGGAGGGATGGGCCCGGGACAGGGTTTCCCGCTGCTCCCACAGGGTCTGCGTGAGGGCAAAGACCATGTCTTCCTCCATGGATGCGTTTGCACAGAGCAGACACCGGACCCCGAAGGTGCGCACCGCCAGGGTCTGTCCGGCATAGGTGCCGGCGGGAACCAGAGTGTCCTCATATTGGGGATTGGCCTTCAGAATGGTGTTCAGTTCCTCCGGGGTGTAGAGCAGGACCCGGCAGGGAGTGCTTTCCGCCAGTTCGGCCAGACCGCCGATGGGAGCGCCTGTAAAGCCGTGGATGGCGTCCAGCCGGTCTTCCAGAACCATGTCCGCTCCGGCGCCCAGACCGCAGTTGACCAGGGAGGTTTCGCCTTCGTCCAGGTTCAGGGCATGGAGCGCCATGCGGGCCGCCTGATCCGTAGCGGAGTTCTGTGGTCCGATGCCCAGTCGGAGTCCGGCCAGGTCGTGGACGTAAAGAATATTCCTGCTGACCGGCGCAATCCAGTTGGAAACGCTGAGGTAAACGGCCCCGATGGCCCGCAGAGAGGATCCTTCCGGTGTCTGACAGGCGCTGAAGGCGGTGTCTCCGGAAACCAGGGCCAGATCCGCCTCGCCGCGGAGCAGGGAATCCACGTTCATGCTGGAGCCGGTGGAGGCGCTGACGTTGACCTTCCGATCGTCCTGGCTGAGAACGGCGGCGATGGCGCTGCCCACCGGATACATGGTCCCACCGCTGTCCGCCGTGGCGATGGTGAGGACGGTCAGATCGCCGGGACGGGTCACCGGGCTGCAGGCGATGAGGATCAGACACAGGAGAACGACAAAGAGCAGAGGACGGTTCGGCGGGCGGCGCATGGCTCACAACTCCTTTCCGGGGAAACCGGCGGTTCCGGCAGCGCGGAGGGACAGGCAGCAGAAACGGGTCCGGCGTTTCCGCCGGACCCGTTCCCCGGGCGGCTTAAGCCAGGAAGCTGCCAAAGAGAGAGAGGAAAATCGGGTTGTAGATGTCGTCGATGATGACGGCGAAGGAGGGATAGAGGATCCAGGCGATGGTGTGCCAGCCATACTGGTCCATGACGGCCTTCTCGTTGGCCACCGCGTTGGGTCCGGAGCCGCAGCCCCAGCCGCAGTTGCCGGCGGTCATGACGGCGGCGCCGTAGTCCCGGCCGAACATGTTGAAGGAGACGAAGATGCCGAAGAGAGCCATGAGAACGGCCTGGCCGATCAGGATGATGCCCATCTGGCCAGCGACAGGAGCGAGGGCGGTGATGTCAATGGTCATCAGCACCAGAGCCAGATACAGCTCGAGGAACATGTGCTCGATGGCGTCCATCTCAGGAACGTTGAGGGGGATGTTGAGGGCTTCCATGACGTTGCGGCCGATGGCGCCGGCGAACAGGCAGCCGATAAATTTCGGCATTTCGATCATGGGGATGTTATCCAGAATGCAGTAGATGGGCATGCCGAAGGCGGCCACAGGTCCGCCGATCAGGGAGCCCATGATGTTGCCCATCGTGCCGGCGGCTACGCCTACGGTAGCGGCGGCTTCCGGGGCGCCCATTTCCACAAAGATGGGGCCGAAGGCGGCGGCGGTGCCGACACCGCCGGACATGGAGGCGGAGGAGCACTGCAGAGACAGCAGAGGGTGCATCCCTACCACGGAGCCCAGGGCCACGCCCAGGACATCCTGCAGGGTGATCAGCAGGCAGGCGGCGATGGCGATCTTCGCCAGCAGGGCGCCGCCGGCATGGCGGAGGGTCTTAATGCTGAAGCCGAAGCCGACGCACAGGAAGAACAGGTTCTGGCACAGGTCCTGTACGTTGCCGGAGTTGAAGGAGAGGGCGATGAGGCCGGTTCCCTTCAGGATGGCGATGACCACGGAGAACAGCAGGCCGGATACGACCGGGGCGGGAATGGCGAACTTCCGCAGCAGGGCGGAGTGGGCGACGCACCAGCGGCCCAGGAAGATGACGATGGCGGCGAAGCCAAGGGTGGTGAGGTACTCGAACTTGAACGCCGTGATGGCCCCGTCCGCTGCGGGGGTCAGGGTTCCGAAGTACCCGATGATGGTTTCGAACATGTACAGCTCTCCTCTCGTTCCTTTTTTCCCGGAGGAACTATTGTACCTTCAGGATACAGGACGGGAGAGGGAAATGCAATTTTCCGAAAGTATTGTTCGCTTTCGTAACTAAAGTTCAGAGAGAAGTGTCAGAATCTGCCGCTCAGAGGGCCTTTCCGGCGAGAATGTAGCGGATGGCGGGCCGGCCTCCGGTCTGGTAGTCGATGTTGCTGGAGATCTCCCCGCAGTCCGCCATGTAGCTGACGTAGCGGCGGATGGTGATGCGGGACAGACCGACCTGCTCGCTGGTGAAGCTCTCCCGGGGATGAGCGGCAAAGAAGGCGCGGACATGCTCCAGGGTGCAGAGGTTGAGCCCCTTTGGCAGCGGCTGAGAGGAAGGGGCGGAGGGGAGACCCCGGCCTCGGACCAGTTCGTCGATGGAGTTCTGATCCAGGCAGCCCGGCCCCCGTTCCAGGACGCCCCGGGTATCCCGGAAGCGGTCCAGCGCCTGCTGGAACCGCTGGCGCTGAAAGGGTTTCACCAGGTAATCGAGAACGCCGCGGGCCAGGAGGGCCTGGACGATGGCGGTGTCGTTGGCGGAGGTGACCATGATGATGGCGGGGATCCGCCCGATGGCGTGAAGCCGATCCACGAACTCCAGCCCCGTCATGCCGGGTGTGTAGAAGTCCAGAATGATGAGATCTACCCTGTGAGTGTCCAGCCAGGCGAGTCCCTCCTGGCCGTCCCGGCAGATGTGGACCACCTGAAAGGCCGGATCTGTTTCGACATACTGGCGATCAATGGCGGCTACCATGGGATCGTCTTCCACGATCAGGACCTTGTACATACTGAGGCCTCCTTATGAGCCGGACTCCGTAAAGGTGATGGTGAAACAGGTTCCTTCGCCGGGCTCGGTTTCCACCTGGATGGATCCCTTGTGCCCCTCTGTGATGCGCCGGACCATGCAGAGGCCAAGCCCCCGGTTCTCCCCCTTGGAAGAAACGCCCTTCTCCCAGATATGGGGCAGGAGGGCCGGGTCGATGCCCCGTCCGGTGTCCTCGCAGAGAATGAGATTGCAGTCCGGCCGGCAGTAGAGGGAGAGCTTGATCTCCCGGATCTCCGGCTGGCCCCGGACCAGTTCCTCGATGGCGTTTTCCAGCAGGTTGCCGACAACGGTGGCCAGATCCTCCACCGGCACAAGCAGGTCCTCCTCCCGGCAGGAACTGTCCTGGGAGACGGAGAGGGCGATCCCCTGCTCCGCGGCGTGCATCATCTTGCCAATGATCAGGGCGCTGAGGCGGGGAACCCGGATGCAGTCCGCCACGCCCCGGATGGTCTGGCTGGAGACCAGACTGGAGTTGAGAATGAAGCGGATGGCCTCCTGGGTCTGATCCGTCTGCAGGTACCCGAGGATGATGTGCATGCGGTTCAGGAACTCGTGATTGAAGAAGCGCAGAGTATCCAGCATGTACTTCGTGCCGGAAAGTTCGTCCGAGAGGCGGCGCATCTCCGTCTTGTCGTGAAAGATGTTGAGAACGCCCTCGTTGCCCTGTTCCCCGGAAATGGGCACTTCCGTAGCCAAGACCTGTCGGCCTCCGACCATGAGGGAGCGGTTGTGGAGGGCCTGGCCGCTGTGGGCGACCTGATCGCAGCAGGTTTCCGGGAAGACCTCCCGCAACGGTCTGCCTGTCAGGGAATCGGACCGGTCCGGGAACAGACGGCGGGCCTGGTCGTTGGCAAAGAGCACCGTGCCCTGGAGATCCGTGGCGATCAGACCGTCTTCGATGGCGTTGAGCACATCGCCCTGCCGCTGGTACAGACCCAGCAGTTCGTCCGGCCGGCGGCCGCCCAAGGAGTCCTTCAGCAGGCGGACAATCATTCGGGAGAAAAGAAGCGCGGCCAGCAGGGCGGCAGAGAGAATGGCCAGGTAGAGCAGCCCCAGGGTGAGGCTGCGGCGGGAGATGGCGGAGTGGAACATGGCGACGGTGACGAAGCCGATGATGGTTCCTCCGGAATCTGTCACGGCGTGAAAGGCCATCCGCTGGCTGCCGATAGTGCCGTAGCCGGAGGTGATGTAGGGCTCCGCCCCCTGGAGAATGGGCTGTTCTTCACCATTCAGCAGGGTTTCTCCTGTTTCCCGGCGGCTGGTGTGGTAAAACCGCAGGCCGTCCCGGTCGTAGACCGCGATCACGTCCAGGTCCTGGTAGCTCTCGTGGAGCGTGTCCAGCAGGCGAGCCGCCTCGGGATCCGGATAACCCTGTTCCAGCATGCGGGAGACCTCCTCCAGAGAGGCGACGTAGCCGGCGGCGGAGGAGATGGCGGCGTCGATGCCCTGCCGCTGCCGCTGCAGGTCAAAGGCAAGGGTCAGGCACAGAGTGATGAGAAGGAGCAGCACGGCGGTGCCGGAGAAGCTGAAAAAGATCTGTTTCTCCAGCGGGAGAGCCCGGAAGCGCTTCGGCATGGGATCACCTCCACAGGACGGGAAGGCGGCCTGATGTCCGGGCCGCTTGGGATGGAAAACGGGGAAAAGCCCGCAGAACCCTCCGGGGAGGGCCCTGCGGGCCGGAACCCGGGTGGGAAACCCGTCCGGCGGATGGTCAGGAGAACTGCTCCTGCAGATCCTCGCGGATGGAACGGAGATTGGGGTGGTTCAGGATCTTCATCTGCAGAGCGGGCCACTCAGCGTCGTCTGTCAGAAGCTTCACCTGCCTGGCTATGGCGATGGCGCGATCTGCGGGGATCCCGCGGATGCCAAAGAGCGCGGAGACAAGCTCGTCCCTGCATTTCCCGTTCTCTCCCATCAGCAGGTAGAAGGATGCGCAGTACATATGCAGGGAAGTCAGATTGATCGGATCGTCTTTTGCCATGAGCTTACAGGCGTTCATGAGGAGGAGCGAGGCACCGGGCTGGGCCCTGGAGACCGTCAGGATCCAGATAAACTGCTGAGAGGCGTCGAACGGAGTCAGGTTGCGAAGAAGTTCCGCAACCTGCTCGGGGGTGAGCTTCGTCGCCAGGAAGACCTCTGAGGCGCCGCGCAGGATCTGAATCTGCAGGGCGAACGGGATGGACGTGAACTCCGAGGAGGTCAGCAGGTCGCGGACGACGGACAGAACCGCGGAGAGCTGTTCCCCGGACCAGGCGGGAGAACTCAGGACGGGCAGGCAGGTGTACCTGTAACGGGAGAGGTTGTCCATCAGCCAGCGGAACATGGTGTCCCGTTCGGAGCCGCTGGCCCTGGCGATCAGGGACATCCACGCATCGAAGCAGACCGCCTGTACAGGTTCGAAGCACAGAGGAACGCCGGAGCCCGAGGGGGCGCTGTTTTCCTCCCCGTCTTCCGCACTGTCGTCTTCCTCTTCTTCTTCTTCTTCGTCGTCTTCCCCGTCCAGCAGACCGGCGCTTTTGTCCCAGATGCTGTCCTCTTCGTCGTATTCGTCCTCGTACTCATCGTATTCATCGTCCCCGTCCAGGTCCAGCTCACAGGTAAGATGGTCCCAGACCCGGTCGTAAGCGATGCACACCAGGCGGAAGGCTTTCATGAGAAGGCCGTTTTTCAGCAGGATTTCGATGTTTCTGTTCAGGTAGCCCTCAACCTCGGCCGCCAGATCAAAGCACTCGTCATCGACGGGATTGCAGTCCTCGACCATGTATTCATTCAGAATCCGGTCCAGATGGACGTGCCAGCGGGCCTCCTGGCCGGGAAGGGGTTCCCGGTTCCGGTACAGATAGAGCTGCTCCCGGACTTCGGGATTCGATGCCACCAGGTCGCTCAGCAGGTTCCGGAGATCTGCGCGCTTCATGTTGGAGAGCATGGAGTTCCAGTCGGGCTCGGGTTCCTCGAAGTCGATGGAGTGATCCTCCGGAATGTCGACCATGTCGTCCATGGCATACAGGAGGGCTCCTACGTGGGGGCAGATGTCATCCGCGCCACAACTGCACCAGTAGCTGAAGGCAGGCAGGTCGTCATCGTCCTCGCCGTCCTCATCCTCATCCTCATCCTCATCCTCATCCTCATCGTCTTCGTCGTCCTCAAAGTCCTCATCATCGTCCTCGTACCCGTCCTCGTCGTCTTCGTCATCCTCGGGATCCCAGAACAGCCCGTCGTCATCGTCATCGTCCTCATCCTCTTCGATGGTAACCTCGGCGTAGTAGCGATGGTCGTCAAGGACGATGGCATAGACCGTATCGTCGTCGTCAGCCAGTTCTGCCACGCGGTTGTGCTTCCACAGCCAGGCGCTGCGGGCTCTGGTCCTGGAAGAGACCTGATCTTTCCAGGCTTCCAGGGGAAGGTAGTGAAACAAGCAAATTTCCTCCTTTCGGGGTATGCCTTCGTGGATCAGGCCCACCGGTCGGCGGACAGGCAGGCCGCTTTCTTCAACAGTATAGCACAGGAAAAAAGAGAAGGGAACGATGATTTTGAAAAATGGGCCGGACCCCCTGCGGGCAGCCTGCGGAGAGGGAAACCGGAGAACAGGCACGGCGTGCCCGGCGGAGCCAGGCCGGAAAAGACGTTCCTCGGAAAAGATCCGGTCCGGATCTTGAGGTTGGAACCGGCTCTGTGGTATATTCAGAGAAAGAAGCCGGCGCGCAAAGCGGGAAAGGGGCCAGACGCCATGGCAGGAACGGGAGAGAGACGGATTCTGGACGGACAGATGTATCAGATGGAGGAGATCCTGCCAGGGGTGGACCGGAGAAGCCGGTTTATCCTCTGCCGGGATCCGGCGGGCAGACGCTTTGTGTGCCCGGAGGAGGTCTGGAGCGGGGAAGTTCTGCCGGGGGAGGGACCGGCTGGTTCCGGAGCATCGGAGCCGGTTTCCCGGCCGGGCGCACCGGTTGCGCCCACCCAGTCCGGGCTTACCAGAGAACAGAAGTTGAAGCGGCGGATCGATCTCTTCCGCACCCGTTTTCAGGGACGGCGGGACGTATACGCCCAGCGGTTCGAGAGCCAGACCAGCGGGAAGAAGGGGTACAGCTTCGCCTGCGGCAACCGGTGGTCCCCGGGATTATGCGACCTGAAAAAGGGGAAGAAGTGCTCTGCGGCCTGTCCGAATCGGAGATTTCTGGCCATGACAGATGAGGTAATAGAAGCCCATCTGCTTGGCAAAGACGAAACCTGCGGCGATGTGCTGGGGGCGTATCCACTGGAGGAGGGGGATACCACCCGCTTTCTCGCGCTGGATCTGGACGAGGGAGACTGGCGGGAAGACGTGAAAGCACTGCGGGAGACGTGCAGGGAGATCGGGGTGGTTCCCGCCGTGGAGCGCTCCCGCTCCGGCGATGGGGCCCACGTCTGGTTCTTTTTTGCCGGATCCGTGCCGGCGGAGAAGGCCCGCCGGTTCGGAAGCGGACTGCTGACCCGTACCATGGCCCGCCGCCACGAGCTCTCCTTCGACTCCTATGACCGCATGTTTCCCAGCCAGGACACCCTGCCAAAGGGCGGTCTGGGAAACCTGATCGCGCTGCCCCTGCAGGGAAGAGCGAGAAAGAAGGGCAACTCCATGTTCATCGATGAGGAGTTCGTGCCCTATGGGAATCAGTGGGCCTATCTGGCGGGACTTCCTCTGCTGACCGGGGAGCAGCTGGAGGCGTATCTGCTGCAGCTGGGTGGAGATACGGACCTGGGCGAGCTGACGCCGGTGGAGGAGAGCGGAGACGGGAAGCCTCTGCCCGGCCGGCGGGCGCCCCGGATCCTGCGGCGGGAGGATTTTCCGCCCCAGGTGCGGGTGGGGCTGTCCTCCATGGTCTTCGTGGAGAAGGCCGGACTCTCCCAGGCGGCCATGAACGCCGTCCGCCGCCTGGCCGTAATGCGCAATCCGGAGTATGTCCGCCGGCAGAGACTGCGGATCCCGATGAACAGCTACGGGAAGATCGATACGCCCCGCATCTTTGACTGCGGCTATGAGGACGAAGACTTTCTGGGGGTGCCCCGGGGCTGCAGGCCGGCGCTGGAACAGATGCTGAGGTCGGCCGGCGTCCCATATCAGATCCGGGATGAACGTACATCCGGTCGGCCCATCCGGGTTTCCTTCACCGGCGAACTGCGCCCGGATCAGGTGCCGGCCGCCCAGGCCCTGCTGGAGCGGGAGACGGGAATCCTGCAGGCTCCGCCCGCCTTCGGTAAGACGGTCACGGCGGCCTGGCTGATCGCCCAGCGGAAGGTGAGCACCCTGATCCTGGTGGACTCCAACGCCCTGCAGGAGCAGTGGAAGAAGTCCCTGGAGGAGTTTCTGGAGATCTCGGAGCCGTTGCCGGAGGAAGCGCCCCGCCGGGGGCGGAAGAAGAAGCGGTCCGCCATCGGGCAGCTGGGGGCGGGCCGGGAGACCCGCAGCGGCATCGTGGACATCGCCAACCTGCAGTCGATGTCCGAAAAGGAGGAGAGCGAGGCGGAGCGGGTGGTGAAGTCGTTCATCGGGGAGTACGGAATGATCCTGATGGACGAGTGCCACCACGCGGCGGCCCGGACCTATGAGCGGGTGCTGAACGCGGCTCCCGCCCGCTATATCCACGGCCTGACCGCCACGCCCATCCGGAAGGACGGTATGGAGCCCATCCTCTTCATGCAGCTGGGACCGGTCGTGTTCCGGCATAAGGGAGAAGGGGACGGCCTGCTGCGGTTTGTGGTCCCCCGCTTTACAAAGCTGCGAATGGGGGAGAACGCCGTCATTTATGACGCCTACGAGGCCATGATCAGCCACGAGGAGCGCAACCGGCAGATTCTGGCGGACGCCCTGGCGGCGGTGGAGCGGGGACGCACTCCTGTTCTGCTGACAGAGCGCCGGGAACACGCCCGTCGGCTGGTGGAGCGGCTGGAGGGAAAGGTGGATCACGTGATTCTCCTGTGGGGCAGCGACTCCGGAAAGGAGAAGCGGGCCAGACTGGAAACCCTGCGGGCGGTGCCTGCGGAGGAATCCCTGGTGCTGGTGGCCACCGGCCGCTATGCGGGAGAGGGCTTCGACCTTCCCCGGCTGGATACTCTGCTGCTCACCATGCCGATATCATGGAAGGGGACCCTGGAGCAGTACGTGGGCCGGCTGCACCGGCTCTATGAAGGGAAGAAGGAGACCGTGGTTTTCGACTACGTGGACGCCCATGTTCCCATGCTGGAGCGGATGTACCGCAAGCGTCTTCACGCGTACGGCGAGATGAAGTACCGGGTGTGGAGCGGACAGCCGGAGGCGATCGTCTCCCGCATCTTCAGCGGCGAGGACTGGCGGGAGCCGTTCCGGGAGGATCTGGGTCTGGCCCGGAAGAGCGTGCGGATAGTCAGCCCCCGGCTGTCGGAGTCCACCATTCAGGCGCTGCTTCCATCGCTGCGGGAGACTGCGGCCGGCGGCGTGGCGGTTAAGGTCCATACCCGGCGGCCGGAAGACGGTCGGACCAGGAAAGCGGCCTCGGATACCTCCGCCTGCATCCGCATGCTGAAGGAAGCTGGGGTTTCCGTGGAGACGGACAGTCGGTACTGTCAGTGCTGCGCGGTCCTGGACGGCCAGGTGGTGTGGCACGGCAGCGTGTGTTTCCTGGGGCCCCGGGACGAGGAGGACAGCACCTTCCGCTTTGAAAATCCGGAGGTGGCCGGCGATCTGCTGGACGCCATGGAGGAGTACCGAAGAGGGGAGGTCATGGAGCAGCTGAGCCTGCAGCTGTGAAGCGACCGGGAGATGACAGAACCCGGGCCGGAACCGCCGAAGAGGATGAGCACCGGAAGAGGTTTCATCGGAACCGGTTGCAGCTGCCCCAAAATGGGAGAGGGCGCTGACGTGGAAGGCCTGCAGAGGGCCGAAAACCGGGGCGCACCCGTCGGAACAGATGGGAAATTCCGTGCCCGGGCAGATGAGGAGAAAAGACGAGGTGAACGGACATGAAAAAGAAAGTTCTGATTCCACTGATCCCGGCCGTGGCCCTCCTGGGTCTGCTGGCGGTTCAGCATCGGGCGGCGTATGTGGTGCTGCGCAACCTGACCACTCCGAAGTATCCCATGGAAGAAGACGCGGAGTGGACGGGTGGACGGACCTGGCGTCATGTTCCCTATGCGGAGGGATCAGGCAGTCAGTATCTGGATCTCTATGTGCCGGAGGGGGAGAGCAGGCCGCCTCTCTTTGTCCTGATCCACGGAGGGGCCTTCCTGACCGGCGATTCGGATACCCGGCAGGTTCGCTGGATGTACCGGTTCTTCCGGGATCGTGGGTTCGCCTGCGCCAGCGTGAACTACCGTCTGGCCGGCGAGGCTCCCTTCCCGGCCGGACTGGAGGACTGCAGAGCGGCCATCCGCTTTCTGAGGGCCCACCAGGCGGAATACGGATATGACGCCGGGAAGATCGCGGTCTGGGGTGAGTCTGCCGGCGGTTATCTGGCGCTGATGTGCGCTGTGGTCGGGGAGGAGGACTTCAGCAGCGTGCCTTTCCTGGGCCAGGAGGAGACGGGAGATGTGTCGGCCCGCTGCGATGTGCTGGTGGATTACTACGGCGCTGCGGAGTTCGGGTCCATGGCGCAGGACTGGAAGGAGATGGGCATACCGGAGGTGGTTTACGATATCGGCAACGGGTGGATTCCGAAGGATCAGCTGGAGGGTTTCGAGAATGTGGAGTCATACTGGCTGCGGCAGAACGTCTCGGAGGCTTCGGAGGAGGAGACTGCCCGCTGGGACCCTTATGCGTACATCCGGAAGCATCTGACGGAAGAGAGCGGGCCCGCCGTCTGGATTACCCACGGAGACTGCGATATCACGGTTCCGTGCGCTCAGTCCCGGCGCCTCTATGAGACACTTGCGGGGATTCTGGGGACAGACCGGGTGCGTTTCCGGCAGGTGCCGGGGGCCGGGCACGCCGGTGACGTTCTCTATACGGACAGGGAACTGGAGGCTGTCCTGTCCTTTCTGGAAGAGCAGCTCTGAGGGCGCGGGTTTCGTCGCAGCGGGGTGCCGGAGGCTGAATGGAATCCGATTCGTATGAATAGAGGAAATAATACTGACTGTATTTATTGGGAGACAGAAAACAGGGGCATCGGTGATCCGATGCCCCTGTGGCGTCGCCGGGGGATCCGGCGGATTGTTATTTCAGCTCGAAGGAGACGAAGTCGAAGGTGCCGCCTTTGCCCTCCACGCTGAAGTACAGGGCCTCCTTCTCGCCCAGGCCCTCGGGCAGAGCGCCGGTAAAGCCCTTCTGGGTGGTGCAGGTCTCCACGGGGATGCGGCAGACGACGTCGCCCTTCTCCTGGGTGCGGACGAGGACGGCGCAGCCGTTGCCGTAGCCCTGGAGGTTGACCGTGATCTCCCGGGTCTCCCGGAGGTCAAAATACTTGAAGCCCACGGTGCAGTCCGTGCAGAAGTTGGAGACGTACTGGTCTGGGCCCTCCTCCCGGTCCCCGCCCTTCTGGGTCAGGAAGGGGCACATGCCCCGCTTGTACTTGATCATGGAGAGAAAGCGGGTGCCGTTGCGGCCGTAGACGTTGCAGGCAATGTAGGAGGGATAGGTTCCCTTGCCGGCCAGAGGGCCGTTGTTGAGGCCGCAGGAGGTCATCTCCGCCTGATAGAACTTCCCGTCCTCGAAGCGGATCTCCTCCGCGCAGCCCTGGCGGGAGGACTGCTTGCGGTTGGAGTGGCGGTGGTAGAACACGTAGTAGTGACCCTCGATCTCGATCAGGCTGCCGTGGGTGTTGCCGGTGTCCATGCGGGCGTGCTTCGGGTCCGGCACGCCGGGCAGCCCGATGTCTCCGCAGCTGACCAGGATGCCGCCGTACTGGAAGTCCGCGTTGGGCTTGTCGCTGACGGCGTAGCACAGGTTGTGGCTGTTGAGGGAGGAGTAGATGAAGTAGTACTTCCCGTTGAACTTGCGCATGGAGCTGGCTTCCCCGAAGGGCTGGCTCTCGTAGGGGGTGCCCTTGGCCTCCTCGCCGGTGAGGACGCCCATGTAGTGCAGGTCGTCGCCGGAGACGACGGTCAGCATGTCGCTGGTGTCCAGCTCGAACCACATGGGGCCGTGCTCGGTGGGCTTGGAGCCGTCCAGCAGGATGGGGTTCCCCCCGAAGGCAAACCCCGTGTAGAGATACAGCCGTCCGTCCTCGTCCATCAGGCAGCCGGGGTCAAACTGGAAGGGCTCGTTGCGCTTTCCAATGGGCGTCCCGTCCTTATATTTCACATAGCCGTAGAACTCGTACTTGCCGGCGGGCTCGTCGCATACGGCCACGGAGATCATCTTGGTGCCGCCCATGAAGTAATAGAGGTAGTAGCGTCCGTCCGGGCCCACCACCATGTCCGGGGCGGCCAGGCCGTTCGTAACCCGCACCTTGGGGGCGGCGGGATCCTGCTCCCGTTTATAGATGCAGCTGTGGTACGTCCAGTTGCCCAGGTCGTCCACGGGGGCGGACCAGCAGACGTAGTCGCCCAGGCAGAAATTGATGCCGTTGAACAGGTCGTGGGAGCCGTAGACATAGACGCGGCCGTTTACCACGTGGGGCTCGGCGTCCGGGACGTATTCCCAGCTGGGCATGTAGGGGTTGAAAGCCTGTCTGGTTTTCATGGTTACGTTTCCTCCTCAGGCCACGCGCAGGCGTGGCGTCTATATGGTTGCCAGGGGACAGGATCTGCTGTAAATGCCGCTGCCGAGGGAGTGTGTGGCGCCGTCCGGAAGAGTCAGGTGGCAGCGGGCCCCGAAGGGAACCTGGACTGTGACCGTAAAGACACCCTTTTCCCATCGCCACTCTGCGGCGGTCAGACCATAGGGAGTCCGTGTGGAAGCTTTTGCCCAGGTAAGATCTCCGCCGGGCACGGGGCGCACGGAAAAGACCTTCCAGCCCGGTTCCTCGGCCTCCAGTCCGACCACCCGCCGGTAGAGGAAATCCCCCACGGCGCCGCTTGCGTAGTGGTTGTAGGAGATCATCAGATCCGTACCGTCGTCGCCGATGGGGCAGACGCCGTTTTCGTCCAGGCCATCCCAGCGTTCCCAGATGGTTGTGGCGCCCATCTTCACCTCGTAGAGCCAGGATGGGCACTTTGTATTCAGGAGCATGCGATAGGCAGTGTCCGCATGGCCGTTGTCCGCAAGGGCGAAGAGCAGGAAGGGAGTACCGGGGAAACCGGTTCCGATGCGGTATTCCCGCCGCTCCGCCAGGCGGACCAGGTTGTCTGCGGCGTTCTGCCTGGCCTGGGGCGTGGCGAACATGTCCAGCCAGAGAGGCAGCACGTATCCGGTCTGGAACTGCTCTCCCAGCAGGGTGCCGTTGCCGTCGGTCAGGAGACTGGAGAAGGCGTCCGCCACCCGATCGCTGTAATCCGCATAGCGCGTGGCGTCTTCGCTTTCTCCGAGGATGGCGGCGATGCGGGAGAGAAGGCGGGTGGTGTTGCGCAGGCTGGCGGTGGCGGTCCACTTTGCCCGTCCCTGCCACTGGCTCATTCTGGGGACATCCGGAGCTACCCAGTCTCCGAAGTGGAGAGTGGCTGGGGTGTCCCAGATGTATTTTTTCTTCCCGATGCTGAACAGGCCGGCCCAGAAGATGCAGGCCTTAACGTACTTCTTCATGGAGTCGTAACTGTCCCGCAGGATCTGCGTGTCGCCCCTGGCCTGATATTCCGCCCAGGGAACCAGGATACAGGCGTCGTCCCACCAGTCCACCGCCATATCCGGCATGGTGGTGGGAAAGCCGTAGCCCTGGGGCGGAATCGTATTGGGGAAGCCGCCTCCTTTACGCTGTTCTGCGCGGAGATCCAGCAGCCATTTGTCCAGAAAGCGGCTCATGTCGAAATTGAAGCAGGCGGTGGGAGAGAACACGGCGATGTCGCCGGTCCATCCCATGCGCTCGTCCCGCTGAGGGCAGTCTGTGGGAATGTCCATGAAGTTGGAGGTGGCGCCCCAGACAATGTTGCTCTGGAGCTGATTGAGCAGGGGGTTCGAGCAGGAGAAGTCGCCAATGTGCTCCACGTCCGAGCAGAGGACCAGGCCTGTGACCTGCACATGCTCGCGGTCGATACCCGTTACACTGATGTAGCGGAACCCCATGTAGGTCAGGGTGGGGGCGTAGGTCTGTTCTCCTTCCCGGCAGGTATAAAGAATGGCAGCCTGGGCGGTTCGCAGAAAGCGGGTGTTGAGCGTGCCGTCGGGATTCAGAATCTCGGCGTGGCGCACCGTGACCTTCTGCCCCTGGCGGCCCTGGAGTTTCAGCTCCACCACACCGGCGAAGTTCTGCCCGAAGTCGTAAATCAGGGAACCGTCCGGCCGGGGCGTACAGGAGACGGGACGCAGACGGGTCCGCACCCGCACCGGAGCGCCGAAGTCCGCCCGGATGCGAGGGGAGATCTTCAGCTTTTCCGGGGCGGCGGGGCCCCAGCGGGCGGTGTCATACCGGCAGGTGGCGTCATAAGTCTCCCCGTCGTAGAGGTCCGCCATCTTCCAGGGACCGTCTTCGGTTACTTCCCAGGAGGAGTCTGTGCCCAGAATTTCCCGGCTTCCGTCCGCGTACTGGAGATGGAGTTCCAGAAGCAGTGCCTGGCGGTCCGCTGTGATCCGGTTGACCCGGGTGAAAACGAAGGATCCCACCGCCCAGCCGCCGGCCACGACGACGCGCAGTTCGTTTTCTTCCTTCAGAAGAGAAGTGATATCCAGCGTCTGGTACTGGAGGTTGGCCCGGTAGGAGGTGAAACCGGGGGCGAAGTACCGGTCTCCGGCCCGGGACCCGTTGACGTAGAGCTCGTATATGCCCATGGCAGTGGCAAGCACCCGGGCCCGGACGATCGGCTTTTTCAGAGAGATCCGCCGGCGGAAGGTCATGGGAAGCGGGGAGACCTTCTTCTCCGTGAAGCGGTAGCGGGGATCGCTGATCCACTGTCCGGTCCAGGGAGTATCCATCCGGCCGGTTTCAAAGACCAGGGAGGCCCGGGCGGTTTCTCCGGCGTCGTCCTCTGCCACAAGGGTGGCGGTATACGTTGTGAAGGGACGCAGAGCGGGCCCTTCGTAGGGAATGGCGATCTGACGGTCCGTTTCCACGGACCAGGTTCCCACCCGCAGGGTGGCGCGGCGCAGAAGCGCGTCTGACCGGTCGCTGTCCAGAGCGAAGGAAAAGCGGGGATGGGGCCGGTCTGTGATACAGCCGGCGGTCAGATTTTCTACGGTAAAACGAAGAACCTTCAGCATGGGTTCAGTCTCCTTCCGAAAGCCGGGCGGCCCCGCAGGGCCGCCCGGCGGAATGGGAAGCTCAGTCTTTCTTCCGTGCGGCGATGGCCTTCTGCTCCTCGGGGAGATTCTTCTCTACGGTCCAGAGGAACATCAGCAGGGCGCACAGGGCGTAGGCGACGGTTTCAATCCAGATGTAGCTGACGCCGATGGTGACTTCTACCGTCACGCTCTGGGAAGCCAGAGCGGCGCCGGGTGTGGGCGCCACATAGCCGGCTACGCTGAGCATGGCCATGAAAATGGAGTTGCAGATCGGGGTGGCGGCCACCATGATGGAGCTGTAGAGGGACATGGTGAGACCGTCTGTGCGGATGCCGCTCTTATACTCGATGTGATCCAGTACGTCCGCCAGCATGGCGAGAATCAGATAGGCGGCGGGGGAGGACCCCAGGCATTTGAGGGCTACGCCGATCGCGGTGGGGACGATATTGCCCCCGCCAAGACCGGCCAGAACGCCGCCGGCCACGCCCAGGATCATGCCCACGATGGTTACCGTCCGTTTCCCGAACTTATTTGCCAGGGGCACCACAAAGGCGGCGGCCACCGCCATGGGGATGGCGCCCATGACGGCCAGGATGGTCTGAACGATGCCATAGTCTCCGTTGAAGGGAGTGGTATCGATGACCCACTGACAGAAGTAGCTCATGGAACCGTTCTTCATGGCGCCGGACCACTGGAAGAGGAGGTAGAAGATCATGACGATCCACCACCACTTCTCGCTGGTGACGGCCTTCAGCTGTTCCCCGATGGAGGGGGCGCCGGCTTTTTCTTCCACTGCGGCGCCGGAAAGCAGTTCCTCCGTGACGCGCTCGCGGGTGAACTGGTACTGAAGCAGAATGGTAAGGGCGGAGAAGATGGCGATCCCCAGCATCACCAGGAACCACAGGTTCTGGTCTTCGTGGAGCACGTTGGAGACCAGAGCGGGGAAGATCATGGAGCCCACGCCCATGACGCCCAGACCCGCGATGTTGGTGAAGGAGGCCAGACCGGCCCGCTGGGAGCTGTTGCGGGTGGAGACGGGTACCAGAGTGGAGTTGGCCGTATTGTAGATGGGGTAGGCTACGGCGTAATAGAGGTTATAAGCGATGGCGACCCAGACCATTCTGGCGGTTCCCTGGAAGGGAACGATGAACATGAGAACGCTGGCGATGGAGAGGGTGAGCGCGGAGAGCAGAACCCAGGGACGGGCCTTGCCGGCAAGAGAGTGTGTGCGTTCGATGAGCTGCCCTACGATGAGGTTGGCGGCGACAATGAAGATGGTGGAGATCAGCTGCAGGCCGGAGAGAAAGGCGGTGTCCAGCAGCAGCACGTCTGTGAAGTACTTGTTGAGGAAACTGGAGAAGATACCAGAGGAAAGCAGCGCGCCGAAGGGGCCGATGAAGTAGCCGAAGAGCATCTCCGGCAGACGGACTTCGGAAGAAGTGATGCGGGACCGCAGCAGAGGACTGTTCCAGATCCCGCCGGTTTCCTTACGCATAAGGCATGATTCCTTTCGTACATGAGTTGCCGGACTCAGATGGTCCGGACAGGAATGGAGACGCTGCAGGAGAGAGTGCCGTCCGAGACGGACAGGGTGACAGGCCCTTCGCTGTCCGCCTTTACAACGGCCAGAGCCTCTCCGTAGTAGGTATCCGTTTCGCTGCCGGCGAAGCCTTTCGCATTGAAGGGGCAGGCGCTGCCCAGTCCTGCCAGGGTGCCGCCCTGGACGGAGACCTTGAGAATTCCCCGTTCCAGAGGCTTCAGGATGCCCGCATTATCCGTGTACTTCAGGCGAATGAAGGCCAGACGGCCGGGACGGACATCCGGGGCCTCGGGAATGGCCTGCAGGCGGGTCTCCGAGGAGGCGGTTTTCAGACTGGCGCGGCCCAGCTCGTTGCCCGAGGCGTCAAAGCTGATAGCCTCGATGGTGCCGTCCTCGTATACACAGCGGAAGCGGGCGATACAGTCGTTTTTCAGAGCCTTCCGGCCCACGCTTCTGCCGTTGATCTTCAGTTCCACGGAGGCGGCCCGGGCATAGACCTCCACGTCCGCCTTGTTTCCGCTGTACCCGTGCCAGCTCCAGCTGTCGATGGCGTTGGACATCTTCCAGGCCGAGGGGGAGTGCTTGTCTCCGGTGTGATTGACCGGACAGACGCCCAGGAAGGGGCCTTTGTCCTGTTCCAGAGCGACCCGGGTATAGAGGGCCTCGCACAGGGGGCGGCCGGTCAGATCCACCCGGCCGGAACCGGCGGTGACCCAGCCCAGACCGCCGTCAAAGCGGGGCGCGTAGTCGCTGTACTCCCAGCTGCCGACCATGACTTCGCCCATGTAGTCCATTCCGGCCCACACGAAGTCGCCCACCAGGCGGGGCTCCACCTTGGCCAGTTCGCGGAATTTGTAAGCGTCGTTGCAGAAGGTTTCGCTGCCGAGAATCAGGCGCGACGGGTATTTTTTCAGATCGTGGCGGTAGCGGTAGATGCCGTAGTTGTATCCGGCGATATCCATCTGCGCGAACGCGTCTTTCGTGCGCCAGTCGCAGGGCGGAATTGTGGCGCCCCGCTTCATGAACTCGTCGCCCAGCAGGCCGGCCATGTCGTTGAAGAACTTGCTGCCGACCGCCTTTTCCTTTTTGGGTTTGCCGTCCGCTTTCCGCTTTTCCGCCTTCTGAGCTTCTTTCTTCGCCTTCTCGTCGCTGTAGACGCCGAAGCCCACGGAGGAGAGGAAGTTGAAGAAGATGTTAATGCCGCAGGTGACGGGGCGGCTGTCGTCCAGACCATGGAGAAAGTCGGTCAGCTGGCGGGTAAGGGCGATTCCCTTCTTCTGGGCGGTCTCGGAGACCTCGTTGCCGGTGGAGTACAGGATCACGCTGGGGTGATTATAGTCCTTTTCCACCATGTCCGTCAGATCCTGGCGCCACCAGTCGTTGAAGTACGTTACATAGTCGTGTTCGGTCTTGTGGATATACCAGTGGTCGATGTATTCGTCCATGACCAGGATACCCAGGTGGTCGCAGGCGTCCAGCAGGTACTTTGAGCAGGGGTTGTGGGCGGAGCGGATGGCGTTGTAGCCGTTTTCCTTCATCAGGCGGATCTTGCGCCACTCCGCGTCCTCGTAACAGCGCGCGCCCAGCACGCCGTTGTCGTGGTGGATACAGGCCCCCTGGATGATGATGCGGCTGCCGTTCAGGAGAATGCCGTGGCGGCCCCAGGAAAGCGTGCGGATGCCGAAGGTGGAGCTGGCGGTATCTGCGCCGAAGAAGGCGTGACAGAGGTAGAGAGCGGGAGAATCCGGGCTCCACAGACTGGCGTCCGGAATGGAAAGGGTCAGAACGGCCTTTCCGTTTTCGGCCCGGGCCTCGCCGGAGGCGGCCAGGTTGCCCGCGCTGTCCCGCACTTCCACCCGCACCGGGCCGTCCCCCTGGGTGAGGACCGTGACCGCGATGGAGGCGGGCTGGATGCTCAGCGTACGGATGCGAAGACCATTGAGGAGAATGTGGGCGTCCGCCGGACCGGTCCACAGCCGGACCGGGCGGTAGATGCCGGCGCCGGAGTACCAGCGGGAGTTGGGCTGGTCCGCGTTGCGGGCGATGACCTGCAGAAGGTTTTCCTGGCCCGGGAGCAGTTTTCCGGTCAGGTCCACGTAGAAGTTCGTGTAGCCGTACGGGCGGAACATCAGGGACTCTCCGTTCAGAGAGACCTCCGCGTTATGATAGACACCTTCAAACTCCAGGACGGTCTTCTGTCCGACGACTTCGGGGCCGGGGACGAAGGTCTTCTCATAGAGATAGTCGTAGCCCTCGTACCAGCCGGTGTTGACACCGCCGGCGGACAGCTCGCTTCTGGACTCCGAAATCATGGCGTCGTGAGGGATGGATACGCTGCGGCCGGGACCCGGGTCCCCCAGATGCCTGCACGTCCAGCCGTCGTGAAAGAGATTCTGTTGCATGGGAGAACATACGCCTCGCTTTCTGAAAAATTGCGTCAGGGGCTATGCGTCCGCCCCCTTCCGGTTTCCGGAAGGGGGCAGGCGCGGGAAGAATTCAGATATGTTCCCGTTTCCCGCCTTGACTTGCGGGGCGGGCCAGGGAATGTCAGGCGGATTTTGCCTTGCCCAGGAAGTTGGTGATGATGCTCAGCAGCAGGCCCACGCCTGTTACGGCGACGAAGGTGAGGAAGTGCTGCAGAGAGCTGGCCTCGTCCAGGCCGGCCACCACGTTGCCCAGCTGGTTCATCTGAGAGGAGAAACTGAGCACAAGGGCATAGGCGAAAAGCGTCACAGTGACGATGGAGATCAGGTTATAGATGGGGCGGGGGCCGGTTGCCATGACCAGAATCACTCCGGCAATTTCCAGAATGGCGGCGGCCAGCAGCAGGGTGGAGACGGTGCCCACCCGATTGGCTACCGTACCGTTGAGCACAAAGCCGGCGATGCCGAAGGCCGCGACAACGATGCCGAGATAGACGCCCAGCGCGCGTTTGGTAGGTTTCATGGTATCTGCCTCCTTATTCCTGTTCTTTCTGTTTTCTGCCGGTTACGGAGCCCTTTACGCACAGAGCGAAAGATGCTATGGCCAGAATTCCGCAGCCCGCTTCCACGCCGGTCAGCAGGTTCTGCCACCAGGTCCGTACGTGGACGATCTCGGTATCGGGATTGAAATTGTTCATGGCGGCGCTGCTGACGCCGTTGTAGAGGGCGTAGCGCAGGGCCAGTTTCATCTTCTGCTGGAAGCCGCTGTCCGCCCGGATTTTCTCCATGTTGGCGGCGGAACTCATGGAGCCGATGTTGGAGGCGTCGTAGGCCGTGCTGGTGAGACAGCCGGTGCCGCCGCCCATGACCACGTCGCGCCAGTTCATGTAGTCGGCGCCGTTGATCATATCCGTGATGATGAAGCCGGTGAAGCCCCATTCATTGCGCACGATCTGCTCCAGAAGACCGGAGTGGGCGCCGGCGTAGACGGTACCGGCACGGTTGAAGGCGGTCATGATGCTGCCGGAATAATTGCTGGAGAGCACGGCCTGGAAAGCCCGGAGTTCGTTCTCCCGGGCGGCCTGCTCGGTCATGAAGGTGGAAACGCCGGAGCGGTTCAGTTCCTGGTGATTGAACGCCAGGTGCTTGGGTTCGGAAAGCAGACCCTTGGAGCGGCAGCCCTTGCACAGGGAAGTGCCCATCAGACTGGTCAGCATGGGATCTTCGGAGTAGTACTCATGGTTGCGGGCGCAGTAGGGAGTGCGGTGCAGGTTGAGGCCCGGGGCGATGATGGAGGCGATGTTGCTCCAGAGTCCTGTCTCGCCGAAGAGGATGCCCTCCCGCTCCGCCAGTTCCTTATTGAAGGTGGCCGCTACGATGGGTTCGGTGGGCATGGTGCTGGAGGAATAGTTGGCGTTGGTTTCGCTGTTGTCCACATAGGTGGGTTCGTCCGCGGACGTATTGGCGTCCCAGTTGGCGTTGTAGCCGGGAACCTGGTCATAGGCGAAGCCAATGGGGCCATCGTGGTTGACAATGGCGGGGAAGACGATGGATTCAATCTGCTCCAGGTTGTCGCCGGCGTGCTCGATGAAGTTGACGGCCTCTTCCAGGGTCATCTGATCCACGAGCTGATCCCAGGCGGAATCGTCCCAGTCCTTCACGCCGGCAAAGAGTCCGGTGGAAGGATCCGTGATCATGAAGTCGGCGGCCACCAGACCGCTGTCCACGCCCCACGAAACGGCGTCGCCGCCGGTGGTAAACTCATAGTTGCTGTTGGTGAGGCCCACCATCATTTCGTCGGTGGGGGTCAGATTCTCCACGGTCTTCCAGCCCTTCGTCCAGTCGGCGCGGGTGGTGTATTCCACGGAGTCGGGAATCAGTTTGTTCAGATCCATGTTCTGCAGGGCGTTCTGCACATTCTCGGAATACGTGCTGATATCCCGGGAGAGGAGGTTCCAGACCTGCGCGTTTTCGGCGCGGATCACATCGGAAGAAGCGGTGGAGACCAGTCCTTCCTGGCTGCCGGTCTTTGCGGCCAGCACATTGTTGAGCGCCTCGTGGGCGCCGTTGCCGATGGCGAAGTAGTAGTCGCCCTCGTCCAGAACCCAGGCGCCGGGTGTGCCGTCCGCCTTGGTGACCGTCTCATCGTAGCTGGCCATGAAGGCAGGATCAAACTCGATGGTGACGGTTTCGCTCTGGCCGGGGTTAAGAATGCCGGTTTTGGCGAAGTCCAGCAGCTGAATGGCGGATTTCTCCAGGCCGCCTGCGGTATAGGGGGCCTGTACGTAGAGCTGAACCACGCTCTTGCCGGCTGTGCTGCCGGTGTTGGTGACCTCCACGACGGCGGTTCCGGTGCTGCCCGGGGTTACATCGACGCTGATCAGCTTCTGTTCAAACGTGGTGTAGCTGAGGCCGTAGCCGAAGGGATAGGAGACTTCGGAGGCATAGTTCCAGTTGCTGCCGCTGGTGGAGCCGGCGGGATCCGTGGCCTTGCCCTGGTTCAGGACAGAGTCCTCGTAGCGGGTTTCGTAGTACTTGTATCCGGTGTAGATGCTTTCGGTTTCGGCCAGGTACCAGTCGGCCTTGTCCGCCTCGGTGAGACCGGGATTTTCGGACTGGGTGCTGTTGGAGTAGAGGTAGAGACCGAAGTTCTGCATGGCGGGCGCGGAGACGGAGCTGACGGCGAAGGTATCCGGCAGGTGACCGGAGGGATTGGCGTCGCCGCAGAGAACGTCCGCCACGCCCAGGAAGCCGTTCATGCCGGGAACGCCGGTCCAGAGGATGGAATCAATGTCCGGATCGTTTTTCAGTTCGTCGATCTCCATGGCGTTGTCCGTATTCAGAAGGACGATGACCTTGCTGCTGTGGGCCTTCGCCAGGTCGATCATGGCGCGCTCATAGTCGGACAGGGCCAGAGGACGTTCGTAGTGGTCGCCCTCGGTGGAGTTGATCATGTTCGGACTGTAGTCGGCGGCTTCGGAGTTGTCCCGGGAGAGAACCACCACCGCGGCGGTGCCGTCGGCGCTGGCAAGGATCTCGTCGGTGTAGAGGCTGGCGGGAATTTCGCCAACGGGATAGATGGCGGGAGGTTCATAGGTAGCCGTGAAGCTGGGGATCAGACCGTGCGCGGGCGCGCCGCCGCCACCAAAGCCCCGGCGGGCATAGGCAAAGGCCGCCTCGCTGGCATAAAGGGCCTTCATGGTTTCGTTTACGCTGAAGCCCTTTTCCGCCAGGGCCTCTTCGATGCCGTAGATGGTCTGCCCCTCGGGGGCGTCCACCGAGGAGCCGATCATGCCGGCGATGGTGGGGAAGTGGCTGTTCATGCCCCAGAGCGTGACGGTTTCGCTGTCCTTTTTCAGGGGCAGGGCGCCGTTGTCGTTCTTCAGCAGAACAGCTCCTTCGCTTCCGATCTCTTCCGCCAGGGCCACCTGGGCGTCAATAACCTCCTGAAGGCTGGCGTAGTCGGACTGGAAGTACTGTCCGCCGGTGTTCTTCAGGGTTACAGTAGTGGTTCCCAGACGGGAGTTCAGGAAGTCGGTGTACTGGTTTGCGATCTGGCTCAGACCGAAGGCGATGGCCAGCAGAGCGCAGAAGATGCCGGTCAGTCCCCGGTAGAGACCTGTGTGGGGTTTCTTTTTCATAGGGCTCCTCCTCTTCTTCAGTTGGGGTAGCCCGATTTTAGCATGATGACGGAAGAGGGTGGCGAATCTGGCACAGATGACGGGAAATACGGCACAACTGACATTGCAAATTGTAGGAAATGTCGGCTATAATAACCGACAGGAGCAATTTCGCGGCGGATATCCTGCACCGGAATGCAGAAAAGGGGGAGTCGAGATGGTCTACATCTGTATTGTAGAGGATGACGACGCCTACGGAGATGTTCTGCAGAACTACATTGTGCAGTACGGAAAAGAGACTGAGACGGAGTTTCACGTGTCCCGCTACCGGAACGGCGCGGATTTTCTGGAGCACTACAGTACCCAGACGGATATCGTACTGATGGACATCGACCTGCCGGTGCTGGACGGCATGACGGCGGCGGAGTCCCTGCGGAAGCTGGACTCCCTGGTGGTGCTGATCTTTGTCACCAACCTGGCCCAGTACGCCATTCAGGGGTACTCGGTGGACGCCATGGACTATGTGATCAAGCCCATCCGTTACTCCCACTTCGCCATCAAGATGGACAAGGCCATGCGGAACCTGCCCAGCCGGGAAGACTGGTTCGTCATTCCGGGGAAGGACGGGATGCTGCGCATTGCCACCAGCCGTATCTATTACCTGGAGAGCAGCGGCCACCAGATCCTCTTTCATACCGCAGAGGGGGTATTTCCGGTGCGCGGTACCCTGAAGAGCATGGAGGAGCGCATGAGGGGTCAGGGGTTTTCCAGGCCCAACAACTCCTTCCTGGTGAATCTCCACCATGTTCAGACCATCCGGGCGGATCAGATTGTGGTTCACGGGGAGGAGTTTACTATTGGGCGTTCCCGGAAGCAGTCCTTCCTGGACGATCTGAACGCCTACCTGGGGGGACGGGTGATCCATGGATAGGCTGGTTTCCGACTGGCTGCTCTCCTATCGGGCATTTTTCGTCTATGGAGTCGCCATGATCGAACTGCCGCTTTTCCTGTCCTTCCGCCGCCGGAGCCGGTTTCCCCTGCGGGCTTTTCTCTGCGGGGCAGGTTATCTGCTGTTGGGACTCTTTCTGCCCTTCCCGGACGCCATCGAAGCTCCAATCACCGTCAGTACCCCCATCTTCTTTCTGTCGGTGCTTCTGTTCTGGGTTCTTTTCGATATTTCTCTGCGGGCGGCCCTTTACGTCTGCACCATGGCTTATCTGGTGCAGAACATGGCCCTCAATGTGATGAAGATCTGCATGGTGCTGTCCGGCCTGGCCTATGAGCAGACCTACCTGCTGCATCTGGGAACGCTGCTGGTGTTCTCCCTGCTGGCGTACCTGCTGCTGATCCGCCACTGGAAGCTGGATCTGCTGGACAGTTCCGGCCCCGGTCAGGTGATGATGCTCCCCGGGGCGGTCATGGCTCTGTGCATCATCATTACGCTTGGCATGCTGTTTCGCCGGCAGGGGCTGGATTACGACATCCTTACCCGCGTTACCATCATCATAGCCAGCGTCTTCGCGCTTGGCGTGCAGTATTACGGGCTCAAGAGCGGACGTCTGGAAGTGGAGAAGCAGGTGATCCAGGAACTGCTGGCGGCGGAGCGCAGCCAGTACCGGATCAGCAGGGAAAGCATCGACATCGTCAACATGAAGTGCCACGATCTGAAGCATCAGATCGCGGCGGTACGCAGAGGGCTGGAGAAGGAGAGTCAGGAAGCTCTGCGGGAGGTGGAGAAGGCGGTCAGCATCTACGACGCCGTTTCCCGCACCGGCAGCGAGTCTCTGGACGCCGTACTGACGGAGAAGATCCTCTACTGTGAGCGCCATGGCATTCTTCTTACCTACATGGTGGATCCGGGAGCGCTGAACTTTCTTGGAGAGACCGACCTCTACGCCCTCTTCGGCAACATTCTGGACAACGGGATCGAGGCTGTCATGAAGGAAGACAGGGATCGGAGAGTGATCGCTCTGAATATCCGCCGGGTGCAGAACATGCTGAGCGTCCACGAAGAGAATACCTGCAGCGTTGCGCCTGTTTTCCGGGATGGGTTGCCGGTTACCACCAAGACGGACCATATGAAGCATGGATACGGAGTACGCAGTATCCGCTACCTGGCAGAGCGTTATGGAGGACATGTCACGTTCCGGGCGGAAAACGGGATGTTTGTACTGGACATCCTGATTCCCATTCCGGCGGCCTCCGCCAGACCATGAGAGAAAGAAGGAAGTCCCTTGCTGAATGAGAGGAGAATCAGCCGCTGTGACCGGACCGGGGCGGTGGCGCTGGGTGCGGTGTCCATCATCGCCGCGGTGGATCTGATCCGCATGATCTGTCTGGGGTCTCTGATCCCGTTCGTTACTGTCCTGCTGGTGGAGGCGCTGTTCCTGCTGACAGCCGGGGCGGCCTGGAAGGGCAGAATGCCCTGGTTTCTGCTTCTGATCACGGTGGGAGGCGCGGTTCTGTATGGAAATCTGACCTACGCGGAGCTGGCGCCGTTCTATCTGGGTTTCCTGCTCCAGGCCGTTGCGGCGGGAGCGCTGGCGGTTCTGGGAACCGTTTTTCAGATCCGGGACCGTACGCCTGTGGGACCTTTTCCCTGGCGGCCCATCCTGGCTGGACTGGTGATCGCGGGCGTGTCGGTTGGAACCTGGCGGGTTGCCGTGGCCCGGGCGAGGAGCGCCGAGGGACTTGCCCGGCGGGAAATCTGGGCGGTTCCGGAGCGGTATGACGGGGATACAGGCGCGCCGGCGGGTTCCGTGGAGGAACTGATCTATTCCACGAAGGCCTATGCGACGGATGGCCGGGAGGTGGAAAAGCGGGCGCTGGTTTACCTGCCGGCGGGCTACGACCCCGCGCAGCCGTATAATATCCTCTATCTGATGCATGGAACCGGCGATGACGAGAACTACTGGCTGGAGACCCATCCTTCCAATCGGCTCATGCTGGACAATCTGATTGCCGCCGGTCAGATCGACCCTCTGATTGTGGTTACTCCCACCTTCTACGTGGAGGACGACTGCGCCGACGATCTGGATCAGCTGACCTGGTCGTTCCGGGAGGAACTGCGAAATGATCTGATGCCCGCAGTGGAATCCCGCTGGTCCACATATGCGGAGAGCTGCGATCCGGCAGGGTTTGCCGCAAGCCGGGACCACCGGGCTTTCGCCGGACTGTCCCGGGGCGCGGTGACCACATATCACTCCGTGTTCTGCGGGAGCATGGATTACTTTTCCTGGTTTGGAACCTTCAGCGGCAGTCGTACAGGCGAGGAGGAGTTCCGGGAGGGACTGCAGGCGGCGGAGGTGGCCTCCCTTCCCATCCACTATCTGTATGTCTCCGGAGGCAACTTTGACTTTGCTCTGGTGGGACAGCTGCAGGACTATGACACCCTGCTGCGGATGGAACCCCGGCTGGTCTACGGAGTCAACACCCTCTTCGACATCTTCCCCATGCGCTATCACTCCATCGGCAGCTGGCATCTGGCGCTCTACAACTTTCTGCAGAAGATCTTCTGAAGCAAAACGGCCCCCGGCATTGCCGGAGGCCGTTTCTGACTTCTCTGAATGACGTGGAGCGGGAAAAAGCGGAGCCCTCCGGGACGAGCCGATCGGCTGCCGGCGGGCAGAGGGGAGCCGAAGGGGGGCGTGTTCGGGGAATCCGGAATCTGTCGTCTGTTCCGGACGGCCAGGGGACGCGAACACGGGCCGCCGGACAGAAGAAAACCGTCGCAGGCAAAGCCTGCGACGGAAAGAAAGGATGGTGGATGAGGGTGGATTCGAACCACCGAAGCGATCACGCAACAGATTTACAGTCTGCCCCCTTTGGCCACTCGGGAACTCATCCATAGGAAACTGGAGCTGGTGGACGGATTCGAACCCCCGACCTGCTGATTACAAATCAGCTGCTCTACCAGCTGAGCTACACCAGCGTTTCGCGTCTGTCTGTCCAGCAGCATGGGAGAGTATAGCAGAGGGAAAGGGGGTTGTCAAGAACTTTTTTCGGAATCTGAAAAGATTTTTCATGCGCCTTTGGCCCACCATATCTTGGGGTCCTGCGCGGGCCGGACACAAGACCGGAACAGGGAAGGGGCCGGAGGGGTCGGGGAAGTTCCCTTCTTCCGGCAGCGGAGACGACAATGGTCTTCCGGGCCGGCCTGCAGGCGGGAGTCCTTGGGCCCCAGGGGATTGGGCGCGGGGGCGCGGGAAACTTTTTCGGAAAAATTCACAAAAGCCTATGGCTTTTCATGGGGTGTTTTGGTATAATGAGAACAGCAGGGGAGTCTCCTCCCCTCACCAGCCCCTGTGAGCGAAAGGAGCGGACTTTATGAAATTCGTTATGACCGACAAAAAGGTGGACATGCCCAAGAGGATCCACGCCTATGCGGAGAAGAAAGTGGGCAAGCTGGATCGCTTCTTCAAGGAGGACGCCGACGCGTCCGTGACCTTCAGCGTGGAGAAGGATCGCCTGAACCGGGTGGAGATCACCATCCGCTCCGGCGGTACCATCTACCGGGTCTCCGAGAGCACCTCGGACATGCGGGCTTCCATCGACGCGGCGGTGGCGACTCTGGAGCGTCAGATCCGGAGGAACAAGACCCGTCTGGAGAAGCGGCTGCGCCAGGGCGCCTTCGAGCGGGTTCTGGATCTGGACGAAGTGGCCACCTTTGCCCCCGACGAGCCGGAGGAGGGCGAGTACAGGATCGTCCGCCGCAAGACCTTCCCCATCAAGCCCATGACCCGGGACGAGGCCATCCTGCAGATGAACCTGCTGGATCACAGCTTCTTCGCCTTCAAGGACGAGGACAGCGACGGGGCCTTCGCGGTGGTCTACCGCCGCAACGATGGCGACTACGGCATCATCGAGGACGAGAAGTAAGACGCGGATCGGTCAGCGACACGATAAGGAACGGGGCTCCGCCGTAAGGCGGGGCCCCGTGTTGTCATTTCAGCCTTTGAAGCGGGAGAAGACGAACCGTCCGGATTCGCTCAGGTTCTCCTGGGTCCAGCCGCCATCGGGGTTGGCGCCCGATTTCAGGGCGGCGGAGGATTCGCCCAGGTCGCAGAGGGACCAGTTGCACCAGCTGATGCCCCGCTTTGCCAGAAAGTCCAGCCATGTGGCGGATTCCGAAAGGAAGACCCCATCGCCGCCGCTGGCACGGCTGGTGCCCCACTCGGAGACAAAGACGGGAAGCCCTTTGGCCATGGCCTCGTCGATGCGGTTGCGCAGCTCCGCCCCATGGGTGCCGGCGTAGAAGTGGAGCGTGTACATGAGGTTAGTGCCCTCCACGGGGTCCGCGGCGGCCAGGTGGATATCCTGGCTCCAGGTGGGACTGCCGATGAGGATCACGCCGGCGGGATCCTGGGCCCGGATGGCTTTGACCACCGCCTGGGCGTAGGGTTTTACATCCGCGCTCCAGGAGACGTTGCCGTTGGGTTCGTTGCAGATCTCATAGAGGACGTTGGGGGAGTCGTGGTAGCGCTTCGCAGCCTCCGTGAAGAAGGTGACCGCCTCGCTCTGGTGGGTCCGGGGATTGCCGTCGTAGAGGATATGCCAGTCCAGAATCACGTACATGTCCTGGCGGATGGCGGCGTCCGCGGCGGCGAAGACCTTCGCCCGGATCGTGTCGGGGTGGGACAGATAGCCGTCCTGGTCCGTGTACATGGCGATCCGGAAGACGTTGGCCCCGTATTCCGCCGTGGTGCGGATGGCTCCTTCGGAGGCGAACTGGGGGAACCATTGCATGCCGTGGGTGCTCATGCCCCGCAGAACCACAGGCTGGCCCTTTTCGTTGCACAGCTGCGTGCCGACCACCTTCAGACGGCCGTTTTCCGAGACGCCGCCGGCCCGGGTTTCCACCGGCTGTTCGGGGACGGCGGGCGTCTGGGGCTGCTGAGGCTGCTGGGGGGTCTGGGAAGTGCCAGGGGAGCCTCCGGCGGCCAGATTCCAGGCCCGCCAGACCACGGCGCAGGCCTCGGCGCGGGAGAGTCCGTCTTTGGGGCGGAAGTTTCCGTTGCCGTCGCCGGTGATGACCCCTGCTTCATAGGCGGCCAGCACGGTGTCGTAGTAGCGTCCGTCCAGCTGGGCAAAGTCTTTCATGCGGGCGCTCTGGGTGTTGTAGTCGCCCCGCCGGTCCGGAAGGAAGGCCTTCATGACGATCTTACCAGCCAGCTGCCGGGAGATGGACTGGCTGAAGGTTTCCCCGGTGGGCGGGATCTCGTCCCAGTCGTACCAGCCTCGGTCCAGGGCGGTCTGGAGCCAGCCTGCCGCCCAGTGATCCGTCTGGGTCTGCGTGGCCTCCGAAGCGCCGGCGGCCCGGGCCACAACGGTCACAAACTCCGCCCGGGAGATGGTATCTGTAGGGTGAAACCGGCCGTCCGGCAGGCCGGTGAGCCAGCCCTTTTCCGTCATGCCGGTGACCACCTCGTAAAACCAGTCCGTCTCCTTCACGTCCGGAAAGGTGAGGGAGGCGCTGGAGGAAGAGGAGGCGGCGCCGGCAGGCCGGGGAACGGGCTGTGTGGGAACGGGGACGGTGTCCTGGGAAGACGCTCCCGGATTGCGGGAGGAGGTGCCTGTACCTGCCGCGCAGGAGATCAGGGTGAACTGTATGAGAAGCAGCAGAAGCAGAGGAGCGCGAAGTCTTCGCAGCATGAGAATCCCTCCGGATTTCAGAATAGGCCGCCCGGAAGGGGCGGAGAGAGGAAGGCCGCCGCCCGGAAGAGCCGGAGCGGCGGTCTGCGATTACCGGTTTTCCCGTGCCAGGGGCGGCACCACCCGCATCAGATCCACGTGTTCCGTGATGCTGGCGATGAGGTCCGACTGCGCGGAGTCCCGGGCCTGCCGGATGGCGTTTTTGATGGCGTAGGCGTCCGAGGAGCCGTGGGCCTTGACGACGGTCTTCGAAATCCCCAGCAGGGGAGTGCCTCCCACTTCGCTGGCGCTCATCATCTTTTTCAGGTCGCTGATTCCGTCTTTCACGAGGACGGCGGCCAGCTTGGTCGTCAGACTCTTCAGGAACATCTTCTTCAGCTCCCGGCTGAGGAACAGTCCGGTTCCCTCCATGGTCTTGAGGAAGATATTGCCCGAGTAGCCGTCCGCCACAATCACGTCCACGGCCCCTTCCACGGCCTCCCGGGCCTCCACGTTGCCCGTGAAGTTGATGCGCCCGGCCTTCCCCTCTTCGTCCAGCATGGACCAGACGGTGGTCTGGAGGGAGGTGCCCTTGGAGGATTCCGCCCCGATGTTCAGCAGGCCCACCTTGGGATTGGAGCGGCCCAGAACGTGTTCGGCGTAGTAGCTTCCCATGTAGGCGAACTGCAGGAGATATTCCGGCGGGCACTCCGCGTTGGCCCCGGCGTCGATGAGGACGGAGCCGCCGTTTCCGGTGGGAACCACGGGCGCCAGCGCGGCCCGGCGGATGCCTTTGATGCGTTTGGTGATGAGAGTGGCGGCCGAGAGGAGGGCTCCCGTGGAGCCGGCGGAGACGAAGGCGTCGCCGGAGCCGTCCCGGACCATGTTCAGTCCGACGGTCAGGGAGGAGTCCTTCTTTTTCCGGAAGGCGGTGGCGGGATCGTCGCACATCTCCACCACCTGGCTGGCGTGGGCAATTTCCACGCCGGAGGGCAGACCCTGGATGCCGTTGGTCTCGAGGACCTTGAGAATGTCCTCGCCCCGCCCCACCAGGGTGATGTCCACGCTGTATTCCTTATTGGCCTGGAGCGCGCCCAGAACGGGAGCCTCCGGGGCGTTATCGCCGCCCATTGCGTCCACGATAATGCGCATGATTGCCCTTCTTTCTTAACCTGACTGGCTGAGTGTGTGACCTACTGCTGCTCCGGAGCCGGCTGGGGGCTGGCGTCCGTTTCCAGATCCAGATGCCCCAGGGCTTCCAGAGCCCGGCGGGAGAGTTCCGCGTTTTTGTTGCGCTTGCCGCGTACCCGGTACCCCAGAGGCGGGATGAGACCGAAGTTGATGTTCATGGGCTGAAACTGTTCCACACTGGGGTCGCTGACATAGAGGGCCAGTGCCCCGATGGCCGTCTCCTGGGGGAAGTTGATGGCGGGCAGCCCCCGCAGACGGCGGGAGAGCTCCACGGCGGCCAGACAGCCGGAGGCGGCGGACTCCACATAGCCCTCCACGCCGGTGATCTGTCCGGCGAACATCAGCCGTTCCTCCCCCCGGACCCGATAGTAGCGGTCCAGCAGCCGGGGGGAATCCAGGAAGGTGTTGCGGTGCATGACGCCGTAGCGGAGGTATTCCGAGTTGCGCAGAGCGGGGATCATCGAGAAGACCCGCTTCTGCTCCGGCCATTTCAGGTGGGTCTGGAATCCCACCATATTATAGATGGTGCCCTGGGCGTTGTCCTTGCGCAGCTGGACCACGGCATAGGGCAGGGCGCCGGTGCGGGGGTCGCGCAGGCCCACCGGTTTCAGGGGGCCGTAGCGCAGGGTGTCCCGGCCCCGGCGGGCCATGACTTCCACCGGCATGCAGCCCTCGAAGACGCCCTTGTCCTCAAAGCCGTGGACGGGGGCCTGCTCCGCGGTGGAGAGGGCCTCCCAGAAGGCCTGGTACTCCTCTTCTGTCATGGGGCAGTTGATATAGTCCGGGGTGCCCCGGTCATAGCGGGAGGCGAACCAGGCGCTCTCCATGTCCACGCTCTCCGCGGAGACCAGGGGCGCCGCGGCGTCAAAGAAGCTCAGGCGCTTTTCTCCGGGAAAGCGGCGGGCGATGGCCTGGGAGAGGGCGTCCGAGGCCAGAGGCCCGGCCGCGATGATGACTTCGCCCTCGGCGGGAATCTCAGTCACCTCTTCCTCGATGACAGCGACCAGAGGATGTTCCCGCAGGGCGCGGGTGACGGCGGCGGCGAAGGCGGTGCGGTCCACCGCCAAAGCGCCTCCGGCCTCCACCCGGTGCCGGTCCGCGCAGGCGAGAATCAGGGAGCCGCAGCGGCGCAGCTCTTCCTTCAGGAGACCCACCGCGTTTTCCAGCTGGTCCGAGCGCAGGGAGTTGGAACAGACCAGCTCGGCGAAATCCGGACTGTGATGGGCCGGCGTCATGCGCAGGGGCTTCATCTCCCGCAGCTGCACGGGGATGCCTCGCCGGACCAGCTGCCAGGCGGCCTCGCTGCCGGCCAGGCCGGCTCCGATGATGGTGACAGGGGTCATGGGGTCCTCCTTCTGCCTTATGGGTCAGCTGGCGTTGTCTCCGGAGGGCGCCTGGGCCTTTCCGGGACGGCCGCGCCTGGACTTCACTGTGGGTTTGTCCGAGGCGGTTTTGGTGTCCGCCTTCTTCCGGGAGGTCCGCTTGGGTTTGGGTTCCTCTGTGGTTCCGTCCGGAGCGGTTTCTGCGGAAGCTTTCTTCCGGGAGGACCGCTTCGCTTTGGAGTTCTCGCCGGTTTCTTCCGGGGTGGCTTCGGCGGTCTTCTTCCCGGAGCGCCGCTTGGGTTTGGTTTCCGTGGCGGTATCGTCTGAAGCAGTTTCCGCGGAGGTTTTCTTCCGGGAGGTCCGCTTTGCCTTGGACTTCTCGCCGGCTGCCTCCGGAGCGTCTTCGGCGTCCGCCTTCTTCCGGGGGGTGCGCTTGGGGCTGGCCTCTGCGACGGTGTCGCCCGAGGCCGCTTCGGCGGCGGCTTTCCTGCGGGTGGACGGCTTCTTGGTGGAAGCGGGCTTCTTTTTCTCCTCAGAGTCTTCCGCTTCCGGGGCCGGGGCTTCCTCTTCTTCTCCGGATTCAGGGGTCTTCTTCCGCCAGCCGCCCCGCTGATCCTCCGGGACAAACCTGGAACAGGAGGGGTTGATGCAGAAGGGTTTCCGGGCCCCCCGGCCGGAGGTTTTGAACAGGGTCTTGCCGCACTCGGGGCAGGTGTCCTTCACCGGAACGTCCCAGGTGATGAAGTCGCAGGTGCGGGTCTCCTCCTTGCCGGAGCGGTGTTCGCAGCAGTAGAAGAAGTACTGCTTGCCGTTGCGCTTGCTCTTGCCGGAGCGCTTGAAGAGGCGGCCGCCGCAGACGGGGCAGGAACCGGGCATTTCCACCACCAGCGGCATGGTGAAGTTGCAGTCGGGCCAGCCGGGGCAGGCCAGAAAGCGTCCGAAACGTCCCGACTTGACGATCAGATTCTTTCCGCACTGGGGGCATACCTCGTCGGAGACCTCCGGCGGGACCTGGATGCGCTCCAGATCGGTTTCGGCGTGGGTCAGTTCCTCGTGGAAGCCCTGGTAGAAGTCCTCCAGGACGTTCTGCCACGCTTCCTTGCCCTCTTCCACGCCATCCAGGCGCGCTTCCATGCGGGCGGTGAAGGCGGGATCCACGATGTCCTGGAACTTGTCCTTCATGAGGCCGGTGACCACTTCGCCCAGAGGCGTGGGCCGGAGGCTGCGTCCATCCTTGACCGCGTAGTACCGGTTGAGGATGGTGGAGATGGTGGGCGCGTAGGTGGAGGGCCGCCCGATCCCCTGTTCTTCCAGGGTACGGATCAGGGAGGCGTCCGTATAGCGGGGCGGGGGCTGGGTGAAGTGCTGATCCTTCGCCATGGACTTCCCCTGGAGAGCCTCGCCCTCCTTCAGATCCGGCAGGGGAGACTCCTGGGTGTCCTCCTCCTCGTCTTTGCCTTCCTCGTAGACGGCGGTGAAGCCGGAGAACTTCATGGAGGAGTGGCTGGCCCGGAAGAAGTAGCCGGAGTTCTCCACCTCGATGGAGAGCATGTCGTAGACCGCGTTTGCCATCTGGCAGGCCACAAAGCGGTCCCAGATGAGCCTGTAGAGCCGGTACTGGTCGACCGTCAGGTCTCCGCGGATGGTATCGGGCACCAGCGTCACATCCGAGGGACGGATGGCCTCGTGGGCATCCTGGGCGTTGTTGCGGCTCTTGTAGTGCCGGGCCTGGGCCGGGCAGTAGCTCTGGCCGTAACGGCCGCCGATGAAGCTGCGGACCGCGGCGATGGCCTCTTCGGAGAGGCGCTGGGAGTCGGTACGCATGTAGGTGATGAGACCGACGGCGCCCTGTCCGGTGATCTCCACGCCTTCGTAGAGCTGCTGGGCGATGGCCATGGTGCGGGAGGGGCTCATGCCCAGCTTGCGGCTGGCCTCCTGCTGGAGGGTGGAGGTGGTGAAGGGAGGAGCGGGGGTGCGGTTTTTCTCCTGCCGTCTGACCCTGGAGACCCGGAAGGTCCCCTGAGCGACGGCCGCCAGAATGGTATCCACCTCCGCCTCGCTGTGAAGCTCCATTTTCTTTCCGTTGCCGTGGAACTGGGCTTTGAATTCGCCCTGGTTGGGGGCAACGCGCTCCAGCGTGGCGGTGATGCTCCAGTACTTCTGGGGCTGGAAAGCCCGGATCTCCTCCTCCCGGTCCACCAGCAGGCGGGTGGCGACGGACTGCACCCGGCCGGCGGACAGTCCCCGGCGGACTTTCTTCCACAGAAGCGGGGAGAGTTCGTAGCCTACAATGCGGTCCAGAATCCGGCGGGCCTGCTGAGCGTCCACCAGGCCCATGTCGAGGGACCGGGGCGCGGCGATGGACTGCTGCACCACGTTGCGGGTGATCTCGTTGAAGGTGACCCGGAAGGTGCGGTTGTCCGGCAGTTCCAGCAGTTCCTTCAGGTGCCAGGAGATGGCCTCCCCTTCCCGGTCCGGGTCGGTTGCCAGGTAGACGCGGTTGCTCTTCTCGGCCTGAGCCTTCAGTTTGCGGATCAGGTCCTCTTTGTCCTTGATGGGTTCGTAATGCGGCTGAAAACGATGTTCCACGTCCACGCCAAGCCTGCTCTTGGGCAGGTCCCGGATGTGTCCCATGGTTGCCTGGACATCATAGCCGGGACCGAGGTATTTGCCGATGGTTTTGGCCTTGGACGGAGACTCCACAATGACCAGATCCGGCCTGGAGCTCGTCTTCTTTGTGCTGTTTGCCACAGATTTCAGTCCTCCGTTTGAAGAATGAGAGAGCCGTCTCCCCGCTGGTGGCGGGGCCGCGGTTCCCACGTGCTGCCTGCGGACAGCTTCGAAATGGGTCTTTACAAATGGCCTTCGACAGAGTACCATCTGAGGTCAGCGGACCGGGATCATACGCTGCGAAAGGAAGGGTACCATTATGCATCAGATAAGGCGTCCTCACCGGGCCTGGGCGGTGTGCCTGGGCGGCGGGATGGCCCTGTTTTCCACCATGGGTCTGGGGGTGAACGTGTTTTCCGTCTACCAGCCCTTTCTGCTGGAGGGGAACGGCTTCACCAATGCCCAGGGGTCCTGGATCACCACCACCCGCAGCCTCTTCATTCTGGCGGCTCTGCTGACGGTCAGTCAGCTGTGCGCCCGGATGGGACTGCGGCGGGTCATGACCCTGGGAACGGCCCTTGTGGGCGTGTCCTGCCTCTGCTTTTCCGGAGCCAGGAGTTTTCCCGCCTGCTGCGCGGCGGCCGCGCTGACGGGAATCGGGTACTGTTATGGAGGCATGGTGCCTCTCTCGCTGGTGATCGGACGATGGTTCCGGGACCGGCGCGGGCTGGCGCTGGGACTGGCCTCCGCCGGAAGCGGCGTGTCCACCGTGCTGGCGCCCGGCCTGATTACCGCCGCCATCCGCCGCTGGGGCATGGGCAGAGCCTTCCTTCTGGAGGGTCTGGTTCTGCTGGCAGCCGCCGCTCTGGTGGGGCTGCTGGTGCGGGACGACCCCGCCTCCCTGGGCCTGCGTCCCTATGAAACCGGGGAGTCCGGGAGCGGAGCGGCCCGGAGAAGGCAACCGGAAGGCCCCGGCCTGGGAAAGGGAGCCATGGCGGTCCTGCTGGCGGCGGCCCTGCTGGCGGGAGGTCCCGGCGGGCCTGGTTTTTCCCATCTGACGGTTCTCTATACCTCCAGCGGCTATCCGGAGGAGACCGCGGCCGCTCTGGTGGCCTGGATGGGACTGATCATCGCCCTCAGCAAGGTGCTGGGCGGTCAGATCTACGACCGGCTGGGCGGGTACCGGGGGAACTTCTGTATCTATGGTATGTTCCTGGCGGGTTTTGTGCTGAGCACCCTGGCTCCCCTGGGCAGCCGCGTGCTGCCCTTCGTGGCGGTGACAGTGTTCGGGCTCGGAATGCCGGTCACGGTGCTCACCTTCCCCCAGTGGGCGACGGATCTCTGCGGAGCGGAGTCCGAGCGGGCGGTGCGTACCATTACGGTGGCTTACACGGCCGGCATGCTGGTGTTCGGACCCCTGCCCGGGGCTCTGGCGGATCGCCTGGGCAGCTATGTGCCGGCCTACTGGCTGTTTGCTCTCTTTCTGGTGGTGTCTCTGGCCCTCGTGCAAGGGGTCTACCGGAAAGAAGGAGTGTCCTGACGGGCCATTTCCCAGAGGAGAACCGCGGCGGCGGCGGCCGCGTTCAGAGACTCGCAGCGCTCCCGCATGGGTATTTTCACGGTGGCGCGGCAGAGGGCCAGCACTTCGGGCGAGACGCCCCGGCCCTCGCTGCCCACCACCAGCGCGCAGCGGGACAGGTCCATCTGGCGCAGATCCACGGTATCGCCCCGGAGGGCGGCCCCATAGAGGGGCAGTCCGGAGCGTTCCAGCAGAGCGGCCAGAGAAGCGGGCGTGGTCTCGTAAACGGGCAGGCGGAAGCAGGCCCCCATGGACGAGCGGACCGTCTTCGGATTCCAGGGATCCGCGCAGCCGTTGACCAGCAGCAGACCGTCCGCACCCAGGGCGTCCGCCGTGCGCCAGATGGTGCCCACGTTTCCCGGGTCCTGCAGGCCGTCCAGTACCAGCCAGCGGCCTCCGGCCAGGGTGGCGGGAGGTTCCATGGCGGGCATGCGGCACAGGAAAAGAGCCCCCTGGGGGGTTTCCATGGGGGAGATGGAGGCCATGACGTCCTCGGGGATCTCCACGGTCCGGACGGAATCCGGAAGATCCGGGACGCGGACGCCAGGGACGAGGAGAATGGCCTCCAGCGGGGCGTTCCAGCGCAGGGCCTCCTCCAGCAGCTTGACGCCGTCTCCCGGAAACAGACCCTGTTCCCGGCGCAGCGCCCGGCGGGCGACCAGTTTTTTCACCTGCGTGAGCAGGGGATTGCGGCGGCTGGTGATCTGCTCCCTCACGGCTGCACTCCTCCCCGGGGTATCTGGGCGAAACGGTCTGTAATCTTCGGCGTTTTTACTATAAAGATATCCGCGGGGCTTGTCAACCCCGGAATTCCGGAATGCCTGCAGGATTTTTCGGGGGGCAGAGAAGGCAGAAAGGCTGCCCTGACGGGCAGCCTTTCTGTATTTACTGGATATGAGTATGGTTGTTGATGTGGTTCATGCAGTAGCAGTAATAGCCGTTGCATTTGGAGCAGTAGCGGAACTCCATGTCCGGGTCGTCCGCGTCGGTGATGCCGCATACCGTGCACTTGTGGAGGTACCCCTTGCGGTTTCGGACCTCTTTCTGGGCCTTGCGGAAGTTGATGGCCTGGGGGGAGCGGTGCTGCTTCTGCCGCCTGGCGGTCTGGCCCACCATGTCCTGGAGGGTGGGGTAGAAGAAGATCAGGTAGTTGAGGATGGCCACGATGGGGAGGATGGCGCCGATCAGGTTGAGGGACAGCAGGTTCGCTACCACGGTCCAAAGGAAGAGGGCGGCGTCAATCCAGGCGACCCACTTCATTTTCACCGGCAGGATATAGAAAAGCCGGATGTAGACGTCTCCGTAGAGGGTGGCCATGGCGAAGAACATGGAGAGGTTGACGTAGTACATGCTGGCGTAACCGGTGAACATGCCATAGACGATGTTGAGCACCACCCCGCTGACGTAGAAGAGGGTGAATTTGGCGGTCCCCCACTCCCGCTCCAGAAGACTGCCGATCCAGTAGTAAAAGAAGGCGGAGATGGCCACGAAGAAGATGCCGGTGCCCATCGCGAACATGTCCCCGCTCTCGGAGACCATGATGAAGGTGAGCAGGCGCCAGATCTGGCCGTGGAGGATGGCGTCCCGGGAGAACATGAGGATGCTGGACAGGGGAATGCGGCTGGGATTGAACAGGTCGATCAGATAGACCGCCACGTTGGCCACCCCGATATAGAGCATCAGGTTGGAGATGCCGAAATTGGGGTGATTGAAGGAGAAGCGGTCAATCCAGCGGTTGATGGCTTTCAAGGAGATCCCTCCCACTCGAATGTTGACTTCCTTATTGTAACCTTTTTCCTGCGGGCTGTCTACAGACATTTTGTGAACAATGTTGGGCGGGAGGAAAACCGGAGGGGCCTCTTGTGGAAGGGGGGAAAGTGTGATAGTATACCGGTAATTCTGAAAAAGGAGCGATTTTCACTGTGAGCATGGTAAAGGATATGGCGCTTGCCCCCTCCGGACACCGCAAGATCCGGTGGGTTCGGGACTTCATGCCGGCTCTGGGAGGGATCGAGGAGCGCTTCCGCCGGGAGAAGCCCTTCGCCGGGCTGACCATCGCCGTCTCCGTGCACCTGGAGGCCAAGACCGCCAATCTGGGGCTGGTTCTCCAGGAAGGCGGCGCCGAAGTCCACCTGACCGGCTGCAACCCCCTCTCCACCCAGGACGACGTGGCGGCGGCCATGGCGGAGCTGGGGGTGGAGACCTGCGGGATCCGGGGCGTGAGCATGGAGGAGTATGAAAACCTGCTGGTGGAGACGCTGAAGTGCCATCCCCATCTGATCGTGGACGACGGCGGGGACCTGATCAGCCTGCTGGGCGGCCGCTGCGCGGAATACGCGGACCGGCTGATCGGCGGCTGCGAGGAGACTACCACGGGCATTCACCGGCTGAAGGCCCGGGAGAAGGCGGGCCTGCTGCCCTGCCCCATGATGGCGGTCAACGACGCCAAGGCGAAACACTATTACGATAACAAGTACGGCACCGGACAGTCCAGCTGGGACGCCATCATGCACACCACCAACCTGATCGTGGCCGGCAAGACCGTGGTAGTGGCCGGCTACGGCTGGTGCGGCAAGGGCATCGCCATGCGGGCCAAGGGTATGGGAGCCAACGTGATCATCACGGAGGTGGATCCGTTCAAGGCGCTGGAGGCCACCATGGAGAACTTCCGGGTGATGCCCATGGACCAGGCGGCTCCTCTGGGAGATCTCTTCATCACCGCCACCGGCTGCAAGGACGTCATCGTCCGCCGGCACCTGGAGGTCATGAAGCACAACGCCATTCTCTGCAACTCCGGCCACTTCGACTGCGAGGTGGATGTGAAGGCCCTGGCGGACATGGCCGTGGAGCGCTTCCCCCGCCGGGACGGCGTAGAGGGCTTCCGGCTTCCGGACGGGCGGATCCTCAATCTGCTGGCGGAGGGGCGGCTGGTGAACCTGGCGGCCGGAAACGGCCATCCGGCGGAGATCATGGACATGTCCTTCGCGGTGCAGGCCCTCTCCCTGGAGTGGCTGGCAAAGCACCGGGACAGCCTGGAGCGGAAGCTCTACCCGGTTCCTGCGGAACTGGACAATCAGATCGGGCGGGTGAAGCTGGCCGCCATGGGACTCGCCATCGACACTCTGACGCCGGAGCAGGAGGCCTATCTGGCCGGCTGGGAGGCGTAAGAGGATGCACAACGAACTGACGGAAATTGACCTGCAGAAGATGCGGGAGGAGCTGGAATACCGACGCCTTACCCTCCGCCCGAAACTGCTGGAGGAGGTCAAGGTGGCCCGCGGCTTCGGGGATCTGAGCGAGAACTTCGAGTACAAGGCGGCCAAGCAGGAGAAAAACCGCAACGAGAGCCGCATCCGCTACCTGGAGAACATGATTAAGACCGCCGTGGTGATCGAGGACCACTCTTCCGAGGATACGGTGGGACTTTACGACAAAGTGACCCTCTATCTGGAGGACGAGGAAGACGAAGAGGTCTGGCAGGTGGTGACCACCGTCCGCCAGGACGTGCTCCACGGCCGGATCAGCAAGGAATCTCCCATGGGAAGGGCCCTCCTGGGGCGCCGGGTGGGAGACCGCTTTTACGTGCAGGTGAACAAGGACTACGGCTATTACGCCCAGGTGCGTTCCATCGAAAAGGGGCAGGACGACGGCTCGGCGGAGCTGAACCGCTACTGAGCCCGAAACGGACCGGGCATTCATGGCAATATACGACAGTTTCCTGTGTTTTTTGTACTGGACAGGAAGGCAAAAACGGTGTTAGAATACCCGTGATCTGTGGGGGATGAATCCCTCCGTGTGGATGAATAGGAAAGGCAGGCTAATTCTATGGCCATTGAAAAGATCTTTGTGGTAGGCGCCGGCCTTATGGGCAGCGGCATCGCGCAGAACGCCATTACCAGCGGCTATACCGTCGTTCTCAACGACCAGCGGCAGGAGGCCCTGGAGCGGGCCAAACTGGGCATCGCCGGCCGTCTGCAGCACATGGTGGACAAGGGCACCCTGACCGAAGAGCAGAAGGAAGAGTGCCTGAATCGGCTGTCCATCGATCCCCGTATCGCCGGAGCCAAGGACGCGGACCTGGTTGTGGAAGCGATCTACGAGAACCTGAACGCCAAGCAGGCTGTTTTCGAGGAACTGGAGAAGTACTGCAAGCCCAGCTGCATCTTCGCCTCCAACACCTCCTCCATCTCCCTGACGGCTCTCGGCGCGGTCACCAAGCGCCCCGAGCGGGTGGTCGGCATGCACTTCTTCTCCCCCGTGCCCGTAATGCGTCTGCTGGAGGTCGTCTACGGCCTGCGCACCGCCCAGAACGTGCTGGAGGATATCCAGGAAGTGGGCAAGAAGATGGGGAAGACCATGATCCTGGCCAAGGATAAGCCTGGCTTCATTGTCAACCGCGCCCTGATCCCCATGCTGAACGAGGCCGTTGAGATCCTGGACGAGGGCATCGGCACCGTCGAGGACGTGGATACCGCCATGAGACTGGGCTGCAACCACCCCATGGGCCCCCTGGCCCTGGCCGACATGATCGGTCTGGACATTCTCTTCCAGATCATGCAGGTCTTCTACGAGGACCTGGGCGACACCAAGTATCGTCCCGCCCACCTGCTGCGCAAGATGGTCACCGCCAGGTACTACGGTCGCAAGACCGGCGCCGGCTTCTATCTCTACGAGAACGGCAAGGCCATCGGCGTCAACCCCGTGCTGACCCGCGACCACGCGCTGGCGTAAGAAATCGCATTTTCCCTCTCCGTACATGGTTCTGGCAGGCGCCCTCCCTTCCCGGGAGCGGCGCCTGCTCCGCGTATTCCGGCGGGAAGCGGTCATGTTCGAGGCTGCAGGGTTCAGAGCTGGTGGACCGGTATCCCCCGAAGAGCCAGATCCCGGCGCAGACGGCCGGCGTCCCCCAGGAAGAGTACGCCGTCCATGCCGGCCTGTTTGCCTCCGTCGATGTTGGCGGGGCTGTCGTCGATGAAGAGACACTCTCCGGGGTGGAGCCCGAAGGTGCGGAAGAAGAGCTCGAAGATCTCCCGGTGGGGTTTGAGCATGTGATGGTCTGCGGAGACCAGCACGCCGTCGAAACAGTCCCAGCCTGGCAGGCGAGGACCGTATTTGTGGAGCGCGGAGGTGGCATTGGAGAGCAGGTACAGGTCATAATCCAGGCCCTTCAGCTCCCGGAGCAGGTCCTCCATGCCCGGGATCCCGGGCAGGGGGTGGCGCCACCAGCCCAGAAGCAGACTGCGGACGCAGGGGTGCAGCCGCTCCGGCAGCCGGGCGCAGATGGAGCGGATGGCGTCCTCCAGAGGGAGGGTGCCCCGGTCCAGCTGAACCCACTCCAGGTTCTGAAAGACTTCCCGGACGAAGAGGTCCGTGTCGTCCGGCGGGACGCCCTCCCGGGCGGCCTGCTCCGGAGGACAGCAGCGGAGCAGAACATTGCCCATATCGAAGACGAGAGTACGGTACAAGGCACGATTCTCCTTTCCTCCGGCCGAAGGCCGGGCGATGCGATGAGCAGAACAGACAGGACCTGCGGAGCAGGGCCTGAATGCCGGAAGAAGACGGTTTCCGGGTAACGACCCGTTTCAGGGAGCAGAGGCCGGCCGGCAGAAAAAGCGCCGCTTCCCGGGGAGAACCGGAAAACGGCGCTTGAGGGAAGGCGTGGGGCAGATTGCGGGTCCTGGCTCAGGCGGGGTCTACGACCTCGGTCAGGGCCTCTACCATTTCGAAGACCAGTCCGTCGCAGTGGTCCTTGCGGACTTCGCCCCGCTCTTTGGAGGCGCGCAGCAGGGTGGCGCAGTCCGTAGCGCCGTGCTTCTCCCGGACTCTGCGCAGCATGGCCCGGGCCTGGTCTTCCCCATAGCCCAGTTTTCCAAGCACCATGAGGGCGCCTGTGATGGTGCCGCAGGTGGAGCCATGGAGCATGCCGGCCCGGAAGAAGCTCCCCAGGTCAAAAGCCTGCTGTTCGGTCAGGCCCATCTTCTCCGCGAAGGGGATGAGGACGGACTGGCAGCAGTTGTAGTGTACGGTTTCGTCGGCCCGCAGCTCCCGGGCCCGATCCAGATACGTCATGACGGGTTCCTCCCTGAAAAATCGGATACCGCCATGGTAGCACAGGCCGGAACGGGGGTCAAGACAGATTCCGGAGAAGTGTCCGATCAGGATCCGGGGAACGGCGGCGCGGCGGAAGTTCCGGGGGAATCCGGCCAGTGCGGGCAGGGACCCGGCGCATTTCCGGTCCGGCAGGTGTCCTGGCTGCCGCAGCGATAGCAGATCTCGTTTTCCAGGCGCTGATGGGCGAAGAAGTCGAGAATATTGTCCACGGTGGTCCGGGCGATGCCGTCCAGCGCCTCCCGGGTGAGGAAGGCCTGGTGGGAGGTGACGATCACGTTGGGCATGGTGATAAGCCGGGCCAGGACATCGTCGCCGACGATGTGGCCGGAGAAGTCCTGGAAGAAGAAATCCGACTCCTCCTCGTAGACATCCAGACAGGCCGCCCCGATCTTCCTCTCCTTGATCCCCGCCAGCAGAGCGTCCGAGTCGATGAGAGCGCCCCGGGAGGTGTTGAGCAGAATCACGCCGGGCTTCATGCGGGCGATGCTGTCCCCGTCGATCATGTGGTGGGTTTCGGGAGTCAGGGGGCAGTGGAGGGAGATGATGTCGCTCTCCGCCAGCAGCCGCTCCAGCGTGGTATACTCCACGCCCTCCAGAGAAGCGGGGAAGCGGTCGTAAGCCAGAACCCGCATGCCGAACCCCTGACAGATGCGCAGGAAGGCCTGCCCGATCTTCCCGGTGCCGACGATGCCCACGGTCTTGCCGAAGAGGTCAAAGCCGGTAAGGCCGTTGAGGCTGAAGTTGAACTCCCGGGTGCGGTTGTACGCTTTATGGATGCGCCGCACGGAGCACAGCAGCAGGGCCATGGCGTGTTCCGCCACCGCGTGGGGAGAGTAGGCCGGAACCCGTACCACATGGATCCGCCCCCAGGCGGCGGCCAGGTCCACATTATTATAGCCTGCGCAGCGCAGGGCGATCAGACGCACGCCCAGTTCGTGGAGGCGTCTTATGGCGCCGGCGTCCGCCTTGTCGTTAACAAACAGGCAGACGGCCTCCGCGCCCCGGGCCAGTTCGGCGGTATCCGCGGTCAGTTTTGCCTCACAGAAGCGGAACTTCAGACCATTCTGGTCGTCATAGGAAGCGAAGGCTTCCCGGTCGTAGTCGTGGGTGTGAACCTCTCCACCCGCTTTTCCCAAGGGAAAATTGGGTGGAGCTTCCAGATTCCTTTAGGGAATCCCTATTCACCAGGGATAAAGCCGCTCTCAGAACGCCGGTCCGAAGAGCACGACGCCCGCAAGACGGCTAGGGGCCTGCCGGAAACCGTATGTACTGAGCCATGGCAGGAAGTTCGTTCCTGCCAGGATCAGTGCTCAGGGTAACGAGACCCTGTAATTCCGGTGCGACCCACATAACCCGGGTGAAACAGCTGCAGGTTCTGCGCCGCACAGCAGAAGCTTTTGTCTGCCATACAGCACTTACCTGTTACCAGGTAAGGTTTAAGGGATGCGTATGGTGGATACCGGCCGGAACCGGCACCCGGCCCGAACAATCAGGCTATGCAGCGCACTTTGCAGTGCGGAACATATTAAAGAAGTGGGAATAAGTCCGCTGGGGCACGCACGGCAGAGATCCCAGATACTTCTTCAGGATCTCGGGATCCAGCTGAGCAATGCCACACTGGAGGACAAATTCCTCATCATCGTCGGCGTTCATCAGGGCCAGCCATTCCCGGAGGAAGTAGCGGGCTCCGATGTTATAGGTCGCACTCAGATCGCAGTTGTACACCTTCCCGGTCTTGAAGCGACAGACGCTGTAGTTCTTCTTCTGACCGTTGATCTCAATGGAGCGGGTTACCTCGCCACTGCCATCATAGGCATACTTGCTGGTCCCCCAGGGACAGACGGTGGAAATCCGGATCAGGGCATTGTGGGCCTTGGACGTGGCGATCTCCTGGATCTCCCGTTTCCGCCACATGTGGAGACGCTGCTTTTTCGAGCCGCGAATCTTCCCCTTCATGTCCAGATGTTCGAAGACGATCACGCCGCAGGCGTTTTCAACTGCGAACTGGACGATTGCCGAAGCAATCTTCCGGGACAGGTCCGCATTGATGCGGTTGATCCGGCCCCACAGCCTTCTGCTTCCGTACCGCCCGTGCTCCCGCTGCCCGCGCTTCACCTGACCCAACAGCTTTGCGAGGCGGTCTTTTTCTCCCGCGAAATTGATGAACTTTCTCGCGAGGACAGTGCCGTCGCCTTGCATGATGGAGCAGGTTGCGTCGCAGTTGATACCGAGGTCCA
>CANRFA010000007.1 GCA_947629775.1 uncultured Oscillospiraceae bacterium
GCAAACTCCACGGTTGACTCGGGCGGAATTCATCCCCCGGACAAGTCCGGGGGTTTTCTTCCGCCGAGTTCCATAAACTGTTGGGCATGGCCGCCATCTTCGGAGCGGTGCTGCTGCTGAATCTGCCGGAGCGACGGGAGGCGAAATTGTCCTGAGCGTCGGGGACTATACTCCCTTGTATTTGCGGCGGGTGGCGATGCCGCCCCGGATGTGCCGCTCGGCCTTGTTCTCCTCCAGGACCTGCCGGACCTGGAGGTGGAGGCTCCGGTTGAAGAGGGGCAGCCGCTCCGACAGGTCCTTGTGGACCGTGGACTTGCTGATGCCGAACCGGGCTGCGGCAGCACGGACTGTGGTCCGGTTTTCGATGATGTAAAGGGCCAGGCGCTGAGCCCGGTCCTCCATGTTTCCCTTCACAGGCGCGTCACTCCTCGTCTCGTGCTGCTTCATCTTATGCGCCCCTTGGGGAGGGTATGCGGGCGGGGAGAGAGAAGCCGACGCGGAGACACGGAAAAAGATCCGATTCCGGAGAAAATTTCTCTTTACAACGGCCGGTTTTCTGCTATAATGGTCCCTGTCGGCATGGAGAACCCCTCCGGCAGACATCTCATGGGCCTGTAGCGCAGCTGGGAGCGCGTTCGGTTCGCATCCGAGAGGTCGAGGGTTCGAATCCCTTCAGGTCCACCAGTTTTCCGGAAATCCCGCGCTTCGGCGCGGGATTTTGCCGTTCCAGGGCGCTCCTGCAGCCATTGGGGGGCCGAGGCCTGGGAAGCCCCTTCCTGAGTCCCGGTCCGGCCCCGGCAGAGCTGAAAGCGGGCAAGAGCCACTTCTTTTCGTTTCCTGCACCCCGGCGGCCATGATTGCGGAAAGCTATCCCGGAAACGGCCATGGTGGACCATGATGGCCACGTTGCGGGAGTTCAAATCCGTCCTCCGGGAGGGGGCAGTGCCCCGCTGCCTGTCAGTCCGCGATGGAGCCAGGCGGCTTCCATCGAGGAGGCTGGCCGGGAGCTGCCCTGTCGGGTGTCGTTTCCGGTTCTGACTGTACGGGCTACCCTGGGCAGGGGGTACAGGCAGGTCCGGGCGGAAGGGGGCCTCAGAAAAATTTTTCCGCGGAGGCAAAATTTCTCTTTACAACGGCGGATTTTCTGCTATAATGGTTCGTGCTGGTCCGGAGGATTCCTCCGGCAGGCATCCCATGGGCCTGTAGCGCAGCTGGGAGCGCGTTCGGTTCGCATCCGAGAGGTCGAGGGTTCGAATCCCTTCAGGTCCACCAATCCCGTTCCGGGAAGCCGTTCTGACTGGCTTTCCGGAACTTTTTTTGTCCTGCTCCGGATGCAGAGGCTGTCCCGATCCGTTTTCGGCTCCCGGGAGGTCGGGAAGGGAAGGAAACTGACGGTTCGGCCGACTCAGATAGCGCTGCTGCGGGGTTCCCGCATGGTTGTCGTGGCCGATGATCCTCTTTCCGCCATTCGAGCCTTTCCATTCGGGCTGTTGCTGTCGCTTCGGGCACGGGAGCAGCTGGTTTCCGGGCGGAGGTTCTCTCTGACGGAAGACCGGTCCCGGAGCGCCTCCCGTCTCCAGGCCGAATCGCAGCAGGATGGAATACCGGGACGTTTCAGAACCTGTGGCCATCCGGGTCGGCTGCGGAGAAAAAGCGGAAAAGAAGACACCGGGGAGCTCTGTTCTTCGGACAGAACCCTCCGGTGTCGAATGGAGCATCATACTCGGGTGGCGTTTCTTCTCCGGGCGCTGGCCGGAGACCTCTGCCACCGGAATCCGGGAAAGTTTACGGCACGGTGGTCCAGTAGGCCTCAATGGCGGAGGCGAGCTCCTCACGGGAGCACTGATTGACCAGATACTTCTGCATCTCGGCGCCCATCCGGGTGATGTGGTCGTCTGGCATGTAGTTGTAGCTGGGGATGAGTTTGCCGGCGTTGCTGTATTCGCTGACGGTCCTGCTCAGAGGATCGAGAGAATCCGCGGAGATGGTGGAGATGGCGGGAACGAGGGCGAATTCCTCGGTCAGCCACCTGCTGCCGTCGCTGAACAGCCAGATCAGGAACTCCAAAGCGGCCTGACGGGACTCAACGGAGATGTCGGAGGAGGCCTCTACAAAGAGCATCTTGGAGGGACCGCCAATCAGTTTGGTGTTGGCAATGTCCGTGGTGTTGATCGGGAGTGGCATCATGCCGATCTTCTCGGAGCAGTCATAGGCGGACATCTGCGCCCAGTCCCAGTTGCCGCCGAACATAAAGGCAATCTTGCCTTCCGCCAGCCTTTGCTCGGTGGCCTCCCGCTCGGCGGCGAGAGGGGAGGATGCGGCATAGTTGTTCGTCTTCAGGACGTCGAAGGTGTCCATCAGGGAGTTGAATTTGGCATCGCGGATCAGGTCCACTCTGCCGGTCCTCAGATCAGCCACAAGGGCGTCAGGATCGTCGCGCTCTTCGATGAACTGAGCCAGATAGTGGGCGGCCAGGGACCAGTCTTCCTTCAGGATGCCAACGGGAGCGGTCATGCCGCCGACGACCAGCTCGTCCAGCAGGGCCCGGAAGGCGTCCAGGGTGGCATACTCGGAGGGAACAAACTCCCTGCCGAGGATGGTTTCGATGGCGGAAGCGTTGTAAATCAGGCCGCGGGCCTCCACGCAGAAGGGGACGCTGGCGATTCTGTCAACGAGCTCTATGCAGCCGGTGGCGTCGGCGATATAGGGCTGGCCGGTCAGGTCAAATGCGTGTTCGGGACCCAGGGTGTAGATGTCTTTCGTATCGACCATGGCGATGGTGTAGGGATCCCTGGCGGCGTACCTGGCGGCCATGTGGTCGGCGACCGTGTCGTCTGACGTGCAGACCTCGATGGTTACGCCGTTGTGGGAATTGGAGTACTCTCTGGCCATCTGCTCCATGGCGCTGTTGATCTCGGGCTTGGTGTTGAAGAAGGTGACCGTGACCTCGCTGGAGCTGCCGCTTCCGGAGCTGGGGCTGGAAACGGAAGCGTTCCCGCAGGCTGCCAGGGACAGCAGCATGGCGCAGGCCAGGAGAACTGCAGGAAGGCGTTTCATGGGAATCCTCCTCGTTTCGGTTTCCCGCTGCGGGCGGTTCCCACAGCGGTCTGCAGGGACAGAGTAGCACAAAAGTCGTGATATGTCAAAAACCGAATGATCCATTTCGCCCGAAAGAGCAGCTCTTTCCTGTGAGCTTCCGGGTGGTTTTCCTCGGATGACGGCAGGAAAAGCCGGAGAGCGGGTTCTTTCTGCCTCATGCGGAGAAAGGCATCCCTTCCCTCGCAGGAATCGGACGACAGAAAGAGCGAGGAGCCCTGTCAGCTGACAGAACTCCTCGGTCTGGTTACAGGTCGGCTCCGGTATCCGGTCCTGTGGACGTTTCCCGTACCGGGAGCGGTCGCTGGACCCATGGGGTCCGGGAATATCCGGGGTCAGATCGGAGCGGGATGCTGCTTCTTCAGATTACTGCACGGTGGTCCAGTAGGCCTCGATGGCGGAGGCGAGGTCCTCGCGGGAGCACTGATCGGCCAGATACTTCTGCATCTCGGCGCCCAGCTTGGAGTAGTGGTCGTCCGGGGTGTAGTTGTAGCCGGGGAACATTTTGCCCTCGCTGTAATACTTGCTGATGGAGCTTCCCAGGGGATCCAGATTCTCCGCGGAGATGTTGGAGTAGGCGGGAACCATGGCGAAGTCCTCGGTCAGCCACTTGTTGCCCTCGTCGGTGGTGAACAGCCAGGTCAGGAAGTCCTTGGCCGCCTGCTGCTGCTCTTCGGAGACGGTGTTGTCGATCATCAGGTACTTGGAGCCGGCGCCGATCAGCTTGGTGTTGTAGTCGGTATCGGTGTTCTCGGGAACAGGCATGATGCCCATGTTCTCGCTGTAGTCATAGGCGTTGAGCACTGACCAGTCCCAGCAACCGCCGTACATGAAGGCGATCTCGCCTTCGGCCAGCTTCTGCTCGGAGACCTCGCGCTCGGCGGCGATGGGGGAAGCGGCGGCGTAGTTGTTTGCCTTCAGGGTATCAAAGGTGTCCATCAGGCCGTTGAACATGGCATCCTGCATCAGATCCACCTTGCCGGCCTTCATGTCGGCCAGGAAGGTGTCGATGTCGGGGCGCTTCTCATAGACTTCAGCCAGGAAGTGGGCGCCCAGGGACCAGTCTTCCTTCATGATGCCCACAGGAGCTTCCATACCGCCGGCTTTCAGCTGGTCCAGCAGGCCCTTGAAGGCGTCCAGGGTGGCGTACTTGGTAGGATCAAAGGTCTCGCCGGTGATGGCCTCGATGGGGTCGGCGTTGTAGATCAGGCCACGGCCTTCCACGCAGATGGGGACGCCAAGCACCTTGCCGTCGATCTCGACTGCTTCGGTGGTGTTGGGGACGTAGGGCTGGTCGCTCAGGTCAATGGCGTGCTCGGGGCCCAGGGAGTAGATGTCCTTGGTGTCGACCATGGAGATGACATAGGGATCATTGGATGCATACTTGGTAGCCATGTGAGCGGCGACGGTATCGTTGGAGTAGTAGATCTCCATGTAGACGTCGTCATGGGATGCGTTGTAGGCGTCTGCCATCTCCGTCATGGCGGCCTGAATCTCTGACTTGGTGTTGAAGAAGGTAAGGTGGACCTTGCCATCGGCATTGCCGCCTGCAGAGCCTGCAGCTCCGGTACCGGAGCCGGAACCGGAGCCGCCCCCGCAGGCCGCCAGGGACAGCAGCATGGCGCAGGCCAGGAGAGATGCAAGAAGTTTTTTCATGGGAATCCTCCTTTTCGTTTTCCCGCGGTGGGCGGCTCCCACAGCGGTTTGCATGGAGCAGACTAACACACAAATCTGGGGCTGTCAAAAAAGATGGAAGATTATCCCAGACAAAAAAGTCGAATTTTTTCATATGTGTTTCTGAGGCCTCTTCGGCGATGGATGGCGGGAAATGCCGGTGAATGGGGTTGTTCCGCTCCCGCGGCGAGAGGATTCCCCTTCTTCTCGGGGTTTTGCACAACTGACATACCCCGAAATTGTTCATTCCAACAAAGATTCCGCACGATATGGCAGAATGCTGCATGACCTGCACGCAAATCGACATATGTCGTATAAGGATATATTCCGTGGCGCCGGAGGGCATCCGGGGACGGATCCCGGCCGAATTGCGGCGCTGCTGTCCGGCGGCCGGATGGACGGGAAAACGGAAGGCTCCGGCCCGGCCGTCTTCGAAACCTGCGCGGGTTGTTGCTTCGCCCATGGTTCAGGAGAAAACGTTCAGGGGGATGAGAGTATTGAAGGACGCGTCGTTTTCCATTTTCCCAAACGAGAATTTTGTTGACCTTCGTCTTTATCAGTTCGGCTACGAGCAGTGCAGGCCGCTGTACTCCTTCGGGCCCTTTGTTCGAAACCACTACCTGTTCCACTACGTCCTTTCGGGGAAAGGGTCTCTGCTCTCCACCACGGAGGACGGCCTCCTGCACCGTTATCTTCTGGAGGAGGGCGAGGGGTTCCTGATCGCGCCTGGGTTCGTGAATACCTACAGCGCCGACCGGGATGCCCCGTGGAAGTACGTCTGGCTGGAGTTTGACGGTCTGCGGGCCTCGGAATGTCTGGGGCAGGCTGGACTGGAGAGCGCCCACCCGATTTACCGGTCCCGTGACGGGGCGCTTCGGGAGGCCCTGCGGGACAGCATGCTGTACATTGCCGATCACGCCGACGCGTCTCCTGTCCACCTCATCGGACACCTGTACCTCTTCCTGGATCTTCTGATCCGCTCTTCTGACTCCCGGCGGAAGAGCCGGGAAGGAAAGGCGAAAGACTTCCATATCCAGGAGGCCGTATCCTTCATGGAGCGCAACTACCAGCGGGATCTGTCCATGGAGGAGGTCGCCGACCTCTGCAAGCTGGACCGGAGCTATTTTGGCCGTCTTTTCAAAAAGACCATGGGCTGCCCGCCCCAGGAATTCCTGATTCGCCTGCGGCTCTCCAGGGCGGCGGAACTGCTGAAGGTCAGCGACAGCCCGATCGGGGAGATCGCCGCCCGGTGCGGCTATCCGAACCAGCTCCATTTTTCCCGGGCCTTCAAAATGCGCTACGGCGTTTCCCCCCGGGAGTGGCGGCTCCAGAACAGGGTGCCGGGGCAGGATACTCTCTGACCTGTCCTGTGCAGGGCGACTTCGATGGATCCGTCCCAATGGGGGCGCAACGGGCCCGGGTCGGAAAACGGACGTATCCCTGCCGTGGAAGAGGGAGATCAGTTTGCTTTTGCGACTGGTCTGCTCGTTCCGCAGCGCAGGCGATCATGAATCAGCAACAGGGTTCGCGGCCGGTTTCCTCGGGACGCCAGACGGAAAAAGCCCCGAACCGGCGTTCCGCGCCAGTCCGGGGCATTGTTTTCGTATGATCAGGCCAGGAAGTTCCGGATCTGAATGCCCTCCTCCTGGAAGGCAGCCCGGATACGCTCCACAAAGGCGAGGGCCTTGGCTCCGTCGCCGTGGACACAGAGGGTATCTCCCCGGATGTCCACATCCTGACCGGTGACGGTGGTGACCTTGCCCTCTTTCACCATGCGGATGCAGCGCTCTACCGCCAGATCCTCGTCCGTGATCATGGAGTCAGGCCGGCTGCGGGGGACCAGGGACAGATCGTCCATGTAAGCCCGGTCGGCGAAGATCTCGCTGGCGGTTTTCAGGCCCATCTTCTCCGCTTCCTCGCCCAGAACGGCGCCGGCGCAGTAGAAGATGAGAATGGAGGGGTCGATCTCATATACGGCTTCGCAGATGGCCCGGGAGGTCTCCCGGTCGTACTGGCACAGGTTGCCGAGGGCGCCATGAGGGGCCACATGCTGGAGTTTCATGCCCCTGCTGTGGGCGAAGGCCCACAGAGCGCCAATCTGGTACTTCATGCAGTTTTTGACCTCGGTGGGGCTGAGCACCATCTTCCGGCGGCCGAACCCCATCAGGTCCGGATAACCGGGATGCGCTCCGACCGCGACCCCCCGCTCCTGGGCCATACGGACCACCTTGTCCATGACCATGGGATCCCCGGCGTGATAGCCGCAGGCGATGTTGGCGGAGGTGACATACTGAATGATTCCTTCGTCGTTGCCGATCTTATAGGCGCCGAAGCTTTCGCCCATATCGCTGTTGAGGTCGATCTGATACATGCAAACAACTCCTTTCCGATTCCGGGGCGGCCTTCGGGCCGCCTCTATACGCGTTGCACGCTGAGTTCGTATACTTTGCCGTTAACCGTAATGCGGTAGAAGGAAGGGGAAGCGGGACAGCTGGGACTGTCCAGACGGGCCTGAAGCGCCCGAAGCTCTTTGTCCTGTTCTCGGAGAAGCCGATGGGCCTCCGGGACGGTGACAGCCTGGAAGCGGATGGTGTCTCCCGCCTTGCACTGGCCTACGATGGGAAGATCCACCGTAATGACAGTGGCGATTTTTGTGTAGCCGCCTGTGGTCTGCCGCTCCGCCAGCATGATGATGGGCTGGCCGGAGGTGGGAACCTGGATGGAGCCGGCGACAATCCCGTCGGAAATGATATTGCCATCGGTCTTATGGGCGATTACCGGACCTTCCAGCCGGCAGCCCATGCGGTCGGAATCCCGGGATACGGTGTAGGACCTGGAGAAGAAGCATTCCAGCCCCTCCCGGGTGAAGGCGTCGTCCTGCGGGCCCGGGATGACCCGGATCAGAACCTCCTTCTCCTGGGGCGCCGGGATGGGGGCCGCACGGAGTTCCGGATGGACCGGCGGCTTTGCGGGGCTGCGAAAGGAGAGATGATCTCCCTTTTCCAGTTTCCTGCCCTGGAACCCGCCAACCCGGTTTTTCAGAGCGGTGGAGCGGCTTCCCATCACCAGAGGGACGTCCAGTCCTCCGGAGACGGCGATATAGCCCCGGCAGCCCTGACGGGCGGCGCCCAGCTGGAGCAGGTCTCCCGCTTTTACGGTAAGAGCCCGGTACATGGGGCAGGGGGCGCCGTTGAGCCTGGGGGACATGTTGGCCCCGGTAAGAGCGATGATGGCGTCCCCGTCAAAGCGGAGCGAAGGGCCCAGGACCGTAACCTCCAGAGCGCTTTCGCCCCAGGGATTTCCCACCAGGATATTGGCGATGTGGAAGGCTCTGGAATCCATGGGTCCGGAGGGAGACATGCCGAAGCGTTCGTATCCGTACCGTCCCTCATCCTGCACGGTGGTCAGGACGCCGGGATTTTCCACCAGAAAGCCCATTACTGCTTCCCCCTCTCATACTGGCGGCACCGGTATTCGCCCAGTTCCACCTGGCGCCGGATGTCCAGAAATTCCGCCCGGTCAATGGGAACGTGGCGGATCCACTGGCCTGCCTGGAGCAGGAAAGGGTTTTCCCGCCGGTAGTCGCAGGCCAGAATGGGAGTGGTGCCGATGATATTCCAGCCGCAGGGCTGATCGAAGGGAATGATGTCGCTCAGGGCCAGCTGGACCACGATGCTTCCGCCTGGAATGCGGACTCTGGGCTCGCTGCGGCGCTTGAAGGAGAAGGGATTCTCGAAGCGGGCCGTATAGGGGTGGCCCGGAGAGAAGCCAAGCATGTAGACATAGTAATCGCTCTGGCTGTGGATGCGGATGATGTCTTCCACAGTCCGGTTCTCCAGCCGTGCGATCTCCTCCAGGTCCAGCGCATATTCGCCTTCATAAAGAACCGGAATCTCGGTGACGATGGCCTTTGGCAGCTCGTCCGTGTCCGGATGGGCGGTCGCATCGTCGATGGCGGCCGTAAGCGCGTCCAAGTCGGCGCGCAGCGGGTCGTAGTGGATCATCAGAGCCCGGTAGGTGGGAACCAGCTCTCCCACGCCGGGAAGAGCCTTCCGTTCCAGCGCGTGACGCAGAGACCGGACTTTCTGATTGACCTGAATGCTGATTTCGTTTTCAAATTCCACAGACAGCGCCTGATCACCGATCCAGCGCAGGGTGCAGTTGCTCATGGTATCCGCCTCCCGGTACCCTCTTACTATAACATGGAGAAAAAGAGAAGTAAAATCAATAATCTTGCGCAGAAATATTCAGGAGCCTTATAATTCCAAACCTGCCGTCCTCCGGGAGGAGGACACCCTGGAATATAAAGATTTCTGATAATTGATATGAGACATATCCATTTTACAAATAATAGCCCCCGTGATAAGATGCCATCAGCAGGTGAGGCGGACCGCGGCAGAGAGCCCGGCTTTCGTGCACGGACCGCCCGGAAAGGGGAAACCTGACATGTTTGAAAGCGCTGAGAGAATGAACGCGCTGCCGTTTTCCGGTATCCGCGTGATGATGGAAAAGGCCACCCGGATGCAGAAGGAAGGCACGGATGTGATCCACATGGAGATCGGCCGTCCCGACTTCGATACCCCGCAGGTCATCAAGCAGGCGGCCTTCGACGCTCTGGCCAGAGGGAATGTCTTCTACACGTCCAACTACGGCACGCCGGAACTGCGGCAGGCCATCGCGGACAAACTGCTGCGGGACAATGGCGTGGCGTACAGACCGGAAGAGATTCTGGTGACCATCGGAGTAGGCGAAGGCACCTACGCCGCCATGGCGGCCTTCCTCAACCCGGGGGATGAGGTCCTGGTTCCGGATCCGGTCTGGCTGAATTATATTCACGTGCCCCACTTTTTCGAGGCGGTTCCTGTCAGCTATAAGCTGCGGGAGGAGAACGATTACCAGATCGACCTGAACGAGATCGAGAGCCTGATCACGGAAAAGACCAGGATGCTGGTGATCAATACCCCCGGCAATCCCACCGGCACGGTGCAGTCGAGAGAGACTCTGGAGGGACTGGCGGAGATCGCAAAGCGGCACGATCTGATTGTGGTCTCCGATGAGATCTACGAAAAGCTGGTCTATGGAGACGCGAAGCACGTCAGCATTGCCTCGCTGCCCGGTATGAAGGAGCGGACCATTACGCTCAACGGGTTCTCCAAGTGTTATTCCATGACCGGCTGGCGTCTGGGATATGCCGCCGCCCCGGTGGAGTTCATCAGCGCCATGGTCCGGGTTCACCAGTACATCAACACCTGCGCCTCTTCCTTTGTGCAGGAGGCCGGCGTTACCGCTCTGGAGAAGGCCGAGCCGGATGTCCAGGAGATGGTGAAGGAATACGAGCGGCGTCGGGATTACGCCGTAGCCGCGTTCAACGCCATGGACGGCGTCAGCTGCAGAACCCCCGGAGGAGCCTTCTACATCTTTGTCAACGTGAAGTCCTTTGGCAGAAGCTCCGCGGAGATCGCTGACTGGCTGCTGGAAGAGGCAGGGATTGCCACCGTGCCCGGCTCCGCCTTCGGCCCCCAGGGAGAGGGATACATCCGGATCTCCTACGCCTGCAGCTATGAGCGCATCGTGGAGGGGATGGAGCGGATGAAGGCCGCCCTGGCGAAGCTCAGAGCCTAAGCCCTCCACACCTCCCCCAGAGGGATGTCAAAGCGCAGAGTATCCAGATACGCCCGGAGCCTGGAGTCGAAGAGATCCAGGGCCCGCTGGCTGGAGGCCAGGGGAGATCGGTGGGAAATCTGATAGCAGCGGCGGTCCGGCGGCGGATTCTTCAGGGCACTGACGTAGACGGGGCGCCTTCGGGCCAGTTCGCAGACCACCGATTCCGGCGCGATGATCCAGCAGTCGGCCTCGTCCTGCCAGAGCTGGTTGAGAAGGGCCACCGTATCCACCACCGCCCGGGGCCTGGCGTAATGGGTCAGCCACTGGTCGTGCCAGAGCTGATAGCGGTCGTCCCACTTGAGGTACAGTTCCCGGGACGGATCCAGTTCCTCGGTGCGTACCTGGGGCTTGGGAACCGCGGGGCGGTCGGACTGGAGCAGATACAGTTTCTCCTGGAAGACCCGCTGACACTCGATGTTTTTATAGTACAGGTGGTAAAACACCAGCGCCGTATCGATATCGTGGTTGTCCAGCAGTCCGTACAGCTCCGAGGACTGATGGGTGCGGATGTTCAGGTCAAGAGGCGAGCTTTCCCCCATCAGAGTCCGGTAAAAGGGGGCGAGCAGGGCCACGTTGACGCTGTCCGCGCACCCGATCGCCAGGGGAAGCCGGTCCCGGTTCCGCCGGAGCAGCCGGGTTTCCTTCCAGAGCGAGACCATCCGCTGGGCGATGGGAACAAAGTCCGCCCCCTCGGGGGTCAGCTCCACCTGCTTGAGCCCCTTACTGCGGATAATCAGCGGCAGATCCAGCTCCTTTTCCAGCGCCTTCAGCCGATGGCTGATGGTGGGCTGGGAGAGAAAGAGCGTGTCCGCTGTCTTTGAGATATTTTTCGTGTTCACGATGGTGAGGAACATTTCAAGATCGGTCAGATCCAAACTGATCACCTTCCTGTGGCATGACAACCTGTTTTTTCAGAAAGAAGGACCTTTCCATGGCAATCGGATGCAGAATCAGAAGAAACTTTGAACGCCCGGACCGGGCGCTGGTGGAGGCGTTCCGGGGCATTCCCGCCGCCAACATCGACGACTGCATGAACCGTATGGGCAGCCTCAGCGCTCCTCTGGAGCCCATGAACCACTCCCCTCTGCTGGGCGTGGCCTTCACGGTAAGATGCCCGGCCGGCGATAACCTGATGTTCCATAAGGCGCTGGACATGGCGCAGCCCGGCGATGTTCTGGTCATCGCCGCCGGCGGCAGCACCAGCCGCGCCCTGTGCGGGGAGATCATGGCGACCTATGCCCGCAGCCGGGGCCTGGCCGGCTTCATCATTGATGGCTGTGTTCGGGACCGGGACGATCTGGCGAAGTTCACCGACTTCCCGGTCTATGCCCGGGGGGTGGTTCCCAACGGTCCCTACAAAAACGGCCCCGGCGAGATCAATTTCCCGGTCAGCGTGGGCGGACAGGTGATCTGCCCGGGCGATATCCTTGTGGGCGACGGGGACAGCGTGGTTGTGGTGAAGCCGGAAGAGGCCGCCCAGCTGGCCATAGAAGCCGCCGCGGTCCATAAGAAGGAAGAAGGGCAGCTGGAGGGCATCCTCAGCGGCAAGGGCTTCCCCCGTCCCTTCGTGGACGAGATCCTGGAGCGGATCGGCGTAGAGTACGTGGATTAACTTCCTTTTCTTTCTCTCTGCGCCCGCCTCCGCGGGGGCCGGACAGGCGGACCCCGCGGAGAGCGTGGCGCGGCAGGGAAGAGGACGATACGGCATCATACAGAGAATCTGGAGGGATTTATCATGAAGATCGTGGTATTGGATGGTTACACCGAGAACCCCGGAGATCTGAGCTGGGACGGCCTGGCTGCGCTGGGCGATCTGACCGTCTATGACCGCACAAACGTGCAGGATGAAGTGGAGATCATTCAGCGAATCGGCGACGCGGAGCTGGTGTACACCAATAAGACGCCCATCAGCAGACATGTGATCGAGTCCTGCCCCAACCTGAAGTTCATCTCGGTCCTGGCCACCGGATACAACGTGGTGGACTGCGCCTGCGCCCGGGAGAAGGGGATTCCCGTGACCAATGTGCCCACCTACGGCACCGCTTCGGTGAGCCAGTTCTCCATCGCTCTGCTGCTGGAGGTCTGCCATCACATCGGTCACCATGACGCGTCCGTCCATGCGGGAAACTGGAGCAGCAATGTGGACTGGTGCTACTGGGACTATCCTCTCATTGAGCTGGAGGGGAAGACCATCGGGATCGTGGGATTCGGACGGATCGGACAGGCGGAAGGCCGGGTGGCGAAGGCCCTGGGCATGAAGGTACTGGCCTGCGATCTGTACCCCAACGACTCCGGACGGGCCATCGGCGAGTATGTGGATCTGGATACCCTTCTGTCCACCGCGGATGTGATCACCCTTCACTGCAACCTGACGCCCGAGAACACCGGGTTCATCAACCGGGAGAGCATCGCAAAGATGAAGGACGGCGTGATTCTGATCAACAACGCCAGAGGACAGCTCATCAACGAGCAGGATGTGGCCGACGCGCTGAACAGCGGAAAGATGGCGGCAGCCGGACTGGATGTGGTCTATACCGAGCCCATCCGGGAAGATAATCCGCTGCTGAAGGCCAGAAACTGCATCATCACACCCCATATTTCCTGGGCCCCGAAGGAAAGCCGCCAGCGGATCATGGACTGCGCCGTGGCCAACGCGAAAGCCTTCCTGGACGGAGCGCCGGTCAACGTCGTCAATCTGTGATGGAGAGGACCCTGCGGGAAGACGCGGAGCAGATCGTCAGAGAAGCGATCCGGGCGGTCCTTCCGGACGAGGCGGTAGCCCGGGCCCTGCGGGAGAGTCCGCTCTCCGGGCGCATTGTCCTTGTGGCGGTGGGGAAGGCGGCCTGGCAGATGGCGCACGCCGCCCGGCCGTTTCTGGGAGAGCGGATGCTCCGGGGAGTCGTAATCACAAAGTACGGCCACGGGAAGGGAGAGATTCCCGGCGTGGTCTGCTATGAGGCGGGCCATCCGGTTCCGGACGAAAACTCCTTCCTGGCGACCCGGGCTGCCCTGGAGGCGGTGGCGGGATTGACTGCGGAGGATACCGTTCTCTTTCTGCTGTCCGGCGGCGGAAGCGCGCTGTTTGAGGCTCCCCTCCTTCCGGCGGCGGAAATGCAGGACATTACCAGGCAACTGCTGGCCAGCGGAGCGGATATCGTGGAGATGAACACGATCCGTAAACGCCTTTCCGGCGTCAAGGGTGGCAGGTTCGCCCGGGCCTGCGCTCCGGCGAAGGTCTTCAGCATTGTTCTCAGCGACATCCTGGGAGATCCCCTGGACATGATCGCCAGCGGGCCCGCCTGCCCGGATTCTTCCACCTGCGCCCAGGCCCTGGAGATTGCGGAAAAGTACCATCTCTCTCTGAGCCCGGAAGCGGTGGAGCTTCTGCGTACGGAGACCCCGAAAGAACTCTCCAATGTTACCACCCGTATCACCGGTTCCGTGCGGGAACTGTGCGCGGCGGCGGAGAAGGAGTGCTCCGCCCTTGGCTATGAGACCGTTTTCCTGACGGATCAGCTGGACTGCGAGGCCCGGGAAGCCGGACGCTTTCTGGCGGCCATTGTCCGCTCCCATGCGGGATGCGGAACTCCCAGAGCGTTTATTGCGGGAGGGGAGACCGTGGTTCGCCTCACCGGCAATGGTCTGGGGGGACGAAACCAGGAGCTCGCCCTGGCGGCGGCGCCAGGGATCGCGGGACTTCCGGAGGCGGCGGTGTTCTCTGTGGGAAGCGACGGAACGGATGGACCGACAGACGCCGCCGGCGGCTATGTGGATGGACAGACGATGGGAACTCTGAGCGCCCGGGGTCTGGATGCGCACAGGGTTCTGAAGGAGAACGACTCCTATCACGCCCTGAAAGCTGTGGGGGGCCTGATTGTTACGGGCCCCACCGGGACTAATGTGAATGACGTAGCAGTTGCTCTGCTTCGATAAGAAAGCACGCTCCAGTGCCGCTTCCGGCGCTGGAGCGTGCTTTCATGTTCCGGCGGACTCCGCTTCCGGATACAGGAGCTGAATCCCCTTCTCCTGGCAGAATTCGCGCCAGGCCGGGGCGGGCTCCCGGTCCGTGATCAGCACATCCAGATCTTCCAGATCCAGAATCTTCACAAAGGCCACCCGGTCGAATTTGGAATGATCGGCCAGCAGAATGATCTTCTGGCCCCGGCATGTCATGAGCTTCTTCAGCTCGCCTTCTTCTTCGTTGGAGTCGAAAATGCCGGCTCCAAGCTGAAGCGCCTTGCAGCTGATCAGGGCAATGTCCACATGGTAGTCCTCCAGGGCCTTGCGGACCATCTTGCCCTGCATGGAGAAGGTGCTGCGGTTGACCCTTCCCCCGGTCGACATGATGGTCAGAGAGGCCTGGGACAGTTCCCGGATAATCTGGACGGAGTTGGTCAGCAGCGTGATTTCCGGCCGGTCCTTCAGCAGACGCACAGCTTCCATGACAGTGGAACTGGCGTCGGTGCTGATGGTAGCCCGCTCAGGAATGACCGAAACAGCCAGACGCCCCATGATTTCCTTTTCTGCGTGGTTGTGGAGCGCCCGCATGGGATAGTCGATGTTTTCCGAGACCCGCTCCGCGTTGAGGACCGCCCCGCCATGGGTGCGGGTGAGGAATCCGGACTTCTCCAGTTTCTCCAGATCCCGCCGGATGGTCTCTTCTGTTACCTTCAAATCCCGGCTCAACTGGGATACCATCACCTTTTTTTCCAGTTGGATAGTCTGCCGAATTCTGTCCAGTCTGTCTTTCTGCGCCATAATTCTCCCCTTTGGTTTCCGGCGGACAGGCCGCCATGTTTTCCTTCTCTGATTATACCGCTCGGCATGGAAATCGGCAAGCCAAAAATGCCGGGGCGGTATGCAAAGTGACGGCGGGCCGCCCGGTCCTCGGACGGAGCGGCCCGCTTCGGGGAGATGCGGAAAGATTCTGCCTATTCAGAGAGGGCGCGCAGGTAGTCCCGGTAGCGTGCGTCCAGAAGAGTGCGGTCGGTCACTCCTGTGGTTGCCCCCACATGTTCGATGGCAATGGAAGCGGTGCAGTTGGCCATCTGCGCGCATTCCCTCAGAGACATGCCTTCCAGAAGGCCGCAGAGGAAACCGGAGGCAAAGTTGTCTCCCGCGCCGGTGGTGTCAATGCAGGCCGCGTGAGGATAAGCCGGGACGACAAAACGGGAATCCGCATTGCGCACCAGGCATCCTCTGCTGCCGATCTTCAGGATTACGTTCTTCACGCCCAGGCCATGCAGCGCGTCGGCGATCTCGCCGGGGTCGCTTTTTCCGGTCAGGGCGCTGGCCTCCGGGTAGTTCGGGAAGAAGAAGTCCACAAGAGGAAGAACGTCCCGAAGATCCTCAAGGGTTTCTCCCCGCTTGCTGGCCACCATGTCCGCGCAGATGATCATGCCCTGGTCTCTGGCCTGGCGGAAGAGGGGGAGCAGAAAGCTCCGGTCCAGCCTGGGTGTATTGAAGAAGCTGGCGAAGGAAAGGATCCGGGCGTCCGAGACGGCGGAGAGATCCACATCCTCCGGACCAAACGTCCAGAGACTGCCGTTCCTGTTGTTGATGAAGGTCCGTTCGCCGTCCTCCCAGATCAGCCCGACGTTGATGGCTGTGGTCTTCGCGGGGTCCTGCCGGATCCAGCTGGTGTCAATGCCGTTTCTGGCGCAGTGGTCCAGGATCATCCTGGCCGGCGCGTCTGTGCCGGTGCAGCTGATCAGGCGGACGCTGTGTCCCAGCCGGGTCAGGATGGTGGCTTCGTTGAGGGCGTCGCCCCCTGTGGTCCAGACCATCTGCTCGGCGGGCCAGGAGGCCTGGCGGGCGATATCCGTTGTGACGGGACGGATCTGCAGATCGGTGATGGCAGCGCCAACGATGACCACATCCCGGAAATCATTTGCTTTCATGGTTGAGAATCCTCCTGAACTTGGGGCGGGCTCCTTCGGCGGCGCGAGGAAGTCAGCGGTCCAGCTCCTCCGCCATATCGCGGATCAGGGCCACATCCTCGGCAGAGAGGTCAATTTCGGTGGAACGGGTGTTCTGACGGATCTGATCGGCCGTAATGGCTCCGCTGAGGAGAATGACCTTTTCATCCTGAGCCAGGATCCAGGCCATGTTGATATCCGCGATGGAGCACTGGTACTTTTCCGTGAGGGGCTTGAGCCGATCCAGATAATCGAAGACTTTGGGCAGGTTCTCCGGCTGGAACCACTTCTTGGGAATCTGGGCGCCGACGGGCTTGTAGTCCCGGGGCAAAGTGCCGGTGAGCAGCCCCATCTCCAGGGGAGAGTAGGCCTGAAGGGCGATGCCGTGTTCCTTGCAGATGGGCAGCAGTTCATCCTCTACCGCCCGGTCCAGGACGGAGTATTTGGCCTGCACGATGTCCAGGTCGCCCCACTTCAGGTACTCCTCCACCTGAGCCGGAGATACGTTGGCGGCGCCGATGGCCCGGATTTTGCCCTGAGCTTTCAGTTCGTTGAGGACCTCCATGGTTTCGGAGATGGGAGTGAAGTAGGGCTCTACGGATTGCCAGTGGGACATGTACACGTCGATATAGTCCACGCCAAGCCGCTCCAGAGACCGGTCGATCTCTTCCAGGATGGACTCTCTCGACAGATTCCAGTAGAGCTGCCGGCCGTTGACCTTGTTGAAGAGAGAACCCTTCCGGTCCCAGACCACGCCGAACTTGGTGATGATGGCGACTTCTTCCCGCTTCATGCCCTTCAGGGCCTCGCCAACCAGGCGCTCGCTGCTGCCGAAGTTGTAGCCGGGAGCGGTGTCAATCAGGTTGACGCCCAGGGTGGGGGCGGTGCGGATGGTGGCAATGCTGTCGTCGTGATCCTTGTCTCCGCCCCAGGCGGAGCCGCCGCCGATGGCCCAGGTGCCAAGGCCCATGCGGGAGACGGGTTTCTCCAGAGAACCGATTCGGATGGTTTTCATTGCAGTTTCCTCCGTTCCAGTGGCTTACCGATAGAGGTCCGGGGCCTTGCCATCGGTGCCGAAGAGAATGATCTTCTCGCTGGCGCGCTGCTTCACGGCGGCGCGGACAGCCCGCTCCAGTTCCAGGAAGGAACTGCCGGTGTGCGCCCGAACAGCGTCCATGGCGGCCAGGCACAGTTCCGTGTGGATGTTGATCTTGGTGATCCCCAGGCTGATGGCGGTGCGGATATCGTCGTCGCCAATGCCGGAAGCGCCATGGAGAACCAGGGGAACGCTGACAGCGTCCCGGACTTTCTCCACCACCTCGAAGTTCAGCTGAGGTTCGGAGGTGTAGACGCCATGCTGATTGCCGATGGCCACAGCCAGGGAGTCGCAATTTGTGCGGGCCACAAATTCGGCGGCCTGGGAGGGATCCGTATACCGATAGGTGGCAAGGGCCTCTTCATAGATGGTTTCGTTGCCTACATGGCCCAGCTCGGCCTCGACGGGCACGTTCAGGGGGTGGAAGTAGTCCACGACTTCGCGGGTCAGACGGATGTTTTCCTCCAGATCAAAAGCGGAGGCGTCCCGCATGACGGAATTCATGCCGTGGGTGTACGCATTCTGTACGATTTCCAGGCTGCGGCCGTGGTCCCAGTGGGTGATAACCGGGACGGTCGCCTTTTTCGCCATGGAGACCATCATCCAGCAGAAGTCCTCGAAGACGGTGTTTCCCACAAAGCCGGTGCCGAAGGAGATGATGACGGGAGCCCGCAGTTCTTCCGCGGCGTCCATCACGCCCATAAGCATTTCGGCGTTCCACACGTTGAAGTGGGGAATGGCGTAGTGTCCCTCTTTGGCTTTGTTTTCCCAGTATCTGATATCGGCTAACATATTGGTGGCTTCCTTTCCTGATCCTTTTTTCGATTGCGGTTCCAGGGCTGCCTGGCCCCTCGGGTTACAGATCCTCCATGCGGATGACGCCTTTGATGATGTCCGCCTTGCGGCTCAGGGACTCTTCAAAGGCCCGCTGGGATTCGTGATAGTCGTAAATATCGGTCACCATGCTCTTTACATCGAAGCGGCCGGAGGAAATGGCCTCGATGGTCATGGGATAGTTGTTGGCATAGCGGAAGACGGTCTGAATGGAGACTTCCCGGTTGATGGACAGGAAGTTGATGGGCGTATCGCCGGGGATGGTCCCCACGATCATGATCTTCCCGCCCCGCATGACCAGCCGGGTGGTCTGCCGGGCCGTGACCGGGTTGCCGGCGGTCTCGAAGACGATGTCCGCGCCCCAGTCGCCCAGCAGTTCATGGACCCGCTCTACAGTGTCTTCCGTTCTGCCGTTGACGACTGCCATGGCACCCAGTTTCCGGGCCATTTCCAGGCGCTTGGGAATGACGTCGGAGACCACGATTTCAGAGGCGCCCATGACACGGCAGGCCTGCAGAGTCATGAGGCCGATGCATCCCGCTCCCAGGATCACGATCTTTTTCCCCGGCTTCACGTCGGCGGTCATGGCGGCGTGCATGCCGACTGCGGCGGGCTCTACCAGAGCGCCCTCCATGGTATCCATGTTGTCGGGCAGCCGGTAGGTCAGGGACTCGGGATGGGTGATGTAATTGGTGAGGGCTCCCCGGTAGTTGGGCTGGGTGGCCAGAAAGTCCACGTCGGGGCAGATATTGTAATGGCCGGAGAGGCAGTAACGGCACTTGCCGCAGGGGACGCCCGGTTCGATGTTCACCCGGTCTCCAACCCGGAACCGCGTGACTCTGGAACCTGTCTGTACCACCGTACCGGCGCACTCGTGCCCCAGGCCGATCTTCTGATTGGGGTCTTTGGGAGGGATGAAGGGTCCGCTCTCAAAGCTGTGGATATCGGAGCCGCAGATTCCCACGTACTCCACCTTCAGCAGTACCTCGTCGTCCCTGGGGACGGGGACGGGGGATTCCTGGATGCGTATGGTACCCGGGGTAACCAGAACCGCTTCCGTATTCTTCATGTAACTCGCTCCCCTTTCCGGATTATGGCTTGATTCTAACACCTTGAAAGTCTGATTTCAACACAGAATTACCGAAACACAGACCGGATTTTCTGATCAGAAAGGGCGCGTCCATAGAACGCGCCCTTTTTCTGATCAGAGTGCAGAAATGCAGGATCCGCAGGTATTACATTTTGTTGTACTTCTCTACGTCCAGGGTGCCTTCCTTCTTGTTGACGATCACGTTGGTGGCAGCATCGCCGATGACGTTCAGGGTGATGACAGCCATGCCGGGCAGGTAGTTCATGGCGAGAACCAGGGAGTAGCCGATCAGGCACATCTCGGAACTCATGCCCAGGCCCATCATGACAACATAGACCATGGTGGTGCCGGCGACCGGGATGGCCGGGGTACCCACGGCGGTGCAGATGGACAGGAAGGCGGCCAGGCACAGGGTGGCGGGCGTGACATTCAGGCCCGCGGCGGTGCCGATAAAGGTGATGGCGCACATGTGCATGGCGGTGGTGCCGTTCATGTTGATGGTCATGCCGGTAGGCAGAACAAAGGAACTGATCTCTTCGGAGCAGCCCAGCTCGTTGATGCAGGTGCTGGTGTTCAGCGGCAGGGTGGCGGCGGAGGAGTTGACGGCGGCGGCGAACATGCCGATCTTGGCGGACTTCTTCAGGAAGGGAATGGGGTTGAGACCGGTGGAGAGCCAGATGCCGATGGGATAGATGGTGACGACCAGAACCAGGCTGACGACGATGGTGGTGATGATCCAGACCAGCGTGGGGCCGATGTACTCAATGCCGTAGACGGCCAGAGCGCGGGTGATCATGCAGAAGATGGCCAGAGGGGCGACCTTGTCGATAAGGAAGTTGAGGAACATCTGAACCACGTCGTTGAGGTTTTCAATGACGTTCTTCAGAGGAGCGGCCTTCTCGCCCATGAAGGTCATGCACAGGCCAAAGACCACGGCCACGACGACAACGGAGAGAATGGTGTTGTTGGAGCTCATGGCGCTGATGATATTGCTGGGAACCGCGTTTACGACCGTGACGAGGGGGTTATAGCCCTCCATGGTGACCAGTTCCGTGGCTTCGGCGCCGGGCAGGGTGACATTGAACCAGCCCATGGACTTGACAAAGTAGGCGGCGCAGCCGGCCAGGGCGGCGGCAACCACATAGAAGGCCAGGTAGGTGATGAAGGTGCGGCCCGCAATCTTGCCCAGACGCTTGGGGTCTGCCAGGGAGCAGAGGGCCATGATCAGGGAGGTGAAGACGAGGGGGACGATCATCATCTGCAGGCCGCGCATGAAGAGCTGGCTGATGATGTAGAAGAGGCCGAGCCCCTGAAGGGAGGTAGTGGTGGTGATATCCTGGAACAGCAGGGCGTCAATGATCTTCCAGGCGCCGCTGTCGCCGATCTGGGCCTTGAGGAACAGGCAGATGAAGCCAACCACAAAGCCGGCGCCCACCGCAATGAACATGCGTTGGACAATGGAGGATTTCTCTTTTTTCGCTGCCATGATAGCGACACTCCTTTATACAGGTTGGATGGAAACCGGATTTCCTTCCGGCGGTGCCCCGACCGGGCTCCCGGAAGGAGCGCAGCTCCGCGTCTTCTCTCCGGAGAGAGGTCAGAGAGGAGAGAAGGAGGGAGGAGGGAGTTCGGGACGGATTTACTCTTCGTCGTCGAAGTCGTACTGGAAGATGACCTTCACAGCGGACTTGTTGGCCATGGCCTCGAAGCCTTCCTGCCAGTGGGAGAGGCCCATGCGGTGGGTGATCATGGGCTGAACCCTGATCTGACCGGAGGCGAGCAGACGGATGGCATTGCGCCAGGAGGTGGAGTCGTATGCCATGTGGCCGATGATGCTCTTGTTCCAGGAGGTGATGTCGTTGATGGAGAACTCCAGAGGCTTGAAGCCCATGCCCACGCGGACCACTTCGCCGTTGGGGCGGAGCATCTCAATGGCCTGCTTCAGAGCGATATTGGCGCCGGAGCACTCCACGACCAGACCCAGGTTGTCACGGCCGCAGATCTCGGTGCAGCGGGCCACCACGTCCTCTTTGGATCCGTTCACGCAGTGGGTGGCGCCCAGTTCCATGGCGATGGGGAAGCGGGTGGGGACGTCTTCCTCCAGACCGACCATGACAATATTGACAGCGCCCATGATGCGGGCGATCTGGACAGAGAACAGGCCCAGAGGACCGGTACCGAAGACCACCACGTCCTGACCGGGAAGCAGGTGAGACTGCTGCGCTACGGCCTTGTAGGCATTGCAGATGGGGTCCAGAACGGCGGCTTCTTCATATTTGACGCCTTCGGGAATCTCCCACAGCGCATGCTTGTGGATGCGCAGGATCTCGCCGGGGACCAGGCAGTACTTGGAAAAGCCGCCGCCCCAGGTATTGTTGTCCAGGCCCAGGTTGACCTTCTGCTCGCAGCACAGGAAGTCGCCCATCTCGCAGGCCGGGCAGACGCCGCAGACGTGGGCGCTGTTGTCCGAGACCACCCGCTGTCCCACGTGCCAGTCGGTCACCTTTTCGCCGACCTCGACGATATCTCCGGCGAACTCATGCCCGCGGATGGAGTTGAACTCGTCGGAGCCGTTTTCCACCTTGTAGTGCTTCATGTCGGCTCCGCAGATGGCGGCTGCCCGAATCCGGATGATGACGTCCTCGGGGCCGCAGACCGGTTTGGGAACGTCGATCATGCGGTAGCCGCCAAAGGCCTTGCCGTAGCGTGCCAATGCTTTCATATCTCTCTGTCCTTTCGTTTTTGTTTCCCATCGGGGGCAGATTGTTTTGCGGGAAGTGAGCTCATTATAAGCCCGAAACAAAAGAAAAGTCAACATAAAATCTTTGAAGCAAAAATTTATCTCTGTTTTTAACAGATTTACGCTTCCGTTTTTGTTGGTTTTGACGAAGAGAAAGCCGGGAACAGCCATGAAGATCCGGATTGCCCTTCCAGGAAGGCCGCGAGGGGTTCCGGGAGAAGGGGTGGCGGGCCGAAGAGCGGAGGTGCATTGGGGACGGAGCGTGATGGCGTGCCGGATGCCTGCCGTGAAAGGCGCAGAGAGCAGGAGGCCTGATTCGAGGAAAGAAGGAGGAACAGAAAAGGCGCCCCCGCAGAGGCGGAGGCGCCGGGCAATCGGGCGACAGACAGGGCCTCTGAACAGGAAAACGGCGCTCTGCATGCCACAGAGCGCCGTCTTCATATTCGGGGAAGCGGTCAGGTGTCGGGTGTGTCAGTCCGGGAAGACCACCGCCACTTTGCCGCACTTCCCGCTGGCCATGAGGGCGTAGGCCTCGGAGGCCTTCTCCACCGGGAACTCGTGGGTAATCAGGTCGCCGGGGTGGATTCCCCAGCGGACCAGATGCTCCACCAGGTCCATCATGCGCCAGGTAGAGGTGACCCAGGAGCCATAGATTGTTTTCTGGGAGTGCATCATGTCCGGGCTGGGGTTGAGGGAGAGGGTGTTGCCTTCGCCCACCAGGACCACGCGGCCCCAGTCCCGGGTGGCCCGCACAGCGGTCTGCCGTCCGGCGTCGCTGGCGGAGCAGTCCACGGCCCGCTCCACGCCGTATCCGCCGGTTGCTGCGCGGATCTCGTCCACCACCGTGGCGGAGGGCTTGAACACCAGGTCCACCAGGCCGTGATCCTTTGCCATCTGAATCCGGTAGTCGTTCATCTCCACCCCGATCAGCTTCTGAGCGCCCATGGCCTTGCAGAGCGTAAGGGTGGCCATGCCCACAGGACCAAGGCCCACCACCAGGACCGCGTCGTTGCCGCTGATGCCGATCTTCTCCAGAGCCTCGTAGGCGGTGCCGAACCCACAGGCCACGGAGGCGCCATCCTGGAAGGTCAGCTCGTCCGGCAGGGCGATCAGGTCCTTCTCGTTGCAGAGCACATAGGGCGCCATGCCACCGTTGCGCTGCCAGCCGTAGGCCTGGCGCAGAGGGCTGGTGCAGGCGATCATGTAGCCCATCCGGCAGTTGTAGCATAGGCCGCAGCCGGAGATGTGGTAGACGATGACCCGGTCGCCCTCCTGGAACTGGCGGCAGCCGGGGCCCACCTTTACAATCCGGCCGCTGGGCTCGTGGCCGGCCACCGTGCCGGGAATGTAGCCCTCCGGCCCCTTGCCCACATGTTCGCGGTAGATGGCCCGGATATCCGAGCCGCAGATGGTGCTGGCCCGGGTCGCCACCAGAACCTGGCCGGGCCCGGGCTCCGGGACGTCGAATTCCTTCAGTTCCACGGTGCTGTTGCCGGGGAGGATGGCCCCGGTCATGACAGAGGGGATTACGTAGCGCAGCGCTGCTCGCATGACAGATACCTCCAGATCAGAAAGAATGGAGACGGCGTGGACCGTCTGAGGAAGCATAGGAAACACATTTTGCATAAACTTTATACTGGTTGATTTTGCAAAATGAATTTACAAACCAGATTATAGCGATCCCAAGGGAAAAGTCAAGAGGAACCTGCGGGGAGTTTTATGGGAGCGGGAGGGCATATGCGGGACAGACGGGAGGCGAAGAAGCCGGCATCTCTTCTGCGGCCCCCCGGAGGGAAAAGCGATCCGCACCGCATGGAGAGGAAGGGGAATGTCCGCTCCGGCTGCGAAGTGTGCGGGACAGCGGCGGGAAGAGGGGCATGGAGCCGGGGGACGACAACGAGGACCGGAAGCGGCTGGAGGTGCAGAAAGGCCGCCGGCTCCCTGAGAGGGGCCGGCGGCCGAAAATCAGATCGAAGGACAGATCGGGCGGATCTGGCAGATGACAGAACCGTCAGAGCTCATTGGCGGAGCCGATGTCCGCCAGAAACTCCTGGATATAGAGGAGGGCGGCGCCGATCGTGATGTTGTGGGAGGGCATCTTGCTGAGACGCAGGAAATCGTCGGTGTCGGGGAAGGGGCAGGAGCGGTGGATCTCGTCGTAGAGCGTGCGGATGTCCTCCGGGGTGATGTACTTGGCCAGGTGCCCGCCCAGGATGAAGTCCACATCCTGTACCAGGTGGAGCATGGCGATCAGGCGACCCAGGTTCTTCAGGTACACATGCCAGCGCTTTACCGCTTCCTTCTCCCCGGAGCGAACCTGCTCGAAGAAGCGGTCCGGGTCGTCCCCCTTCAGCAGGGCGCTCATGGAGCACAGGGTCTCCGCGCAGCCCCGATTGCCGCAGTAGCAGGGGGTTCCGTTGGGGCGCATGATGATGTGTTCGAAGGTGGCGGTGTGGCCGTGCTTGCCGGTCATGATCTGTCGCTTGGAGATCATGGAACCGCCCAGATGCTGGCTGAGGGAGAGGTAGACCGCGTCGGTCAGCTCCGGCGAGGCCCAAAGTTCGGAGAGGGCGGCTCCGTCCGGGTCGTGGATGAAGGAACAGGGGTAGGGCAGGTAGCGGGTGAAGGAGTCGATCTTCGCGCCGCTGCACTTGAGGATCATGCCGTAGACCACGGTGGTGGCGTCGGCGGAGACCAGGCCCTGCATGGCGATGCCGATGCCCAGGATCTGCTTCTCCTGGACGTCCAGCGAGGCGATGAACTGGAGAATGTGGTTGCAGAGCTCCTGGTAGTAGTCGTCGTGGTGGCAGAAGGCAAGATCGAGCACAACCCGGCGGATCTTCTGTCCGTACAGGTCGACGGCGATGAGTTTGACCGCATCCCGCATGACTTCCACGCCGATGGCGATCCGATAGGTGGGAACGATGGAGTAGGCCACGGCCTTGCGGCCGATCTGGTCGGAGTCCAGCTGACCGTTGCGGCAGATCAGGCCGTTTTCCTCCATCTCCGTCAGGTTGGCGGCCACGGTGGGGCGGCTCAGGCGCAGCTCATAGGAGATATTCTGCTGAGATACCTTGCGGTTACGCCAGATGAAGTCGTAGATCTGCTGCCGGTTGGTCTTCTTGATCTGTCCGGGGGTGATACGGGTGGACATGGGGCGATCTCCTCCTTAGCCGCGGAAAATGAGGCGTACATCGTGACAGTCTGTACTCTAGCAGATAATTCCAGAGAGGTCCACTGTCATTTTGCACAAATTTTGCAAAAACATTTGGCAAAATTGCCGAGTTGACAAACCAGGGGGCCGGGAGTATCATAGTCCCATCAAATGCAAAACGATTTTACAAAATGAAAGAGGTAAAACATTTTGCATTATCAGTTGAAGTTATGAAGAAGAGGAGGACTGTCTATGAGCATCATCGAGAAGATGCGGCTGGACGGCAAGCGCGGCTTCGTCACCGGGGCTGCCCGGGGCATCGGCAAGTGCACCGCCACCGCCTTCGCCGAGGCCGGCGCGGACGTAGCCATCGTGGACATGGATCTGGAGACCGCTGAGGTCACGGCCCGGGAGATCGCCGAGGCCACCGGCCGGAAGGTGATCGCCATCCGCTGTGACGTGACGGACGAGGGCCAGGTGCAGGCCATGGTGGACGAGGTTGTGGAGAAGCTGGGAGGACTGGACTTCTGCCACGCCAACGCGGGCATCTGCATCAACGCGCCGGCGGACGAGATGACTTACGCCCAGTGGAAGAAGAACCTGGACGTGAACCTCAACAGCGTGTTCCTGACGGACACCATCGCCGGGAGGTACATGCTCTCTCATGGAGGCGGCTCCATCATCAACACCGCGTCCATGTCTGCCCACATCGTCAATGTGCCCCAGCCCCAGTGTGCCTATAACGCTTCCAAGGCCGGCGTCATTCAGCTGACGAAGTCGCTGGCGGTGGAGTGGGCCAAGCGGGGCGTCCGGGTCAACAGCATCAGCCCGGGCTACATCGGCACCGACCTGACCCTGTCTTCTCCCACCCTGCAGCCCCTGATCGCCCAGTGGAACACCATGGCGCCCATGGGGCGGCTGGGCAAGCCGGAGGAACTGGAGTCCATCTGTGTGTACCTGGCGGGAGACACATCCACGTTCACGACAGGCTCCGACTTCATTCTGGACGGCGCCTTCACCTGCTTCTGATTCTCATACCGGATCCGGTATTTCCGCCCTGCGGGGCGAAATATAAAAAGATGAAAAGGGGAACAAAAATCATGAAGAAACGCATCTTTGCGGCGCTGTGCGCGGCAGCCCTGCTCCTGACTGCACTGGCCGGCTGTAACAAGGGCGACGGCGGCGGCGGTGGCGCTGCCAGCGGCGGCTCCTCTGCGGCCGCTTCCCAGGGATCCTCCTCCGCCGGCGGCACCAGCGCCAGCACGCCCTCCAGCACGGGCGATACGGAGGGCGTTCAGGCCAGTCCCGAGTTCTACGCCAAGGCGGATCTCTCCGTTCTGAACGGCAAGAAGATCGGCATCACGATTCAGTCCCTGCAGAACACCTACTGGGCCGGCGTCATGACGGCTCTGGAGGAGGTCCTGGACGCCAACGGCGCCGACTCCACCATCGTGGCCTGCGACGACAGCTCCGCGACTCAGATCGGCCAGATCGAGAACTTCGTTTCCTCCGGCTGCGACCTGATCATGGTGCACCCCTCCGACGCCAAGGCGGTGGAAGACGCCTGCGCCGAGGCCCGCAACCAGGGCATCAAGGTCATGTGCTGGGATGACCCCATGACGAACACCGATGGCAACTGGGTTCTGAACAACACCGAGTTGGGAATCGCCATCGGCAAGAACGCCGCCGCCTTCATCAACGAGCACTACTCCGAGGACAACCAGGCCCAGGTGGCCGTCATCAACTATCCCCAGACCACCATCCTGCTGGAGCGGGAGGAAGGCATCCTCCAGGGTCTGGAAGAGGACGCCGCCGGCAAGTATGAGATCGTGTCCAGCCAGGCCGGTCTGGACGCCATTCAGGCGCAGACCTCCATGGAAACCATTCTTCAGCGCTATCCCGACTGCAAGATCGTGGTAGGTATCGGCGCCGGCGCCATGATCGGCGCGGACGAGGCCATGCAGATCTCCACCGGCGGCAACATCCCCGAGGATATGGGCGTGTTCACCACCGACGTGACCAAGCAGCAGCTGGAGCACCTGCAGGATCCCACCTACCCCGCCAAGGGTATCACCGGTTTTGAAGGTTCCGACGAGGATACCGCCAACGGCTGTGCCTCCATGTTCGCCCTCATTCTCTCTGACTCCCTGGAGAGCCAGAACGTATTCCGCAGTCTCTGCACCATCGACGCCAGCAACATCGATACCATCATGGCCGGCATGAAGTAAGAAAGACTTTGCCGAGGTCCGGGCGGCCTTCTTCGGAGGGCCGCCCGGCAGAAAACAGAACGGGAGGTAGAGTATGAGCGAAGACTATGTTCTGGAGCTGGAACACATCCGCAAGGAATATCCCGGCGTCGTAGCCCTGAAAGACGTCACGCTGCAGCTCCGTCGGGGCGAGGTTCTGGGGCTGATCGGCGAGAACGGCGCCGGCAAGTCCACCCTGATCAAGTGCTGTTCCGGCGCGGTGATTCCCACCTCGGGCAAGATCCGCGTGAACGGCAAGGAATTTGACCGCATGACGCCCCAGCTGGCGGCGGAGAACGGCATCGCGATCATATACCAGGAGTTCAACAACGTGGGCGAGCTGTCCGCGGCGGAGAACCTCTTCCTGGGCCGCCCCATCCGCAAGGGGATTGTCATCGACCGCAAGGCCATGGAGGAGGAGGCCGCCAAGGCCTTCGCCCAGCTGCAGATCAAGATCAACCCCAAGGAGCTGGTGAAGAACCTCTCCGTAGGCTACCAGCAGATGATCGAGATCGCCAAGGCCATCCAGCAGAACGCCCAGGTGCTGATCATGGACGAGCCCAGCGCGCCGCTGACCACCAACGAAGTGGAGAACATGTTCAAGGTGGTGGAGCTGCTGCGGAAGAAGGGCGTATCCATCATCTATATTTCCCACCGTCTGGAGGAGATCTTCCGCCTGTCCGACCGCATCGAGGTCATCCGGGACGGCGAGTACGTGGATACCCTCATTACTCCCAAGGCCACCGTAGATCAGCTGATCAAAATGATGGTAGGTCGGGAGATGACCCAGAAGTATCCCCCGCGGAAGGACTGCATCGACCACAGCAAGGTAGTGCTGGAGCTGAAGAACGTCTTTGGCAACGGAGACAGGGACATCAGCTTTCAGATCCACGCCGGAGAGGTGCTGGGTCTGGGCGGCCTGGTGGGCGCCGGCCGTACTGAGATCGCGGAGGTGATCTTTGGCTCGAAGCCCATGGAGTCCGGCACCATTCTCCTCAACGGGAAGCAGATTCACCCGAAGTCTCCCCGGGAGGCCATCGACCTGGGCATCGCCCTGGTGCCCGAGGACCGCAAGCGCCACGGCGCTCTGCTGACCAATTCCATCAAAAACAACATCAACATGCCCATTTACGAGCGGATCTCGAAGCTCAGCGTCATCGACGCCGGGACGGAGAAGAGCACCGCCGAGAAGTACCGCAAGGAAATCCAGATCAAGTGCCCCACCATCAACCAGCTGGTGAAGAATCTGTCCGGCGGCAACCAGCAGAAGGTCATCCTGGGCAAGTGGCTGGCAGCCAACTCCCAGCTGATCATCTTCGACGAGCCCACCCGCGGCATCGACGTGGGCGCCAAATACGAAATCTACAAGCTGATCAACGACCTGGTGGAGGCGGGACGCAGCGTGCTGATGATCTCCTCCGAGATGGAGGAACTGATCGGCATGTCCGACCGCATCGTCGTGCTGGCGGAGCGCGAGATCACCGGTGAGCTCCAGAAGGAGGAGTTCAACGCCGACACCATCATGGCGTATGCTTCCGCGATCAAAGACAAAAAGGAGGCCTCCTGACATGAGTACGCTCAATTCCAAAAACTTTCTGAAGTCCAATGCCATCTGGCTGGTCTTCATCATCGAAGTCATCATCTTTGCCATTGCCAGCGGCGGAACCTTCATAGGTCCCAACAACATCATCAACATCGCCCGTCAGGTCTCCTACTACGGCATTGCCTCCATCGGCATGACCTTCGTCATTCTGATCGCGGGCATCGACCTCTCCATCGGTTCCATCATCACCATCGTGAACGTGGTCTGCGCCTACCTGATGGTCAACATGGGCGTAAACATGTGGATCGCTGTGATCATCTCCCTGGCTCTGGCCACTCTGATTGGCGTCCTCAATGGCGGCATGGTAGCCTCCATCGGCATCCCCGCCCTGATTGCCACCTTCGCCTCCCAGACCATCTTCGAAGGCGTGGCCTATCTGATCTCCGGCGGCCGCCCCATCTCCGGCTATGACTCCAACTTCGGCATTTTCGGCCGCTGGGCCCTGGGTCCGGTCCCCATCTGCGCCATCATCATGGTGGCCTGCTTCGCCATCGGCAGCTTCATTCTCAACAAGTCCTTCTTTGGCCGCTACTTCTACGCCATCGGCGGCAACGAGGAGGCCGCGGAACTGTCCGGCATCCGGGTCAACCGCATCAAGTACCTGATCTACGCGCTGTCCGGCCTCTTTGCCGGTCTGGCCGGCATCGTGCTGCTGTCCCGCTCCGGCTCCGCCCAGAGCACCGTCGGCAAGGGCCTTGAGTTCGACGTCATCACCTGCGTGGTGCTGGGTGGGGTCTCCGTCAACGGCGGCGTGGGCAGCATGTCCGGCGTGGTGGCTGGCGTGCTGATCATCGGTTCCCTGACCAACGGCATGATCCTGATGGATGTCAGCGAGTACACCCAGATGGTGGTCAAGGGCGTGGTTCTGGCGGTCGCCGTCGGCATCGACTGCCTGTCCAAGAAGCGCCAGGCCACCTGATCGCACAGAGGCGGACAGAGTCCGTCCCGAACGGGAACATCATACACAATCCAAAGGCCCCCGCCCCCATTTGCGGGGCGGGGGTCCTTTCCGAAATGAGGGGGAGAAGCATGGACGCAAAAACAAAGATCGAGCAGGGCGCCACGGCGCTGGGAATCGAATTCGGATCCACCCGCATCAAGGGTGTTCTCATCGACTGGGACGGCAATGTCCTGGCAGTTGGAGGGCACGAGTGGGAGAACTCCCTGGTGGATGGGATCTGGACCTACGATCTGGCGGACGTCGACGCCGGACTCCGGGCGTGCTATAATGATCTTCGCCGGAACGTGGAGGAGCGCTACGGCGTGACCCCCGTTACCTTCGGCGCCATCGGCATCAGCGCCATGATGCACGGCTACATCGCGCTGGATCGGGAGGACCGGCAACTGGCCCGCTTCCAGACCTGGCGCAACACCAATACCACGGCGGCCGCGGACGAACTGACGGAACTCTTTCAGTTCAACATTCCGCTGCGCTGGTCGGTGGCCCATCTGTACCAGCGTATTCTGGACGGGGAGGAGCATGTGGATCGCATAGCCTCCGTCTTTACCCTGGCGGCGTACATGCATTACCGCCTGACCGGGCAGAAAGTGATCGGCATCGGGGACGCGGCGGGCATGTTTCCCATCGACTCGGAGGCGTTGGACTACGACCAGGGCATGGTGGAGAAGTTTGACACCCTTATGGCGGCCCACGGGAAGAACCTGAAGCTGCGGGAGGTGTTCCCCAAAGTCCTGGTGGCGGGGGAGAACGCCGGCTGTCTGACCCCCGAAGGAGCGGCGCTGCTGGATGAGAGCGGCAAGCTGAAGGCCGGTATCCCGCTCTGTCCGCCGGAGGGTGACGCCGGAACCGGCATGACCGCCACCAATTCGGTGGCGCCGAGGACCGGCAATCTGTCCGCCGGAACCAGTACGTTTGCCATGGTGGTGCTGGAGAAGAAGCTCTCGAAGCTCTATCGGGAGATCGACATGGTCACCACGCCCTCCGGATTCCCCTGCGCCATGTCCCACGCCAACAACGGCACGTCGGATCTGAACGCCTGGGTGGGACTCTTCCAGGAGTTCTGCGATCTGATGGGGCTGGAGGCGGACCTGGGAACCCTCTTCGGGAGGCTCTACACCCATTCTCTCGCCGGAGACCCGGACTGCGGCGGTCTGCTGCCCTACGGCTACTATTCCGGGGAGAACATCACCTTCCTCAACGAGGGCCGGCCTCTCTTTGTCCGTACCCCGGACAGCCGCTTTACTCTGGCCAACTTCATGCGCGCCAACCTGTATACCTCCCTGGGCGCCGTCCGACTGGGCATGGATATCCTGCTGAAAGAGGAAAAAGTTCCTCTGGACCGGATCATGGGACACGGCGGACTCTTCAAAACGCCGGGTGTCATGCAGCGCTACCTGGCGGCGGCGGTCAACACCCCTGTTACCGTGATGGCCACCGCTTCCGAGGGGGGAGCCTGGGGCATCGCCCTGCTGGCCGCCTATCTGGCGGACGGGAAGCGGGACGGCCGGCTGGAGGAGTATCTGGAGAAGCGGATCTTCGCCGGACTGGCCGGAGAAGCCGTTATCCCGGACCCGAAAGACGTGGAGGGCTTCGAGATTTTCACCCGGCGGTATCAAGCGGGGCTGGAGATCGAGCGGGCCGCCATCTCCTGTGTGGACTGGTGAGGGAGCATGTACGAAATCGCAGAGTCCTGGCGTTCCTATTTTGAGGAGCTGGACCCGAAGGAACGGCTGAAACGATTCAACCTCCTGGCCGGACGGGAGGACGCGTTTCAGGCCTTCTGCCGGACGGTTTACGGGGAGCGCTACCACGACCCGAAGCATCCGGAGCGGCCGGTAGATACCTGGCTGTGGAAGTTTGTCTATCTGCCCGGGCTCTACCGGCGCCGGAAATGGATGGGCAGGTCCCTGAAGAAGGAAATGGAGAAGACCACGGAGGAACTCCATCTGGCGGGGCCGGAGACGCTGAGCGATATGGAGCGCGCCGTGCTGTACCTGGAGTTTCGCAACGCCGCCCGGCGCTATCTCTCCACCTGTGGAGGGCCCCGCTACGCCAGCAGCTTCCTGGGGATGAAGCAGGCTACGGCGGAGGAAAAACGGGCGAGAGCCTGCGAGGACCTCTGGATTGTCTCCCGGGGTCTCAGCCGGGAGGCCGGTATGGAGGAGCGCTTTCAGCTCTGGTCCGACGCCCTGCGCGCCGAGCTGTCCATATACGATCCGGACAGCTGGAAGCACTACGAGGAACTGGAACGTAATTCACTGAAATGAGGTGTTTTTCATGAACGGAAGCATGACACAGCAGCGGATGACCGCGCCCCGGACCATTACCTTCCGGGAAGTTCCCATCCCGCCCACCGGTCCGGACGAGGTACTGGTGAAGATAAAGAAGATCGGAGTGTGCGGCAGCGACATTCATGTGTACCACGGCACGCATCCCTATGTGACGTATCCCCTGACCCAGGGCCACGAGGTCTCCGGGCAGATCGTGGAAGTCGGAGAGTGCGTGAAGGATCTCCAGGTGGGGCAGAAGGTTACCATTGAACCCCAGGTGTTCTGCGGCCGCTGCCACCCCTGCCTCCACGGGAAGTACAACCTGTGCGAGAAGCTGAAGGTCATGGGCTTCCAGACCACCGGCACCGCCAGCGATTACTTTGCCGTGGACGCCTCCAAGGTGACGCTTCTGCCCGAGGAACTGACCTATGGCGAGGGAGCCATGATCGAACCGCTGGCTGTGACCGTCCATGCAGCGAAGCGCTTTCCGGAGTTGAAGGGAGCCAATGTGGTGGTTCTGGGATGCGGCCCCATCGGGATTCTGCTCATCCAGTCCCTGAAGGCCCTGGGCGCGGCGAAGGTGATGGCCACGGATATATCGGATACCCGCCTGGCCCTGGCGGCCAGCCTGGGGGCCGACGTGGTGGTGAATACCGCAAAAGAGGACTATGCGACCCGTCTTCTGGAGACCTTCGGGCCGGACAAGGCGGATGTGGTCTACGAGTGCGCCGGGTCGGACATCACCATGGAGCAGGCCATTCAGAACGCCCGCAAGGGCAGCACCATCATCCTGGTGGCGGTGTTCGGGAAGCGGGCCAGTGTGGACCTGGCGAAGCTCAACGATTCCGAGCTGGACCTGAACACCTCGATGATGTACAGGCACGAGGATTACGTGGACGCCATCCGCTTTGTCAAGGAGGGCAAGGTACAGCTGAAGCCCCTGCAGAGTGCCCGTTTTGCCTTCCGGGATTACCAGAAGGCCTACGAATACATCGACAACAACCGGGAGACCACCATGAAGGTCCTCATCGATGTGGATCCTTCGGAGGAGTAAAGCATGCAACTGAACTATGAAGGCATCCGGGACCGGGCGGCATGGGAAGCGGCGGGCATCGCCCTGCCGGCTTACGATCCGGAAGTTCTGGCGGAGAAGACGAAGGCGGATCCCCGCTGGGTCCACTTCGGTATCGGCAACATCTTCCGCATCTTTGTTGGCGGGATCGCAGACCACCTGATCGCTGAGGGCCAGCTGGATCGGGGCATTACCTGCGTGGAGACCTTCGATTTCGATGTGGTGGACCGCATCTATGTCCCCTATGACAATCTGGCCCTGGCGGTGACGCTCCACAGCGATGGCCGCACGGACCGGCGGGTTCTGGGCTCCCTTGCGGAGGCGATCGGAGCCCGTTCCGCAGATTCCGCGGCCTGGAAGCGGATGAAGGAGATCTTTACGGCGCCCGGTCTGCAGATGGTGTCCTTTACGATCACGGAGAAGGGCTACGCTCTGCGGGGCGCCAGCGGGGATTACCTGGGATACGTGAAGGCGGATCTGGAGCGGGGGCCGGAGGCGGTGACCGGCGCCATGGGCATCGTGACGGCCATGCTGTATGCCCGCTGGCAGGCCGGAAGGTTCCCCCTGGCCCTGGTATCCATGGACAACGTCTCGCAGAACGGCAGAAAGCTGCGGGAGTCCGTGCTGGAAACCGCCCGGGTCTGGACGGAGAACGGCCTGGTGGAGCCCGGATTCCTGGAGTATGTGTCAGAGGAAACGACCGTCAGCTTCCCCTGGACCATGATTGACAAAATCACGCCCCGGCCCGGCGAAGCGGTGAGCCGCGCCCTGACGGAGGACGGGGTGGAGGACATGGAAATTCTGGTGACCTCCCGCCACACCTGGATCGCTCCCTTCGTCAACGCAGAGGGGCCGCAGTATCTGGTGGTGGAGGACTCCTTCCCCAACGGGCGGCCTCCTCTGGAGAAGGCCGGGGTCTACATGACCAGTCGGGATACGGTCAACCGCTCCGAGCGGATGAAGGTCACGGTCTGCCTGAACCCCATCCATACGGCGCTGTGCACCTACGACTGTCTGCTGGGCTATACTCTCTTCGCGGACGGCATGGGGGATCCGGATCTGCGGGAGCTGGCCTGCCAGGTGGGATACGGCGAGGGGCTGCCGGTGGTGGAGGATCCCGGGATTCTCTCCCCGAAGGCCTTCCTGGACGAGCTGATGGCGGAGCGCTTCCCCAATCCGTATCTGGGGGACACCAGTGCCCGCATCGCCGTGGATATCTCGCAGATGGTGGGGATCCGCTTCGGAGAGAACATCCGGGCCTATGTGGCCCGGGAGGGAAGCGCCGCCCGGCTGACCGCCATTCCGCTGGCCATCGCCGGCTGGATGCGCTATCTGCTGGCGGTGGACGACGAGGGAAAGCCCTTTGACCTCTCGCCGGATCCCATGCTGCCCCAGCTGCGCCGTCAGCTGAGCGGGGTGGAGTTCGGACGGGCGGAGAGTCTTACGGATCAGCTGCGCCCCATCCTCTCCAATGCCAACCTGTTTGGTCTGAACCTCTACGAGGCGGGAATCGGAGAGAAGATCGAGACCATGGTACGGGAAGAACTGGCCGGACCCCATGCGGTCCGCAGAACCCTGCGGAAGTATCTTCAGTCGAAGCAGTAAGAAATACCCGCCGGATTTCGAATCCGGCGGGTATTCTGCACCTTCCAGGAAGATGAGCAGCCCTGCGGAGGGTGAGCTCAGACCTCCTCCCGCACAGACAGCTCTCCGGTCAGGTAGAGGGCGGCGTTGCCGCTGATCTTCACCCGGTTTCCCGCCATCTCCCCGTACAGGACCCCGGTGCGGGGGGAGAGCTGATGGATGGTCAGAGTCTCCCGCTGCAGTTCCCGGGCCCAGAGGGGAATCAGGGTGCACTGGGCGGAGCCGCAGACCGGATCCTCCGGGATGGCGATGTTGGGGAAGAAGGTGCGGCAGACGAAGTCGCAGTTCTCGCCCCGGGCGGTCAGCAGCAGGCCCAGATAGCGCTTCGGCAGGGCGGCGATGGCCTCCAGGTTGGGCTGGAAGGTGCGGATGCGCTCCACGGAGTCCATCACGCACACCAGATCCCGGGTTTCCAGGACCTGCAGAGGCCGGATCCCATTCAGGGCAGTCAGCAGTTCCTTCGTGAGAGGGGTTTCCCGGGGGATCCAGGCCGGGAAATCCAGCTGAATCCGGTCCCCCGGAAGCCGGAGGGCGGAGACGGTCTCCTCCCGGGTGTGGAAGCGGATCACGTCCCGGTCCAGAGCCACGAAATGGGCGAGAACGAAGGCGGAGCCCAGCGTGGCGTGCCCGCAGAGCCCCACCTCGCCGCCGGGGGCGAAGTAGCGGATGGAAAAGCTGCCATCCTCCCGGGGCAGCACGAAAGCGGTTTCAGAGAGCCGGTTTTCCGCCGCGATGTTCTGCATGACGGCGGGGGAAGGCCAGCCGTGTTCCAGCAGGCAGACACCGGCGGGATTGCCTTTGAACGGTTCGGAGGTAAACGCGTCGACAACATAGTACTTAATAGGAAGAGACCTCCCTGGAGAACAGGTATAAGGGCAGAATACACCGGCAGACGTTTGCCGTCAAGAGGAGAGCGGGACCGGACGGGGCGGGGAGGAAAGCGGAGGGGGAGGTTGAAAACCCGGATGATCCGGGTTATAATGGCAGCGTTTTTCCTGCGAAACGCCGTTTCAGCCGCTTCGGAAGCGGGGCGAATGGCTGGCGCAGCTGCGGGAAAACAGACTGATCCGGGTTCGGGACCCGCAGGAGAGATTACCATGCTGACAACACGGGACTTTCAGACAAAGCGCCCTCTTTTCATCTTCCTCAGCTATTTCAGGCCCCATCTGCGGCTGTTTCTGCTGGATATGGGGTGCGCGCTGGCCATCGCCCTCATCGACCTGGCCTTCCCCTATGTATCCAGGCTCTGCATGTACGAACTGCTGCCCAACAGTCTCTACCAGACCTTCTTCGCCATCATGGCGCTCTTTCTGGTTCTGTATCTGGTGCGGTCGCTGCTGCAGTATGTGGTCAGTTACTGGGGCCACACCTTTGGCATCCGGGTGGAGGCGGACATCCGGCGGGATCTCTTCCAGCACATTCAGACCCTGTCCTTCCGCTTCTACGACCGCAACCGCACGGGCCACCTGATGAGCCGCCTGACGGCGGAGCTCTTTGACATCACGGAGCTGGCCCACCACGGGCCGGAGGACCTGTTCATCTCCATCGTGACGGTGATCGGGGCCATCCTTGTGATGTTCACCATCCGCTGGCAGCTGGCGCTGGTGATTTCCATCCTCATCCCTGTGTTTCTGGCGGTGACCGCCATGAACCGCAGGTCCATGAGCGAGGCCTCTAAGGCCGTGAAGCAGACGATGGCGGGCATCAACGCGGACATTGAGTCCAGCCTCTCCGGCATGCGCACCGCCCGGGCCTTCTCCAACGAGCAGGCGGAGGCAGACAAATTCAGCCGCTCCAACGAGCGCTTCAAGGTCTCCAAGCGCAACTTCCACAAGGCCATGGGCCGCTTCAACGCCTCCATGGAATTCTTCATGTGCGCTCTGCCTCTGGCAGTCATTACGGTGGGCGGGCTGTTCATCATGAAGGGCGAAATGGACTACGTGGATCTCATCACCTTCAACCTCTATATCTCCACCTTTATCACCCCCATGCGCAAGATGGCGAACTTCAACGAGATGTTCGCCAACGGCTTCGCCGGACTGCACCGCTTCATCGAGCTGATGCGTATTGAGCCGGAGATCCAGGACCGGCCGGACGCCGTGGAGCTGAAGGACGTGGAGGGCCGCATCGACGTGGACGATGTGAGCTTCGCCTACGATCAGGAGCGGCGGGCAGAGGGAGACACCGAGGTGCTCCACCACGTGAGCCTTCATGTGGCGCCCGGAGAGACCATCGCCGTGGTGGGCCCCTCCGGCGGGGGCAAGAGCACCCTCTGCAACCTGATTCCCCGCTTCTACGAGGTGGACGAGGGGCGGGTCGCCATCGACGGCCGGGATGTGCGGGACATCACCCAGCGCAGCCTCCACCAGAACATCGGGGTGGTGCAGCAGGACGTATTCCTCTTCGCGGACAGTATCCTGGAGAACATCCGCTACGGCCGGCCGGACGCCACGGTGGACGAGGTGATCGAGGCGGCGAAGCGGGCGGAGATCTACGAGGATATTCAGACCATGCCGGACGGCTTTGACACGTATGTGGGAGAGCGGGGCGCTCTCCTCTCCGGCGGGCAGAAGCAGCGCATTTCCATTGCACGCATCTTCCTTAAGAATCCTCCCATCCTCATTCTGGACGAGGCCACTTCCGCTCTGGACAGCGTGACGGAGGCGAAGATTCAGAACGCCTTCGACGAACTGGCGAAGGGGCGTACCACCCTCATCATCGCCCACCGGCTTTCCACGGTGCGGGCGGCCAGCCGCATTCTGGTGGTACGGGAGGGCCGCATCTGCGAGGAAGGCACTCACGCGCAGCTGATGGCGGCGAACGGGGCCTACGCTCAGCTCTACCGGACCCAGAATCTGCACGCGTGAGGACAGGTTGAATCACGAAAGCCCGGATTCCCCCTCTTCGGAAGGAGAGTCCGGGCTGTCTGCTGCCGGAAGACGGTTTCCCGCTGTTTCCGGCAGGGAGGCGGCCGAGGGCAGGCGGAACAGGGGTGCACCAGACCTCTCTGGCGGACGGATGCCGGGCAGGAAAACTCCCCGGGCCGGAAGGCCCGGGGAGCGCACAGAAGAATCAGAAGAAGAAAACCTGCCAGGGCTCCGGTCAGTCCGCTTCACCGTGGATGAGCTGGAACCCGTCTCCATCCCGTCGGTAGATCGCCTCCAGATCCGTATCCATGCATACAAGCATGGGATCTTCCGAGGGATACATGGTGCAGGTGCCGCAGGAGGAACTGAGACGCCGGGGAACCGGGGCCAGACGGGCCTGAGAGATTCCGGCCTTCTGCAGGGCCCTGCAGCTGCGGAGAGCGGCCAGGTGGGTGTGGAAGGTAGCGACGTAAGCGTCCATCACTTTGTGAGGGTCAGCTTGAAATCCCCCTCAAAGTCCGAAAGGGTGACTTTGTAGCCGTTGTCCTTTCCGAAGCGGGTGATGTTTTCCACCGCGCACTGGTGATCCACGGCGACCTCCAGGCGGGAGGGATCCTTCTGGGATTTAAGCGCCTTCTGTACCATGTACAGGGGCGTGGGGCAGGAATATCCGCGTGCGTCTACCATATGTTCATACCTCCAGTTTCTGCATGTTGGCGACGGAAATGACGGCGAGCACCACAAAGCCGGCGACGACGGCGATGGCGACAGGACCGGCGCCGATGCCGGTGCCGGAGGAGGCCAGGCCAAGGTTGTGGGCAAGGGCAGCGCCCACAATGTAGCCGGTGACGGTGACGGCGGAGTCAGTGTTGCCTTCCCCGCTGAGGATCAGCTGACGCAGCGGGCAGCCGCCCAGAAGGACGGAGCCCCAGCCTACCAGCACCATGCCCAGCAGGTTCCATACGAACTCGCTGTGGGCGATGGGCTGCTCCGTGAAGCCCAGGTGGAACTTGCCCAGCATCAGGTTGCCCACCAGAACCGCCACGATGATAGCCACAAAGGCGGAGATGAGACGGAAGTCCTTGAAGAGTACGGCGTCCCGGATTCCGCCCACCATGCACAGCCGGGAGCGCTGGGCCAGGATGCCCACCACCAGAGCCACAACCAGAGCGAGAATCACAGGGGCGTGCATGGAGCCCGGACCGCTCTTGCTGAAGATGAACAGGTCCGACATGACGAGGGACAGGACGAGCAGCAGGGCCATCAGGAGGGGGAAGACCAGGCCTTCCGCCATGGACTGCTTATAGGCTCTGCGCAGGCTGAAGCCCTGCTTGAGGAAGAGAATGCCGATCAGAATGCCGATGACGAATCCAACCAGACCGACCACGGCGTTCAGGTCGCCGCCGCCGATGCGGATCACCATCCGCAGGGGGCAGCCCAGGAACACCAGGGCGCCGATCATGACGAAGATGGCGATGAGAAAGCGGGTCATGGGGGAAGAACCGCCCTTGGGGCGGAACTCCTTGCGGGCCAGCGCGATGATGGTGGAGCCCAGAACCAGACCGATGATCTCCGGGCGGACGTACTGTACGATGCCGGTTCCGATCTCCGCGTCGAATCCGGCCCGCTGGAGGTTGAGGGCGCCGGCGATGTCCCGCAGGAAGCAGGCGATGCAGAAGCCCATGTTGGCGGGGTTCCCGGCCGCGGTCAGAGCGACTGCCGCCGCGCCGACGATCAGGCCGGTCAGTACCAGCAGTCCGTAACGTTTGACGAAGCTGTCCTTTTCCATTTGGTGTCCTCCTTAATAGGATTGGGTCTGCGGCATACAAAGGGCGCCGAAACTGGCAGCATAAGACTGGTATTGCCGCTGCACAGGGAAAAGTATACAGATTCTGACAGAAAAGTCAAGACGGCGCCCAGACGCCTGACCGGGGTAAAACGAAGAGGCCATCCCGTGCCATTTCGGAAAGAGGGCTTGAAAAAGGCGGATTTACGTCCTATAATGGAAGAAATTTTCCAGGAGAGAGCCGGGCTCCGCCGGAAGGGGCGGGCCGAAAACGGAATCAATCAGCTTTTATCTATTGAATATTTCTATCGGAGGAATATATGGAAGCAATATATCTGGACAATGCTGCGACCTCCTTCCCCAAGCCGCCCGAGGTGGCGAAGGCCATGTACCGCTATATGACGGAGGTGGGGGCCTCCATTAACCGGGGAGTCTACGCCAGTTCGCAGGAGGCCGGCCTGGTGACACTGACCCTGCGGGAACAGCTCTGCCAGCTGTTCCACCACGACGAGCCCACCCGCTGCATTCTGACGCCGGGCAATACGGTGGGGCTGAACATGGTTCTCCGGGGATGGCTGCATCCCGGAGATCACTGTCTGGTCAGCGCCATGGAGCACAATGCAGTCATGCGCCCGCTCCACGATCTGGCAGAAGAGGGGGTGTGCTTTGACCGGATTCCCTGCGACGGGGAGGGAAGAATGGATCCGGTGGACATTCTGCCCCTGATCCGGCCGAATACCCGTCTGCTGGTGCTCTCCCATGCCTCCAACGTGGGAGGCGCCGTCCAGGACGCAGAAGCGGTGGGCCGTATCTGCCGGGAACATGGGATTCCCTTTGTGCTGGACGCGGCTCAGACTGCGGGACACTGGCCCATCGACTTCGTTGGCCTGGGACTCTCCGCCCTCTCGGTTCCGGGTCACAAGGGACTCATGGGTCCTTCGGGGATCGGGGCCCTGCTGCTGGCGGAGGAGTTCGCCCGGGGCCTGAAGCCTCTGATCACCGGCGGCACGGGAAGCCGCTCGGATCTGGAGGTGCAGCCGGAGTATCTGCCGGACCGCTTCGAGTCAGGGACCCACAATCTGCCGGGAATCTTTGGCCTGCAGGCGGCGGTGGAGATGATTCTGGAGACGGGGCTGGATGCCATCCGGCGGTGGGAGACGGCCCTGACCGGTATGTTTCTGGACGGAATCAAAGGACTTCCCGGAGTGCGGGTGGTGGGACCAGCGGATCGGAAGGACCGGGTGGCGGTGGTCTCCCTGGACTTTCTCCGGATGGACAACGCGGAGGCGGCCAGCCGTCTGGAACAGGAGTACGGGATTCTCACCCGCTGCGGCCTTCACTGCGCTCCCACCGCCCATCGGACACTGGGGACGTTTCCGCAAGGCACCGTACGCTTCAGTCCCGGTTTCTACACTACGGCGGATGAAATTTCCCGTGCGGTCCGGGCGGTGAAGGAGATTGCCGGCGGCTGAGAAGTATGTGCCAGCCACTTCCGGAAAACCCGGACCGGACGGAAAAGCATCCCAATCGGACAGAAGAAAACAGGAGGCAGGGCATTTTGCCCTGCCTCCTGTCGGATATTCGGGGAAAGGAGGGGCGGATCAGATATCCAGAGCGGCGTGATAGCCCCAGTACACGGCGTTGGTGATGGTGGACACACGGGAGGCGTCGCCGATGACCCGCACGAAGGGGGCGGTGTCATACAGCTCGTTGACCACGTTGGTACGGGAGCGCTGGCCCAGAGCGCAGATGACGCTGGGACCGGCCACCAGGACTTCCTCGCCCTGGGGATTCTCGCAGACCACGCCCTCGGAGGTGACCTTCAGGGCCTTGTGGCCGGTGAGGATGGTCAGGTTGTCGGAGAGCTCCTCCATGCGCTTGAGCATCAGAGGACGGTGACGGACGTTGGCGTCGGGGGCGAGCATGTCCCGCATCTCCACCAGATTGACCTTCTTGCCTTCCATCGCCAGGTGGATGGCGCACTCGCAGCCGGCCAGGCCGCCGCCCATGACGACGACTTCGTCGCCCACCTTGTCCTTCTCCAGGTAGTAGTTGTTGACAACGACCACGTTATCGCCCTTGAGGCCGGGAATGGGGGGCACCAGAGGCTCGGAGCCCACAGCGATGATGAGGGCGTCGGGGGCCTCGTTCTCCACGTACTCCTTCGTGACCTCGGTGTTCAGGCGGATCTCCGCGCCGGCCTCCCGCGCCATCTTGGCATAGGTGAGGGACAGCTGATACATCTCGTACTTGAAGGGCAGAGCCTGCTCGCTCTTGAGGATGCCGCCCAGCTGGGCTTCCTTCTCGCAGAGGATGACCTGGTGGCCCCGCTTGGCCGCAGTGTAAGCGGCGTACAGTCCGCCGGGGCCGCCGCCGGCCACGAGGACCTTCTTCTTCTCGGGAGCGGGATAGATGACGTCGCCTTCGCACTCGCGGCCGATGAGGGGGTTGACGGTGCAGCGGCGGGTGGAAGTGGCGGCGCGCTCGGCCATGCAGGTGAAGCAGCGCAGGCAGCGGACGATGTCCTCGTCCTTATTGGCCATGACCTTGTTGGGCAGGAAGGGATCCGCCAGCAGAGCGCGGCCCATGTAGACGATATCGGCCTTGCCGGAGGCGATGATTTCCTCCATCTGGGCGGGGTCGTTGAGGCCGCCGATGGTAGCTACGGGCTTGGAGACGTGCTTCTTGATCTCGGCGGCCAGGAAGACGTTGCGGCCGTGATCCGTGAACATGGAGGGGTGGGTGATGCCGAAGGTCTTCTGATAGGTGCCGGCGGAGACGTGGATCAGGTCGACATAGGGCTCGATCATCTGGGCGATGCGGACGCCTTCGTCCAGACCGTAGCCGTCTTCCACGAACTCGGAGCCGCTCATGCGGAACTCGATGGGGAAGAAGGGGCCAACGGCCTCGCGGACCGCCTTCAGCACTTCGATGGCCAGACGGCAGCGGTTTTCCAGGGAACCGCCGTACTCGTCGGTGCGGTGGTTGAACAGGGGGGAGAGGAACTGATTGATGAGCCAGCCGTGGCCGCCGTGGACCATCAGCATCTCAAAGCCGGCGCGCTTGGCGAGGCCGGCGACGTGGCCGTAGGAGGCGACGATCTCCGCGATCATCTCTTTCGTCAGAGCCTTGACGGGTACGCCATCGGCGCGGACGGTATCGGAGGGGCCCCACTGATGCATGGACTTCTGCTTGGACTTGTCGGTCATGTAGGTGCCGGCGAACATGCCGGAGTGGGACAGTTCCAGGCTGGGGATGGCGCCGTGGCGGCGGATGGCGTCCGCCGCATAGGTGGCGCAGGCCAGGGAGTTGAGGATGCTCTCGTCCAGATGGTAGGCGTGGGAGCCATCGGTGGCGGGGTGAACCATGCACTCGGAGATGGTTACGGCGCCGGCGCCGCCCTTGGCCCGCAGCTCATAGAACCCCACGGACTTGGGGCCGATGCAGCCGTCGTTGGTGATGTCGGTTCCGCCCATGGGAGCGGAGAACATGCGGTTTTTGAAGGTAACCCGGCCCAGGGTGATAGGCTTGCTCAGATTGGGGAATTTACGTACCATGCGATAACCTCCACTTATGTTTTTGCAGTCACGTCGGGCGCGGCAGGGCCGGAGAGATCCGGGGTCTGGTCCGAGACCGCCGGAGTCCGGGAGCTGGCGCAACTACAATTGTCCACTCTCAATAATAGCATGGTTTCGGGGTGGGGTCCATGCTCCAATTTAACGAAATCGCACAACGATCTTATCAGATTTCACCCAAATAAAGGGGTTCCTCTGGGCCACAGGAGGGAAATATTCAACGATCTTCTCTTAAAGTGTAAAATTTTTGCGTTTCCATGAAGAACGTGCATTCTGGCACGAATCTTGCTGAGACGGGAGGAGCAGGGGGAGTGCCCTCCTGTGCATGACAGGAGGTTCGTGGCATACGCTCCCCTTATGGAGGGAGGAGACGGGAGAGGTCTCGGGGACACGGCGGTCCATTCGAGCAGCCGGTTCCGGTCCCATGCGGGTCCTGGAGCGGACGGAAGTACCATCGGTCCGACAGAGGGCGGGGAGTGTGCACTCCATTTCTTTGAACCGAGCGGCGTAGCCGGAAAGCGGGCCAGGTGGCCTCCGAAGTGATTGCCAGACGCGCAGTTCCAGGGTTCCTGGTTCCGAAAGCTCGGGCTTGGTCCGGATGGGGGGTGGCCCCGATGATCTGCAGAACCCGGCTCAGCAGGGCGAGCATCAGATAGTGGCAGGCGGTTTCGCAGCCAGGGATGTTTTCCTGCAGGTAGCGGTACATGGATTCATACAGCCCTTTCAGGCTCTCCAGCTCGCTGCCCACCGGAAAGACCGGGGTGGCGGAGTCCGGAATGAGCGCATTTTCTCGGAGCCCGGGTAGTCGCAGACCGCTGACCGCCACGCAGAGCGCTTCCATGGCCTTGCCTGGGGTAAAGCTCTCGTTGTATCCCACGTTGCTGCTGCAGACGAGCAGATCCCCGGGAGTGGATGTCGTAGAAAGATTCTCCGATGAGAAAGGTTCCGGAGCCGCCGGTCACCAGGAGGATTTCCGTCAGATCGGGGTGGGAGTAAAGAACCCGGGGCAGTTCTGGCCGGATACGGTGGAGACACGGCTGACGCAGGCGGGTCTGAGGACGGTTTCCAAGGGGAAGAAGGGCTGTACGTTGCCTTTCACGAAGCAGAGGTGTTGCGGAGCGGAGGCAGAATCCATGGAGGTCTCCTTTCTGAGAGTCGGGGCGGAAGGAGGAAAAAGAGCCGCAGCAGCCCGGAACGGGTTGTGCTGCGGCTCTGAGGGTCAGCTTCTGAGGTCCGTGAGCAGGTGGCACATCTGCTCGGCGGAGCAGATGCGGTGGTGGGCCAGGTTGTTGCGGCAGTCGGTGAGGAACACGATCCAGTCCCGCAGGCCGGGATCCGGGAAGTAGAGCAGGTACTGGCTGCGGTCCATGTTCCGGCGCAGGGTCAGCATCCAGACCATGGTGCCCAGTTCCACATCGGAGGCGGTCTGCAGTACGTCGTCGTGCTGCCAGATGTACCCGATGCGGTCCTGCTTGGGATTCCAGTACTCGGTGAACAGGGCCTCCTCGATGCGCTGCGCATGTTCGGCGACGATCGTCAGGCGCTCCATTTCGATACCGGCAAAGGCGGACTGGATCTGGGCCCGCCAGACCCGCTGGTCCAGCTCGTCCTTTTCCGGAATGCGCGCCGGACGGGGCAGACGGCGCTCTTCCCACATCTGAAGCAGAGCCGCGGCAGGATCCTGGTCCTCAAAGCGGATGGTCTGGATCATGTCCGGGATCAGTTCCACGCTGCCCAGGGTCAGGTTGGAGGCCAGGCAGGCGGCGTAGTTTTTCAGCGCGGGAGGAATGTTGGTGTTGGCGTCGGCGAGGATGCTGGCGTAGAGCATGCTGTCGCCGGGGCGGATATACGTGTCGTAGAAGAGCTCCTTGACCCGGCCGGAGACCGGAGGAACCTTTGTATTGGGGGACACCTCCAGAACGAAGGCCCCATCCTGGTCCAGGGACTTCTTGCGGTTGTCGTTGAGGAAATGGACCAGGGACTCCACGTCCTCCTCTTCCCCGGCGACGATCCAGGCCACGCAGTTGGCCATGGGTTTTTCCTTCTGCAGGTAGCGCATCTGGGCCTCGAATTCACCGGGGCACATGCGCTCCATGCGGGGGCACAGGTTCTGAAGCAGCCAGAGGACCACCTCGTTGCGGGACCTGTTGCGCCAGTAGAGGGTGTGGAAGGCGGCGTCTTCCAAGTGATGCCGGACCAGGTCCGGCAGCTGTTCTTTCCAGACCAGCCTGTCGGACAGGCGCAGCACAATGTTGACGCCCTCGGAGAGGGACTGGGCGATTTCCTCGATGAGGAGGCGGGGACCGGTGATGTTTTCCCACCAGAAACTGGAGACATCATCCAGCATCGTGTCCCGCCTCCTCTCCGTCCGCCAGAAGCACTTCCAGAACGTACTCGCTGGTGCCGATGTAGCTCAGGAAGTCGCGCTGCTGGAACCGGTATTCGCCGGTCTCGTCGTTCTTCCAGAGGATGTTCATGCGCACCATCTCGTCCAGCAGGACGGTCAGGTTGTTCTCGGACATCCCGTTCAGGAGCGACAGGTTCAGTTCCTGGCGGTTGTATTCCTTGAGGTCCCGGGCGCTGTAGCCGAACAGACGGCTGGTGCCCCTGTCCCGATCCTCGTAGGTCATCTGGGCCAGCATGCAGGAGATGATGCGGTACCTGCGGTTGAGGCGGATGGTGGACATGATCCGGATGCCGATCTCCTTGCGGATATCCTGCTCCCGGAACACGGCGCGCATCTGCTCGTCCGTGATGCTGTAGGGCGGGTTGCTGCCGGGGATGACGTCGCTGTAGTAGGTGCTGTAGTCCCGGCACACGGAGGTGACCAGGGCGCGGCAGAAGGCCTGAATCAGACCGGGGTAGTTGTTGGTATTGGAGAGAATCAGCTCGATCTGGGAGTCGCCGATGTCGAAACCCAGGTAGGCCAGGGGCATGCGGATCAGCCGGGTGGCGTCGCTGACGGACATGGGGCCGATGCAGAGGGAGGACTTGATGTGCATCAGGTTGCTGTTGCCCTTCTCCGCGGTATCCATGGCCGCCACATTGTGAGTGCCGGCGAACACGAATTTCACGTGGTGCCTGGTCTGGTCCCGCAGGTTGACAATGGGACGGATGGCGGTGAAGTTGCCGGCCATGAACTCCTCGAACAGGTGGTCCGATTCGTCCACAAAGATGCACAGGCGGCGGAAGCGGTTCTCCTCGAAGAGGGTCAGCAGGGCTTCGCACAGGTCCTCGATGGTGTGGCAGGGGTTGCTGAGCAGATGCATCCGGTAGAGCGCGTGGTTTACCTCTTCCAGCAGGCTTTCCACGCCGGAGTCCTTCACGTCCACCACGAAGGAGTAGTCCCCGTTGGCCGGATCATGGATGATTTTGCTGGCGCGGGTGAGCAGGGCGGTCTTGCCCAGCTGGCGTCCGCCGAAGACCAGGTTCGGCCCCTGGAGGCTGCACAGCTGGTTCATCTCGCTGGTCCGTCCGATGAACATCTCGTCGGGGATGGCGCCTACGCCATTGCTGTAGAGCTGTTCGAAGGTGTAGGGCAGGGTGCACCGGAGCAGGGCCCTCATGCGGTCGCCTTCGTCGAGGGAGGCCAGATAGAGGAGCAGCACCCGGTCGATAAAGAGGAAGGGATACTGGCGGGCGGTATTCTGCTTGAAGGTGGTGGCCACCGTGTGGCGGGCCGTGGCGGTCAGAGAACCGTCCATGAGGACGATGGTGGGGCCGTTGGGGGCCGCATCGTTGTCCATGAGGCTGATGAGGGCGGATTCCCCCTTGCAGTTGGGCAGGAAGACCAGGTAGAAGGGATCTTCCAGATCCGTGCCGAACTTGAAGATGGGGTGCGGATAGTCCTTCAGAGAACCGGGGGTCCTTTCCGCGCTGACCTCGTATACCTCGGCGGGACTGCGCAGGCGGGTGTCGTTGAGGAGGACGGAGTTCACGTGGAACCCGAGCCCGTTCAGCAGTTCCTGGATGCGCAGGCGGGTGTTCTTCATGTTCTTGCGGGCGGGCCAGGCGTCCAGCCAGGCCAGACCCTTTCTGCGTTCGTTGCTGGAGGACCAGTGGCGATATTCCTGGCCCAGGGACTCCAGGGAGTGTTCGCCCCAGTTGGAGGGCTTGTCGGCCTCGTGGGCGCGGCACTCCTGATAGTAGCCCTTTTCCAGGGACAGGAACTGGCCGAGGAAGTCCTCCTGCTGGTCCAGTGCCCGCTCGCTGACGGGCAGTTCGGTGACGCCGCTCTGCAGCTGATTGATGCAGGAATCGGCGGTGGTGAAGTTCTGATTGTCCAGAACCTTGCGGATGGACTGCAGCAGGGGCAGGCCGGCGTACCGCTCGTCGGCGGCAAGGGAGGCGTACTGCCGTTCATAGAAGGCGGTCTGCTCCTGGATGTCCCGGTCCAGCAGAGTATCCAGACGGGACAGGAAGAGAGAGAAGCTGGCGAAGTTGCTGCTGCGGAAGAAGAGCTCCTGTACCATATCCAGGACCGTGAAGGCGGTCTCCATGGTCTGTTCCCGGATTTTGCCGTAGGCCCGGTTCAGCCGGGCTTCGCTGCGGAAGTTGTCCACTTCCAGCCTGGCGGCACGCTCCGCATTCTGAATGCCGATGGAGGAATCGGGCTGGTTGGCGCCGGTCTCGGCGAGAATGAGCGCTTGCGTGCCGTAGTTGCGGTACCAGCGGGCGCTCTCATAGTTTTCGATCTGGGTGAGAATGACGGAGGGGTCGTCCCGGCCGCTGGCCACAGCCCGCAGCAGGAAGGTCCAGGGCTCCAGTCCTCTCAGGTGATAGAGATCCGGGATGATCTGGTTCTCTCCGGTTTCGTTCAGGATCAGCTCCGGCGTCAGACAGAGGGGGAACCAGAAGTTCCGGTATTCGGGGCCGGACTCTCCGTTCAGGACCCGCAGCATCTGCTGGAGCGTGTGGTGGAGAATGACGTTGCCGGCCTGGGTGCAGGGATCCGGGCTCTGGATCTCCTCATTCAGCAGGTCGGTCAGAAGCGCCCGGGTCTGATTGAGGAGGCGGGCGTACCGATCCTTATACTGCGAGAAGTTGGATACCTGTGCGTCGCTGACCAGTTCGACCCACCGCCGGATGACATCCACCCGTTCGCTGAGGGCCTTCTTGCAGACGCGGCGGGCGGGCGTATCGTTAGAGAGGCGCTTGACCTTGACACTGGCGTCGTCCTGCCGCAGTTCGGTCCAGCTGCGGTCGATATAGGCCTCCAGGCGCTCGTCCAGGGTCAGTTCCACCATCCCCAGTTCCTCTTCCAGCTGCCGGGAGATCGCCTGACAGTTTGCGACGTCGTTGGCGGAGACCCGGGCCAGGAGCATGCCGATGGGGCTGGCGGGACCCACCATGCGCTTCAGGCAGGTCTCCAGTCCCCGCAGAGAGATGGAACTGGTGGGAGCGGTTTTCAGAACATCCGCCAGCTTCTGCAGTTCCTGAATCTGCTGCTCCCTCTGGTCGTTGCCGGCCAGGTTGCTGAGAATGGCGGGGGAGAAGCCAAGGCCGTCGTTCAGGAAAGAGATGTCTTTCAGGGTGCCGCCCAGCAGTCCGAGCAGCTGGTGCAGACCGGCGCTGGTGTCGGGGCTGACGGCCATCTGGGCGCTGTTGTACAGTTTGTGGTCGTAGGCATCGGTGGGGAACGCCATGGCCCACAGAAGATTGGAAAGGACCATGGTCTGTTCCAGACGCTGGAAGCGGGGATTCATTCCGGCCAGGGCGCTCTGCTGATCGTTGATGGAGGCGCTGGAGTATGTGTAGATTCCGTTCGGGACGCGGATGCTCTGCCGGAAGATGTGATAGAAGTGCTCGCAGGGAGCGGCGTCTTCGCCGGGCATCCTGGCCAGCACCTCCGCCATGGCGGCGGCCTCCGGCAGGTGGTCTTCGGCGATCAGAAGCACGGTCAGCTCCAGGAGCTGGTCCGGCTGCGGGGGGAGTTCCTGCTCCAGCAGCTTGCCGGCGAAGTCCCGGGAAGAGAGTTTCTCCGGTTCGGGAACCGGTTCCGGCTCCGGGATCGGGGGTGCGGACTCCTCAACCGGCTTGGGAGCCGGCCGGGACGCGGGCTTTTTCGCGGGAGGCGCGGGTTTCGCCTCGGAGACCGCGGGCGGCTCTGCGGCAGGCTTCTCCGGGGCGGCTGCCGGTTTTTCCGGTTCGGGAACCGAAGCCCGCGTTTCGGAGTTGTCTCCGCCGGTGTCCGGCTCTTCCGGGTGGCTGTCCTGGGGGGATTCTTCGCCGGACGCTTCGTCCTCTTCGCCTTCGTCCTCTTCTTCCGGTTCGAAGCCGGGCAGGGACACCTGATCGCTGTCTGTGCCGGCGGGGCCGGCCGCGGCGGGACCGGATTCCTCGGGCGCTTCCTGCGCTTCAGGTTGCGCGAGGGGTTCGGTGTTGTTGGACGGCTCCAGGTTCAGACCGAAGAAGTGGCGAAACAGTTCCGTCTCCAGACTGTCCTCAGGCCAGGGTAGCGGGCTCTTTTCCCCCTCCCACTGCAGACGGCGGATGGGGAACCAGTTTTTGCCTCTCCAGAGGAAGACGCCGCTGGCGGGCTGGAAGCCGTAGAGTGTGAATCTGGGTTTTTCGGGGATTCTGGGAAGGGACCAGCCCATATAGACGGACGGCCCGGTGGCAGATGCGACGTCTTCGGGGGTAAAGCATACGGTGCAGGTGATGGGACGGGCGCTTGTGGGTACGTCGACCAGGTAATGGTCCTTCACCCAGGTCAGTGTCTGGAGAATGGAATGGGGGACCGTCCGGCTGCTTTCCCGGGGAGTGGCGGTAATATGCATCACGAAGAGCATGTAGAAGGCGAGAAGCCTGGTGTGTTCGGCTTCCTGCAGCAGGAAGGCCTCGGTCATGCCAGGCTTCGCTTCGAAGCGGCGATGTCCCGCCTGCATGGTGGTGATGCGGGTCAGATCCCGGAGGGTAGAGGGAAACTGAAGAGAACTGATGGTGAACCCGGACAGGCTGTAGAAAGGAAGCCGGCCTTTGGAGATATGACGGCAGACGAACCCGGCGGCAGTCAGACTGTCCAGCGTTGAGCGGACACCGGGAACAAAGTCAGCGTTCTTCTGCCCTTTCTGGAAGGCCAGCATGTAGCTGAAGGTTGCCAGGGTTTCCTCATCGGCCGGGGAAATATCGGTCAGGAGCATCAGAATGCCGCAGGACAGAGCGGGCATGCGCCGCAGCCTGTCACGGAACCGGCCGGATACGCTGGGGGAGTCGGAAGGAGAGGAGGGAGGGGTGGAGATGACGGGCTTGTCGTTGGCGGCTTTCCTGTGCCCTTTGGGGACGGGTTCCGGGGACGCGGTGTCTGTTCCGGGAGCGCTGCCTTCGGAATTTTCCTGCTCGGAGGGGCCGCTCGGAGAGGCCGCAACGGTGGCTTCCGGGGTGGAAACATGGGAGACAGCCTGTTCGATGGTATGGGAAGCCGCGCCGGGTTCCGTCGCGGCCTCGGAGGGAGTTTCCGGTGTCTCTTCCCCGGCGGGCGTTTCCGGTTCCGGAGATTCCGGCGCCATCGAAGCGGGTTCGGAAGATTCTTCCGGTTCGGAAACTTCGGGAACGGCGGGCGCAGATACGTCTGCGGCGGGTTCGGAGGTTTCTTCCACGATGGAATCTTCGGGAGCGGGTTCCTGTTCCCCCTGCGCGGGAGATTCTTCTCCGGCTTCCGGAGCTTCTTCCGCGACCGGGGCTTCAGAAAAGAGAGAAGACGGGGCCGCCTCGACAGGCGGTTCGGGCGCGGGATGTTCGGCGGAGGGCAGTGTCTCTTCCGTCTCCGGGGCAGGCTCCTCCGGCAGCGCTTCCACAGGCTGCTCCGCTTCGGGTTCTTCTGTGGCAGAGGGGGTGGCCTGTTCGGGCTCGGGTTCTTCTGTGGCAGAGGGGGTGGCCTGTTCGGGTTCGGATTCTTCTACGGCGGGCGCAGCTGTGTCTGTGGCGGGCTCCGCCTGACTGGCAGGAGCGGCAGGAGCGGCAGAAACGGAAGCTTCCATCCGGGGTTCCGCGGGAGCCGTCGGAGCATCGGCGGGGGCTGTCACGACATCTCCGGAGGCAGCGGACTTCTCGGAGCCCCAGGCGGCGTGGAAATCGGCGGCCAGTTCTTCAATGGCGGGGAGATTGCGGACGACGTCCCAGCCGGGGACAGTGGGCGCAGCGATCTTTTCTCCGGGGAGGGAGAGCCTGCTGTCCAGAAGAGCGAACGCGATCTGATAGCCGAGGTCCTGCTTCAGGCGTTTCTCGTCCTCGGGTCTGGGACGGCCCTTGCGGATCCATAAGATGAGGGCGGCGCAGGCGTCCAGCCCGCCTGTGCGGCCTTTGCTGAAAAGTTCCGTTTCGCTGCAGGCGGCCAGCTCCTGCTGCCTGGCCTGGAGCGCTTCGGCGTACTCCTCGTCCGAGCACCGGACGGCAAGAAAGGTGGAGGCGATGGCGCGGAAGATGTTTCCTCTGTCCGCCTGGCGGGCCTGAGCCTGGCGCAGTTCTTCGAGACTGGCAATGTAAGAGTAATCCACATCGTCAATGCCGGACTCCTGCAGCCCGCGGATGCCTGTGGTTCGTATTGCGGACAGATTGTCCAGTATCTGCAGAACGTTGTAGTTCTCATTGTCGGTGGGGAATTCCTGGTGTTCAATCTTTTTCAGCAGCTGACAGAGCAGCTGTTGTGCCTGTTCAAACTGTGTACTGACAGGTTCCAAATGTTTCACCTTCTTCATGAGTCGATAGGGCGCAGCATCCGGGGGCGTCGGCGAAGCCGGGGCGGCGGCGGGGCCTGCCCCGAGGAGGGGGAGGCGGCTGCGCAAATGTACTTCAATATTACAACAGAAGCGGGAGAAAGGCAACTGTCACTTTCTGTTTTCCCGCCTCCTCTCCGGCGCCGGAAGACCGGCGGGGGAAGAGGGGAGTCAGAGAAGCCCCTCGCGGATGGCGGCGGCGGCCGCGCCCAGGTCCGGGAAGCAGGCGTCATAGCAGCGGGCGATCTCCTCGTCCGGGGCGTAGAGATCCGGGATCATGATGGTGCGGCACCCCGCCGCATGGCCGGCCCGGACGCCGTTGAAGCTGTCCTCGAAGACGTAGCAGTCCGAAGGGGCCAGCCCCAGTCTGGCGGCGGCGGTGAGGAAGGCCTCAGGATCCGGCTTGCAGCGGGTCAGGTCCTCCCGGCAGATCACGTCCTCGAAGAAGGGCAGCAGCCCGGCCCGCTCCAGATTGCTCACCACCCGGCGCCGATGGGAACTGCTGGCCACCGCCATGCGGACGCCATGCTCCTGAAAGAGCCCGAGAATGACCCGCAGGCCGGGCTTTTTCACCAGCTCCTTCTCCTGCAGGTCGTAGCTGATGGCATACGTCAGGTCGATATAGGCCTGGGCGTCAATCTCCGGCAGCCAGGCGTGAACGGTCCGCGTCAGGGCCTCTCCGTTGGAACCGGTTACGGCGGCGTGAAATCCCTTCGGCATGACGAACCCCATGCGCTCCGCGGCCATGTTCCAGGCCCGTATGAACTGCACTTCCGTATCGAAGATAAGACCATCCTGGTCGAAAACAGCACCATGCAGCATCTGGATGCCTCCATTGTTGTCAGTTATCCTCTGTCCCGGCGGGACAGGGCCGTTACCAGAATAGCACATGCCCGGGGAAAAATCTACCCGTTCTTTCCGGAAGAAACTGCCGGGACAGGAGCGGGACTCTGGAGACCGATGGGAGAGAGCGGTCCGGTCGGAAAACCCGGGGAGGCGTCGGGGGAAATCCTTGCAATCCGGTGTGTGGGAGCTTATAATACCAGGAAAGGTCTGCACTCCGAAGCGGAAACGGGCCGGCGGAGCGGGATGGAACATCGGATCCGACGATACGGAAAGCGGAAAGGCAGTGATGCAGGATGGAGAAGCTGGAGCGTTCCTCCGTGGTGGAGCGGGTGATCCATTCCCTGACGGAGGCGATCGTCAGCGGGGAGATCGGCCCGGGAGACCGGATTCCCACGGAGAGCGAGCTGGTGGAGAACCTGGGCGTGGCCCGCAACTCGATCCGCGAAGCGATCAAGATTCTCTGCTATCTGGGCGTGCTGGAGATCCGCCGGGCGGACGGCACCTATGTCTGCGACGGCTTTACCGGCCAGATGCTGAATCCCCTGCTCTACGGCGTTCTGCTCGGCCGGCAGAATATGGAGGAGTTGTCCGAACTGCGGGCGATTCTGGAGAGCGGGCTGGCGCGCCTGGCGGCGGAGAACATGTCCGAATGGGATATGGAGCCTCTTCGGGACCTGTGCGCGCAGCTGCGCGGCGCCGCATTGGCGGAGCAGACCGAGGCGGAGAAGGTGGATCGGATCTACCAGAGTCTGCACGACGCCATCGGGCAGCTGAGCGGCAACGGGATGGCCGGCCGGATTGAGGGATATATCCGGAAGATTACCACGGTGCCGCGCCAGAAGGCGCTGGAGGATCTGCTGGCGGAAGGCCGGGGAGAAGCGTTCTGCCAGGCGCAGGAACGTCTGTTGGAGCTGAAGCAGATCCGGACGGAGGATCTGTACCGGGTTGTAAGGGAGACCTTTGTGGGAGGCCTGTAGCCCACATGGAATGAGCCTGCTCCGGGCAGAAAACAGAACAGTTGGACAGGGGACGGCCTGAGGCCGTCCCCTGGCTGATTCAGGGGTCCGGACCGTCAGACCAGCAGGGGGAGGACCTCAAAGAGGGAAGAGACGGCCCGGATCCCCTCCGGAACCGGCTTCCCCTCCCGGTTGAGCCAGATGCCGGAGATGCCGGCAGAGGCGGCACCCCGCAGGTCGCTGGTCAGGGAATCTCCGATGTGTATCACGTCCTCCGGGGCCAGGCCTGCCTGACGCAGAGCGTGGCGGAACAATTCCGGATGGGGCTTGGCGTATCGGGCCTGCTGGCTGGTGACGAGGCCGGCGCAGGGCAGGTCATGGTGGCGGACACAGGCGCGGGCATAGGCGTCGTCGCTGTTCGTTACGAACCAGACCGGCAGGCTGACCCGGGCCAGAAAGTCCTTCGTATCCGGGTAAATCGGCGGGGAACCCCAGTGGATCTCCATCTGCTCCAGCAGCTGCGCGGGGTCGCAGTCCGCCTGGAAGTGCCGGACCAGAACCCGGAAGCTTTCCAGGGCCAGATCGTGCTGGGAGCGCCAGTCCGGTCCGTTGGCTCCGGCCAGGCGGGTATTGTAGTCCGCCCACCACACCTGCAGTACTTCCCTGACGGATGAGGCGGTGCCGTTCTGACAGACCGAACGGCAGACGTCGAGGGCGATGGGCCCCATCTCCTGGACGGCGGTGCCGTACAGGTCCAGAAAAAGAGCGCGAAGCATAAGGTACCACAACCTTTCAGACGGTGTCCAGGAACTGCTGAAGAAAGGGAACGGCGGCGCCCAGGGAGACGGTGTGCCGGCGCAGCGTGCTCAGCTGCAGGTAGTCCGCGCTGCCTTCGAAGGGATCCAGGGCGGCGACGTATTCCCTCAACCGGGGCAGGAAAGGAGGCAGGTACTGGGAGAGCACTCCGCCCAGCACCACGTCGCAGTCCAGGGCCATGCGGATGTTGCTGATCCCGACGGCGAGGTGGCGAAGCATATCGTACCAGAGCAGCTCGTGTTCCGGGCTGTGGAGCCGGACTTTTTCAAAGAAGACGTCCAGGGAGAGGCCGGTCTCCTCTTCGATGCGCCGGGTGGAGCAGAAGGCTTCCAGGCAGCCCAGGCGTCCGCAACGGCAGCGGCGCCCGCCGGGTTCCACGCACATGTGCCCGAACTCTCCGCTGCGCCGGTTGTCCCCCAGGTAGGGAGTTCCGCCGGCGAGAATGGCCCCGCCTACCCCGTTTTCCAGGGAGAGGTAGGCCATGTTTCTGCGGGTCTGGCGGACAAAGCACTCCGCCAGCCCCCCGCTGCTGCTGTCGTTGGCCACCTGGGTGGGATAGGGGATGGGAGATGTCAGATCGTCCAGGGAGAGGTTGCGGAAGGAGAGCGTGGGGGCGAGGACCACGCGCCGGGCCTCGGCGTCCAGGACGGCGGGCAGGGCGATGCCCACTCCCAGCAGACGCTCTCGCTCCAGACCGGCGCTCTCCAGGAAGGCCTCCAGTTCCCGGGCCAGCAGAGGCCCCAGTTCCGAAAAGGGAAGAGAAGAGTCCAGCGGAATGCGCGCGTGGGCCAGCTCGGAGAGGCGGAGATCCACCGCGGAGAGACGCAGCCGGTCCTCCGTCAGCGAGACCCCGATGGCGAAGCGGGCATCCGGGACAATCTCCAGCCCCTGGGGCCGGCGGCCCCGGGAGGCCTTCTGCTCGCCGGAGGTCCGGATCAGCCCCAGTTCCATGAGTTCGGACAGGGCCTGGTAGACCGTGGGCAGACTGAGCCCCAGATCCTCAGAGATCCTCTGCCGGGAGCAGAAGCCGGTGGTCCGGTAGAGGTATCCGTAGATGTCCGTCCGGGACGGACGCCGTTCCGGCACGGTGCCTGCTGCTTCCATAAGAACGCCTCCTTGCCGCGTGGAGAATCGGGATGCTCCCATTGTACCACATCTGCGATGGCCGTCAATGCCGATTTTTGGCGGAAGGCGGGAAGTACGGCAGGTAAGAGAAAGAGGCTTTATAAAAACGGGGAAGCGCGTTCTTCGTCAACTTCCACAAAACCGGGCGCTCTCTTTGTGCAGAATGGAGAAACTGGGGACGGCATCCAGAAAACCGGTTGACTTTTATAAAGCAGCTTTATAAAATAGAGAGGACAGGAGCGCCCGCTCCTGATCTCTGCCCAAGGGCACAGGAGGAGGCTGGCCATGCTGTACATCGGTGTGGACCTGGGCACCTCGGCGGTGAAGCTGCTGCTGATGGACGACCGGGGAGCCATTCAGAACATTGTTTCCAGGGAGTATCCCATTTCCTATCCCCATCCCGGCTGGTCCGAGCAGAATCCCGAGGACTGGCTGTCCGCCACCCTGGAGGGAATCCGGGAGCTGACGGCTCCGTTTGACCGCGGCCAGGTGGCGGGGATCGGCTGCGGCGGTCAGATGCACGGTCTGGTGGCGCTGGATGAGAACGACCGGGTACTGCGTCCCGCAATCCTCTGGAACGACGGGCGGACGGCCCGGGAAGTGGAGTACCTGAACGGAGAGATCGGCCGGGAGAAGATCAGCGCCTGGACGGCCAACATCGCCTTTGCCGGCTTTACGGCCCCCAAGCTGCTGTGGATGCGCAGCCACGAGCCGGAGCTGTTCGCGCGGATCCGCCGGATCATGCTCCCCAAGGACTACCTGAACTACATGCTCACCGGCGTGTTCTGCACGGACGTCTCGGACGCCTCCGGGATGCTGCTGCTGGATGTGAAGAGGCGCCGCTGGTCCCGGGAGATGCTGGAAGTGTGCGGCGTCCGGGAGGAGCAGATGCCCCGGATCTATGAAAGCTATGAGACGGTCGGGACCCTGAAGCCCGAGATCGCGGCTCGACTGGGGCTGCCGGAGACGGTGAAAGTCTGCGCCGGAGCGGGAGACAACGCCGCGGCGGCGGTGGGAACCGGCACGGTGGGCAACGGACAGTGCAACATCTCGCTGGGCACCTCCGGCACCATCTTCATCTCCAGCGACTCGTTCGGGGTGGACCCCGGCAACGCCCTCCACGCCTTCGGCCATGCGGATGGCCACTGGCATCTGATGGGCTGCATGCTCTCCGCCGCTTCCTGCAACCGCTGGTGGGCGGAGGACATTCTGGGTACTGGGGACTTCGCCGGTGAGCAGGCGAAGATCGCGCCGGAGCGCCTGGGCCGCAACCACGTCTTCTTCCTGCCCTATCTGATGGGGGAGCGCTCGCCCATCAACGACACGGACGCCAGGGGCACGTTTATCGGCCTCACCATGGACTCCACCCGGGCGGACATGACCCAGGCGGTGCTGGAGGGAGTCTCCTTCGCCATCCGGGATTCCCTGGAGGTGGCCCGTTCCCTGGGTCTGGATATCCGGCGCAGCCGCATCTGCGGCGGCGGCGCGAAAAGTCCGCTGTGGAAGAAGATTCTGGCCAATGTGCTGGGAATTTCCCTGGATCTTGTGGAGACGGAGCAGGGACCCGGCATGGGAGGCGCAATGCTTGCCATGGTAGCCTGCGGAGCGTACGCCAGCGTGGAGGAGGCCTGCTCGGCCCTGGTGCGCGTTGTGGATACAGTGGAGCCGGACCCGGAGCTGACGGCGCGCTACGAGGAGCAGTACCGGAAGTTCCGGAAGATCTACCCGGCCCTGCGGGAGCTGTTCCCGCAGATTCAGTAGGAGGTGCGGGTTATGGAGATTCGCAGTGTGTACGATCCGGCCTTCCGGCGCTATGGAAGCGTGCTGGAGGGCTATGACCTGGCGGAGCTGAAGACGGCTCTGGAGGAAGGAACCCCCTGTCCGGAGGAGGGAACAGCCTATGTGCCCTCCCAGCCGGAGCTGGAGGCGCTTCCTGTGGCGAAGGACCTGGAAAACCGGGCTTTCGGCGGCATGCCCATCCAGATGGGCTGGTGCAACGGCCACAATACGAAGCTCAACTGTCTGGAGTATCACAGGGACAGCGAGCTCAATTTCGGGACGGAGGATTTCATCCTCCTGCTGGGTCGTCGGGAAGAGATCCGGGAGGACGGTCTCTTCGATACGGCGGATGTGGCGGCATTCCGGGTTCCCGCCGGGGTGCTGGTGGAAGTGTACGCTACCACGCTGCACTATGCCCCCTGTTCGGCCCGCAGAGGAGCGGGTTTCCGGGTCCTCGTGGTGCTTCCCCGGGGAACCAACACGGAGAAGCCGGAGTTCACTCCGGGGAACCGGGAGGACACCTGGATGACCGCCCGAAACAAGTGGCTGCTGGCCCATCCGGACAGCGAGGAGGCCCGGAACGGGGCCGTCGTGGGTCTGAAGGGCGTCAATCCGGATATTATTGACCTGATCTGAGGAGGAATCTGATCATGCTTACCAATATTCCTGTTGTCAAACTGGGCATTGTCGCGGTCTCCCGGGACTGCTTCATCATCTCCCTGTCCGAGCGCCGCCGGGCCGCCGTGGCCGAGGCCTGCCGGGCCCGCGGCGTGGACGTCTACGAGGCGAAGACCACGGTGGAGAACGAAGCGGACATGCTGAAGGCGGTGGAGGAAGTGAAGGCCGCCGGCTGCAACGCTCTGACCGTCTTCCTGGGCAATTTCGGGCCCGAGACGCCGGAAACCCTGCTGGCGAAGTATTTCGATGGCCCCTGCATGTTCGTGGCGGCCGCCGAGGGCGACGGAGATCTGATCAACGGCCGCGGCGACGCCTACTGCGGCATGCTGAACTGCTCCTACAATCTCCACATGCGCCATCTGAACGGCTATATTCCGCCCTATCCTGTGGGGACCGCGGAAGAGCTGGCGGAGAAGGTGGCGGACTTTGTTCCCATCGCCCGGGCCGTTCTGGGCCTGAAGGGCCTGAAGATCATCACCTTCGGTCCCCGTCCCCAGGACTTCTTTGCCTGCAACGCGCCCATTAAGGGGCTGTACGAGCTGGGCGTGGAGATCGAGGAGAACTCCGAGCTGGATCTGCTGGTCAGCTACAAGGCCCACGCAGGCGATCCGCGCATCCCCGAAGTCTGCGCGGACATGGCCGCAGAGATGGGAGAGGGACGCTACTATCCCGAACTTTCCGAGCGCATGGCTCAGTTTGAACTGACGCTGCTGGACTGGGCGGAGGCTCACAAGGGAGCCCGGAAGTATGTGGCGTTCGCGGACAAGTGCTGGCCCGCTTTCCCGGAGGCCTTTGGCTTTGAGCCCTGCTATGTGAATTCCCGTCTGGCCTCCCGGGGGATCCCGGTCTCCTGCGAGGTGGATATCTATGGCGCGCTCAGCGAGTACATCGGCATGTGCGTGACTGGCGACACCGTGACCCTGCTGGATATCAACAACTCGGTGCCCGCCAGTATCTACGAGGAGGAGATCCGCGGGAAGCACGACTATGTCCTTACGGATACCTTCATGGGATTCCACTGCGGCAACACCCCCGCCTGCAAGCTGTGCGCGGACCGCGCGGTGAAGTACCAGCTGATCCAGCATCGTCTGCTGGAGCCCAAGGGCAGCGAGCCCGACTTTACCCGCGGAACCCTGGAGGGAGATATCGCCCCCGGCGAGATCACCTTCTACCGGCTCCAGTGCGACAGCGACGGCGTGCTGCGCTCCTACATCGCCCAGGGCGAGGTGCTTCCCGTGGCCACCCGTTCCTTCGGCGGCATCGGGATCTTCGCCATTCCCGAGATGGGCCGCTTCTATCGCCACGTGCTGCTGGAGAAGCACTATCCCCACCATGGGGCTGTGGCCTTCTCTCACTGCGCCAGGACCCTCTTCGAGGTGTTCCGCCTGCTGGGTATCCAGGACATCGCCTGGAACCGGCCGAAGTCCATCCCCTATCCCACCGAAAATCCCTGGGCCTGAGTTCCGCCCGATAGAACCGATATATAAGGAGGGAGCGGACCGCGTCAGATGCGCGGTCCGCTCCCTGCTTTTCGCACGCGGCCGGTCTCAGAAGGAGGGAAGACCGTCCGGAAACAGTTCTGTGATGGCGTAAAGGATAGCCCGGCCTGCCAGGGTAACCCGGTCTCCCTCCATACGGCAGTACAGGGTTCCGCCCCGGGGAGAGGCCTGGCGGGCGGTCAGTTCTGTTTTGCCCAGGCGGGCCGCCCAATAGGGGATGATGTGGCAGTGACCGGAGCCGCACACCGGATCCTCGGGCAGATTCATCTTTAGCCCGAAGGTGCGGGAGACGCAGTCGTATTCCCCGAAGCCGGGGGCGGTCACCTGCATGAGAGCCCCTTTTACCTGCAGCAGTTTTTCCTGGTTCGGGTTCAGGGACAGTACGGTTTCCGGATCGTCGAAGACGCACAGCAGATCCCGGGCCCGCCAGACTTCCCGGGGCCGGGCGCCCAGAGCATCCGCAATCTGCTCTGTGACTTCCAGCTGCCGCAGAGTGTACGCGGGAAAGTTCATGGCGTACAGGTTGCCCTGCCGGCGCACCGTAAGGGTTCCGCTGAGGGTTTCGTACGCCAGTTCGTCCGCCTCCGGAAGCGCGAAACGCATCATGGCGTATGCGGCCGCCAGGGTGGCGTGGCCGCAGAGGCTGATTTCGCCGGTGGGCGTCAGCCAGCGCAGCCTCCAGCGGTTCTCCTCCGGTACCGCGAAGGCGGTCTCCGGCAGGGCGTTCTCCCGGGCAATGGCCAGCAGGACGGGGTCCGGCAGCCAGCGGTCCATCAGAACCACGGCGGCCGGGTTTCCTTCGAAGACGTGGTCCGCAAAGGCGTCGATGACATACTGTCTCATGAAGAGGCTCCTCTCAAAGGGAATGCTGTCTCCGGGGAGGGCGGCAAAGGGACTTCCGGGCGACCGATGGAGGCCGGGGTCAGTCGTCGATGATGTGGCCCTTGCGGATGTTTTCCTCAATCAGTTCCCGGGCGTAGTCGCTGATTTCCTGCGAGCCCGGGACAGTGGTGGCGTGGCGCTTCATGATCTGGGAGCGGCGGACTCCATGCCGGATCCAGTCGCTGCCCTCGTTGGAGTTGTTCAGCAGGAGGGGCTGGAAGGTGTCCATGGTGCGGGCGAAGCGGGCCTCCGGGCTGGAGAAGGACTCGAATTCCTCAAACAGGGCCCGCAGCTCGGCGCCCTGATCCTCCGGCAGCAGGCCGAAGAGCCGGTCCGCGGCCTTCTCCTCCCGCTCCTTCTGCGTTGCCTTGCCGGTCTCGTCGTAGGCGTAGGTATCGCCGGCGTCGATCTCCACGATGTCGTGAATCAGGGCCATCATCATGGCTCTTGCCAGGTCGATTTCCTCGTTGGCGTATTCCCGCAGCAGCCAGATCATCAGGGCCATATGCCAGGCGTGTTCGGCGTCGTTTTCCGCCCGACCGTGGCCGGACAGGTGGGTCTGACGCAGGATGTTCTTCTCCTTGTCCGCCTCCAGGATGAAGCTCAGCTGCCTGGCGAAGCGTTCGGATTCCATAGACTGTTCCTCCCTTTCTGTCGTTGCGACAGAGTCCGATTTTCCCCCACAGTATAGCACAGAGGGAGGGGGAAGTCCAGAAGCCCGGACCGGAGGCGAACCGGTTGAGGGCGGTGCCTGTCCGGATCCTTTGCGGGGCCATCGAAATGGGCGGTCTGTTCGACAGCGGATGAGGAAGCACACGTTTTTGCGTGCGATCCCGGCGGAACATACAAAGTGACTCTTGCTTTTGTGTGCAACAGGGAGAAAATCGGATTCGTCTCGAAAAACTTCTTTACGGGGCTTCTGACTTGCGGTATTCTGAGAGAAAAGGTCCCAGGATCCGTATGTCCCGGCAGTGGGAGGGAGCCTGGTCAGGGCCTTCCGGATCCTCTGCGCGTGCGCAGCGTGCATTTTCAGCCGCAGGCAGCTCACCTGCGTTTAAATGAACGCGGATAGATGCGGCCGGGCTTCCGGGATGGCGCAGTCCACCCTTTTTCCCGGAAAACAGAAAGACGGGAAGAGGAAGCGGAAATACAGAAAAGGAGCCGGAGGGAACGGTTGCGCGGGAAGGCGGTTCGTGGTAAGATAGGAGCAGAACAGCCGGGTGCGCGCGGGTCCGGGTTGGGGTCCTGCCCGGTATGGGCGCCGGAGTCCCGCGTGGAGGCAGAAGGAGATAAGGAATGGATGAACTGACCGAATCCCGGCAGCGGATCTTTGAAGTGATCGAGCTGGGAAGGCCGGGGGACCGGGCGAGCCTGGTCTACGACCGGTTCATGATCACCATGATCATCGCGGGCCTGCTGCCCCTGTTTTTCAAGCAGGTTCCCCCGGAACTGGCGGTGGTGGACCGGATTGCCTCTGTGGTGTTTCTGGTGGATTACGCCCTGCGGTGGTGGACAGCGGACTTCAAGGTAAAAAAGGGGGCGATGTCCTTCCTGATTTACCCCTTTACCTTTCTGGCGCTGATGGACCTGATTTCCATCATCCCTCTCTTCGTGACGACCAGTACCCACATGCAGCTGTTTCGGCTGATGCGCCTGACCAGGGCTCTGCGGGCTCTGCGGATGCTGCGTTACTCGAAGAGCTTCTATCTGATCATGGATGTGATGCAGCGGGAGAAGAAGACGCTGTCCGCCGTGGTCTGGATGGCGGGAGGCTACGTGGTGCTCTCCGCGCTCATCATGTTCCAGGTAGAGCCGGAGAACTTTGCCACCTTCTCGGACGCCTTCTACTGGGCGGTGGTGACCATGACCACCGTGGGATATGGCGATATCTACCCGGTGACGGAGCTGGGCCGTCTCGTCAGCATGATCTCCTCCTTTGTGGGAATTGCCATCATCGCGCTCCCTACCGGTATCATTTCCGCCGGGTTCATGCAGTCCCTGGAAGAGCGGCGCGAGAAAGAGCGCCTCGCAGAGAAGAAGAAGCAGGAGGAGCACGGCCCCGGGAACGGACCGGGGGTCTCCGCAGAGACCGGGGATACGGAGAACGACTGAGGAGGAAGACGGATGTACGAGATCGGGGAAGCCTGGATGGGGTACTTTGAGGAGATCGACCCCGCGAAGCGTCTGGAGATTCTGGACGGGATGGAGGAGCAGAGCGGGGCCATGATGCGCCTGTGCCGCGGGTTTTATCGGGAGCGGTATACGGACCCGAAGAAGCCGGCCCACAAGGTGGACAACTGGCTGTACAAGTTTGTCTACTTCCCGGGCATGTATAAGCGCAGCGGGCGGAGATTCGGGCGCAGCGCGCTGGAAAAGGAGATGGCCCGCAGCCTGAAGGAACTGCATCTGGAGGATCCGGAGGGGCTCGAAGAGCTGGAGCGGACCGTGCTCTATCACGAGTTCCGCAACACGGCCCGCCGCTATCTGGACACCTGCCGGGATCCCTCCTACGGCAGCAAGCTGCTGAAAATGAAGTCCTCCACCGAAGCGGAGCGGAAGGCCCTGGCCGGCGAGGAGATGTGGCAGATTGCCAGCGGTCTGCCCGCCATGCTGGGAGTGGCGGAAAAGATGGAGCTCTGGAAGGAGGCCATCCGGGCCGAACTGCTCGTCTTTGATCCGGAGGCCGGTCCGGCCTTTGACGCCCGGGAGGGGAAGGCGGGAAACTGACCCGCACAGCAGACCGGACAGAAAAAACAGCGCCCGCAGGCTCAGGTCTGCGGGCGTTGCATGCTTTTGGAGAGGGTCAAAGGAAAGAAAGGCAGACGGTTTGTCGGGGCTGTTCGAGTGTGGATAGAAGGCGCGGGAAGAGATCCGGGAAACAGAGAAGAAGGGGAACGGTCCAGAGGATGGATCGTTCCCCGTTCTGTTTTCCGCAGGCTACCGGCTGTCGGACAGAGTTCGGACCCAGGGGACCCGGCCAGGAACCGGGGGGTCCTCGTAAAAGCGGGCGGTTTTATCCCGGCCGCTGTCGTTCCAGGGGTCGAAGCCCAGCGGCGAGATGTGGGGGCCCAGGGTGGAATTCCGGAAGACGCAGAGGCCATGGTCCCGCCAGGGACGGGCAAGATAGATGCTGCCGGGGGTTACGCCCTCTTCGCAGGTAAAGCGGCAGCGGAGGAAGGAGAAGCCTTCGCTCTGCTCCAGAGCGTGTGCGGGAGCCGCCACATAGCCGATATCCCGCTCGTCCCGGAGGGAGCGGATTTCACAGTCCTCGAAGAGCGCGCGGCCGCAGCCGAAGATGAAGTCTACCGTGCCCTCGATGAGACAGTGGCGGAACGTCTGGGTGCAGGGACAGTCCGTGCGCAGAAGAGGCGGCAGGAAGCCGTCGTAGCGGCGGATCAGGTCCCGGGGCAGCGGCCCCAGAAAGAGGGTGTCCTGAGTGGAGGTCAGCCGGCAGTTCTCCATGGAGAAGCCGTCTCCATAAACGGTCAGGGCTACCTCCTGCCCCTTGCGTTCGGGGTGGAGGGCGTCGTTGACGACGGAGAGATCCCGCAGGGCGACTCCGTCCGCGCAGATGGCCATGGTCCATGTGCGGAATGTGTTCAGTTCGACGCCGGCGGGGTCCTTCCGCAGGGCGTAATCGTCCCAGAGAATCCGGGTGCGGTCCTGCCCGGCTCCCCGGATGGTCAGCCCAGGGGTGGTTACCAGTACCTTAAGGCGGTAATCTCCCTGCGCCAGGTGGATCTCCTCTCCGGCCGGGGCGGTGTCCAGAACCCGCTGCAGGTTGTCGTCAGGTCCGATTGCAATCAGGGGACTCACTCCTTTCGCTGTCTGAGAATGGGGATGTCCGGTCCGTATTCCTTATTATAGGGCCCCTCCGGACCGATTCCAAGACGGCCGGAAAAGGATATCCGTTTTGTGCATGAAGTGGGCGAAATTGTCCATGTACACAAATCGCACAATCCGATATAATGAAAAAGCTGAAAAGATTGGGCATTCCGACGCAACAGCGGGAAAATGGAAGATAGTGACTGGAAACAAAGGGGTTTCGAGGGCAACCATCCGGGAAGACGCACGGATTTCGGCCGGACAGTCCGGAAACTGGCGAAGCAGGAACCTTATGTATTTCAGGGGATAAATCCGATCTGTCCATATCCTGACTGGAAATCTGACGGGAAGAGGGAGTGGAGACCTGGAATGGAAAGGAGACGTTCTCTGGGCGAGTATCGCGCCATTGATCTTGTCCTCTTTGCGGGTATGGTGCTGATTTTCGAGTTCATCATCGTGCGCGCCGCGAACTGGTGGTTCCCGGGCCAGCCCTTTACGGTTTCCCTGGCGGCGGCCATTACCAGCATTGTCTTCATGCGCTGGGGGGCCTGGGGAGGCATACACGCATTCCTTGCGGGGCTGGTCTTCTGTTTTTTCTCCTCGGCCACCTTAAACCAGTTTCTGGTTTACAGTTTTGGTAACCTCTTCTCTCTTGCGGCGCTCCTGGCTTTCCGGATCTGGGGGAAGGAGAAGGTACGCACCGGGAACATGGGTATGCTGTTCCCCATCGCGGTGCTCGCTCTCATGCAGACCGGGCGGGCCGTTGTAGCCATTGTGCTGGGGGCGGAGCCGCTGAGCGCGACAGGCTTCTACACCACCGACAGCCTGTCGTACATTTTTACCTTTGTGATCGTATGGATATCGCGAAAACTGGACGGTGTCTATGAGGATCAGATACATTATCTCCTTCGGCTTCAGGCCAGGGAGAGGGAGGAGAGAAGGGGGTAGAAAGGACGAAACGAACTCTGCAGAATCCCCTGGAGGGAGAAAATCTGAAAAGGAGGTAAATCATGAAACCTAAGGCAGCAGATTTCCTTGAATTCGACAAAGAAAAGAAGGTCTATCGGCTGACTCCTGAGCAGGCTGTCCGGGACGACGTGGAGAAGCACTACTGGCTCCATGTTGGTCGGGCTATTGTAAAGGACTGGCGCCTTTACCTGATGCTGGTCCCCATGCTTCTGGTCTTCCTGTTCTGGAGATACTTCCCGATGTACGAACTGCTGGGCTGCTTCAAGGTATCAGACGAGGTTCTGCCGGTATCCCAGCAGCTGTTCTCGGGCTTCTCCTACTTCAAGCGTTTGCTGTTCGGTGGAGATTCCATGTCGACGGAGTTCTGGAGGGCGCTGCGCAACACGTTTATCCTCAGCTTCTACGGTCTGTGCTTCGGCTTCCCGATTCCCATCATCCTGGCGCTGTTCTTCAACGAGATCCGCTCGAACATCGCCCGGAGCGTGTATCAGGTTCTTACCTACCTGCCGAAGTTCATGTCCACCGTCGTTATGACTTCTCTGGTGACCATGCTGGTCAAGCAGGGATCTCTGACCACCGGAATGGGCATCGTCAGCCAGGCCATGGCGAACCTGGGGCTGATCAGCCACGAGGTGGCCAACGCCGGCCTGCTGAACCTCCCCTCGTTCTTCCGCTCCATTTATCAGATCAGCGGAATCTGGGAGGCTGCGGGCTACGACAGCATTGTCTTCTTCTCCGCCATTATCGCCATTTCGCCCACGAGCTACGAGGCCGCCCAGATCGATGGCGCCGACAAGTGGGCCCAGATGCGGTATGTGGTTCTGCCCAGCATCCTGTCTACCGTGGTCATCATGCTCATCACCCGCATCGGCTCTCTGCTGAACATCGGCTACGAGAAGGTATTGCTGCTCTATAATCCCAATACCTACGTGACCGGCGATGTGGTCTCCACGTTCGCCAACCGCTACGGCATGGGCAACGGCAGCAGCGGAGGCACCGGCATCGCGTCCGCAGCCGAGATGATGAACAACGTGATCGGCATGCTGCTGGTCATTGGCGCGAACACCATCGCCCGCAAGGCGACCGACACATCGCTGTACTGATGAGGAGGGTGTGCCATGAAGAGAAAACTTGAGATCTCCGAGCTGATATTCCGAATCATCAGCTACACACTGCTCACCGTCTTCGCCCTGTGCTGTCTCTATCCCTTCGTCTACGCTGTGTCCGCTTCCATCAGCGGACGTGCCGCTGTGGAGTACGGCTCCATCGTGCTCTTCCCGAAGGACATCCAGTTTGAGGCCTTCGCCCGCATGTTCGGCGACAACATGTTCTGGAATGCCTATTCCAACACTCTGTTCGTCACCCTGTACGGCACGCTGTGGGCCATGCTGACCTCTATTCTGGGCGCCTACGCGCTGTCGAAGAAGAGGCTGCTTTTCCGGAAGTTCTTCAACTTCTTCCTGGTCTTCACCATGTGGTTCTCTGCCGGCATCGTGCCTCAGTACCTGAACTACCTGGCTACCAAGAATGTGTTCACACTGTTTGGGATCAAGGATGAGAAGTGGCTGGTGGTCATCGCCATGGGCATGGCGGCGATGAACATCATTCTGTTGCGTAACGCGTTCGAGGGGGTTCCCTCCGAGATTGAGGAGGCCGCCATCGTAGATGGCGCCAGCGAATTCCAGGTCCTCAGTCAGGTCTACATCCCCATGAGCAAATCCACCATTGCGACCGTGGCGCTGTTCTTCGCCATCTCCCGCTGGAACGGCTACTTCTGGGCACGCCAGATGATCTCCAATTCCAACGAGCACCCCCTGCAGGTATTCATCCGTCTGAGGCTGGAGCAGTACACGGATCCCGAGATCATGGCGGGCTGGAACGAGTCCTATGCCACCGACTCGGTGATCTACGCGCTGATCGTCTGCTCCATCGTCCCCATTCTGATCATCTACCCCTTCATTCAGAAGTATTTCGCGAAGGGCGTCAATGTGGGCGGCGTGAAGGAGTAATCTGCCCGGTCACTTCCGGACCTTCTTTACGGAAAATGCATTAATAAGGAGGATTACAATGAAAACCAGGAAATCGTTCCTTTCGGTTCTTCTCGTGGCTGCGATGCTCCTGACGATTCTGACGGGCTGTATGCCCCGGATCACCGTCCAGAAGGACGGCACGCCGGGAAGCCCTGACGCTTCCGGGACGGCCGGCAGCGGGACAAGCGGCAGTTCTTCCACGGCCGCGGGCGGCGGTTCTGCCTCCGGCGAGCTGAGCTTCGCCAAGGGGACCGTTCTTCGCATGGCTGTCGGCTACAACAGCAGCAAGACCGGCCTGTTCTTCGACGCCGAGACCGCCGGTTCCGGTATCACCCTGGCGGACGGCAAGACCTACAACGCCGGCGACCTGAAGCCCACCTGGGTGGAGGTACAGAACAAGCTGGGCATGGTCTTTGAGGACAAGTACCAGGGCAACAGCGCCAGCAAGGAATTCGACTACTGGAAAGAGCGTCTCAACGAAGTCGACATGGTCAGCGGCACCGCGACCGTGCTGACCGAGAACGGCGAAGCCGGCAACATGGTGAACATTGCCGACTACCTGGACATGATGCCCAACTTCAAGGCCTATCTGGAGGCCAACCCCATCGTGCGCATGTCCATCACCGGTAATACTGACACCGGCGCCATCTACTTCAGCCCCTACTTCGACGGCGTGGACGACATCGAGCGGATGCCGCTGATGCGGACCGACTGGGTCCAGAAACTGCTGGACGGCGAGGGCGAATTCACCGCCAGCGCCAGCGGCCAGACCGCGGCCCCCGTGTATCAGCCCTACATGCCCACCTCCGGTAAGGTGGATATCGACGTGGTTAAGGCGGACGGTTCCGGTGTGGAAACCATCACCAAGGACTACGACGCCGCCGGCAACATCATCGAGAAGATGAATGCCGCCGGTTCCATGGACGGTGTGACCGCCGTCAATATGCTCCGCACCTACATTGATCAGGCCTACAATGGCTACTATGGAACCGCGCGTTCCGACCTGTTTATCGGTCAGAACGCCGCCTGGGACGCCGACGAACTGGTGGCCCTGCTGCGCTGCGTGGTGGCCAATCCCCAGACCCTCAATGGTACCGATTCCGTTCAGGGCCTGTTCTCCCGCGAAGACAGCAACAACCAGCGCCGGGTCGATATGTTCCGCTTTGCCGGCATGCTGTTCGGCGTGCGCGGCCTGGAGTCCCGTCTGGATTACCTGTATGTGGGCAACGACGGCGCGCTGCACGACGCCCGGCAGGAACTGGAGACCTATCAGGCCATGGAGCGCATGCATTGCCTGGCCCAAGAGGGTCTGCTCTCCAAGTCCTTCATGGATATGTCCTCTGAGGACTCCGGTACCATGCTGGAGAACGACCTGGGCTTCATGCACTACGACTACAACCAGACCCAGACCATTCTGAACGCCACCAAGCTGCAGGCCGACCAGGGCGAGAAGTACATGGCGGTCATGGTTCCCGTGGCCCGCTGGTATGACGGGACCAGCGAGGACGGCGTGTACATGCGGTTCACCGAGTCCTGGCGTTCCGTCAAGACGGATGGCTGGGGCATCTCCATCAAGGGCATCAACGGCGATCAGGACAAGCTGAACGCCTGCCTGAAGCTGATCGACTTTGCCTACTCCGAAGAGGGCCAGATTCTGATGAGCTATGGTCCCGACGCCTTCATCAAGCAGGGCGAGACCTTCGACTTCAACGGCAAGGCCATGCCCGTCATCGCGGACGCCACCCGGGACGAGCTGTGGGATAAGGCTTCCGGCAACTATACCAACTACGCCCGTTACTATCTGGGCTCCACCCTGTCCTTCCTGAAGAGCCAGGCCTTCGAGTTCCAGTGCACACATGAGGTTGGCCAGGAGGGCGCCGGCCACATCTCCACCGCCATTGCGCTCGGCACCATCAAGCACCCCGAACTCCGCGTGGCAGAGAACCAGTGGTACACCATCGTGCCGACCGTTCTTCCTACGACTACGGTTGAGAACACCACCATCGGCGGTTACACCGATCTGACCAACCGGTTCAACCAGCAGAAGGACGGCGAGAATCTTCTCCTTGACATCATCATCAAAGGCTATACCGACTCTGTCATGCGGGACGCTCAGAGCACCGTGGATAATGTGACGGGCGCCATGAACGGCAAACAGTATCTTGCCATTGAGGAAGGTGCCTGGCAGCGGGATCTGGCCTTCTACGACACCCTTCAGTAATGGAGTCAGATCCGGTCCGCGCCGGACATCCGGCGTCCGCACCGGAAATCGGATACAGGACCCCTGACGCGCCTGCGCGCGCGTGGGGATACATCTTCCCTGGGAGGAGGTCAATATGTACAAAAAACAGATGACAGCGCAGAAAATACTCTGCATGGCGGCTATCATCGTGGCAGCAGGACTCTTCCTCTATACCCTCGGCATCATGACCGACCTGTATGATTGCCTCTACGATACCATGCGCAACACCAGGAACGTTTACGATACCGACGTGCCCGGCTCCATCGTGTACTACAACATGCAGGAGTTTAACAAATTCTTCCTGATGTACAGTATCGGGTTCATTCTTCTGGGCGCGCTCCTGTTCGTCACCAATACCCACACCCGCCGCCGCTACTACATCGGCAACTATGTGGCGATCGGCCTGTATGCGGCGGCCAGCGTGGCCATCTCCGTGTTCGGCCACTACTACATCCAGATCTTCCGCGGGCAGTTCCTGCAGATCGACTTCGCCGCTCTGGCGGAGCACGCCGAGATGTGGGGCACCGCCTACACGGAATCCACGTTCTGGTTTGACGTGCACTACCTGATTTTCGGACTGATGATTCTGGTCAGCGTTCTGCTGATCGCCAACGCGGTCTGGAAGATGAACCTCATGAAAGAAGAGCAGCAGCTGATTGAAGAGGGAAGGAGGGCTGCCACGTGAACGGCGACGATCGTGAAATCCGCCTCGACCGGATGCGCTATATCAAGAACACTTCTTCCGCGAATCTGACCTACCTGGGTATCCTGTTCGACGTCTTCTTCTTCGTGAATATCTACCGTTCGGACGTGGACACCTACTACTACAATATCCTCATCGGCATTTCGATTGTCTACAACCTGGTCTTCCTCCTGGCGGCGTTCCTGGCCTCGGAGGGAGCGAAGAACTACAAATCCGGCTATACCTGGCTGCTGGGAGGCCTGGGGATCGGGCAGATCATCCGTATCTTCATCATCCCCATGCGGGCCCACTCTGCGATGACCCTCGTGAACGGGGTCGAGACCCTGGTCATGCAGAACGGGCAGTTCTTCCGGGTGATCGCCTATCTGGTGATCTCCGGCGCCTGCCTGCTGGTCGCCGCCGCCATCAACTACAGGAAGTGCCACGAGCTCTCGGGGCATCTGAAGTCCCTTGGGCTCCAGGGCGCGTAAGGAGGGGAAGACATGGCAACAATCAGTATCCAGCACATGGATAAGATTTATGACAACAATGTCCAGGCCGTCTTCGACTTCAATCTGGATGTGAAGGATGGCGAGCTGATCGTTCTGGTCGGCCCCTCCGGCTGCGGCAAGTCCACCACCCTGCGCATGGTGGCGGGTCTGGAGGATATTTCCGCCGGCAAGCTTCTGCTGGACGGCAAGGATATCACGCAGACCCCCGCCAAGGACCGGGATATGGCCATGGTCTTCCAGAGCTACGCCCTCTATGGGCACATGACAATCTATGAGAACATGGCGTTTTCCCTCACCCTGCGCAAGGAGAACCCCAACGTGATCCACAAGAAGGTGCTGGCGGCGGCCGAGGTCCTCGGTCTGACCAGCCAGCTGAACAAGAAGCCCGCCCAGCTTTCCGGCGGTCAGCGGCAGCGTGTCGCCATGGGGCGTTCCATCGTGCGTAACCCCAAGGTGTTCCTCTTCGACGAGCCTCTGTCCAACCTGGACGCCAAGCTGCGCGGCGCCACCCGGCGCGAGATTCTGCTGCTGCACAAGCGGCTGCAGGCCACCATGCTCTACGTTACCCACGACCAGACGGAAGCTCTGACCCTGGCGGACCGCATCGTCTGCATGTCCATGGGCCACGTCCAGCAGGTCGGAACGCCGCTCGAACTCTACGACGCTCCCGCGAATGTGTTCGTGGCCAGCTTCATCGGCCTGCCGCCCATGAACTTCTACGACGTGCGGGTGAATGGCGATACCCTGACGGGGAAGGGCTTCCAGGTGGGGCTGACGCCTCAGGAGAAGGCCACCCTCAGGGCTTACGCCGGCAAGGAGATTATCCTCGGCGTCCGTCCGGAGAATATCGTTCTGGGTCCCGACGTGAAGGTCACCGTGAACACCAACGAGAACCTTGGCATGAACACTCTGGTTCACGGCTATGTCGCGGGCACGAAAGAGCGCATGACGGCCAAGCTCAAGGGCTGGAGCAGCAACAAGGCGGGCGATACCGTCTCCTTCTCCTTCAAGCGCAAGCACTTCTTCGACAAGGAGACCACAAACGCCATCAAGGAGGTTGAGTGACAGTGGAAAAGAAGAACCCCCGTGGACCGGCTGAGGCCTGGCGCAAGTTTCTGGTCTCCATCAAGCGCCGCCCGCAGATGATTCCGCTCGCCGCGCTGGTGGTCGCCTTCGTGTTTTACTCCTTCAACCTGGCCTATTTCTCCGACACCACCGCGAAGATTCAGGGGCCTGGCATGGGACTGGCCGGTTTCGCGATCATGCTGTTTTCCATGCTTTCGTTCCTGTGCTTCCTGAACGCCTTCCCCTACCGGAAGAAGCCCAACATCCCCATGATCATCATCATGTTCGTCATGTTCGGCATCATCGCGTTCGCGGACATCTATTACTCCAACACCACCTACGCGGCGGTCGTCCGGGCGGACAACCCCATCGTGGTGGTGGACAGCACCAAATACATCATGTACGCGGAATGGTACTCCCGCATTCACGTGCTGATTCTGGCCATCGCCGTCGTACTGATCGTTCTCCTGCCGGTTTACAGCAAGATGCTGCGTAAGATCAAGACCTCCATCGAAGTGGAAGGCAACGCCGATATGGGCGCCATCGACATCTCGGGCGAGGACTGATTCCAGGCGGGAACCGTACAAAAACATCCGGGGGGCCCGGAAGGGCCCCCCGCAGGAAACAGGAGAAGCCTATGAGCAGGAAGAAAGACAGATATGAAAAACCGGAGATCACAAAGCAGGCGGACTACTACAGGTTGAAGACGCAGGCGGTTCAGGACCTGGTTACGGCCGACGAATCCAATTCGCCGGAGGTCAGCCAGGCGGAGCTGAACGCGTATCGCTCCGGCCCGAAGATCATGGTGTCCGACTGGGTCAAAATGGCCTTCATCAAGTTCTGGTTCCCGGGAGCCGTATGTTTCTTCTTCATCTGGGGGCTGAGCAGCCAGATGGCGACTGAGCTGGACCTGCTGTTCGTGACCGGCATGGCGCTGGGGATTGTGACAGACATGCTGACCAACAATGTGATCCGCTTTCTGGAGAAGACCCCCGGAGCCAACGACCGCTGGATGATGTTCCCCCGGAAGGGCTACATCACCTTTCCGCTGAATATTCTGTACGCCTACGTGGTTCTGTTTCTGGTTTACGGGCTCTATAACGGGATCAATCTGCTGGCGGTACGGATTACGGGCCGGGCGGATGTGGTGTTTCTCGGTGTGGAGCCGGTGCTCTTTGGCCTGTTCTATATGGGCTTTGATACGCTGCTGATCGGTCTGAAGCATCTGGTGGTCCGCCTGATACACGGCGCAGCCGGGAAAGCGGTCCGTCAGGGAGGACAGACATGATTCATCTGGTATACACAGGCAGCAGCTCCGCCTGCTTTGAGCTGGAAAACACCCAGCCCTATTACGCCCCGGAACCTTATACGGTGTGGCTGGACGGGGAAGAGCGGCTGCGGGGAGATACCAATATCTTCTCACTCTTCGATCTGAAGCCCTCGACCCAGTATTTCCTGACCATCCGCCGGGACTCCGGGCGGGAGAGCATGATGCAGTTTCGCACTGCGGCGGAAACCTGCTGCGTCAGCGTAAAGGACTTTGGAGCGACGGGCGACGGCGTCCGCGAGGATACCGGCGCCATTCAGGCAGCCATCAGTTTTCTGCCCGCCGGCAGCCGGCTGTATTTCCCGCCGGGGACCTATCTGACCCTTCCGCTGGCCCTGAAAAGCCATATCACACTGGAGCTGGCGGAGGGAGCGGTTATTCTGGGCTCCACGGACCGGGACCGTTATCCCATCGTGCCCGGTGTGGCGTCGGATACGGACGGTGATGGGGAGATCCCCCTGGCGGGTTTCGAGGGCAACGAAATGCCCTCCTACCAGTCCCTGCTTCAGGCCTCCTACGCGGAGGATATCTCCATTGTGGGGCGGGGTCGTATTGATGGAAACGGAGAGAACGGAGACTGGTGGACGGATTTTGAGTCCTTCCCGGCTGCCCGGCCCCGGGTGCTGTTTTTCAACCGCTGCCGGAATGTGAACATCCACGGCGTGACGGTATGCAACGGCCCGTCCTGGCACATCCATCCGTTCTTCTCTCAGAACATAAGTATCTTTCACTGTTTTATCACCGCGCCGAAGGTCAGTCCCAATACGGACGGCTTCAACCCGGAAAGCTGCGACGGGGTAAATGTCATCGGCTGCCGGTTCTCCACTGGCGACGACTGTATCGCCATCAAGTCCGGCAAGATCGAGATGGGGCGTAAATACCGGAAGCCCGCTTCCCGTCATATCATCCGCAACTGCCTGATGGAGTTCGGGCATGGAGCGGTTACGCTGGGCAGCGAACTGGCTGGTGGCGTACGGGATCTGAGTGTGACCCAATGCTGGTTCCGCGCGACGGATCGGGGCCTGCGCATCAAGTCCCGCCGGGGGCGCGGAAGGGACTGCGTGGTGACCCACGTGCAGTTTGACAACATCCGCATGGAGCGGGTGCTGACCCCCATCGTGATCAACATGTGGTACAACTGCTGCGACCCGGACCGCTTTACGGAGTACGTGTGGTCCCGGGAGAAACTGCCGGTTGACGAGCGTACGCCTGTCATGGGGGCATTCGCCTTCCGCAACATGGTCTGTACGGACGCGGAGGTGGCGGCCTGCTATATCGACGGACTGCCGGAGAGCCCCATTGAGGAGGTCATCCTGGAAAACATCCGCGTCTCGTTTGCAAAGGACGCCAGGCCCGGCATCCCGGCCATGCAGAACTTCGCTGAGGAGCGCTGCCGGCTGGGGTTCTACCTGGACAACGTGCAGAAGATCCGCATCCGGCACGCGAACCTGGAGGGCGCAGAGGGTGGCAATCTGCTGGCGGAGCACTATGATAACCTGATTACAGAAGGGTTTGAGGTGGATTGAACGACTACGGAAGAATAGACTCCTACATCCGGCGGCTTGTGGAGGAATCCGGTCCTGAGCGCACGGCGTGGAATCTGGAGCGGATCCGGGACGGGAAGCCGACCACCTGGAACTACATCGACGGCTGCATGATCACATGCCTGCTGGAGATGGCCCGCATTACGGGCGAGGAGGGGTACTTCACCTTCTCGGAACAGTTCATCGACGCCTTTATCGGCGAAGACGGGACAATCCGAACCTTCCAGGGGGAGAAGTACAACCTGGACGATATCAACGAGGGCCGGGTGCTGTTTGAGCTGTACGCCCGTACAGGCAAGGAAAAATACCGCCTGGCGGCGGACCGGCTGTGGGCGCAGCTGGAGAAGCACCCCCGCACCTTTGAAGGCAGCTTCTGGCACAAGGCCATCTATCCCAATCAGGTCTGGCTGGATGGCATCTACATGGCGCAGCCGTTCCGGGCCCTGTACGCCACCACCTTTGGCAACGGCGATGTCTCGGACATCGTGGCGCAGATCCGCACGGTACGGGAGCGGATGCGCTCTCCGGAGACGGGGCTGTATTACCACGGGTACGACGCTTCCCGGAAGGCCTTCTGGGCGGATCCGGAGAGCGGCTGCTCCCGGAACTACTGGCTGCGTTCTCTGGGCTGGTTCGCCGTCGCGCTGGCGGATCTGCTGGAAATCGTACCGGAAGGAGAAGCCAGAAACGAACTGGCGGACATCTTTACCGGCCTGATGACTTCGGCGGACCGCTATGCGGATCCGGAGACCGGCCTCTACTGGCAGGTTCCGGACCAGGGCGGACGGCCGGGAAACTATCTGGAAACCAGCGGAAGCGCCATGATGGCCTATGCCATGCTGAAAGGAGCCCGTCTGGGATTCCTGGACAGCGAATATGCCGCCAAAGGCCGGAAGACCTTTGACGGCATCATGGGACGCTATCTGACCTTTACGGATCACGGGCTCAACCTGGGCGGCATCTGCCTGGTGGCAGGCCTGGGACCGGAAAACAACCGGCGCCGGGATGGTTCCTATGAGTACTACATCTCGGAGCCGGTGGTGGAGAACGACGCCAAAGGCGTGGCTCCGTTTGTGCTGGCCTACACGGAGATCAGGCGGCTTACAGCATGATTTTCATGCGATCCGAGTCTGTAATGGGAGGATCGAGATTCTCGGGGACGTACTGGCTGGGGGGAACTCCGTATCTCTTTTTGAACAGCCGGGAGAAATAGAGGGGATTGCTGAATCCGCACAGAAGTGCGGTCTCGGAAATATTCCGCTTGTCGTAGAACGTGGCGAGAGTCCGGGCGGCACATTCCAGACGCTTTTCCGTCATGTACTGGTGAGGCGTCAGCCCGGTTTCCTTTTTGAAAATCCGGATCAGGTATTCGGAGGAGAAGGGGAGCGTCTGCAGATAGGCGTTCAGATCAAAGCTGCAATCCGGGTAGCTGTGAAGAATCTGATTGGTGATATTCTGTACCATGTCGCTGTAGGACCGTTCGGGCTGTTTGAGGGCTACGGAAGTGGCGATCAGCTGGCCGTAAATGGGGAGCAGCGCGACAGATTCAGCGGACCCTTCCGAGTAGTAGTAGTGGGCCGCAGCGAACGCATTGCGGAGGCAGCCGTTCCGATCGGCGGGAATGATCTGAGGTTCCGTGCTGGTCAGGGTTGCTTCCCCCAGATTGATGTGATAGTTGGTGAATCCCTCCACGCTCCGATTGGAGTGGGGAAGGAAAGGCGGAATGATTGCTACATCGTTTGCGCCATAATCCAGCTGGTGATCGTCAAAGATCATCGTACCGGTGCCGCTGGTGCAGTAGATCAGTTCCCAGGAACTGTGGGTATGCCGGGAGACCGTGGTCGTAAGGGCGTGTTTGCCCACATAAAGGATCTGGTTCATGCTGGTTTCCCCCTGTTCTGAGAAAGCATGCCCTATTTTATCAGATCGGATCGGTTTTGTCTATTGTTTTTTTCGTCTTCCGCACCAGGTCGATGGCGGTTCTTCCGGGAACACCATCGAACACACTTGTAAGGAGGCAGAAGCTCATGTCATATCTGACCCTGAAGGATATCAACAAGATTTATCCGAACGGATATCACGCCGTTCACAATTTCAACCTTACCATCGAAAAGGGTGAGTTCATCGTTTTCGTCGGCCCCTCGGGCTGCGGAAAGTCCACCACCCTTCGTATGATCGCCGGACTGGAGGATATTTCCAACGGCGAGTTTCTGATCAACGACAAACGTGCCAATGAAATGGGACCCCGTGAGAGGGGCGTGGCCATGGTCTTCCAGAGCTACGCGCTCTATCCTCAGATGACCGTCTTTGACAACATCGCCTTCGGTCTTACCCTGCAGGGCGTGGACGAAGAAGTCATCGAGGAGAAGGTGAAAAAGACGGCGGCCATTCTGGGTCTGACCGACTACCTGGACCGGCTTCCCAGGGCGCTTTCCGGCGGCCAGCGGCAGCGTGTCGCCATCGGCCGGGCCATCATCCGCAAGGTGGGCATCTTCCTGATGGACGAGCCCCTCTCCAACCTGGACGCCAAGCAGCGCGTTACCATGCGCTCGGAGATCGCCCAGATCCATCGTCAGACCGGCGCCACGACCATCTACGTTACCCACGACCAGACGGAAGCCATGACGCTGGCGGACCGGATTGTGGTCATGAAGGACGGGTATGTCCAGCAGATCGGCACGCCGTACGAGCTGTACTACCAGCCGGTGAACGTCTTTGTGGCCGGCTTCATCGGCGAGCCTCCCATGAACTTCATCCGGGGACACGTCAAAGGCGGAAAGATGCAGTTCGGCAATAATACCCTGGATGTGGCGGCGAAGCTGGGCAACCGGGCGAAACAGTACGAGGGGAAGGAGATTGTCTTCGGTTTCCGTCCCGAATCCATCGAGCTGGGCTCTCAGCCGAAGAGCCATGTGGTGAAGGCGGAAGTGGAGCTCACGGAGATGCTGGGCGACAACACCAACGTGTACATCACCTCCCGGAACGAGAAGGCTATCCTCAAAGTGGATCCCCACGACACTCCGGAAATCGACAGCACCATTGTGTTCTCCATCCCCTATGACAGTGTGTACCTCTTTGACGGAGAGACGGAGAACGTAATCTGATTTTTGCGGAAGGAGCATGTATATGGATATTCGCTATTCGGCAAATCCTGAGGACGTAAAGCGCTATACGACAGAAGAGCTGCGTCGCGAATTTCTGATCACGGATCTCTACGTACCGGACACGGTCAAAGCGACCTACTCCCACGTAGACCGTATGGTCGTTATGGGAATCATGCCGGTCAAGGAAGTCCTCCCCATCGACAAGGGTATCAATGTCTGGGAGAATTTCGGTACTTCCTTCTTCTTTGAGCGCCGGGAAGCCGGGGTGTTCAACCTGGGCGGAAAGGGGTTCATCGAGGCCGATGGCGTGCGCTATGATCTGGGGTACGAGGATTGTCTTTACATCACAAGGGGGACAAAGCAGGTTACCTTCGGCAGTGTGAAAGAAGAGGAACCCGCAAAATTCTATCTGGTCTCCAGCCCCGCGCACAAGAGCTGCAAAACCACGCTGCTGACCTTCGAACAGGCCAATCATCGGCCCTGCGGAGAGGCGGAGAATTCCAATCAGCGCGTGATCAATCAGTTCATTCATCCGGATGTTCTGGAGACCTGTCAGCTCTCCATGGGGTTGACGCAGCTCTCTCCCGGCAGCGTGTGGAACACCATGCCGAGCCATACACACGAGCGCAGGATGGAAGTATATACCTACTTTGAGATCCCGGAAGATCAGGTAGTCATCCATCTGATGGGCCAGCCCAAGGAAACCCGTCATCTGATCATGCAGAACTATGACGCGGTGATCTCCCCTTCCTGGTCCATTCACAGCGGATGCGGAACCTCCAACTATACGTTTATCTGGGCCATGGCGGGCGAGAATCTGGCCTTCGACGACATGGATAACCTGAAGCCCTGTGAGCTGAAATAAGGAGGTTTTCGTTATGGATATCATGAAGCGGTTTTCTCTGGAGGGCAAGGTCGCGCTGGTCACCGGCGCCGCTTATGGAATCGGCTTTGCCATGGCGGAAGCGCTGGCGGGCGCCGGCGCAAAGATCGCTTTCAACTGCCGCAGCCAGAAAAACATGGATCAGGCTTTGGCCGCTTACGCCGCCAAGGGGATCGACGCGCACGGGTATATCGCCGATGTTACCATTGAGGAACAGGTGAAGGACCTGCTGGGAAAGATTGAGGCGGATCTGGGACCGGTGGATATTCTGGTCAACAACGCCGGCATCATCCGCCGCATTCCCATGACGGAGATGAGCGCCGAGGAATTCCGCCAGGTGGTGGATATCGACCTTGTGGGGCCCTTTATCTGCTCGAAGGCCGTCATTCCCGGAATGGTGGAGCGGGGACACGGCAAGATCATCAACGTATGTTCCATGATGAGCGAGCTGGGACGGGAGACCGTCTCCGCCTATGCTGCGGCCAAGGGCGGGCTGAAAATGCTGACCCGCAACATCTGTTCGGAGTACGGTGCGGCCAATATCCAGTGCAACGGCATTGGGCCCGGCTACATCGCCACGCCTCAGACCGCTCCTTTGCGGGAGCGTCAGCCGGACGGCAGTCCCCATCCCTTTGATTCCTTCCTGATGGCGAAGACCCCCGCGGGCCGCTGGGGCACGCCCGAGGACCTGATGGGCCCCGTGGTGTTCCTGGCCTCCGAGGCCTCCGACTTTGTGAACGGCCACATTCTCTATGTGGACGGCGGTATCCTGGCCTACTTCGGCAAGCAGCCCTGATGCGTTCCGTTGCCTTTCAGGCTTTGGGGGCGGAAGTTCATGGCTTCCTGCAGGAGGAGTATGAGACTCTGCGGGCCCATCAGGTGCGGCCTGCGCTTGTGATCTGCCCGGGGGGCGCCTATCGATGGCGCTCCCCCCGGGAGAAAGATCCGCCGGCGCTGGAGTTTCTCTCCATGGGCTACCAGGTGTTCATCCTGGAGTACGCCTGTGGACGGGAGGCAGGAAACTTTCTTCCCCTGCGGCAGCTGGCGGAGACCCTTCATCTGCTGCGGGAACACGCCGCGCAATGGAGCCTGGATCCCGGGCGGATCGCGGTGATGGGATTTTCCGCCGGGGGGCACCTGGCGGCCAGCCTGGGGGCGCTTTGGGCGGATCCGACGCTGCGATTGCCGTCGGACTGCTGTCCGGACGCCCTCATTCTCTGCTATCCGGTGATCAGCACGGGGGAATTTGCCCATGAAGAATCCGCGGAATGGGTCTCCGGGGGCGATCCGGCCGTTCGGGCAAAGCTCCACATTCCGGACCAGGTGACGTCTTCCTTTCCGCCCACCTTTCTCTGGCACGGGGGAGAAGACGACAGCGTCCCCCCGGAGAACAGCCTCATGCTGGCTCTTCGGCTGCGGCAGAAGGGGGTACCCTTTGAATTTCACCTGTTCGAGGCGGGGGCTCATGGAATCTCCACCTGTACGCAGGAGGTGGAAACTCCGGATGGAGTGTGCCGGGCCTGGGTGCCGCTCTGCCGGGTGTGGCTGAACCGCAGATTTCATTACACCCCATAGCGGGTCCGACATATCCTGCTATCTGACAATCAATACGGAGGGTGATTCGTATGGAGAAACTCAATTATGATGTCCTGGCCCGGTCCGGGTATCAGGGCTATATTCTGAAAGACGCCCCGGAGAAGGTGCTCCAGTTCGGCGAGGGCAACTTCCTCCGGGCTTTTGTGGACTACTGGTTCGACATGTCCAACGAGAAGGCGGGCTGGAATGGCAAGTGCGTGCTGGTACAGCCCATCGCGCCCGGTCTGGCGACCCTCATCAACGAGCAGGAGGGCCTCTATACCCTTTATCTGCGGGGCAGAGAGAACGGCGAGAAGGTGGATCGCAAGCGGGTGATCTCCTGTGTCTCCCGGGCCATCAACCCCTATGAGGGCGATGGGTTCGAGTCCATGCTGGAGCTGGCCCGGTCCGCAGATCTGGAGTACATTGTCTCCAACACCACCGAGGCCGGTATCGTCTACGACCCCGCGTGCGGGCCGGACGATCGTCCCGCCTCTTCGTTCCCGGCCAAGCTGACCCAGGTTCTGCTGGCGCGTTACGAGGCGGGGCAGCCCGGACTGGTCATCCTCTCCTGCGAGCTGATTGACAACAACGGGAAGGAGCTGCTGAAGTGCGTCAATCAGTACATTGACCAGTGGGGCCTTTCCGAGGGCTTCCGGAAGTATGTCAACGAGGACTGCACCTTCTGTTCCACCCTGGTAGACCGCATTGTACCCGGCCGCATCCGCGACCCGGAAGAAGTGGCCCGTCTGGAAAAGGAGCACGGCTACGCGGATCCTCTGCTGGATGTGGGCGAAGTGTTCGGGGTATGGAACATCGAAGGACCGGCCTGGCTGGAGGAGAAGCTCCCCTTCCGCAAGGCGGGGCTCAACTGCATCGTGGTGCCGGATGTCACACCCTATAAGAAGCGCAAGGTCCGCATCCTCAACGGCGCCCACACCGGGTTTGTGCTGGGAGCCTACCTGGCCGGCTTTGATATCGTCCGGGACTGCATGCAGGACGAGACGGTCAGCGCCTTTATGAATAAGATGCTCTACGATGAGGTTATTCCCACCCTGCCTCTGGATCGGGACGATCTGATGAGCTTTGCCTCCGCCGTACAGGACCGCTTCAACAACCCCTTCATCAACCACGAGCTGATGAGCATCTCGCTGAACTCCACCTCCAAGTACCGCGCCCGCAACCTGCCCAGTCTGCTGGAGTATGTGGAGAAGAAGGGTGCCCTGCCTCCCTGCCTGGTGACCGGCTTTGCCGCCTATATGGCCTTCTTCTCTTCGGACATTCAGGAACTGAACGACAGCGGTCTGGTCTGCCGTCGACCGAAAGGAAACACTTACGTCTGCTCGGACGATCGCTATGTCCTGGAGTTCTACTGGGCTCATAAGGACGACAGCGCCGCCGATCTGACCCATGCGGTGATGACCAATGAACGCATGTGGGGCATGGATCTGACCGCCATTCCCGGCTTTGAAGCCGCAGCGGCCGCCGCGCTGGAGAAGATCCGCGCCGAGGGCGCGAAGGCGGCCTACGCCGCCTGCCTGTGAAAGAGGCGGAGGTCTGGCATGCCTGATCTGATTCAGATTCATGAGGCGGACAACGTGGCGGTGGCCCTTCATCCGATCCCGGCGGGAACCGTCTTCGCCGGGGTCACTGCCACGATGGAGATTCCCCAGGGCCATAAGATGGCTCTGAAGAGCGTTCCGGCGGGAGAGATGGTGATCAAATACGGCCTTCCCATCGGCCACGCCACCCGCGATCTGCTGCCCGGCGAGTGGGTGCATACCCACAATATGGCCACCAACCTTTCCGGTGAGGTGGAGTATGTCTATCAGCCCCATGTGGTGCCGCTTGCGCCTCTGCCGCCCCGGACGTTCCAGGGCTATCGCCGGAAGGACGGCAAAGCCGCCATCCGCAACGAAATCTGGATTCTTCCCACTGTGGGCTGCGTCAACGATGTGGCAAAGGCTCTGGTCCGGGAGAATCAGGACCTGGTAGCGGGCACCATTGACGGACTCTACTGTTTTCCCCATCCCTTTGGCTGTTCCCAGACCGGCGCGGATCACGCCCAGACCCGCAAGCTGCTGGCCGCGCTGGCCCGCCACCCCAATGCGGGGGCGGTTCTTGTGCTGAGTCTGGGGTGTGAAAACCTGACCCATGAGCAGTTCCTGGCGGAGCTGGGGGACTATGATCCGGAGCGGGTCAGGTTCCTCACCTGTCAGGAGGTCCCCGACGAGATGGAGGCGGGGCGCGCGCTCCTGGAGGCCTGCGCCGCTTTTGCGGGGCAGTTCCATCGGGAGGAGATCCCCGTCAGCGAACTGGTTGTCGGCATGAAGTGCGGCGGATCGGACGGCCTGTCCGGCATTACCGCCAATCCGGTGGTCGGGCGTTTCTCCGATCTTCTGTGCGCCATGGGCGGCACAACGGTGCTGACCGAAGTTCCGGAAATGTTCGGCGCTGAGGCCCATCTGATGGGGCGCTGCGTCAGCGAAGAGGTTTTTCAGAAAGCGGCCAGCATGCTGAACGGGTTCAAAAACTACTTTATCCGCCACAACGAGGTGGTTTACGACAACCCAAGTCCCGGAAACCGGCAGGGCGGGATCACCACCCTGGAGGACAAGTCCTGCGGCTGTGTGCAGAAAGGCGGCTCCGCCCCCATCGTGGACGTGATCGATTATGGCGACGCCGTGACGAAGAAGGGGCTTAACATGCTCTATGGACCCGGCAACGACCTGGTTTCCGCAACCGCTCTGACGGCGGCTGGAGCGCACCTGATCCTGTTCACAACAGGCCGCGGCACGCCGTTCGGCGCGCCGGCGCCCACCGTCAAGATCGCCACCAATACGCCGCTGGCCACCCGCAAGAAGGGCTGGATCGATTTCAACGCCGGTGTAGTGGCGGACGGAGCGCGGACCATTGCCCAGGCGGGCGAGGACCTGCTGGATCTGGTCTGCCGGACCGCCAGCGGCCAGCTGACCATGACCGAGAAGAAAGGTTTCCGGGAGATCTCCATTTTCAAGGACGGCGTGGTTCTGTAACCGGGCCGCGAAAGGACAAGGAGGGTGAACCATGCAGATCGGAATCCGGCTGCACGATGTGAATACCGGCATGGGACCGGAGTATCAGACCCTGGAATCCCGGGCCGCAAGGGCCCGGGAAGAGGGCTTCTGCTGTATCCACCTGGCGTTCTCCAAAGTGATGGCGGGGATGACCTTTGACGCCTCCGCGCTGACCGAGGGGCTGGCCATGTATACCCGGAGGCTGCTGGAGCGTAAAGACCTGGATGTGGCCGTGCTGGGCTGCTACCTGAATCTGGCCCATCCGGATCCGGAGAAGCTGGCAGAAATCCAGAGTCGCTACTTCGGGCATATCCGGGTGGCTTCCCTGCTGGGGGCCGGCGTGGTGGGGACCGAAACAGGCGCGCCTAATCCCCAGTACAAAATCGACGCCAACACCCATACGCAGGAGGCACTGGAGAGCTTCATCCGGGGCCTGGCCCCAGTGGTGGAGTGCGCGGAGCACTACGGTGTGACCATGGCCATTGAACCGGTGTGGAAACACATCGTGTACAACGCGGACCGGGCGGTGGAGGTTCTGAACGCCATTCGCAGTCCGAACCTGCGCATCATTCTCGATCCCGTCAACCTGCTGTATCCGGGCAATATCGATACCCGGGAGCAGGTGATCGGAGACGCCATTGAGAAACTGGGGGACCAGGTGGCGGTCGTCCATCTGAAGGATTTCATCCCTGCGGGAGACGATCTGAAGAGCATCGCGGCCGGGACCGGCCAGATGGACTACACGCAGATCCTCCGGTTCATGAAAAGCCGCAAGCCGTTTATCCAGGCCACCCTGGAAAACACAAACAACGACAACGCCGCGACGTCCAGGCTCTTCCTGGAAGAGCAGTACGCCGCGCTCTGATCCGCTGATTCAGGAGGAGCAATGTGTCTGGTCCCGCTTCGCAAACGGTTCTGGTATCCGGGTGGGTTCCGTCCGGATACGCAGCCTTCCGGAGCGGGACGGAGTTCCTTCGGGAAAGGGGCTCATGGGAGAGGGCAGTCTGGCTGGTCCGGTTGTCTGCCAGGCCGTCCGGCAGAAAGAGAACGTGATCCCTCGCTTTTCTTTGTGTCGGGTATGATTGTCGGAGATGTGTCCCGCATGAGCCCCATTCCTGCGGTCTGCGTCAGATCCTGCATGGGACTGCGGACCTTAGTGACAGCAGCCGCCGGGAAGGAATCACAGCGGCGGCACAGGAGCATCGTCATCGCGCAGTCGGAGACTGCGTCCACAGCCTTCGTCTGACCGGTTCTCCCCAGGAGCGCGCGGACCGATGGCGATGAGGAACAACATGGCGGTAAACCGTCGGAGGAATGAATATGAAAGAATTCATGGATAAGGACTTTCTGCTGGAGACAGAGACCGCCAGGCATCTGTTCCACGACTATGCGGAGCATATGCCCCTGGTGGATTACCACTGCCACATTTCCCCCCGGGAGATCTGGGAGGATCGTCGCTTCGACAACCTGGTAGAGGTTTGGCTGGGCGGCGAAAATCCGGACGGCACGTACTTCGGGGACCACTACAAGTGGCGTGTGATGCGCTCAAACGGGGTTCCGGAGGAGTATGTGACCGGATCGAAGCCCGCGTACGAGCGGTTTCTGAAGTTCGTGGAGAGCCTGGAAATGGCCATCGGCAACCCCATGTACCACTGGTGCAACCTGGAGCTGCGGCAGTTCTTCGGCTATGAGAAGCCCCTGACCCTGGAGAACGCCGAGGAGTGCTGGAACTTCGTCAA
>CANRFA010000008.1 GCA_947629775.1 uncultured Oscillospiraceae bacterium
AAATTTTGATGGTTTCTGTCCAAATCGATACACTTTTCGAGAAAGTCATCACCTGTATGCAAGAAACCCGTATTTCGGAAAGGGCGCAGGAGAGACGGGGCAGGACAACCCAGGGGCTCCGAGGACAGAAAAAGGGGCGGCATATCGCCCGTGAGGGGATATGCCGCCCGGAACCAGGGAGAGAAATACGAGAGGAAACTGCCCGACCATACGGTCCGCGGGGGAGGCGGGCCGGAAGGTGCGGAGGGGGAAACTCAGAACTTCGCGGCGACCGGAGCGTTGGCCCTGGCAGAGGCATCGTCGAACCAGACCAGATTGTTGCCGGTGGCCTTGTCGAACAGCTGCAGCAGGTCCGCGGGGAAGCTGAAGTTCAGAGTTTTGGCGGTGCCGTTGAGCAGGGCGGGATCCATGCCCACGGTGGAGGCGATCACAACCACTTCATCGCCCTGGCAGTCCGTGTGGATATGGAGGGAAGAGCCCATCATTTCGGTGACCTCGATGCGGCCGGTGAGGCCGTTCTCGCCCAGCACCACGTGATCCGGACGGATGCCGGCCACGATGTCACAGGGCTTCTGGCCCCTGGACTTGAGAGCCTTCTGGTGGGTTTCGGACAGCTCAAAGTCCTTGCCCTTGATGTTGGCGAAGTACCTGCCGCCCTTCAGCACCAGCTTGGCATCGTTGAAGAAATTCATCTGGGGTGTGCCGATAAAGCCGGCCACGAAAAGGTTCACGGGTTTGTTGAAGAGCTCCTGGGGTGTTCCGATCTGGTTCACATAGCCGTCCTTCATGATCACGATGCGATCGCCGAGGGTCATGGCCTCGGTCTGGTCGTGGGTGACGTACATGAAGGTGGTGTGGATGCGCTGGCGCAGCTTGATGATCTCGGCGCGCATCTGGTTGCGGAGCTTGGCGTCCAGGTTGGAGAGCGGCTCGTCCATGAGGAGCACCTTGGGCTCGCGGACGATGGCGCGCCCGATGGCCACACGCTGACGCTGGCCGCCGGACAGAGCCTTGGGCTTGCGGTCCAGGTACTGGGTGATACCCAGGATCTCCGCGGCCTCGTTGACCTTCTTATCGATTTCGTCCTTGGGTACCTTCTTCAGTTTCAGGGAGAAGCCGATGTTGTCCCGGACGGTCATGTGGGGATAGAGGGCGTAGCTCTGGAAGACCATGGCGATATCCCGGTCCTTGGGGGCCACGTCGTTGCAGCGCTTATCGCCGATGAACAGGTCGCCCTCGGAGATGTCCTCCAGGCCGGCCACCATACGCAGGGTGGTGGACTTGCCGCAGCCGGAGGGGCCGACCAGCACGATGAACTCCTGGTCCTTGATCTCCAGGTTGACGTCGTGGACGGCGGTCACCTTGTTGTCATAAATCTTCTTGAGTCCCTTGATCGTTACGCTTGCCATAGCTCTGGCTCTGACCCGGGGACCTCCGTCCCCGTGCCTCGCAGCCGGCCATCGGCCGGTCTGCCTTGCGACAGGTCTCCACACTGCCGCACCGCGAGCCCTGCGGATATCTGCTGACCTCCTTCGGAATGTGCGCCGCCCCATGAAGTGGAGTGGGACAGGCGCCATGGAACTGGGTATATGATCAGGGGGAACCCCCCGAATCAACGGATGGAACCGGCCGGTCTGCTCCGGCCCGGAACGCCGGAAGGCGTGGGAGAGAAGCGCCTGGGGTGTGTCCTGCCTGAGACAGGCGATGAGGGAATCAGATACCGGGGAGAGGACTGTTCCTCAAGGCGGGAGAGCATCTCCCGAAGAAATGGCGTCAGTACTCCTCTTCCAGGTCATCCGGATCTTCTTCGTCCTCCTCAGGCTCCTCCGGCTGGTCGCCGCCGGGAATCAGCTTGCGGAAGATCCCGTCCAGCAGCAGGGAGTTGAAGTAGGCGACGAAGGAGAACCCCCCGACCAGCCAGAAGAGCATGCCCCACCGGAGCGTGGTTTCCGTGTAGAGGGTAAGGGCCACGGCGGCGAAGGGCAGCATGAACAGGGTGAGGGTCTTGGGGAAGTTGCGAAGCGCCAGGGCTGCTGCGTTCTTCAGAGTGCCCCGCACCGTGTTGTCAAAGCGGGCCAGAATGGCGAAGACATAGAGCAGGATCATCACCAGCGCGACGCAGGCTACCACGCTCAGCACCTTGACCGCGGTGTGGAAGGCCCCCGTCCCGCTCCAGACGGAGCGGATGTCGTACTGGAGGATCAGGGCAAAGCCCAGCAGCAGAAGCCAGATGGCCGTGGCCTGTCGGAAGTTGGTGCGGAAGGAACGGAAGTAGTCCCGGGTGATGGGGCCCTCCTGTCCGTGAATCATCCGCAACGCCACGTAGTGCAGGGCGGTGGCGGAGGCCCCGATGGTGATCACGGGGACGGATGTGACCAGAAAGAGAAGGTTCAGAATGATGAGATCGGCCACTTTCGTGAGAAACTGCATCAGCGGACTGTCAAAGTTGAACAAACCACGCATCTCAGATACCCGCTTTCTTTGACAAAATCCACAATAAACCGATTGACATTGCCTGGAAAGTGATTTATCATATTCATGATACTGACCGGTTCCGGGCCCGACAAGGGACAAATTCAAGGAGATATCCGGACAAATTGCAGAATCGGGTCAGAGCCGGAGAAGGAGGGAGGCCCCATGAAGGGAACGCAGCCCCGACGCCGCGGGGCAAGGCGGCTGGAACGGCTGTTCAACGACATCAGCGTGCGCAAGAAACTGAGATACCTGTACTACTTCTGCATTCTGGTGCCCATCGTGCTGACGGACGCGGTGATCCTGATGAGTCTCATCCGGGCGGAGGGCGCGGAGCGCAGGCGGGAGATGGCGGATGTGGCCAGCGCCGTTCAGTACTCGCTGAGCAACTTCGTGGAAGGTCCGTCGGTGATCGCCAAGACGATCTACCTGGACAGTTCGCTTCAGGATTTCCTGGAGCGGGAGTATGCCAGCCCGGAGGAGTACTACACCAGCTACCAGCACATCCGCAACGTTTCTGTGCTGAAGGGGATCAGCGGGATCGACAATACCGTGATTACCGTCTACACGGACAACGAAACCCTGGTCAATGGCGGCGGGTTTCTCAAGGTATCCGAGGTGGAGCGGGAGGACTGGTATCGGCGCTGGTTGAAGAGCCCCCATGATACTCAGTTCCTCATTTTCGGGATGGAGGACGACACCCGGCGGCTGTGCCTGCTGCGCAACCTGAACCGCCACTCGGACGACAAGGACCACATGTTTGTGATGATTGAAATGAACTACAGGTCTCTGGTCCGGAACATCACGAGCATGAAGTATCCCTATCCGGTCCATATCTGCTGGGGGGACTGGACCGTGATCTGCAGCGATGGTCCCAACAACGTGCAGGAACTGTTCACGGTCTTTGATCGCCAGGACGAAGTGGGGCTGGAGGAGACCTTTGATCTCTATGGGGAGACCATCAGCGTGCGGGTGCTGCAGGGGACCAACAACGTGGTGGCGGCTCTGCGGGACAATGCCGGCCTTTTCCTGCTGCTGATTGTCTTCAACATCATCACGCCCCAGTTTCTGATGAACCTGCTGGAGCGGTCCATCACAGGCCGGCTGTTCCGCCTGGGCGATGTCTTCAATCAGGTGGACAGCGGGGAACTGGTTCCCATTGAAGGAGAGACGGGCAGGGACGAGATCGGGGCGCTCATGAACCACTATAACCGTATGGCGGTGCGCATGAACGATCTCATCGATCAGGTGTACCGCAACCGCCTGCGGGAGCAGGAGATGGATATTGCCCGCCAGAATGCGGAACTGCTGGCCCTGCAGAGCCAGATTAACCCCCACTTCCTCTTCAATGCCCTGGAGAGTATCCGCATGCACAGCATTCTGAAGAGCGAACTGGAGACGGCGGATATGGTGGAGAAGCTGGCCATCATGGAGCGGCAGAATGTGGACTGGTCCAGCGATACCAACACGGTGCGCCGGGAGTTGGAGTTTGTGGAGGCGTACTTGGGTCTGCAGAAGTACCGCTTCGGGGAACGGCTCAACTACCGGGTGGAGGCGGAGAAGGAGTGCGAGGGAATTCTGGTGCCCAAGCTGACCGTCACCACCTTCGTGGAAAATGCCTGCGTCCACGGCATCGAGAGCAAGACCAGTCCTGGCTGGATCTTCGTGCGGGTCGGGCTGGAGGACGGGTTCCTGTGTGTGGAGGTGGAGGATACCGGCGGAGGTATGGAGGAAGATGAGGCGCGTACGCTGGAGGAGCGGATGCGGGGCGCCAGCATTGACATGCTCAAGGGAAAGGGCAGGGTTGGCGTGGTGAACGCCTGCCTGCGCATCCGGATGATGACCGATGATACTGCGGAGTTCTCGGTGGAAAGCGAGAAGGGTATTGGCACTCTGTTTGCCATACGCATCCCCCTGGAAAAAACGGAAAGGACTGAGTGATCGTGAGAAAAGTGCTTCTTGTTGACGACGAGGTCTTCATTGCCCAGGGACTGGAGGTCCTCATCGACTGGCGGGCGGAGGGATACGAAATCGCCGCCGTCTGCCGCAACGGCCGGGAGGCCCTGGACTGGCTCCGGGGCCACCATGTGGATCTGGTGATCGCGGACGTGATGATGCCGGAGATGACAGGGCTGGAGCTGCTGGAGACGGTAAAGCGGGAAAAGGTCTCCGAAGCCAGCTTTGTGATCCTCAGCGGATACGGCGAGTTCGCATTTGCGCAGCAGGCCCTTCGCTACGGGTGCATGGATTACCTGCTCAAGCCGATCGAGAGGGACGATCTTCTGGCTATTCTCCGCCGGTCCAGCTATGCCTCGCAGACCGCGCAGATGGAGCAGAAGTATGAGGAGGCCTATCTGGCCCGCAACCTCGTCGCGCTGCTGCACGGAAGCCGGCAGGCGGACATGGACTACATCCGCTCCCATATGCGTCTGTCTTCCGGGGTCCGCTACCTGGAGATCGATGTTCTGCTGGAGCGTGACAGCGACGAGGAGGAAGACGCGGACGAGCTGGCCGGTCTGCGGACCCGGATCCGTCAGAGCTGCCGGCAACTGCTGCAGGGGGATGGGGACCACTGTGTGGTGGAACTCTCCACGGAGCAGCTGACCTGTTCGGTGGGATTTGTCTGCTGTGATTACATGGCGCAGGAGAGAGGACTGACGGAGGTCCTCTTTGTACAGCAGCTGCACCGCCATCTGGCGGTATCCGCCCAGAGGGAGCTGCGGATCATCGCCGGAGAGAAAGTGGAGGATCTGGAGCAGATAGACCGCTCTTACCGGTCCGCAAAGGATCTGAAGACCCTGCTGGCCTTCCGGGGGCAGAAGTCCGTGTACTGGTACGAGCAGGAGTTGGAGGAGCGGGAGAAAGGCAGCATGCTGCTGCGCCAGCAGCTGGATCGGCTGGTGGAAGCGGTGGAGCAGGGGGAACACGGGGCCATTGAACGCTGCGTGGACGAACTCTTTGCCTGGATGCGGGAGCGGAACATGAAGAGCCGGGACGTGAACCTGAACTTCCACTACCTTCTTTTCCGGCTGATCGATCTGGCCTGCAGTCTGGACGGGGACGCCGACCAGGAGGAGATCCTTCAGCTCATCAGCGCCAGCACTGTGGAACAGGGCTTCCACCGGGGCAGCCGACGCCACCTGACCCGGTTCGCCTGCGACTACGCGGACTACCTGGCTCAGCTGCGCCACAGCGAACCCTCCGGTATCCTCCGGGATATCGAGCGGGAGATCCGGGAGAACTACGCGGAAAACCTGACTCTGCAGGATCTGGGCAGGAAGTACTTCATCAACAGCTCCTACCTGGGGCAGATCTTCCGTAAGGCCAGCGGGCAGTCCTTCAAGGCGGCCCTCACCCTCCAGCGCATCAACGAGGCCAGCCGTCTGCTGCGGCAGACGGACCGGAAGATCGGAGACATCGCGGAGGCGGTGGGCTACCGGGACGTGGACTACTTCATCTCCAGGTTCATCGAGCTGAAGGGCTGTACGCCCTCCCGCTATCGGAAAAACGGAAAACAGTAAAAGAGGTTGAAAGGCATGCTGAAAGCGGCAAAGGTATATCAGTCCGGCATGGTGCTTCAGAGAGGAAAGCCCCTGGTGTTCCGGGGAACCTGCAGGCCGGGGGAATGGGTGGAAGTGACCCTTGGTACAGCGTCTGCCCGGGCAGAGGCAGACGCGGAGGGAAACTGGCGGGTGGCGCTGCCACCCCATGAAGCCGATACGGGCCTGACCGTCGTTCTGGCCACGGAGGAGGAACGCGTGGAACTGACAGACGTGGCTGTGGGAGAGGTATGGATCGCCGCAGGCCAGTCCAACATGGAGTTCTGGCTGCGCTACGAGAAGCACCGGGCGGAGGAGCAGGAGGAACTGCCTCTTCTGCGCTTTTACGACGTGCCAAAGCTCTCCTATCCGGGTCAGGAGAGGGACTTTGACTATTCCCGGGTGGGCTGCTGGCGCAGGGCCGAAGGCAAGGAACGGGATTACTTCTCCGCTGTGGGGTATTATTTCCAGAAGGAGATCGCAGGGGAGCTGGACGTTCCTGTGGGAATTCTCGGCTGCAACTGGGGCGGAACCCCCTGCTGCGCCTGGATGAACCGGGCAACGGTGGAACGGGTGGGCCCCCGCTGGATCGAAGCGGAGCGGGAATCCTTCCGGGGAATCGACCCGGAGGACTACCGGCGGAAGATGGCCTGCAGGCCGGACAACGCCACCGGAGATCCCTTCCACAACCCCTTCAACGAGTTCATGCTCCCGGGTACGCCTTCGCCGGAGAAGGTGCGATCCTTCTGCGCGGCTCATGCGGTGGTGTCTGAGCTGGCCTCTCTGCCCCTGCCACAGAATGTGCCGGGCGCTCTCTGGGAGCGAATGGTGAAGACCATCGCACCTTTCCCCGTGCGGGGCGTCCTCTGGTATCAGGGGGAATCTGACGATATCGGGGACCGGACGGGACTCTACGCCCGAATGCTGGCGGGTCTGGTCGCAGACTGGCGGGGTTTATGGGGCGAACAGTTGCCCTTCCTCGTTGTGCAGCTGCCGGGCTGGGAAAGCTGGATGGAGTATCGGAATACCGGTTTTTGGGATGTACGGGCCTGCCAGCAGGCGGCCTGTGAGGCGGATCCGGACCTGTACCTGTGCTCCATCGCCGATGTGGGAGAACGGGAAGACATCCACCCCAAGGACAAGCGGACGGTGGGGGAGCGTCTGGCGCTGCTGGCCCTGGGACACGTCTACGGCAGGGACATTCTCTGCGATCCACCCTCCCTGGAGGGAGCGGTTCGGCGGGGGAATCTCATTCGCCTGACCTTCCGCAATGCCGGTTCCGGACTATCCATTCAGGGAAACGCTCTGGAGGCGCTGACGGCAACCGCCCCGGATGGGCCGCTGGTGCCGGCGGTGCGGGTGGATGGAACTGCCCTGGAGCTCACGCTGCCCCGGGAGGCGGGTTCCGTACGGGTGGATTTTGCCCGGACCGCCTGGTACCGGGTGAACCTGTACAACAGCGCCGGATTGCCGGCCCTTCCCTTCTCGGTGACGCTCTGAATGGCTTCTGCGGCCCCGTTTCCCTCCGGAAGCGGGGCCGCAGCCGTATTTCCCGGGCTCTTCCCGCCTGGAGTCAGTCCCCTGCGGATTCAGAATTGTTCGGGAAAACTGATAGAATTTGCCGGTTGTTGCATGGATTCCATGGAGGATATAATCGGAGCAGCTTTCCCCTGAAGGTGGGGAACCAGACAAACAGAGGAGGAAGAAACATGAAAAGCGGGAGATTTCACCGGATCCTTGCGGCGGCCCTGTCTCTTGTCCTGTTCATCGGTCTGACCGGCTGCGGCGGTGGCGGCAGTTCCAGCGGTGGTGGCGGCGGAAGCGGCAGCGGGAACAGTGGCGACATCAAAGAGTTCACGATGTTTACGGCCATGCCCGGCGCGGAAATCAACGACGACAACGAGGTTCAGCAGATCATCGCGGAGAAGACCGGCGTGAAGGTCAAGGAGACCTGGCTGACCGGTCAGACGGACGGCGAGGCGATCGGCACCATCATCGCCGGCGGCAACTACCCTGATTTCATCAACGGCGGCGATGCCATGAAGTCCCTGTACGAGGAGGGCGTTCTCGTTCCCTGGGACGACTATCTGGATAAGTATCCCAATCTGAAGGAGATGTACTCCGACGAGGAGTGGAACTCCTTCCGGCAGGATGACGGCAAGATTTACTGGGCCAATGTCTTCCAGAACACCTACGGCGAAAGCCGCACTACCACCCACAACGACGAGGCCTTCTGGATTCAGGCCCGCGTGCTGGAGTGGGCCGGCTATCCCGAGATCAAGACGCTGGATCAGTATTTCGATGTGCTGGACCGCTATGCCAAGGCCAATCCCACCATGCAGAACGGCACCAAGGTGATCCCCTACACCATGCTGTGTGAGGACTGGCGCTATTACTGCATTGAGAATGCCCCTGAGTTCCTGGACGGCTATCCCAACGACGGGTCCGTGATCGTGGACAAGGAGAACATGCAGATCGTGGACTACAACACCACGCCCACGGCCAAGCGGTATTTCCAGAAGCTCAACGAGCAGTACAAGGCCGGCAACATCGACATCGAGTTTGCGACCCAGACCTACGACCAGTATATCGCCAAGCTGTCCACCGGCGCCGTGCTCGGCATGTGCGATCAGTGGTGGAACTTCGCCTACAATGTAAACGATGTCTTCAAGCAGCAGGGCCTGGACGCACAGGGCTGCAACTATGTGCCTCTTGGCCTTACCATTGACGAGGGCATGGAGAACCGCTGGCACACCTATGCGGACACCCTGAACAATTCCAGCGGCGTTGCGGTAACCACCTCCTGCAGTGACATTGAGGCCGCCTTCAAGTTCATGAATGACATCCTGGATCAGGAGATCCATGACCTGCGGTTCTGGGGCGTGGAAGGCGTGGACTATCTGGTCGACGAAGACGGCATGTATTACCGGACGCCCGAGATGCGGGCCCAGGTGGCGGATCCCGCCTACAAGGCCAGCCATCTCTGCGATTATTCCTACATGCCCCAGTGGCTGGGCACCAGCAGAGACGGCAAGAACGCCATGCAGCCCGCCGAGCAGACCTCCGAGTTCTTTGACGATCTGGCAGAGCCCCTGGTCAAATGCTTCGAGGCCTACAATGTGGACAGCTACGTGGATATGATCGGTTCCGTGGTGGAAGACGCGGATCCCTGGTTCCCCATGTACTCCTACTCCAACGCCATGACTACCGCCACACCCGGCGGCGTGGCCTGGACCAAGATGGGCGAGGTCAAGCACCAGTGGCTCCCGCAGGTTGTCATGGCTGACAACTTTGAGGATACCTGGGCCCAGTACATGGCAGCCTACAGCGCAGTCAATCCTCAGGACTTCCTGTCTGAAATGCAGACCGAACTGGAGCGCCGGGCCGGCCTGTAAGAGCACCGATACAAGAACCATATAGAGATCCTGCGCGGAGGGGACCGCACAGGTCCCCTCCTCATTCTTTAACGGGCTTCAGGGCCCATGAGGAGGTCCGATATGAAAGCAAGACGCATTACCTGGAAAGAGATAAAGCGTCAGAAGTTCCTGATGCTCTGTACGCTCTGCTTCGTCATCTACGGAATTCTGTTCTACTACGTGCCTCTGGGGGGCTGGATCATGGCCTTCCAGAACTACAAGCCCAAGGACGGCCTGATAGGATCACAGTTTGTGGGGCTTGAAAAGTTCAAGTTCCTCTTTTCGGATGCCACCTTCCTGCGGGTCATCCGCAACACCCTGGCCATGGGCGTTCTCAACCTGGTCTGTACTTTTGTCATGGCCATTGTCTTCGCCATCCTGTTAAACGAGGTCCGCAGCAACCTGGGGAAAAAGGCGGTTCAGACCATCTCCTACCTGCCCCACTTCCTCAGCTGGATCATCGTCACCGGCATCCTGCAGGATGCCCTGTCCTCCACCGGCATCGTCAACGAGCTGCTGGTCAACTGGGGACTGGTGAAGGGGCCCATCAGCTTCTTCTCCATCCCGAAACTCTTCTGGCCGATCGTAGCCTTCGCAAACGTCTGGAAGGAGACCGGCTGGAACGCCATCGTGTATCTGGCCGCCATTACCTCCATCGATCCCAGCCTCTATGAGGCCGCCACCATCGACGGCGCGGGCCGCTGGGCCAAAATCAAAAACGTCACGATTCCCGGCATCAAACCCACCATCATGATTCTGCTGATCATGAACATCGGCAACGTTCTCAACGCCGGCTTCGAGGTGCAGTACCTGCTGGGCAACGGCCTCGTGAAACCGGTGGCCGATACCATCGACATCTACACCCTGACCTGGGGCATCAGCCAGAATGACTACTCCTTAGGTACTGCAGCCGGTATCTTCAAGAGCGTGGTGGCCATTATCCTGATTGTCGCCGCCAACCAGTTCGCCAAAAAGACGGGCGAACAGAGACTGTTCTAGGAGGTGCGGACGATGAAAAAGCTGTCATGGACCAATTCGTCCATCTGGGACAGGATCTTTGTGGTCTGCAACACCATTTTCCTGGTTGCCTTTGTCGTCATTACCGTTTATCCGGTTCTCAATACCGTGGCCCTGTCCTTTAACGACGGCATCGACGCCGTCCGCGGCGGCATCCACCTGATCCCCCGGATCTTTACCCTGCAGAACTACAGGACCGTATTCAACCAGAAGAACATCATCACCGGCGCCTACATTACCGTAGCCCGAACCGTAATCGGCACCATTCTCGCGCTGGTGACCAACTCCCTTCTGGCCTACGTGGTGAGCCGCAAGCGCTTCCTGTTCCGCTCCCAGCTGTCTCTGTTCTGGGTCGTCACCATGTACGTCAACGGCGGTATGATCCCCACCCTGATTCTCTATAAGAGCCTGCACCTGACCAACTCCTTCTGGGTCTATGTCATTCCGGGTATGATCGGGGCGTTCAACATGCTGGTCATGCGGACCTACATGGAAGGCCTGCCGGATGGCCTGGAGGAGTCCGCTCAGATTGACGGCGCCGGCGACTTCACCATCTTCGCCCGCATCATCTCCCCGCTCTGCAAACCTGTGTACGCCACCGTTGCCCTGTTCGTGGCGGTCGGCCAGTGGAACTCCTGGTTCGATGCCATGCTCTACAACCGCATGAGCTCCGAGTACACCACTCTGCAGTACGAGCTGATGAAACTGCTCAGCTCCGTCATGCAGACGGGCGGCAGTGCCAACCCCGGCGGCACCAGCGCCGCCACGGCGGTTACCCCTGTTACCGTGCGTGCGGCCGCCACCGTAGCCACCATGCTGCCCATCATCTGTCTCTACCCCTTCCTGCAGCGCTATTTCGTGACAGGTATGACCATCGGCAGCGTGAAAGAGTAAGAGATCGGGCATTTTCCTCTGCTTCTGTGCATAATTCCCTCGGGCCGCCGTACCTTCGCGTCGGCGGCCCGTTTTCATGCTTTCGGAAAGGAAGGCAGTTTCATGAACCATCTGTACCGCAATGTTCTGGAGGAGGCGGGCATCGCCCGGGAGGAGTCGGACCGCCGCATCGAAGAAAGTTTTCAGGCCATCTTTTACGGGCCGGACCGCTTTTACTCTGAAGCCGGGCCCGATATGGCTTACATCATGGATACGGGCAATCTGGATGTCCGCACGGAGGGCATGTCCTATGGCATGATGATGTGCGTGCAACTGGACCGGAAGGCGGAGTTTGACCGCCTGTGGAAGTGGGCCCGAACGTACATGTATATGGAGCGGGGCGTGAACCGGGGATACTTTGCCTGGTCCGTGAACATGGACGGCGTTCCCAACGCCACGGGACCGGCCCCGGACGGGGAGGAGTACTTTGCCATGGCGCTCTTTTTTGCCTCCCACCGCTGGGGGGACGGGGAGGGAATCTTCTGTTACTCCCGGGAGGCCAGGGCCATCCTCCATGCCTGTCTGCACCAGGAGGACGAGGGCCCCGGGCGCAACATGTGGGATCGGGAGAATCATCTGATCCGGTTCGTGCCGGAGCAGGACATAACGGATCCCTCCTATCATCTGCCTCACTTCTATGAGCTGTTCGCCCGGTATGCGGACGAAGAAGACCGGCCCTTCTGGAGTGAGGCGGCAGAGGCCAGCCGGGCGTTCCTGCAGAAGGCCTGCCACCCCGTGACCGGCCTCAGCGCCGAGTACTCCACTTATGAGGGGGAGCCCTTCGCCGGTCTGCAGAATGTCTTCGGACGCCACGACTGGCACTATTCGGACGCCTACCGCACGGTGGCCAACATCGCCATGGACTACGGATGGTTCGGAAGAGGCCGGGGCGAGACCTGGCAGGTGGAAATCGCGGAGAAGATCCGCCGCTTCTTCCTGGAGACCGCCGCGGAAAATCCCCGGGGCATCTATGCCGTTGACGGCACCTTCCTGGAGGGGCAGGCCCTGCATCCCGTGGCCATAACCGCCACTCTGGCGGAGAGCGCGATTGCGTCCTCCGCGCCCCTGGCCGGTGGGGCCCTGCGCTGTGTGCGGGAGTTCTGGGAAACTCCGCTGCGGCGGGGAGACCGGCGCTATTACGACAACTGCCTGTACCTGTTTGCTCTGCTGGCGCTGAGCGGCAATTACAGGATCTGGTGAGGAGGATTCCCTGTGACACGCGAAGAGGCGAGAGAAAAGGCCCGGGCCCTTGTGGCCCGCATGACCCTGGAAGAGCGGATGGGGCAGCTGCTGCACACCGCTCCCGCCATCCCCAGACTGGGGATTCCGGCTTACAACTGGTGGAACGAGGCGCTGCACGGGGTGGCCCGGGCCGGGCAGGCCACGGTCTTTCCACAGGCCATCGGGCTGGGAGCCACCTTTGATCCCGAACTGCTGGAGGAGGTAGCGGAGGCCATTTCCGTCGAAGGTCGGGCCAAATATAACGCCCAGAGCGCGCTGGGAGACCGGGATATCTACAAGGGGCTTACCTTCTGGTCTCCCAACGTGAATCTGTTCCGGGATCCCCGCTGGGGAAGAGGCCACGAGACGTATGGAGAGGACCCCTTCCTGACGTCCCGGATGGGAGTCGCCTACGTGAAGGGCCTTCAGGGAGACGGCGAGACCCTGCGGGCCTCCGCCTGCGCGAAGCATTTTGCCGTCCACTCCGGGCCGGAGGCCCTGCGGCACGGTTTCGATGCCAGAGCTTCTGCGAAGGACATGGAGGAGACCTACCTGCCCGCCTTCGAGGCTCTGGTGCGGGAAGCCGGCGTGGAGAGCGTCATGGGGGCCTATAACCGGGTCAACGGGGAGGGAGCCTGCGCCAGCGAGGTGCTCCAGGGAAAACTGAAAGAGTGGGGCTTCGAGGGGCACTTTGTGTCTGACTGCCTGGCGCTGAAGGACTTCCATCTGCACCACGGACTCTGCAGGGACGCCGCTGAGGCGGCGGCCCTGGCCCTCAACCATGGCTGCGACCTCAACTGCGGGGAGACCTACGAGGCCCTGCCGGAGGCGTACGCCAGGGGGCTTGTGACAGAGGAGGCCATCACAGAGGCCGCCGTCCATCTCTTTACCACCCGCTTCCGGCTGGGTCTCTTTGACGGCAGCGAATACGATTCCATTCCGCTGACCGAGGTGGAGAGTCCGGCCCATCTGGAGCTGGCCCGTCAGGCCGCCCGGGAGAGTGCGGTTCTGCTGAAGAACGATGGCATTCTGCCCCTGAATCCGACGAAGCTGAAGACCGTAGGGGTGATCGGGCCCGCGGCGGACAGCCGGGCCAGTCTCATCGGCAACTACCACGGCTGCGCCTCCCGGTATGTCACCGTCCAGGAGGGAATTCAGGACTTCCTGGGGGACAGTGTGCGCGTCCTGACCGCCCAGGGCTGCCACCTGTTCCGGGACCGGGTGGAACCCATCGCACAGCCGGACGACAGGCTGGCGGAGGCAATTGCGGTGGCCAACTGCAGCGATGTGGTGATCCTCTGCCTGGGGCTGGACGAGACCCTGGAGGGAGAGGAAGGAGACGCCGGCAACAGCTACGCCTCCGGAGACAAGGAGACCCTGCTGCTGCCGGAATCCCAGCGGAAGCTGATGGAGGCTGTCGCCGGCACCGGAACTCCCACCGTGCTCTGCCTTCTGGCGGGCAGCGATCTGGACATGTCCTTTGCCCGGGCTCATTTCGGCGCCATTCTGGACCTGTGGTACCCCGGTGGACAGGGCGGCCGGGCGGCGGCGGAGATTCTCTTCGGAAAGGTCTCTCCCTCCGGCAAGCTGCCGGTGACCTTCTATGAGACCCTGGAGGAACTGCCGGACTTTGAAGACTATTCCATGGAGGGACGGACCTACCGGTACATGGAACATGCGGCTCAGTATCCCTTCGGATTCGGACTGACCTACGGGGATGTCCGGGTGCGGGAGGCATCCCTCTCAGAGACCGGGCAGGGGCCCGTGATTCACGTGACCCTGGAAAACGCCGGCGCCGCGGATACCGGAGATGTGGTGCAGATCTACGGAAAATGCCTGGATTCCTCCTGGACGCCCCGGAATCCCGCTCTCTGCGCCTTTCGGCGGGTGTATCTGCGCTCCGGCGAGTGCATCGAGATGGACATTCCCATTCCTTCCTCCGCTTTGACTGTGGTGGATGGAGACGGACAGCGCCGTGTGGACGGGGAGCGCTTTGCCTTCTGGGCGGGTACCTCCCAGCCGGACGGAAAGAGCTGTGAACTTGCAGGAAAGGAACCGGTGAGGATCCTATGGCATCTGTAAAAAACCCCATTCTTCCGGGCTTTCACCCGGACAGCAGCATCTGCCGGGCAGGGGACCGGTATTATCTGGTCAATTCCACCTTCTCGTTTTTCCCCGGCGTTCCCATCTATGAGAGCCGGGACCTTGGGTCATGGCGTCAGATCGGGAACGTGCTGACCCGGGACTCTCAACTTCCCGTGGCGGGAGCCGGCGTTTCGGATGGCGTCTACGCGCCCACCCTGCGCTTCCACGACGGGGTGTTCTACATGATCACCACCATCATCCACAAGGGGAATTTCTATGTGACCGCCACGGACCCGGCGGGCCCCTGGTCCGAACCGGTCTGGCTGGACGAAGCCCTGGGGATTGATCCCAGTCTCTTCTTCGACGACGATGGCTCCTGCTGGTATGTGGGCCAGCGGGAGCGGGAAGGGGGCAGTTACAATGGCGACTGCGAGATCTGGCTGCGCCGGCTGGATCTGGAGGGCCGCTGCCTGACCGGGCCGGAGTTCATTCTGTCCCGGGGATTCCAGCGTGGAGCCATCTGGCCGGAAGGGCCCCACATTTATAAGAAGGATGGCTGGTACTATCTGCTCCATGCGGAGGGAGGGACCGCCTTCCACCACAGCGTGATGGTGGCCCGGAGCCGCCGGATTGAGGGCCCTTATGAGTACAACCGCTGTAACCCCATTCTGACCCACCGCCATCTGGGTGCGGAGTATCCCGTCACCTCCGTGGGACATGGCGATCTGGTGGAAGACGGCCAGGGGAACTGGTACATGGTGATGCTGGCCTGCCGTCCGGACCATGGCTGTACGCTTCTCGGCCGGGAGACCTTCCTGGCGAAGGTGACCTGGGAGGAAGAGTGGCCGGTGGTGAACGCGGGGCTTGGTCGTCTGGAGGAAGAGGTGGAGCTTCCCACCCTGACTTCCGCCCCGGAGACAGACCGGCCGATGCATTATCGCTTCGATGCGGAAGTACTGCCTCCGGAGTTTCTGTCTCTGCGCAATCACCGGGAGGAGCATCTGTCTCTGCGGGCCCGGCCCGGATTTCTGCGGCTGTCTCTCAGCACGGATACGCTCCGGGGGCCCGGCGAACCTTCCTGCGCTCTGGTACGGGTGCGGCACAAGGCGGCGGACATCTGCTGCGAACTGGAATCAACCATTCCGGCGGGAGGCTGCGCCGGTCTGGTCCTCTTTCAGAACGAGGAGAACCATGTGAAAATCGGGTGCCTTGCGGGAAGCGACGGCGCGACTATCCAGGTCGTCCGGGTGTCCCGAGACCGGAATGAGGTGATCTGTTCGGCCCCTCTGCCGGAAGGAGACCGGGTTTCCCTGCGCTTCTCGATTCGCGGCCTCTGGGCTTCGGCCTGGGTGGGGGAGACACCTCTGTGCTGGGATATTGACCTGCGGCCTCTGAGCACGGAACTGGCCGGCGGCTTTGTGGGCTGTACGGCGGGCATGTTTGCCGAGGGCGACGGCACGGGCTGGGCGGATTTCCGCTCCTTAGCATATGTTCCCGTGGCGCAGGTGTCCGTGTGAACCCCAACCCCATTGTGCCCTGTGACTGTCCGGATCCGGACGTGATCCGGGTGGGGGACACGTACTACATGATCTGCACTACCATGCACTTTTTCCCCGGGGGTGAGATCCTGCGCTCCTTTGACCTTATTCACTGGGAGCACGCCGCCTATGTCTTTGATCGGCTGGACGATACCCCGGCCCAGCGGCTGCGGGGCGGGAACATCTACGGGAAGGGAATGTGGGCGGCTTCTCTGCGGTACCACGACGGCGTCTTTTACGTCTGCTTTTCGGCCAACGATACCCAACGGTCGTATCTGTTTACCGCCCGGGATATCCGGGGACCCTGGACAAAGAAGGTCATGGAGGGCTTCTATCACGACGCGTCCCTCCTCTTCGATGACGACGGGGCGGTCTGGCTGGCCCATGGCCACGGGGAGATCCATATTACCCGGTTGCGGCCAGACTGCGGCGGTCCGATGGAAGGCGGCCTCAACCGTGTGGTGGTGCGGGATACCGGAAACCCATATCTGGGATACGAAGGAGCCCATCTGTATAAGATCCACGGAAAATACTGCCTCTTCCTCATCCACTCCAGAAGGGATCGCTGGCGGCGGGTCCAGGCATGCTTTACGGCGGACTCCCTGGATGGGGAGTTTGTGGGGGGAGATATCCTGGACGACGACCGGGGGTTCCTGGACCAGGGGGTGGCACAGGGCGGCGCAGTGGATACCCCGGAGGGCAACTGGTACGCCATTCTCTTTCAGGACAGCGGTGCGGTGGGACGGCTTCCCATCCTGCTGCCCATGTCCTGGAAGGACGGTGCCCCCGTTCTGGGGAAGCAGGGGCGTGTGCCGGAGGAGATTCCGATTCGCTGTACCAGACCGGGGGCTGACTGTAAATCCCTGACGGAGAGCGACGACTTCCGGGGTCCATGGAAGGACTGCTGGCAGTTCAACCACCAGCCGGACCGGTCCCTGATCTGCCGGGATACGGCGCGGGGAATCTGGCGGGTGCGGACCGACCAGGTCAGCGCGGACCTGACCGGAGCGCTGAATACCATCACCCAGCGGATGCGGGTTCCGGCCTGCGCGGCGGAAGTAACCGTGCTGGGAGCCGATCTGCGGGAGGGAGATGTGGCCGGTCTTTGCGCCCTGCAGGGATGTTATGGGCTCATTGGCCTGACCCGGCGGCAGGGATCCCTTTGGCTTATCGTTCTGACCAGGGACGAGGATGGGGTGGAGCGGGAGCGCTGCGCCATCCACATGGAGACAGACCGCGTCCGGGTTCGCCTGACAGCGGACTTCACACGTATGCGGGATCTGGCCTCTTTCGGGTATCTGGACGGGAACCGGTGGAGAAGAGTCGGACCGGGCCATAGACTGCTGTTCCGGCTGGACCATTTTACAGGATGCCGGTTCGGTCTGACGGTGTATTCCACTCTGCAGCCGGGCGGAAGCGGAGGGTTTCGGGGCTTCCGGTACGATTGTGAATGAAAGGGCGGGCCAGCCGAACAGACAGAACGTTCGCCAGACTATCTGAAAGCAACAGGCCACCTGCTTCCGGAAAGCGGGCGGCCTGTTGCATGGTTGAAGAGGTGCAGAGGACTTTCCTTGACGGCGCCAGGTCGCCGTGTTAGAATGCGGACGATGCCTGCGGACAGAAACAAGCTCTCTGCTTTTCAGGCTCTCCATATTGCAGAAAGGAAGGGACGGATATGAATCTGCTGCAGGATCTGGACCGGGTGGACGTGCTGGCCGGGCAGTGTACGAAAGAGCAGCTGGCGGCGCTGCTGCATCGGCTGGCGAGAACCCAGTCGGAGCAGGTGCGCATGGAGATCTGCCGCCGGCTGGAGGAAACTGTTTCCCCGAAGAGTGTGTGGCCAGCCGCATCGAGCAGCGATCTGATCGCTTCCACGGAGGCTGTGGTCCGGCGCCTGGAGGAGATCACAGAACAGGATCTGCGGATTGTCATTACCGAGGACTATGCTTCCCGGGACTGGGACGACGATGACGATGATGACAGTGAGGAAGATCCGCTGCGGGACTACAGTGACCCGGATGGGATTCTGGTCCGTGTGGCAGAGGCCTGCAGTCAGATCCATGAGCTCGTCCGTGCGAAGGCCTGGGATCTGGCTCTCTCCCTTGGGGAGCGGACGCTGAGTCTGAAGCCCCGGATTTCTCTGGACGGGCGCAGCTGGATCTACGAGGACGGAGATACGATCTCCCTCTCCACCGCTGTGGCGAATATTGCAGTGCATGCGGATCTGTCCACGGCGACCCTGGACACTCTTTACGCGGCGTACCAGTCTCCGTCCGGCTCTCCGGAGACCATGCTGGAGATTTTCCGCCTTTCGGGGGAGAGAAGACTGCGGCTGGAGGATCTGATCCGCTATGCGCCCACGGACCTGGAGAATTTCCAGGACTTCCTCTTTTCCTGGGCCGCTTTTCTGGTGGAGCACCAGGAGGACAGCCTGTCCAGGGAACTGTGCCGGGAGGCGGTGGAATTCCTGTCTCCGGAGGCCCAGATCCGGCTGGCGAAAAGCCAGCTGGAGAGCAGGCCCGAGGAATGCCTCCCCCTGCTGAACAGAACGGAGCTCTCTGTGGAGGAGCGCTATGATCTGGCCCGGAGGTTGCTGGAAAAGCTGGATCCGCACACGATGTGGTATGAGGACGCCATTCTGAAGGCAGCAGAGCTGGCGGCTGTTCTGCAGAAGGGGCCGGATGAGGTGGAGGCGTACTGGTTCGATGCCTTTCGAGCCAGACCCACGGCCTGCAACTGGCTGCGGGCTGTGCTCAACAGCAGGGATCCCGCCGCAGCAAGAGCGAAGCTGGACTCCATCCTGGCGGAAGAGCCGCTGGCACACGACCGGGGAGGGCTGGCGGTCCGTTTTTTCCGCGGAGACTTTGAGACGGCCTTCCGGGAGGGGATGCACCCGACGGAGTTTCTGGGCTGGAAGGGGTCCTTCCTGCGGGAGGGCTTTGCCCTCTTCCTGGGGACCCTGTATCCGGGCGAGGCGTATCCTCCGGGTCTGGAAACCGTCATGGGCAGGTGCCCGGAGTCGATTGGGTTTTTCCCGGAGCGGTATGGAATGGGACTGCCCTTCGGAGCGGAGAGACAGTTCCGGTCCTGCTTCCGGAAGTGGAAGGAGATCGTGCCCTGGCCGGAAGATCTCCCGGCCGGGACCGTTCTGGACCACTTTGAGGCGGTCATGCAGGAACGGATCCGGGCCATTACCCGGATCAGGAGCGTGCGCAGCTATCCGGAGTGCGCTTCCATTGTAGCGGCGATCGGGGAAGTGCGGGAAGCCCTGGGAGAAGCCGGGGCAAAACAGCGGATCCTGGACGGGTACGCGAAGACGTACGCCCGGTTTTCGCGGCTGCGCAGCGAACTGGAGAATTTCGGATGGAAGCGGTAAAGGGCCAAGGTTCCGAACCCATCCGGGCTTCGGGGTAAGGCTCTGCGAATGCTGATGGGGAAACGAAAGTGGGACCGGACAGGTCCGGAGGCCGGAAAAGGCCGCTGCGGAGGCAATCCGCAGCGGCCTTTGTCTTCGGAAAGAGACGGATAGCGTAGAGGGCAGCGCCCTGAAGGAGGAATGCCGGCCCTGCGCCAGAGGGTTCCGTCAGGGGCTGGAGGGGGCTGATCCGGCTGGAGGCCCGCAACTCCAGAGGAAGCAGGACCTTAACGTGGCAGATGCCGCCGATGAGTCTGGCCCATCCGGCCCTTGCTCACTTCTTCACGACCCTGGGGTCCAGGCAGCTGCGTACGGCAGCCACGGTGTACGAGCTGAAGTCCCCTTTCATATCCAGGACGCCGCGCAGAACGTCCTGCCGCTTCAGGGCCATGCTCAGAGGAAGCAGACCGCAGAGAAGTTCGATGTCCGCGGCCTTCCCGCTCAGCATGGCGCTGGCGGTACTGAGGACCTGATTGAGCTGGCCGAGGAGGAAGCCGCTGAGGTTGAGCTGGCGGAACGATTTGCCGAGCAGCAGGGTATCGGTCCTGGGAGTCAGAGCCTGGAAGTCCGGGCGGCGCTTGCCAAGCGCGAATTCCGGGATTCTCCGGCCGTTCAGCAGCGGCTCCGTGAGCAGGGGGAGCATGTAGCAGAAGAGACCGGCCGGAGCGCCCGCCAGACTTTCGGACAGAGGCTGGATCCACATCAGGAAGCGGTCGGAATCCTCCGGAATCCAGGGGGTTCGGGCTGTGGCGTCCGGACGGAAGGGGTCCCGGATGGAGACCACTCTGTCCTGGCTGCGGATCAGAGCCTCAGAAGCTTCCGAAAGCCGGTTCTCTTCCAGCTGGAGGCAGCCGGAGCCGGTGCCGCAGACCGCCGCGGAAAGGGCGTCCGCCAGCTGCTGTCCGCAGGGGCCCGCAGCCAGCACCGGTACGTTACAGAGGTATGCGGAGTAGAGGTATGCCCCCACCGGTAAGCGGAACTGGCTGGGAACGATGGTTTTCAGGTTCTGCAGGACGACGTCCAGTTCATCCTGCCAGTCCTCCAGTTCCTGGACCGCGTTTTCCGCGTGCGGAAGAGGCCTCGCGGCAGAAGCGGTATAGAGGAGGGGAGCGGAAGACCTCTGCGCTTCCGGGACAGCGGGAGAAGCGGGGATCTGCAGAGTGGACTGCAGGGCGGGCAGGTAGGAATTGAGGTCTCCCACGAAGGAGGCCATATCCTGACGGGCCTGCTCGATCCGGTTCTGCACGGCGAGTCCCGTATTATCCGCCTGCAGGGACTTCTCCTGAATCTGAGCGTTCAGCTCCTTCAGGGTTTTTCTGGCATCGGAGGTCTTCTTCTTCACGCCCTCCAGCGTTTTCGTGGTGGATTTCTCCTGGGCTTTCAGTCTGGAGATCGAATCGGTCAGGGTCTGGATCTCCTGTTCGGCGCTCTGGACCCTGTCTTCATGATCGGCGGCCCAGATGTCCTCGGCAAGGTTGATGCATTCCGTGCGGATATGCTCGTTGCCCATGGCGATGGCAGCCATGAGACGGGCATCCTCGGTGCCGTACTCCGCTACGGTAGCGGCCGTCTCCGCCCAGACAGAGATCAGTCGGTCGGCGTCGGAGCGGGACAGGTTCAGTCTCTTTGCAACCCGAACGGAGACCGGATCCCGGAAGAGCGCCTGAATCAGGTCCGTACAGGTGCGCCATTCCTCCTGGCTGCCACCCGTGTGCTCCCGGAAGTACGGCCAGGTGAGCGCATCGAGGAGACAGGACTCGATGATGTGGTCCGCATCTCCCACAGAAACCGACTGGATCGGAGTTTCCAGTTGTCTGGGCAGGACGATTCCGCGGTTGTCCACATAGAAGACATCGGAGTCCTGCAGACTGTACACGGGAAAGATGTTCACATCGTTTTTGCAGTAGAGCCGTCCGTCCTGGGAGATACAGTCTCTGGCCGAACAGAAGGCTCCCAGCCAGGAATCGGATTCCGCTTCCCGGCATGCGAAAAGAAAGTCAAAGGAATCGAACTCCACCGGATCGATGACGAGCCCCGACTCCATGGCGATGGCGCAGGCCTCCTGGGGATCGGACGTTTCGACGGGCAGAAGGAGGACGGGGCGCTCCTCCGCCAGAAAGTCCGTATGGATGAAGAATTTGGTGGGGTCGCGGTACTGGGGAGAGGCATACCACTCCCACAGGCCGATGACGTCGTCTGTGGGACCGGTGAATTTCTTCAGGGTATCCCAGTAGAGCATGGACCACTTTTCGCCTTCCGGCGGTTGCTCCGGGGCGACCAGTCTTCCGTCCTGGATGTCAGCCAGCCGCCTCAGCTGCAGTTCTTTCTTCCAGTTGTCCCTGCTCACCATGCACAGGGAGCATCTTATGTTTTCTTCCATATATTCCTCCTTCGGCTGCGTCCTGACGGTGTGTCGTGTAAGATCACGTGCCTGTATTGTAATATCCTGAGCTTCCCGCTGCTGTGGGAGACAGAAGCAGGCTCCGCCTTACAGCTGGAAGTCTGCAAGCCGGACGGAGAAGCTCGGGAAAAGGATAGACGGGATGGTATCGGTAAAGGAATACTGACAGCAGAGTGTATTGGGAAGATCCCAGACAGTAACCCTGTTTACATGAGGATCTGCAATCCGGTATTCACGGACCCCTGCAGTGTAATAGTGGTAGGGCTTCCTGATGTAGTCCATGGGTCTGCTGCTGTGGAAACCACTTCGATTACCCGGTCCGGAGCACCCCGGCACCCCCGGTCGTCCAGTTTCCGGGGATCGCAGATGACGGTAACGTCCAGTTCTGTGCAGGTCTTATCGTCTTCGGTAAGGAATACCGCAAACGGTGATTCATACACTCTGCATGCGCCGCCATTCTGCCGGATATGAAGCGCTATGGCTATATGCAGTTCCCCGGTGAATCCCTGATGCTTTCGGTCAGGCGGTGACATATAAAAGATCTGTCCGTCGATCAGTTCGGCCCGTTCGCCTTCGGGGAGGGAGTAAATGTCCCGGACCGTATACGTCTTTCCTTCCCGAAAAGCCATCCATGTCATTCCTCCCGAAGCTGTATAAAAAGGCCATGTCATCGCCGGGAAATTCCGGATGAAGCTGGAACGGGGCGCCATGGTGCGGGAAGCGAGGCCTCGTTGGAGAAGAGGCAGCAGGCCGGCAGGAACCTGTGGGAGCTCATCGAGGCCGATGGCTGCTCCGACCCGGACCGGTTCTCCGGATTCTCTTCTGCAAGTATATCCTTTTTACGTTGGGAATGCAACAGGACAATACAAGGATGCGCTCTTCCTGCGGAGGATGAGGCTGAGATTCTCTTCTGCGCATGGGGGACGGGAAGTCCGGGAAGCGGCCCGCAAATCCGGTTGTGACCACGACGGGCAGTTGTGGACGTCTCTCTGCGTTTCCCTGGGGGAGGCGGAAGAGGAAGGGATCTCCGGAAGGCCCCGGCACAACGGCACGAAGCCTGCGGCCAAGGGAGAGCCCTTTTCCGGGAAGTATTCTGCTGGCGGGACTCCACAGCCGGAAGCGGATGGAATGCGTTCGCAGCCCTGCGGTGACTCCGCTTTTCCGGCTCCCTTCCAGGGGGAAGGGAGACCGGATTACAGGCAGGCCGCTCCGGAGAATCCTGCCCGGCCCCTGCAGCTTCCGTTCTGGCGGACCAGCGTTCGGGAGACGTGGTATGCACGCTGCCTGCTTCCCGGTGCTTTCGGAGAAAGCTTCGATTGCCGGAGCGAGCGCCGCTTCTGTCCTTTATCCTTATATACAGCAGTTCTCCAGACGGGGAGAGAAGCGGGCTGTCCGAAATGGGGATGTGGACAGAAGAAACGAAGGTCCGCTTCGCGCACCCACGTCTGCGGAGGCTGCAGGCAGACACGGTGGCAGGCTTCGCTTCGCAGGGAGCAGAAGAGCTGCGCACCGGGGACGAAAAGAAGACACCCGAAATCATACGATTTCGGGTGTCTCTGGTACGGCTGAAGGGATTCGAACCCCCGACCTACTGGTTCGTAGCCAGTCACTCTATCCAACTGAGCTACAGCCGCATGGCTCACCGTCAGAACCTCAACCCCTGACAGCGGCGCTATTATAGCACCGGGCCCGGGGGAATGCAACCCCCTTTTTGAAAAAAATCCAAAAAAATTTTTGTGCGGAGAAGGCTGGGTTTCCTTGTGGGACAGAGCGTCCGCGACGCGGGGCATCCATCCGCAGCGCGCCGGAGCACGGACCGGGAGGCGCAAAATCGATTATCCCGGGCGACGGGTGGAAGGGGGGATCCTGTGCGACGGACGTTGGGGACTGTTGTTTGTGACGGGGCAGGGCGAGAAGATAACGGGCCGTCGGCAGGAAGACTGGGATCGGGCGGGGGAGGGACCTGCGAAGCAGTCCGATCCGGAGAAAGGATGGACCGGATCCGGGGAGTGGAATCGGCAGGGTTCCTGGCATGGACAGATCCGCCGGGCCCCGCAGGCGGAAGGAATCCCGGGGTGGCCGGAAGGGGCAGCCAGCTATGGAAAGGGGTTGTCAGATGTGACAGAAACCGGGGCTGGACAGGTGAATATTTCGTCACTTTGAAGACCGGCGCGAAACTGGAAATGAAATCGGTATGAAAACCGGGATTTCGGGCAAATGCTGAGGGTATTCCCGCCAAAAGGGGCATCAGATTCCACAAAACCATCTCGGCCGGTTTCCAGCTGTCCGGGGAGGAGAGCCGGAATCTGTGCTTGACAAACCCGCCGGGATCCTTATAATAACCTTAAGTATTTTAGCTAAAATTTTTTAGCTAAAATATGAGAAGTAATTTCATCACCCGGAAAGGAAGTTATCATAATGGAGATTACCTTTGAGAAGGTTCGGGACATTATCGTGGATACCCTGAGCTGCGACCCCGACGCCGTGACGATGGAGACCAACCTGATCGAGGACCTGAAAGCGGACTCCCTGGAGATCGTGGACCTGTCCATGGCTCTGCAGGAGGAAGTGGGCGTGGGCATCGCGGACGAGGACATGGAGAACATCCACACCGTCAGCGATATCCTGGACTACATCCGCAGCCACAAGGACTGAGCGTCGGCGCCAGCGGCAAAAGGCCGAGGCGGAAACGGGAGTAGAGGTACGAACCAGCAGCGGAGCGGGGGCTCAGTCCCCCGCTGTTCCTGACCACCCACCCCACCCTCCGCCGGAAAGGAGCACCCGTGAGACTGTTTTTCAAACGGCGCAGGGATAAGATCCAGACCCAGCAGGTGGTCTGGGAGGAGCAGCTGACCTCCATCCGCCCCGTAACCTGCTCCGTATGCAAGGGGGAGAGCCCCGCGTCGGAGTGGCATATGGGCGGACAGGTCTGCCCCCGGTGCGGCTGGCACGCCCCCATCGGCGCCTATTACCGTCTGTCCCTCATCCTGGATCCCGGTTCCTTCCGGGAGCTGGACGCGGATCTGCTGCCGGCGGACCCCCTGGACTTCCCCGGCTATCAGAATAAGCTGACCAGGACCGAGACGGCCACCGGCATGCAGGAGGCCGCCGTCTCCGCCGTCGGGGAGATCGACGGAAACCGGGCGGTCTTCGCAGTTCTGGACAGCTCGTTCCTCATGGGCAGCATGGGCACGGCGGTAGGGGAGAAGATCACCCGGGCTACCGAGTACGCCGAAAAGAAGAAGCTGCCCCTTGTCATCTTCGCCGCCAGCGGCGGGGCCCGGATGCAGGAGGGAATCCTCTCTCTCATGCAGATGGCGAAGACAGCTTCCGCCATTCAGCGCTTTCAGAGCGCCGGCGGGCTGTATATCTCCTGCCTGACCCACCCCACCACCGGCGGTGTGACCGCCAGCTTCGCCTCTCTGGGAGACATCATGCTGGCGGAGCCCGGGGCCCTCATCGGCTTCGCCGGTCCCCGGGTCATTGAGCAGACCATCCATGAAAAACTGCCCGCCGGCTTCCAGCGGGCGGAATACCTGCTGGAGCACGGGTTCCTGGACCAGGTGGTCCCCCGTTCGCAGCTGCGCGGCGTTCTCTGTCAGCTGCTGGCGCTCCATGGGAAGGGAGGACGCTGAGGTACATGAGCACATTCACACCGGAACAGAAGGTGAAGCTGGCCCGCTTTCCCGGCAGACCGGGGACGGCGGACTACATCGCCAACCTCTTTACCGATTTTTTTGAGCAGCGGGGAGACCGCCAGTGCCGGGACGACAGCAGCGTCCTGGGAGGCATCGCCCGCTTTCACGGACGGCCGGTGACGGTGGTGGGTCACCGGAAGGGCCGGACCCTGCAGGAGAAGCTGAAGTACAACTTCGGCATGCCCGGTCCGGAGGGCTACCGGAAGGCTCAGCGCCTGATGAAGCAGGCGGAGAAGTTCGGCCGTCCCATTATCACCTTCATCGATACCCCCGGAGCCTATCCGGGCAAGGAGGCGGAGGAGCGGGGCCAGGGCGAGGCCATTGCCCAGAGCCTGGCGCTCATGAGCTCCCTCACCGTTCCCATCATCGCCATCGTCACCGGCGAGGGCAACAGCGGAGGCGCTTTGGCCCTGGGGGTGGCCAACCGGGTCCTTATGCTGGAGCACGCCGTCTACTCGGTGCTTTCTCCGGAGGGATTCGCGTCCATTCTCTGGAAGGACTCCTCCCGCAGCGGAGAGGCCTGCGCCGTCATGAAGCTCACCGCCCAGGATCTTCGGCGGATCGGCGTGGTGCAGGGCGTCCTCCGGGAACCGGAAGGCGGCGCCCACACGGATCCGGAGGCGGTGTACCGCACGGTGGACGCCGCGCTGGTGAAGGAACTGAACGCCTTAAGCAGACTGGACGGGAAAGCCCTGGTCCAGCAGAGATATCAGCTGTTCCGCGCCATGGGGAACAATCTTCCCCCGGCGAGGAAGGAGGTCATATGAGCGCCCCCCGCTTTCTGGGCACGGGCCGGTGTGTGCCGGACCGTGTGGTAACCAACGATGAACTCAGCGAGATTGTGGAGACCTCGGACGAGTGGATCTACAGCCGCACCGGCGTTCACAGCCGCCACTTCGCCACTCATGAGTCCGGTCTGGATCTGGCGGAAGGAGCCGCCCGCCAGGCCATCGAACGGGCGGGCATCTCCCCCGAGGACATCGCCGTCTGTCTGGTGGGAACCTGTTCCCCGGACCGGGCCAGTCCTTCTACTGCCTGCCGCCTTCAGCTGCGGCTGGGCCTTCCGGAGGACACCATCTGCTACGATCTGAACGCGGCCTGCGCCGGCTTCCTCTATGGCGTGCGCACGGCCCACGCCCTGCTGGCGGATACCAGCCGTCCGTACGCCCTGGTGATCGGGGTGGAGGTGCTGAGCCGCATGCTGGACATGCAGGACCGCAACACCTGCATCATCTTCGGAGACGGCGCGGGCGCCGCGGTGATCCGCCGGGACGAAGAGGCCAGCTGGAAGTGCGAGTTTGGAACCCGCGGCAACGAAACCGCCATCTGGGTGCAGGGACCGGGTCCGGAGCCCTCCTTCATTCACATGGACGGCAAACCCGTCTTCCGCTTTGCCATCGACGTGGTGGAGAAGTGCATCCGCCGGCTCCTGGCCGCCGAGGGCTGTACGCTGGATGAGGTGGACCTTGTGGTCTGCCATCAGGCCAACGCCCGCATCATCGACCATGTGGTGAAGAAACTGCGGGCCCGGCCGGAGCAGTTCTTCAAGAACATGGAGACCTACGGCAACACCTCCGCCGCCAGCATTCCCATCGCCCTGGCCGAACTGGACGCCAGCGGGGCGCTGAAGCCCGGCATGCGCGTTCTCTGCGTGGGCTTCGGTTCCGGTCTGACCTGGGCCGGCATGCTGTTTCGCTGGTAAGCTTCGCCGGGCAGGGCGGAGCCGGGGACCGGAGCGTCCGCGCCGGTCCGGATCAACTGTAAGGAGAGCCTGTTATGAAACTCAACGAGATTCTGGGCACCGAATTTCCCATCATTCAGGGCGGTATGGCCAACATCGCCACCGGCGAGTTTGCCGCCGCCGTTTCCAACGCCGGGGCGCTGGGCCTCATCGGAGCCGGCGGCATGGACGCGGAATCTGTCCGCGCCCACATACGCCGTTGCCGGGAACTGACCGATAAACCCTTCGGCGTCAATATCATGCTGATGAACCCTGCCGCCCCTGAAATCGCGAAGGTGGTGGTGGAAGAGGGCGTGAAGGTGGTTACCACCGGAGCCGGAGTTCCCAGCCAGTTTGTTCCCGCCTGGAAAGAGGCGGGCATCCGGGTGTTCCCTGTGGTTCCCGCCACCACGCTGGTGAAGCGCCTGGCTCCTCTGGGCGTGGACGGGTTCATCGCGGAGGGCACCGAGAGCGGCGGCCATGTGGGAGAACTGACCACCATGGCCCTGGTGCCCCAGGTGTGCGATGCGACGGATCTGCCGGTCATCGCGGCTGGTGGCATCGCCTCCGGCCGGCAGATGGCGGCTGCGTACGCCCTGGGAGCCTGCGGCGTGCAGGTCGGGACCTGCCTGCTGGTCAGCGAGGAGTGCCCCATCCATATCAACTACAAGCAGGCGGTGCTGAAGGCCAAGGACAGCGATACCACCGTCACCGGCCGCAGCATCAATGCCCCCGTGCGGATTCTGAAAAACCAGATGTCACGGGAGTATCTGAAGCGGGAGAAAGCGGGAGCCAGCCTCATGGAACTGGAACAGTTCACGCTGGGGTCCCTGCGCCGGGCCGTCTTTGACGGGGATACGAAGACCGGGTCCCTCATGGCGGGCCAGGTGGCCGGCATGCTCCACGAGATCCGTCCTCTACGGACCATCTTTGAGGAGATGTGTTCGGACTGCGCCGCGGTGATCGGGCGCATGGCGAAGGAGGTCTGAGACGTGAAGCTCGCGTTTGTCTACGCCGGACAGGGCAGCCAGAAGGTGGGCATGGGGAAGGACTTCTTTGAGGAGTACCCGGAGGTCTTTGGCGCCGCGATGGACGCCGTTTCCCTGGACTTCGATGTGAAGCAGCTGTGCTTCGAGGGGCCGGAGGAGAAACTGTCCCAGACCCGCTACACCCAGCCCTGCATGGTGAGCTTCGCCATCGGGGTGACGGACCTGCTCCGCTCTGAGGGGATTGTCCCCGAGGGCGCCGCCGGCCTGTCTCTGGGCGAGTACTCCGCTCTTTACGCCGCCGGTGTGCTGGACCGGGAGACCGCGCTGCGTACCGTCGCCCTCCGGGGCGCGGCCATGGAGGAAGCGGCGGCGGGTCTGGAGTGCGGCATGACCGCCGTTCTGGCGCTGGACCGGGAGAAGCTTCAGAAGGCCTGCGAAGAGGCTTCCGCGCTGGGTATCGTCCGGATCTGCAATTATAACTGTCCCGGCCAACTGGTGATCAGCGGCGAGAAGGCGGCCGTGGACCGGGCTGGCGAACTGGCGAAAGAGCTGGGAGCCCGTCGGTGCATGCCGCTGAAGGTCAGCGGCCCCTTCCACACTCCTCTGATGAAGCCGGCGGGAGACCGGCTGCGGGAGCACTTCCGGACCGTTTCCTTCGGGGACATGAGCTGCCCCGTGTACTTCAACTGCAAGGGAGACCGGCTGGCGGAGGGGGAGACCATCCCCGCGCTGCTGGAAAAGCAGGTGCAGTCCTCGGTTTACTGGGAGGACACCATCCGGGCCCTGGAGCGGGATGGCTTTGATACCGTCATCGAGATCGGCCCCGGAAAGACCCTGAGCGGATTCTTCCGCAAGACCACCAAGGCCATTAAGACGTATTCCATCGATACCGTGGCGGATTTCCGCAAGGTGGTGGAGACCCTGAAAGGAGCGGCGTCATGAGCGATATGAAGGGCATGACCGCTCTGGTAACCGGCGGCAGCCGGGGCATCGGCCGGGCCATCTGTCTGGAACTGGCCCGCCGGGGCGCCAGCGTGGCGGTCAATTACGCCGGAAGCGAGGCAGCGGCCCGGGAGACGGCGGATCAGTGCCGGGCTCTGGGTGTGGAGGCGGAGATCTTCCAGGCGGACGTGTCGGATGCCGCCGCCTGCGAGGCGCTGGCCAGGGCCGTCCGGGAGCGCTTTGGCCGGGTGGATATTCTGGTGAACAACGCCGGCATTACCCGGGACGGCCTCCTGATGACCGCCAAAGAGGAAGACTTTGACCGGGTGATCGCCACCAACCTCAAAGGGGCCTACTTCTGCATGAAGGCGGTCTCCCGCTTCATGGTCCGCCAGAAGTTCGGGCGCATCGTCAGCCTCAGCAGCGTCGTGGGCCTGCGGGGCAACGCCGGCCAGACCGGCTACGCCGCCAGCAAGGCGGGGATTGTGGGCCTCACCAAAGCGGCGGCCAAAGAGCTGGCCGGGAAAAACATTACGGTCAACGCCGTAGCCCCTGGGTACATCGAGACAGACATGACGGCGGTACTGCCGGAGAAGACGAAGGCCGCCATGACAGCGACCATTCCCATGGGACGGCCCGGCGCGGCCGAGGACGTGGCCCGGGCGGTGGCGTTCCTGGCGGAGCGGGAATCCGCCTACATCACGGGACAGGTTCTGTGCGTGGATGGCGGCATGGCCGTCTGACAGACCTTCCATCGGAATGGACAGCCGGACAGGGCGGGGAGTTCCCCGCCCGGGTCCGGAGTTCAGATCGGAACCAAGACTGACATCCATCCGCGGCCCGCTTTCCCGGGAGCGGATGAAAGGAGATCATTATGGAAAAGCGCAGAGTCGTCATCACCGGCATGGGAACTGTCAACCCCGTCGGCAACAGCGTGGCGGAATCCTGGGCGGCCGTGCGGGCCGGGAAGTGCGGGATCGGCCCCATCACCCGCTACGATACCAGCGAAATGAAGGTAAAACTGGCCGGAGAAGTCAGAAATCTGGATCCTGCCGCCCTGCTGGGCCGGAGGGACGCGAAGAAGATGGACCGCTTCACCCAGCTTGCTCTGGTGGCCTCGGACGAGGCCATGAAGGACAGCGGCCTGGAAAAGGAGAAGATTGACCCTGCCCGCTGCGGCGTGATATTCTCCAGCGGTATCGGCGGCTTCGAGACGGTGAGCACCGCCCACTCCAAGGCGGAGCAGAAGGGATACGCCACTCTCTCCCCCTTCTTCATTCCCATGATCATCTCGAACATGGCGGCGGGTCACATGGCCATCCGCTACGGCTTCCAGGGCATGTGCTCCTGTGTGGTGACGGCCTGCGCCAGCGGCACCAATGCGGTGGGAGACAGCTTCCGGCACATCCGGGACGGCTACGCGGACGTCATGCTCTGCGGCGGGTCCGAGGCCGCCATCACCGCTCTGGCCGTGGGTGGTTTCACCTCCATGAAGGCCCTGAGCGAGTCCCAGGATCCCCTGCGGGCCTCCATCCCCTTTGACGCGGAGCGCTCCGGTTTTGTCATGGGCGAGGGCGCCGGCGCCCTGGTGCTGGAAGAACTGGAGCATGCCAGAGCCAGAGGAGCGAAGATCTATGCGGAAGTAGCGGGATACGGCGCCAACTGCGACGCCCACCATATTACCGCTCCCGCTCCGGGCGGCACCGGAGCCGCCGCCTGCATGCGACTGGCCCTGGCGGACGGGGATCTGACTCCGGAGCAGGTGGATTACATCAATGTCCACGGAACCTCTACCCCTCTGAACGATTCCTGCGAGACGGCCGCCATCCACACGGTGTTCGGGGAGCATGCGAAGGAGATGATGGTCAGTTCCACCAAGTCCATGACGGGACACCTGCTGGGCGCCGCCGGCGCCGTGGAGGCCATCTTTACCGCTCTCACGCTGAAGGACGGCTTCGTCCCCGCCACCATCGGATATCAGGTGCCGGATCCCGCCTGCGACCTAGACATCGTTCCCAACGTGGGCCGGGAGGCGGAGCCGCGGGTCGCCCTCTCCAACTCCCTGGGGTTTGGAGGACACAACGCCGTCATCGCGCTGAAGAAGTGGGAGGAGAACTGAGATGGAACTGAACATTGATCAGATTGAGGCTCTGCTGCCTCACCGCTATCCCTTCCTGCTGGTGGACCGCATCACGGAGTGCGTGCCCGGCCAGAGCGCGAAGGGCATCAAATGCGTCAGCGCCAACGAGCCGTTCTTCCAGGGACACTTTCCCGGCTTCAAGGTGATGCCAGGGGTCCTGATTGTGGAAGCCCTGGCTCAGGTGGGCGCCGTCGCCATCCTCACGGAGGAGGGCAACGAGGGCAAGCTGGCCCTCTTCGGGGGGATCCGCAACTGCCGGTTCAAGCAGCAGGTGCGTCCCGGCGACGTGCTGGAAATGGAATGCGAGCTGACCGCCCGGCAGGGACCGGTAGGGCATGGCACCGCCGTGGCCCGGGTGGACGGCAAACTGGCGTGCCGGGCGGAACTGACCTTCGCTCTCACGGACCGCTGAGCCGAGACGGATCGAATCTGAGGTATCGAGGAGGGACAGCATGCTGGAAGACAGCTTTTCCAGGGTTTACACCAAATTCAAGCTCCACTTCTACCAGGAGATTTTCGCCCGGTTTCAGAGCCGGGAGTCCAGTCTGACACCCATGGAGGCCTTCTGCATGGAAGTCATCCACACCCTGAACGGCCCCACCGTGAACGAGTTCGCCTCCTTTATCCATATCTCCTCCCCCAACGCTGCCTATAAGATCAACAGCCTGATCCAGAAGGGCTATATCGAGAAGGTGCGTTCCTCCACGGACCGGCGGGAATACCACCTGCGGCCGACGGAGAAGTACATGGAGGAGTACAACATCGGCCGGGGCTACTCCCGGCAGGTGATCGAGCGGGTCCTGGCCCGCCTGACCCCGGAGGAGACCGGGGAACTGGACCGGATGCTCTCCATCGTCGGGGACGAACTGATGCCGGAAATCGAGCTGAAATAGACCCGGAAACGGGAAGAGCGGCACGGGGAGGAAACTTCCCGCGCCGCTCTTCGGTTAAGGGGACGAAAGCCGGAAGCGGCGGAGAATTTTTCTTGACGGCAAAACGGCAGTATAGTATAGTATAGTAGTGCGGTAAAGTGAAAAAGAGCGAGGGATTCCCTTTGAAAGCCATCATCAACACCCCCGAAGGCACCCGGGACCGCCTGTTCGCGGAGTGCGCCGAGCGCAGACAGGTGCAGGAGCGCCTGATCCGGCTGTTCCGCCGCCGGGGGTATCAGGAGGTGTCCACTCCGGACACCGAGTTTTACGACGTATTCGTCCAGTCCGGCAGCGCCATCCCCCAGGAGCGGATGCTGAAGGTGGCGGACCCCAGCGGGCGCATCTGCGTCATGCGGCCGGACTGTACCACCCCCGTGGCCCGGGTGGCCGCCACCAAGCTGCGCTCCGTCCCGCTGCCCCAGCGGCTGTACTATGACCAGACGGTCTACAGGGCCAGCCCGGCCCACAACGGCACCAGCCGGGAGATCCCCCAGTGCGGGGCGGAGTTCATCGGCGCCCGCGGCATGAAGGCGGACATGGAGATCATCGCCACGGCGGTGGACGCCCTGCGCTCCTGCGGCGCGGTTCGCTTCCACGTGGAGATCGGACACGCCGGCTTCTTCCGGGCCCTGGCCGCCCGGCTGGGAGCGGGCGAAGAGCAGATCGAGGAGATGCGCGCGCTCATCGAAGGCAAGAACTTCGCGGCCCTCAACGCGGCCCTGGCCCCCTACGACGGGGATCCGGCGGCGGTGGGTCTGCGCCAGCTGTCCCGCCTCTTCGGCGGCGTGGAGGTGCTGGACGAGGCGGAGGCTCTGGCGGGGCGCACGGAGGCCATCGACGGCCTGCGCACCCTCTGGGAGGAGCTGAACGCCGCCGGCTATGGCCCCTATCTCCGCTTTGACCTGGGCATGGTCCACCAGATGGAGTACTACACCGGTCTGGTGTTCCGGGGCTACATGGAGGGCGCCGGCGAAGCGGTTCTCTCCGGCGGCCGCTACGACCGCCTGGTGGGAGTCTTCGGACGGGACGCCCAGGCCACCGGATTCATGGTGGACGTGGACGCCGTGGCCCGCACCCTGCCTCCCGCCACGCTGCCCAGGCTGCGCTGTGTGGTTCACTTCGAACCCGGCTGCCTGGGGCAGGCCATCGAGGCGGTGGACAGCCGCCCGGCGGGCACCTGCGAGCTCTCCCCGTGCCGTACCCTGGAGTCCACTCTCAATCTCGCCCGGGACAAGGGCGTACATACCGTCCTGATCTGTGACCGGGATGGAGAACGGGAGGTGGAGGTATGAACGGGACGGAGCGCATGCGCATCGCCATCACGAAGGGAAGGCTGCTGGATCAGTCCATTGCCCTCTTCAAACGCATGGGTCTGGACTGCGGGCCGGTGGAGGATCCGGGCCGGCGTCTGATCCACGCGCTGCCCAACTATCCTCTGGATGCGGTGCTGGCCAAGGCGCCGGACGTCATCACCTACGTGGAGCATGGGGTCTGCGATCTGGGAATCGTGGGCAAGGACACCATTCTGGAGAAGGGCGGCGCCTTCTACGAGGTACTGGACCTGGGCTTCGGACGGTGCCGCTTCGCTTTGGCGGTGAAGGAGGGCGTTGACTTCTTCGGCACCTACCGCACCCGCCGGGTGGCCTCCAAGTATCCGGACGTTACCCACGAGTTCTTTGCCCGCAAGGGCATGGACGTGGAGGTCGTCAAGATCGAGGGCAGCGTGGAGCTGGCCCCCATCCTCGGTCTGGCGGACGCCATCGTGGATATTGTGGAGACCGGCGCCACCCTCCGGGCCAACGGCCTGATTCCCATTGAAACCGTGGCGGAGGTCTCCGCCCGGCTGATTGTCAACACAGCCAGCATGAAGCTGTACAAAAACCAGATTACGGATTTCCTCTCCCGCTGCGAGACAGAGCTGGGAAGAAGCGGAGTCTGATCCATTCGAGGCACAACGGCCGCCCCGCCGGCGGCAGAACGGAATACCGGGAGGAACACGATTCATGATCACCATCATCCGGGCGGACGGGTCCGCCGAGCAGAAGCAGCTGGCCGCCATGCGGTCCCGCGCCTCCCAGCGTAAGGAGGACGTGGAGCGCCTTGTCCGCCACGTCCTGGAGAACGTGCGGGAGCGGGGCTACGACGCCGTACAGGAATATTCCTATGTCTATGACCGCCACGATCCCTTCGAGCTGACCCGGGAGCAGATTGAGGCGGCCTACGCCGCCTGCGATCCCGCTCTGGTCGCCGCCCTGGAGCACGCCGCGGCCAACATCCGGGACTACAATGAGAAACTGCTCATCCGCAGCCGGGAGTGGACCTCTCCGGACGGCGGCATCGTGGGCCGGGTGGTCCGGGGACTGACCCGGGTTGGCGTCTACGTTCCCGGCGGAACGGCGGCCTATCCCAGCTCGGTGCTGATGAACGTCATCCCCGCCAAGGTGGCGGGCGTGGAGGAGATCGTCATGGTTACGCCTCCCACGGAGAACCTCAACAACGGCGTGCTGGCGGCGGCGAAGATCGCCGGCGTGGACCGGGTCATCGCGGTGGGCGGAGCCCAGGCCGTGGCGGCTCTCACCTGGGGCGCCGGTTTCATTCCCAAAGTGGACAAACTGGTGGGGCCGGGCAACGCCTTTGTAGCGGCCGCCAAGCGCCTGGCCTACGGCACCCTGGACATCGACATGGTGGCCGGTCCCTCGGAAGTGCTGATCATCGCGGATAAGACGGCGGAGCCCCGCTACATCGCGGCGGACCTGCTGGCCCAGGCGGAGCACGACCGTCTGGCTTCCGCCGTGCTGCTGACGGATTCCGAGACCCTGGCCTACGCAGTCTACGGGGAAATTGCCCGCCAGCTGACGAAACTGTCCCGGCGGGAGATCGTGGAGGCGGCCATAAAGGACTTCGGCTGCGCCATCGTCTGCAACAGTCTGGAGGAGTGCGCCGCTCTGGCCAACGAGGTGGCGCCGGAGCACCTGGAGATCGTGACGGAAAATCCCAGAGCGATTCTGCCCTCCATCCGCAACGCCGGCGCCGTCTTCCTGGGCGCCTACAGCCCGGAGCCCCTGGGAGACTACCTGGCGGGTCCGGACCACGTGCTGCCCACCAGCGGCACCGCCCGCTTCTTCTCTCCGCTGAGCGTGGACGCCTTCCTCAAGACCATGAGCATTGTGGAGTTCAGCCGGGAGACGCTGGAGCCCCTGGCCGGAGAGATCGTCACCATGGCGATGGCGGAGAAACTGGACGCCCACGCCAACTCCATCCAGGTGCGCTTCGAGCAGTAGACATGTCATTCCGCTCCCCGGAGCCTCCGGGCCCGGGGAGCGGCCGGAATACGGACCGCGGGTCCGAAGAAAGGCGGGATATCCATGCGGACTTCCCATAAGATCCGGGAGACGAAGGAGACGCAGATCGAGCTCAACCTGTCCCTGGACGGAGGGGCCGTGTCCATCGACACCGGCATCGGGTTTTTCAATCACATGCTGACGGCGCTGGCTTTTTACGCCGGCTGGGGTCTGGAGCTGAAGGTTCACGGGGATCTGGAAGTGGACGGACACCACACGGTGGAGGACACCGGCATTGTCCTGGGAATGGCGCTGAAGGAGGCCCTGGGGGACCGGAAGGGCATCCGGCGCTTCGGCAGCGCCTATGTGCCCATGGACGAGGCCCTGTGTTTCACGGCGCTGGACTTCTCCAACCGTCCCTTCCTGGTCTTTGACGCCGATATGCCCCAGCCCATGATCGGGGAGTACGATGCCTGTCTGACCGTGGAGTTCATGCGGGCGGTGGCCATGAACGCCGGCCTCACTCTCCATCAGAAGTGCTTCTACGGCGCCAACGCCCACCACATCACGGAGGGTCTGTTCAAGTCCCTGGGGCTGGCGGTGAAAGACGCCGTCCGGCAGGAGGGAACCGGAGTTGTTTCCACAAAGGGTGTTCTGTGAAAACCGAAGCCGGCAGCGGTAACAGATCTGCAAACAAAGTAACAGGTGTGTAAGCAGGAATTCATGAAAAATTAACAGATGCGGGCCGGGGAGGAGCCTCTCCGGCCTTGACATTTCGGAGGGAAGCGGTTAAATTGAAAGGGTATATCGCAATCATAGACTATGGTGTGGGAAACCTGAAGAGCGTTTCCAACGCCTTCCGATATCTGGGGCAGGAGACCCGGATCACGGGGGATCCTGCGGAGCTGGAACGCGCCCGGGCGATCATTCTGCCCGGCGTCGGGGCTTTCCCGGACGCGGCGGACAGGCTCCGTGCGCCCGGCCTGGACCGGGCCGTACTGGAGCAGGGGAAGCGCAAACCGGTGCTGGGCATCTGTCTCGGCATGCAGCTGCTGCTGGAGACCGGGGAAGAGGTGCGTCCCTGCGCCGGACTGGGCGTGGTGAAGGGGCGGGTGGCCCGCATTCCCACCAGCCTCAAACTCCCTCACATCGGATGGAATTCGCTGGTCTTTCCCAACCCGTCCCCCCTGTTCCAGGGCCTGGACGAGGGGGTCATGGTCTACTTTGTGCACTCCTTCTCCGCCCAGGATACAGATCCCGGGCAGGTTATCGCTCTGACGGACTACGGGTTGCCGGTGACGGCGGCCGTGCAGAGCGGAAACTTCTTCGGCTGCCAGTTCCACCCGGAGAAGAGCGGCGAGGTGGGACTTCAGATTCTCCGCAACTTTGCGGCCCTGAACGACTGACCGTCCCGTAACGGAGAAGATAATTCAGTCTGGGAGGTAAACAGCCATGTACGCGCAGTATCAGGGGAAACGGCCCCGGCACAGCCATGGAGAGCCGGCCGGAGCGGGCCCCGGAAGAACGGCTTTTCGGGTTCTCTTTTTCCCGCTGCAGTTTCTGTTCCTGGAGCTGGTGCTCCATATCCGGATGGGCGCGCCGCTCTCCTACCTGCCGGTCTGGCTGGTTTTTTCCCTGGCGGCGGGACTCTTCTTCAGCGTTCTGACCCTGCCCTTTCCCTCCGGAGTCAACCGGATTCTCTTCCGGGCCTTCTCCATTCTGTTTCCCCTGATCTGCATCGTGGAGATGATTGCCAAGACCATTCTCCAGAGCTACTACCCCCTGAGTTTTCTTGGGACGGCGGCGGGGAACCGTCTGACGGACTATCTGGACGTGATCGTACCCACGGTGATCGGGTTTCTCCCCATGATCGTGCTCTGCTTTCTTCCCACGGTGGCGGCGTTCCTTTTCGCGGGCCGGATTACGGAGTTTGAACGCTGCGACATCCGATTGACTGCCGCGACGCTGGCGGTCACCGCCGCGCTGCATGTGGCCGGGTTGCTGGTGTTGAATCTTCCCTGGAGCGGAGACCTGACTCCGAAACAGCTCTACAATATGGACAGCAGTCTGGACGACCAGGTGGAGCAGCTGGGCCTGTGGAACATGCTGCGTCTGGACGTGAAGCATATGTTCTTCAAACCCTCCGGCGGCCCAACCGGGGACTTCTCCGGCCTCGGGAATCTGCCCGGCGGCACGGGCAGCGGCTCGCAATCCGGAAGTGGCTCCGCCAGCGGTTCCGGCAGCGGTTCTCAGTCTGAGGAGCCGCCCCTGGATACGTCGCCCAACGTGATGGATGTGGATCTGGCCGCGCTCGGGGAGAACGCCCCCAACGACGACGTAAAATGGCTGTGCGACTACTTCAACAGCGTAACCCCGTCGAAAAAGAACGAGTACACCGGCATGTTCAAGGGCTACAACGTGATTTTCCTCACCATTGAGGGATTCACGGGCTATGCCATCGACGAAGAGCTGACGCCCACCCTCTACAAACTGACCCACGAGGGCTTTGTCTTCCACAACTTCTACACGGCCCTCCACTTCACCAGCACCTCCGGCGGCGAGTGCCAGAACCTGCTGGGGCTCTATCCCAAGAACGGAAACCCGGCCACCCTGCCCCACACCGGAGATCTGGGCACCAACCTCTACTTCTCTCTGGCCCAGCAGCTGAAGCGGGAGGGATACCAGGTACTGGGCTATCACCCCAACTCCAACATGTACAACCGGGACAAGTCCCACCCCAACCTGGGCTACGACTGGCACCAGTTCGGCATGGGCTTTGACAACCTGGAGATGAGCGAAAGCGGCGAGATGCTCTGGCCCCAGCGGGACAGCTACATGATCGAGGCCAGCATCGACGACTATGTCCACAGCGATACGCCCTTCCATGTGTACTATCTGACCATCAGCGGCCACATGCCCTACACCAACAACCGGATTGTGGCTCCCTACCGGGAGACCGTACGGGCCCTGCCTTACAGCGAGACCACCCAGAACTACGTGGCGACCGCCATGGAAGTGGATAAGTGCCTGAAGACTCTGATCGATAAGCTGGAGGCGGCGGGCAAGCTGGATAAGACCCTGATCGTGGCGGCTCCGGACCACATCCCCTACTTCGATGTGCCCGTCATGGAGGAACTGGCCGGCAGGTCCTTCGGCGAGGGTGATCTGGAAAAAATTCAGGAGGAAGACATCGACTTCGATATCTACAGAAACTCCCTCATCCTCTGGTCCGCCAGCATGGAGGAGCCGGTCGAGGTGGACAAGGTCTGCTGCCAGGTGGACATTCTCCCCACCGTCTCCAACCTTCTGGGCCTGGAGTACGACTCTCGGATGCTGGACGGCACGGACATCCTCTCGGACAGCGAAGGCCTTGTGATCTTCTCCTCCCGCTGCTGGATCTCAGACCGGGGCTATTACGACCGCTACGAGCAGACCTTTACCCCGGCGGAGGGTGTGACCATGACCGCCGAGGAGCAGGAGGAATACGTGAGTACCATGCGCAAGCTGGTCTCGTACAAGCTGGAGAGCACGGACCGGCTGATTGAAAACGACTTCTACGACTATGTCTTCGGGGACGGCTGAGCGCCGCCGCTCCGAAGAAAGGAGGACCCTATGATTATCTTACCTGCCATCGATCTCAAGGACGGCCGCGTGGTGCGTCTCTATAAGGGGGATTTCGCCACCGTACACCAGGTGGCGGACGATCCGGCCGCCGTGGCTGCGGACTTTCGCACGGCGGGAGCCCGCTGGCTCCACATGGTGGATCTGGACGGGGCGAAGGATGGCAGGCGGAAGAACGGGGATATTGTCTTCTCTCTGGCCCGGTCCGGTCTGAAGATCGAGCTGGGCGGCGGCATCCGCCGCATGGAGGACCTGGAGGCGGTCTTCGCCATGGGGGTGACCCGGGCGGTGATAGGGTCCGCCGCCGTCACCCACCCGGAACTGGTGCGGGAAGCGGTTCAGACCTGGGGAGAGCGCATCGCGGTCGGGGTGGATACGAAAGACGGTAAGGTCCGTACCGCCGGTTGGGTGGAGGACTCCGGACTGGATTACCTGGATTTCTCCCGCTCCATGGAGGACCTTGGGGTGCGGACCCTGATCTTCACGGATATCGATACGGACGGGGCCCTGTCCGGCCCCAGCTTTGCCCGGCTGGCCCGGCTGCAGGAGGCCGTCTCCTGTCGCATTGTGGCCTCCGGAGGCGTTTCCTGTAACGAGGACATCCGGGCCCTGGCGGCGCAGCATCTTTACGGGGCCATCGTCGGCAAGGCGTACTACACCGGGGCGGTGGACCTGGCCCGGGCGGTGGCGGACGGAGGTTCCCAGGCGTGAGCATACGGGAAATACCGGCGGGAGCCCGGGAACCCTATGTGCCCCTGCTTCTGGTGGGGGACGAACAGGAGGAACGGGTTTTCTCGTATCTGGACCGGGGTCGTCTCTTCATACTGGAGGAGGATGGCCCCGGAGAAGACCTGATGAGCCAGCTGGCGGCCCTGGACGGGGCGGATCTGGACGCCATTCTGCCGGAGATGCTGGACGAATGGCCCGAGGAAGCCATGCTGGACGGAGCGGAAGAGGAGGACCCTCTGCGGGCGGTGGCCCTTGTGACCGACGAGGGCGACGGGGTCTGCGAGGTGCAGAATCTGGCTGTGGTTCCGGCGCACCAGGGACAGGGATTCGGGACGGAGCTGATGGAGACCCTGATGCGCCGGCTGAGCGGCGTGTTCCGCACCATGCGCCTTGGGACGGGGGAGAACCCCGCGGTACTGCGGTTTTACGCCAGCCTGGGGTTCCGGGAGACCGGTCGGATTCCGGACTGGTTTCGGGAACAGTACGATCATCCCATTCTGGAAAACGGAGTGGAGCTTCGGGATCGGATCTGCCTGGAGCGCTCCCTGCCCTGAGGGGAGAGAAAGGATCCATACCACGGCAGACCCGCCGGCAGAAAACGGCTGCGGCGGGACCGGGAGGCGACAGCAGCATGTTAGCGAAACGTATCATCCCCTGTCTGGACGTCCGGGACGGACGGGTGGTCAAGGGAGTCAATTTTGTGAATATCCGGGACGCCGGGGACCCGGTGGAACTGGCGACTTACTATTCGGACCAGGGGGCCGACGAGATTGTCTTCCTGGACATCACGGCTACCAGCGACGCCCGGGATACCGTGGCGGACGTGGTGGAGCGGACCGCGGCCCGGGTCTTTGTGCCCCTGACCGTGGGCGGCGGCATCCGCACGCTGGAGGACTTTCAGCGCCTGCTGCGGGCGGGGGCTGACAAGATTTCGGTCAACTCCGCCGCCGTGAAGGACCCTTCCCTGATCTCCGCCGCCGCGGAACGCTTCGGCAGCCAGTGCGTGGTGCTGGCCATCGACGCCCGCAGGCGCCCGGAGGGCGGTTACGAAGTGGTAGTGGCGGGAGGACGGATTCCCACCGGTCTGGACGCCATCGAGTGGGCGAAGAAGGGCGAGGCCCTGGGGGCCGGAGAGATTCTTCTCACCTCCATGGACGCGGACGGCACGAAGGCCGGGTATGATCTGGAGATGACGAAGGCCATCACGCAGGCGGTCTCCATTCCCGTCATCGCCTCCGGTGGCTGCGGGTCTCTGGACCACTTTGTGGAGGTCTTTCAGGAGACGGGCTGCGACGCGGCTCTGGCGGCCTCTCTTTTCCACTTCGGAGAACTGACGGTGCCCCAGGTGAAGGACTGCCTGCGGCGGCACAACATACCGGCGAGGTGAACGACATGTTTGATCTGGACCTGCTTTTTCAGAAATCCGAGCTGATCCCTGTCATCATTCAGCACGCGGAGAATAAGGATATTCTGATGCTGGGCTTTACCAACCGGGAGGCGGTGGAGCTGACTCTGAAGACGAAGACCGCCTGGTTCTGGTCCCGCAGCCGCCAGGAGCTGTGGAACAAGGGGGGCACCTCCGGCAACTTCCTCCACGTGAAGAAAATCATGACGGACTGCGATACGGACACCCTGCTCTATTTCTGCATTCCGGACGGCCCCACCTGCCACACCGGGGCCTACAGCTGCTTTTTCAACGAAATCCCCCTGGAATAAGGGGGAACAGGGCGGGGTATATTCAACAGAAAGAAGCGATCTGATATGGCAGATACACTGCAGCGCCTCTACCAGGTGGTGGAGGGACGCAAGGCCCAGCCTCAGGAGGGCTCCTACACATGCTACCTCTTCGAGAAGGGCCTGGATAAGATTCTCAAGAAGGTGGGCGAGGAGTGCGCGGAGACCATCATCGCCGCCAAGAACGGAGTCCAGGAGGATACCGTGGGCGAGATCTCCGACCTGCTCTACCACCTGACCGTGATGATGGTGGAGCAGAACATCCCTCTGCAGGCGGTGCTGGACGAACTGGACCGCCGGAGCCTGAAGATCGGGAATCTGAAGCAGTTTCACGTAAGCGATCACGAGACCTGAGCGGAACCCGGATTCCGGACGGCCTGAAAGCGGTCCGGATTCCCGGTGGAGGCGATGAATTTGGGCTGGGTTTGGGCGCAGAACGAAAAGGGTTTCCTCACAAAGTGCCATATGCCTCCCCATCTGCGAGGCCAGGGCCGCTGCAGCCATGTGGCGTTCCAGGCGGAAGGAGAGTCCGAACGGGATTTTGTGGGGCGTATCATGCGGCGTGAGGCCGCGGAGCGCAGACTGCATGCGGGAAGAGTAATCGGCCGGTCCGGCGCCGTACGGATCAGCTGCAGAGGAGTCCAGGACAAATGGCTCATGGACGCTCTCTGGTACAAAGGGGACAGCTGTATTCATGAGGGACTCCACGAGGCTCTGATTTCCTCGCTTCTGGATGGTTCCAACCTGGAGTATGTCCGGTATCAGACCTGCGCGATTTTCGTAAATGGGAAAGATACACGAAACAATGGGTGTGTCAGCGAAACCTTTCTTCCGGCGGGATGTTCGGAAATCACACTGTTGCAGGTCCTGGGAAGAGCAGGGAGCAGGCGCTTCCTTTCCTGCGAAACCATGGAAGAGCAGCTGGACGTGCTTGTGGAGGACATTCAAAGCAGAACAGGGCTGGATGCGCGGGCTTATCTCCTGAAGATCATCTGTCTGGACTGGATTACGCTGAATCATGACAGACATCTGGAGAATATTGTCTTCCTGCAGGAGGAGAACGGTCGGTTTCGGTTTGGCCCCTGCTTTGATCAGGGATGCGCTCTGGACAATCGGCTGACAGAAGACGGAGAGGCAATCACCCCTCCTGCCATGTTTCTGACAGCGGATGAAACCGGGAACCTTCGCTGCCGTCCTCTGACCGAATACGCCGCGCTGATCCGAAGATATGGTCCGGCTCTGGAGCTGGCCCCCGGGACGGAAGAGAGAATCGCAGCCTGGAACGACCCGCTGTATACGCCCTTCGAGGTGCGCAAAACAAAGGCCAGGCTGGTCAGCCGTCTGCAGGAAACGGAGGGATTCGCATGGAAATGCCGAGAGACCTGAAGTTCAACGTGATGGACGGGGATCAGGTGGCCATCCGGGTGGAATACGACGCGGAGACGGACCGGATGCGGGCGGAGATCCTGGATCCCCGGGTCACCTGGATGCTTCCGGAGGAGGGGGACTGGGAAGACGTTCTCTTCTTCCTCAACACCCGGGTATTTCCCAGGCGCCCGAACGAGAAGATCGACCTGGATCTGCTCGGACTGAAAAAGCGGGATCTCTTTGCGATCCTGAAGATCACACATGGCTACATGACAAACGACCGCTGGACGATCGATCCCCTGTACGGATTCTGAAGACCGGAGACCTTCGCGATGCGGCCATCGTTTAAGGCGGGCCGGAATGGGACATCTGTTCCGGCTTCTGTTCCTCATAATCAGCAACCGGATACGACCCCGGGGCTCGCAGGGCCCCGTGAGCCGGCAGGAAAGGAGTGTTTTGTATGAGTTACGATCCCTATGGCTTTGATCCCGGGCTGACGTATGGCAGCCAGGAGACTGTCGGACAGTTTACGGCCAGGACCTTCCTCTGGATGGTGCTGGGGCTGGCGGTGACCTTCGGCGTGGCGGTGGGCAGTTGGTTTACCGGTTTCACCTTCTGGTCCCTGAGCGCCATCCCCTGGATCCATGTGATCGCGCTGGTGGCGACCCTGGCCATCTCCCTGACGATGGCGACCCGCATTGAGCGCATGCGGGTGGGAACGGCGATCGCCTGCTTTGTGGTGTTCTCCGTCCTCTTCGGTTTTACCCTCTCGATGTACCTGCTGCTGTTTGATCTCGCCACCATGGTTCTGGTGTTCGCCGCTACGGCGGTGTACTTCGCCGTTCTGGCGGCTTATGGCTGGTTTACGAAGCGGGATCTCTCCGGCCTGCGGCCCATCCTCATGTCCGGACTCATCTTCCTGATTGTCTACGGCCTTTTGTCCCTGTTCATTCTGCGCCTCAGCATGTTCGACACGGCGGTCTGCGTGGTCGGCATCGCGGTCTTCCTGGGGTTCACCGCCTACGATACCCAGAAGATCCGGGCCATGTATCAGTACTACTCAGGGTTCCCGGAGATGCTGGCCAAGGCCTCCATTTTCTCCGCGCTGCAGCTGTACCTGGACTTTCTGAACCTGTTCCTCTACCTGCTGCGCTTCATTGGGAACCGGAAAAACTGAATCCGGGATACGAAAAGGCCGGCCCGGGAGGGCCGGCCTTTCCTACGCTCCTCCCAGAAGAAGGAGGATCAGACCATAGAGGACGCTGGCGGAGATCCCGAACACCAGGACCGGTCCCGCTACCGTGAAGAGCTTCGCGGCGGTGCCGGTGACCAGACCCTCCGTTCTGTATTCCAGGGCCGGGGAGACCATGGCGTTGGCAAAGCCGGTGATGGGCACCAGCGTGCCGGCTCCCGCCCTTTTTGCAAGTTTGTCAAAGATTCCAAGGCCGGTCAGCAGAGCGGCGGCCAGAATAAGGGTCACGGAGACGGCGGCCCCCGCCGCTTCCTCCTCCAGCCCCCAGGAGCGGTAGAGGTTGGACAGCCCCTGCCCGATGGCGCAGATGGCGCCGCCCACGCAGAAGGCCCAGAGCAGGTTCTTTCCCATGGGGGAGGGGCGGGAGAGGCCGTTGACCAGATTGCCGTAGTCCTGATCCGTCATGTTCATGATATCACCTCGCATGCTGTGTCGCTGTCTTCAGTGTGCCGGAGGCGGGTGAAAAATATGCATGCAGCCGTCCCGGAGCGCATAGGCTTCCGGGAGGTGATGCGGACATGTATTACGGGAAGCGGCAGCTGGCCGGGGCCTGTGTGGCGGCCATTCTGGGGGGCATGGTTCTTCACCGGCTCTACGGCTGGATCCCCCATGGAGGAACGGCGCTCTTCTCTTTGGTGCGTGAGAGTGTCTGGGAGCACACGAAGATCCTCTTCTGGCCCCTTCTGGGTGCAGGGCTCTGGCTCAGCCAGGGACGGCCCGGGGCGTGGAAACCCTGGCTTCTGGCCATGGAAGCGGCCTGCGCCCTGATGCTGGTCCTGGGTTGGCTCTACAACATCGTCCTTGGTGGAGAGGCGGCCTGGGTGAATTTTGTCCTCTACCTTCTCCTGATGGCGGGGGCGTTCTGGCTGGCGACGCAGTTCAGCGGGCCCTTCCAGGGGACGAAATGGTCCGTTCCCGTGGTTCTGGCCCTGGGACTTGGACTCCTGATTGCCCTGTTCACTCTGAAGGCGCCGGAGGGGAGGCTGTTTGCGGACCTGGCCGCTGCCGGCCTCTGGTATGAACTGCCCTGTTAGAGTAGCTGCGCGCAAAGGAAAGAGAGAGAAGAAGATATGGTACTGTATGGAACCCGGGAGATGGAGGACCGCCGGCAGGCCTATGGTCTGCTGGCCCTGGCGGTCCGGGAGGCCTGGGGATGGGAGAGCCTGCCGGCGCTGGAGCGGGGAGAACACGGCAAGCCCTTTTTCCCATCGGATCCCGGACACTGCTTCAATCTGAGTCACAGCGCCTCCCTTGCGCTCTGCGGTCTGGATGACCGGCCGCTGGGAGTGGATATTCAGGCGGTGAAGCGCTACCGGCCCAGCCTGCCCCGGCGGGTCTGCTCTGCCCGGGAACTGAACTGGATGGGGGAAGGGGAGGACTGCTGGCGACGGTTTACCCTTCTGTGGACGCTGAAGGAGAGTGTGGTCAAGCGGTCCGGCGAGGGCCTGATCCGTCGCCTGGACGGGATTGAAGTCCCTCTGCCGGGGGATATTCCGGAGGGAGCGCTGCTGCCATCCGAGTCCCTGCTGGAGATGGATGGACTCCACTTTCGTCTTTTCGCCGGCCCGGACTGGTACGCTTCCGTCTGCGCGGAGCATCTTCCGCCGGAGGAGATCCGCTGGATCCGGGGCGCGGACTGCCCCCTGGGGGAGCGGCCTCCGGCCTGAGAAGTTCGGACGAAGAGAAGAACAATCAGCGGCGGGCCTTCCGTACCGGAAAGGTCCGCCGCTGCTGCAGGTGAGGAAAGGGGAACGCTCCGGAGCACTCAGTCCTCGACCAGGTACTCCTCGGGGCGCTTTGTGATGTCGATGTCATAGTGGGCCCTGGCCTCTTCCGCGAAGCGGTGGCCCCGGGGCGTGACCTCGTAGATCATCTCCCGTGGATTGATAAGGTCCACGTAGCCGAACTGCTCCAGCCGGCGGATGGCGGCCTTCCAGCGGGTGACCTCGTCGAAGGACTCGTCCCGGTTAAAGCGGATGGCGCCGGAGGAGATGGTGATGCCCGTCATGTCCGTGGACATGGAGATCTGGCGGCGGGGCGTGGAGTCCGCGTATACCACCATGATGCAGGCATCCAGGGTCATGGCGTCCGGGTCCTGGGGAATTTCGCCGTGGCTGCTGGCGACCATGCGGGCGAACTCCAGCTTGTTGCCGGCGTCCGCGATGGAGGCCACTCTGGCCAGGAACTCCGCTTTGCGGGAGGCCCAGACCGGATCGGACATGGTGCGCAGTCCGAAGAGGGGGGAGAGCGTGCCCTTCAGCCGATCCAGAAGGATGTTGAGGGCCTCCTGGTCCGGCCGGTCCAGCTTGATGGCGTTGCGGGTGCCGGCCAGGCAGCCCCGGATTTCGTCAAAGTCAAACCCGGGCATGAGGAAGGCCATCCAGGTGCGCTTCATGACCCAGGCGGCGCCCATCTCGTTGAGGCAGTCCGCGTCGCGGAAGTAGTTGTGGGAGAGCATGTACATGATGTACAGCTCGCTGTCAGAGCCGTTTTCCATCAGCCAGTGGTAGACGTTTCCCCGAAGCGGCGCGCTGTAGGGAGCGGCGGAGGAGCAGATGATTTCGTCCTCGTGAAGCCCCATGGACTCCAGCAGTTTCGCGAAAGCGACGGCATACTCGCCGTCGGAGGGAGCGTGGCTGACAAAGATCAGTTTTTTCTTTGCTTCAGGCATGGTGAATTACCTCCAGGCCGGCTCGGACGCCGGCGTATTTGTACAGGATCCGGTCTGCCGGGCCTGCGCGGGCTCTGGCGGCGGATTCAGCTGACGAAGAAACGCCTGGATATGGGCGTTGACCGTGAAGGGACGGTCCGTGTTGGAGTTGTGGCCGGCGCCGGGAATCCAGCGCAGAGGAAGACCGGTGTGCCGCACCCAGGCCCGGTTATAGCGGCGGGCGGAGCCCGCCTGGTCGTACTCTCCGCAGAGCAGCAGCGCCGGGCAGTCGATGCGGTACGGCAGATTAGCCTCCATGGCCTCCGCCAGGATCCGGTATCCATGTCCGGCGAGAGCGGCGTACTCCTTCGGATTCTCATCGTAGGCCAGCATCATCTCCCGCATGAGGGTCCTGCCATATGAGGAGGTGGCGCAGCCCTCGGGACCGGCGGAGAGCAGCCAGTTCCAGGGGCAGAGGCGGTACACCGGCTCCATCCGTTTGAGGAGCCAGAGCTCCGCGGCGGTGACGTAGCGCCTCTGCAGGGGGCAGGAGTCTACGGAAACGAAGCCGGCGGCCTCCCCCGGGAACTGCTGCAGAAAGGCCTGGGCCACATAGCCGCCCATGGACTGCCCGATGAGTACCGGGTTGCTCATTCCTTCCGCCTGCAGGATGTCGTGGAGCCAGGCCGCCTTATCCGCAAGGGAGAACGCCAGGCGGAAGGGGCGGGAGACTCCGTGCCCCGGGGCGTCCCAGACGAAGAGGGAGTATGCGCCCTGGAAGAAGCGGATCTGGGCCTCAAAGAGCCGGTGGTCCGCCGTGAGGCCGGGAAGGAAGACGAGGGGAGGATTCCGGCCTGGAATACGGTCCACCCAATAATGAATCTGGCCGCAGGACGTGCGGAATGTCTTTTCCTCCATGGGAGACCTCCCTGGGCGGAGCCCTGTCAGGATGGAGACGGCTTTGCGGGGAGAGGGATGTCAGGCAAATACAACCTGGACCAGGAACATGTAAAGGGCGGTTCCCCCGATGATGCTCAGCAGGGTGTTGCGCTTCCAGACGTGGAGCGCGACGACCGCCGCTACGGCGAGCAGCGAGGGAAGCCAGCCGGCCAGGGCTCCAAAGGAGACACCCCGCAGGCAGTACATGATGAGCATGCCCATGATGGCGTAGGGCAGTTTATCGCCCAGGTAGAGGATGTAGCGGGGAACCTCGTGATTGCCGTTGAAGATCAGGAAGGGGAGAAACCGCAGCAGCATGGTGACGGCGGCGATGATGGCGATCAGGATCACGGCGTGGATATCATGCATGGCTGCTGGCCTTCCTTCGGTAGGGGATGGAGAGAATCAGGGTGATGAGGAGCATGGTGGGGATGAGGAAACTGCTCTCGCCGAAGAGCAGCAGGCACAGCAGGGACACCCCGATGCCCGTCAGCGCGGCGCGCTGCTCCTTTGAGGTCAGCCACTGCTCCACGAATACGGTGACGAAGAGGGCCGTCATGGAGAAGTCGATGCCGGTGGAGTCAAACTGCAGGACGGACCCGATGATCGCCCCCAGGGCGCTGCCGGCCACCCAGTAGGACTGGTTGAAGAGAGTGACCAGGAAGCAGTAGAGCTCGTCCTCCCTGTCGTCGGCCGGATGGTCCCGGTCGTCGCAGAGGAGGGAGTAGGTTTCGTCGGTCAGGCCGAAGATGAGGTAGGGCCTTGTGCGCTTCATCTTCCGGTATTTGCCCACCATGGAGATTCCGTAGAAGAGGTGGCGGGCGTTGACCATGAGGGTCATGAGGGCGGCGGACAGGGGAGAGGCCGCGGTGGAAAGCAGATCCACCGTCACATATTGCATGGAGCCGGCGTAGATGAAGACGCTGCTGGCGATGGACCACAGAGGCCCGTAGCCGTGGTCGTGCATGAGGATGCCAAAGCCCATGCCGAGAATCACATAGGCCGCCATCACGGGGAGGCTTTTGACAAAGGATTTTCTGACAATCGATTTCATGAACGAATCTCTCCGTCTGAAGTAAATGCAGGAGAATGTGCTCTTTCGGATATCCTTATCAGGAGGCCCCTCATTTCCATCCGGCGAGAGCGCGGAGGTCAGGAAGGAGGACATCGGCCGGTCCGGAAGCGGGGAGAGTCCGGGAGAGCGGAAGGAAACGGGGCCACCTGCCGGTGGATTGCGGATGCGCCTCCATCCTCTTTCACGTGCGCAGGGAAGAGAGAACCATCCACCTGCCGGTTCGCCTGCCGTTTTCCCGGGTGAGCAGCCCTTTCTTCTGCAGTCCGGCGATCCGCTCCCGGATGGTCCGCTCCGGCTTCCCCAGCGCGGCGGCCAGCCGCTTCTGAGAGAGGGAAGGGTTGCGTTCCAGTTCCCGCAGGAGACAGCATTCTTCCAGCGTGCAGGATTCCGGGCTTCGAGGGCCGCCGGTCCGGAGCGGGACATCGGTGTTTTCCCTGGAATCCACATGGAGATCCCGGTTCCTGAGAGCATGGCCCCGGTCCAGCAGCAGGTTTTCAAGGAAGCGGATCAGGAAGGCGGGCGTGGGGCGGATTCCGCCTGCCCGGTCCTCAAAGCTGGCCCGCACCAGGGCGTTGCGGAAGTACCAGGAGTGATCCGCGAAGACATCGATGCGCAGCGGGCAGCCAAGGCTCCGGAGATAACGGATCAGAAAGACGGCGGTGCCCCTCGTGTTGCCTTCCCGGAAGGGGTGGATCTGCCAGATCCCCGCGATAAAATCCGCGATGTGCCGGATGGCCTCCGCGGCCGTCAGGCCCTGCCAGGAGAACCCGGCTTCCCGCTGAAGATCGTAGGTTACGGTTTCCGGGATGTGCGGCCAGGGCGTATAGGCCACCGTTTGTCCCTTGAGGGCCCATTCACGCTTCGTGAGGTTACAGGTCCGGTAGCTGCCGGCGTGGCGGAAGACTCCGCGGAACAGTTCCTGATGGATGGCTCTCCAGGCGGAGGGCGAGAGATCGAAGGAGTCTTCGCAGAGAAGCCGGACAAGGTGAACCGGGACCAGATCCGCTTCCAGGCTCCGATTCCCGATTCCACCGTCCTTCGTCCGTTCCCGGACGTCCCGCTCCACCTGGCGCTCCGCCTCGGCCAGATCGATGGATCCCCTCGTGTGATCGAGGGCAATCCGCAGAAGGAAGGGGGACGGCTCCAGAGCGTCCACGTCCTGCAGCCCGATGGCCGTTTTCCAGTACAGGACTCTTTCCTTCTGTTCCGGAGTGCCATGCAGGGAGACCGCCTCAAGAGTGGACCGGAAACGCTCTTCCACTTCCGTTTCTCCTCCCTTTGAGAGAATCCGGGGACCCGCATGCGAAGGCAGTCCCGGAAAGGGAATCAGGCCGTCTGCGGATTGGGTCTCTCCGAGGGTGTCAGCAGACAGACCGTTTCCACATGGGCGGTGCGGGGAAACATGTCCACCGCTACCGCCTCCCGGGCCGCGTAGCCCTGGCCGGCAAAGATTTTAAGATCGCGGGCCAGAGTGGCGGGATTGCAGGAGACATAGACGATCCGCTTCGGAGCCATGCGCACGGCGGCGTCGATTACGTCCGAAGAGAGTCCCTTCCGGGGCGGATCCACGCAGATCACGTCGGGTCGGGTTCCCTCTTCCGCCAGCTTCCGCGCGATGGCGCCGGCGTCCCCGCAGAAGAATTCCGCGTTGGAAACCGCATTGCGGGCGGCGTTGGCCTTCGCGTCCTCGATGGCTTCGGGGACAATCTCCGCTCCGATCACCCGTCCGGCCTGTCCGGCCATGGTGAGGGCGATGGTGCCGGCTCCGCAGTAGAGGTCCAGGACGGTCTCCGTCCCGGTGAGGCCGGCAAGCTCGGCCGCTTTCCGGTAGAGAACCTGGCACTGGTCGTGGTTGACCTGGTAGAAGGAGGGAGCGGAGATGCGGAAGGTGAGATTGCAGAGGGTATCTTCCAGCCAGTCCTGCCCGAACAGCAGCCGGTACTTCTCTCCCAGAATCACGTTCGTCTTCGCCGTGTTAAAGTTGACCGTGAGGCCCGTCAGGCCGGGGATGGAGCGAAGGCCCCAGACCAGCTCATGTTCCCAGGGCAGCCTTTCTCCCTCCGGGGCGTTGACCACCAGACAGCAGAGGATACCGCTGGAGGCGAAGCGCAGGAAGAGGTGCCGGACCAGGCCGCAGTGGCGGGCCTCGTCGTAGGCGGGGATCCGGCGCCGGTTCATCCAGCGGCGGAGGACTTCCGCCGCCTGACCGGCCTCCTTCGGCTGGAGCAGGCAGTCCTTCACGTCCACCACGTCATGGCTGCCGAAGCGGAAGAAGCCCACCCGGGGCCCCTTTTTTCCGGCGGAGACCGGAAACTGGACCTTGTTGCGGTAGCGCTCCGGGTGTTCCGCCCCCAGAATGGCGGAGACGGACAGCTCCAGGCCTCCTACCCGCTGCAGGGCGTCGTCCACCTTCTGGCGCTTGGCGCGCAGTTCCTCCTCGTAGGACATATGCCGGTACTGGCACCCGCCGCAGAGGCTGGCGTGGGGACAGTCCAGGGGGCGGCGGTCCAGAGAGGGATGAAGGAGGGTTGTACCGCGCCCCCAGGCTACGGTTTTCCCCACCTTCTCCAGACGGATCTTCCACCGTTCGCCCCGGATCACGCCGGGGACGAAGACCACCAGACCATCCAGCCGGGCGACGCCGAGTCCCTCGGACGTGTAGCCGGTGAACTCCACTTCGTGGACGGAGTTTTTCGCAACCTGCATGGGAGACATCCTTTCGGGGGGGAGATGGCAGCCGGAGGCCGCTGTCCGCTCTATTATAGCCCGGATCCGGGGCTTTGTCGAGGGGGTGTTTTCCGCCGGGCGAGGCCGGTGAAAATTTCCCCCCTGCCGGTTGTCAAAAGGCAGAATGGATGGTATACTCAGGAAAGAGACACCTGAAACGAAAGGAGAGAGGCCCTGTGGCTGACAGCAAAGACTATGTTTCCCACTCGGACGAGCTGGGCAACATTCACATTTCCGAAGAGGTTCTCACGGCCATCGCCGCCGCGGCGGCGCTTGAGGTGGAAGGCGTCGGCAGCCTGGCTGCCTCGTCCGGGAAGGACATGAGCGACCGGGTCGGGAAGAAGAGCCTGTCCAAAAGCATCCGCATCCGGATGGACGAAGAGGATCGGGTTGAGGTGGAGGTCTGTATCCTCATGGCCTATGGCCACACGATTCCCGAGACCGGACGGGCCGTACAGGAAGCTGTCCGCACGTCCATCGAGTCCATGACCGGGCTGGAAGTGACCTGCGTCCATGTGAATGTCTCCGGCGTATCCTTCCCGGAGAAGAAGTGAGAGAAGGGGCCGCTCTGCGCGGCCCTTTTCCGCGTCTGCGGGCGGGGAGACAGCTCCCCGGAACCGGGAGAGCCCGGAGTGGCTGAGGTCCGGCTGAAATGTTTACAGATTGTTTCCAGTTTTCATCTTTCTTCGAGGGCGCTTCTGTGATACAATAGAGGACAGATGGGGCGTCTGCGGTTCCGCTGTACATTCGCGCGTCCCTCGCTGACCCTGCGCAAACCGCACTGCCACCCTGCCGGTATCGCCCCGGGGTGGCAGACCAGACACTCCGCCCTCCGGGGCGTTTTCATAACGCATAAAACGCGAGGCCGTACCCGAAATCGGGTGCGGCCTCGCGGTATGTCTGTGGGATCCGGGAAGGGCTTACTCGGCCTTGGGGCCGGCGTCGACCACGTCCTGCGGCATGTGGGTGTACTTCTTGAAGTTCTCCACGAAGGACTTCGCGAGCTCCTTGGCCTTGGCGTCGTAGGCAGCCTGGTCGCCGCCCCAGTTGTTCAGGGGGATCAGGACCTCGCTGGGGACGTTGGGGCAGGAGGTGGGAACCTGCACGCCGAAGTAGGGATCGGTGACGAACTCGGCCTTCTCCAGCTCGCCGTTGAGGGCGGCGGTGACCATGGCGCGGGTGTAGCTCAGCTTCATGCGCTTACCGCTGTTGCCGCTCCAGCCGGTGTTGACCAGATAGACGTTGGCGCCGGACTTCTTGACCTTCTCCTCCAGCATCTTCGCGTAGACGGAGGGATCCATGGGCATGAAGGGAGCACCGAAGCAGGTGGAGAAGGTGGGAACGGGAGAGGTGATGCCCCGCTCGGTGCCGGCCAGCTTGGAGGTGAAGCCGGACACGAAGTAGTACATGGCCTGCTTCTCATTCAGCTTGGAGATGGGAGGCATGACGCCGTAGGCGTCGGCGGTCAGGAAGACGACGGTCTTGGGGGTTCCGCCGATGCCGGGGATGGCGGCGTTGGGAATATAGTTGACGGGGTAGCCCACGCGGGTGTTCTCGGTGAGGCTGCCGTCGGTGTAGTCGGGTACGCGGGTCTCCGGGTCGTGGATGACGTTCTCTACCAGAGAACCGAAGCGGATGGCGCGGAAGATCTCGGGCTCGCGCTCCTCGGTCAGGTCGATGCACTTGGCATAGCAGCCGCCCTCGAAGTTGAACACGGAGTCGTCCGCCCAGCCGTGCTCGTCGTCGCCGATGAGCATCCGGTTGGGATCGGCGGACAGGGTGGTCTTGCCGGTGCCGGACAGACCGAAGAAGATGGCGGAGTCGCCGTCCTTGCCGATGTTGGCGGAGCAGTGCATGGGGAAGATGCCTTCCTTGGGCATCAGATAGTTCATGACGGAGAAGATGGACTTCTTGATCTCGCCCGCGTACTGGGAGCCGGCGATGATGACCATCTTCTTCTCATAGTCGATGATGATGGCGGCCTCGGAGTTCACGCCGTCGCGCTCGGGGATGCACTTGAATCCGGGGGCGCAGATGACGGTGAAGTCGGCCTTGAAGCTGGCGAGCTGCTCCGCAGTGGGCCGCAGGAGGAGCTGGTGAATGAAGAGGTTCTGGGAAGCCAGCTCGTTGATGACGCGGAAGCCCTTGGTATACTTGGGATCGGCGCCGGCATAGCCGTCGAAGATGAAGACTTCGCGGTTCTGCAGGTAGGCCACCATTTTCTCATAGATGGCGTCGAAGCGCTCCTGGCTGATGGGCACGTTGATCTTGCCCCAGGCGATCTCGTCGTGCACGCCGGCGGAGTCGACGATAAACTTGTCGTTGGGGGACCGGCCGGTGTACTTGCCGGTGTTGACGCACAGAGCGCCGGTGTTGTTGAGGTAGCCCTCGCCGCGGGCTAGGGCTTTTTCCACCAGGATGGCGGGAGAGAGGTTACGGTAGACAGCGCTGGGGTTGATGATGCCCAGGGCCTCGAGACCATAGGTTTCCATATTAACTCCTCCTTGTATCTGTGAGGCATCCGACGCGATGCCGGGAGCCATACACGCTTTTAGCATTCTACCCCATTTTCAGCTCCATGGCAATACAAAGTATAAACAAAACGAATGGGAAAATTGATGGAATTCATCTCTGTATGCCACGAATGGCCCGGGAGAGCCGGGCGAAATCCGCGATGGAGAGCCGCTCTCCCCGGATATCCGCCGCCAGGCCGCACGCCAGAATGCAGGAGAGCAGCTCCTGCTTATTCATCTGATTCCCGAAGGCGGAAGCCAGAGCGTTGACCAGCGTCTTGCGGCGCATGGAGAAGGCTCCCCGGACCACCCGGAAGAAATGGGCCTCGTCGTCCACCTCCGCCGGGGCGGAACGGGGCGTCAGTTGCAGAACCGCGGAGGTCACCTTGGGGGCGGGCAGGAAACAGGAGGGGGGAACGTCGAAGAGCAGCTTCGCTTCGGCGTGGTACTGGCAGAAGACCGAGAAGGCTCCGTAGTCGCTCTCCCCCGGGGCGGCGCAGATGCGCCGGGCCACCTCTTTCTGCACCATGACGGTGATGGTCCGGAAGCAGCCCGCTTCCAGCAGAGCGGTGATGGCGGGGGATGTGATGTTATAGGGAAGATTGGCGCAGGCGATGGGGGTCAGCCCCCCCAGTTTTTCTGCGACCAGGGCAGGGATATCGGTTTTCAGAATGTCGCCTGGTACAATCTCCACATTGTCCCGGCCGGCCAGGGTCTCCGCCAGAATGGGGAGCAGGGCGCGGTCCAGTTCCACGGAGACTACCCGGCCGGCCCGCAGGGAGAGCTGTTCCGTCAGAGGGCCGATGCCCGGTCCGATCTCCAGCACTCCGGTGTCGGGGTCCGCGCCGGAGGCCTCCGCAATGCGCTGGGGGACCCAGGGGGCGATGAGAAAGTTCTGTCCCATGGACTTCGAGAAGCGGAAGCCGTGGCGGGCCAGCAGGGCCCGGATCTGTGTGATGCTGCAAAGGTCCATAGAGGTCTCCTTTTCCGGACGTGGCGGGTTCGGTACTCTGCAGGATTCTGTGAAACATCCTGCATTTGTGCAGGTTGTACAGGGAAAATGGAAAGAGGCAGGAAGAGCGTCAGGCCAGGGACAGCGTCCGGTCTTCCCGGGGAAGCCTGGCCCAGGAAAAGCGGGACAGCAGCTGGGACGGAGTGACCGGCTGGAAGGCGTCCAGCAGTCCCGCCGCCACCGCCAGATGGCCCACCAGTTCGGGGGCGGTGTAGCGCGTCTGGAGCTGACCCAGCTCCTGGTCCCGGTCCCGCTTGGCCAGCCGGCGGCCGTCGGGGGCCAGAAGCAGCGGCACATGGCCATAGGCGGGGGTGGGATACCCCAGCTGCTCCTGCAGCCAGATCTGACGGGGCGTGGAGGAGAGCAGGTCGCTGCCCCGTACCACCTGTGTAACGGCCATGGCGGCGTCGTCCGCCACCACCGCAAGCTGATAGGCAAAGACGCCATCGGAGCGGCGGAGAATGAAGTCGCCGCAGTCCCGGGCCAGATTTTCTTCGTAAGGCCCCTGGACCAGGTCCCGGAAGGAGACGGTCCGGTCGGGGACCATGACCCGCCAGGCGGGTTTGCGGCTGCGGGCCAGAATGACCCTCTGCTCCGGGGAGAGGGTCCGGCAGCGGCCGCCGTAGACCTGAAGCCCGTCGGAGCGATGGGGAGCCGAGGCGGCCAGCCGCTCCGCCCGGGTGCAGAAGCAGGGATAGAGCAGGCCGGAGGCGCGGAGCTTCTCAAAGACGGAGGCGTAGAACTCCGTCCGCAGGCTCTGCCGGACCGGTTCTCCATCCCAGTCCAGTCCCAGCCACTCCAGATCCCGCATCACCTGATCGCTGTATTCCGGCCGGCAGCGGTCCGGGTCCAGATCCTCCAGGCGCAGCACCATGCGCCCGCCGGCGCTGCGGGCGGCCAGCCAGGCCAGCAGGCAGGACCAGAGGTTGCCCAGGTGCATGCGGCCGCTGGGGCTGGGGGCAAAGCGTCCGGTCACGGCGGAGGATTCAGTCGGCATAGTCTTCCAGCGCCTCCCGGAGAAACTCGGCGTCCCGGTCGTCTAAGGAGTGGAGACCGGCGGTCTCCTCCATGTGATGGGTGAATTCGTGGGCGACCGTGGTGAAGATTTCGTCCTTCCAGCCCTCCTCGTCCTCCTCCTGCAGAAGTTCCGCGAAGGAACCATAATATAGGATAATGTAGCGGCCCAGGCTGTCGTGGCAGTACTCGCCCATGATCCACATCTCTCCGGGCGGGAAGTCGGGATCCGGACAGGAGGATCGCTCCAGCTGAATGCCGCCGTCCAGGTCCCGGAAGAAGGAGTCCGGAAACTCTTCCGCGATCTCCTCCAGCCAGTCCCCCATCTGATCGTAGGTTGGAACCATGGCGCACCTCCGGAAGATCAGTCTCCGTCCTTGGGACGGCGCAGCAGGGAAAGGGGCGGGGCGCAGACCGGCAGCTTCATGCGAAAGCGCATCTGGGGTTTGCGCACCTGCTCCAGAGGGGATCCGTCCTCGTCCCACAGCTGTTCCGCGGTCACCGGTCCGGGTTTCAGTCCGGGACCCACCAGCTCCAGAACGTCGCCCAGGGAGAACTTGTTGTTGAGGGACAGGAGAGCGGTGCCGTCCGGCTCGCAGGAGAGGACCCGGGCGGCGACCTGCCAGGAGCGGATGTAGCGGCTGTCCTCCGTATACTGGCCCGGATAGCCGTAGAAGAAGCCGGTGGAGTAGTGCCGGTGACTGATGTGCTCCACCTCGTCCCGCCAGACGGGGTCCAGAGGAACGCCCTGGACGGCGGCGTCGATGGCGGCCCGATAGGCGCCGGTGACAATGGCGGCGTAGTAGGCGGACTTGGCCCGTCCCTCGATTTTCAGGGAGTCCAGACCGGCGTCGATCAGCTCCGGGATGTGGTCGATCATGCACATGTCCCGGGAGTTCATGATGTAGGAGCCCTTTTCGTCCTCGTAAATCGGGAAGTACTGGCCGGGCCGCTTCTCCTCCACGAGGGCGTAGCGGTAGCGGCAGGGCTGGGCGCAGGCGCCCCGGTTGCCGTCCCGGCCGGTCATGTAGTTGGAGAGCAGGCAGCGACCGGAGTAGCTGACGCACATGGCGCCGTGGGCGAAGACCTCCATCTCCAGCTCCCGGGGCGCCTTCGCCCGGATCTCCCGGATCTCGTCCAGGGACAGCTCCCGGGCCAGGATCACCCGGGAGGCGCCCAGCTCGTACCAGGCCCGGGCGGATTCGTAGTTGACGATGCTGGCCTGGGTGGAGATGTGGATGGGAACCCTGGGGGCGTAGCGCTTTGCCAGGGAGAGAACGCCCACGTCCGCCAGGATGATGGCGTCCACGCCCAGTTCGTTGAGGTACTCCAGCCATTCCGGCAGACGGGCCACCTCGTCGTTGCGGGGCATGGTGTTGCAGGTGACATGGACACGGACCCCCTTGCGCCGGCAGAGGGCGACGGCGGATCGCAGCTGGTCCGGCGTGAAGTTGCCGGCGAAAGAGCGCATGCCGAAGGTGGTGCCCGCCAGGTAGACGGCGTCCGCCCCATAGGCCACGGCCATCTCCAGACGTTCCATGTCTCCGGCGGGGGAGAGCAGTTCGATTGGCTTCATGAAAACTCCTTTCCGAGGGAGAACAGGGACGAAAAGCGGGACGCCGGAGCGTCCCGCTTCCAGACGGATGGGATTCCGGGGTCAGATGCCCCGGTTGAGGGTCTTGCGCAGGCGGATCTTGCCCTCCAGAGCCCGGTCCAGGAGGGTGAGGAACTTCTCTCTGTCCTCGGGCAGGCCGCCCTTGAGGGGCAGGTAGTTGGAGGCGTGGTTGCTGGTGAAGTGGAGAGGATCCACGTCCAGGTGTTCGATCAGGAGCTTGCACTCCTCCAGCACGTGGTCCGCGGAGCAGACCGTGAAGCGCCCGGCCAGGACGTCCTCACCCAGAGGGGTACCCTTCGCGGGGGCGAAGGTCATGGCGGACAGGTGGCGGGGTTTCATCTCGTTGATGATCTTCGCCGTGGAGAGGATGTGCTCCTCCCAGTTTCCGCCCTCGTTGTTGGCGCCGGTCATGCCCAGGATGACGGTGACCCAGAGGTCGATGCCCGCTTCCACCAGCCGCCGGCCGGCCAGCAGCATGGTTTTGGCGTCTACCCCCTTGTGGATGAACTTCAGCACGTCGTCGCTTCCGCTTTCCACGCCCAGGTAGGCCCGGGAGAGTCCGGCGTCGTGCAGGGCCTTCAGTTCCTCCGGGGTCTTGGAGAGGGTGCTGCGGGGGCCGGCGTAGAGTGTGACCTTCTCCAGGAGAGGGAAGGTCTCGTAGAGCTTGTGGAGGACCCGCATCAGGTCGTCCGTCTTCATGACGATGGCGTCGCCATCCATCAGGAAGACCCGGGTAAGGCCGGGCCCGTAGTAGGCCTGGGCCATGTCGATGTCTTCCAGGATTTCCTCCACGGGGCGCAGGCGGAACTTCTTCTCCTTGTACATCCCGCAGAAGGTGCACTGGTTGTTGGAGCACCCGATGGTGCACTGGAGCAGATAGCTCTTCCATTCGCCCGGGGGCCGGTAAAGCAGATCGCTGTCGTAACGCATGTCTCAACCTCCCAGAATTTCTTTGCAGGCGGCGCAGAAGGCCTCCATTTCGTCGTCGGTGCCGATGGTCACCCGCAGCCAGTCGCGGATGCGGGGGCGGTCAAACCAGCGCACCAGAATGCCCCGCTCCCGCAGCGCCAGCTGCAGCGCGTGGCCTTCCATGGCCGGATGGGTGATAAAGAGGAAGTTGGAGCTGGAGTCGTGGACGGTGAAGCCCAGCGACCGCAGGGTCTTCGCTGTGGCCTCCCGGGTCGCCATGATACGGGCCCTGGTCTTCTCGAAGTAGGGGACGTCCTCCATGGCGGCTACGCCGGCGGCGAGGGCCAGCCGGTCCAGCGGATAGGAGTTAAAGGAGTTCTTGACGCAGTTGACGGCCGCCACCAGATCCGGACTGCCCACGGCGAACCCGATCCGCATGCCAGCCAGGGAGCGGGACTTGGACAGAGTACACACCACAATCAGATTGGGATACTCGGACAGCAGCGGAATGGCGGATTCGGCGCCGAAGTCGGCGTAGGCCTCGTCCACCAGGACCACCACATCCGGGTTGGCCTCCAGAATCCGGCGGATGTCGGACAGAGGCAGGGTGCGGCCGGTGGGCGCGTTGGGATTGCAGATCACGACGCCGCCGTTGCCGCCCAGGAATTTCTCCACCGGCAGGGTGAAGTCGTCGTTGAGGGGGATCTCCTCGTAGTCCAGGTGGAACAGCTCCGTATAAACGGGATAGAAGCTGTAGGTGATGTCCGGAAAGACGACCTTATGTCCCGGGGTGAAGAAGGCGTAGAAGCAAAGTCCCAGTACCTCGTCCGAGCCGTTGCCGCAGAAGACCTGGTTCGGCGCCACGCCGCAGTACTTTGCGATGGCCGCCTTCAGAGCGGTGGCCTCCGGGTCCGGATAGAGCCGCAGCCGTTCGTCCGCCTCCTCCCGGATGGCCTTCAGGACGTTCGGGGAGGGGGGCCAGGGGTTTTCGTTGGTATTGAGCTTGATGAAGACCCGGTCTTTGGGCTGCTCGCCGGGGGTGTAGGGCACCAGCCCCCGGATCCGTTCGCTCCAGAATTTCTTATCCACGCGGGGAATCCCCTTTCTTCGTCACGTCGACGGCCTCCCCGTTCCGGAAGACCCGGCGGATATTCTTCTCGGCTCTGCTCCGGGGCAGCATGACCTCGTGTCCGCAGCCCTGGCAGCGGAGCTTGAAGTCCATGCCAACCCGCAGAACCAGCCACTCCTGGCTTCCACAGGGATGGGGCTTTTTCATCTTCAGAATGTCGTTGAGATGGATATCCATGGCAGGCATCACCCTCCCGGTCATGCGGCGGCCCGGCTCCGGATGGAGGAGCGGGGGCGGCGTTTTTCTCATTATACAGGAGGCCGGGGCGCCCTGTCAACGGAAAAAGCCCGTCCCTCTGGCAGGGGAGGCGCGTGCGGAAAGGATCGGCGGGCGTTCCGGAAGAAGGATACTGGCCGTGGCAGAAGATACGAGACTGTGGGACTTGAAAATCCGGAGCGTTTCCTGTAAAATGAAGGGGCATGCCGGGATGGTATGGGGACTTCCGTCTGCTGACCATCGGGGATCGGGTTGCCAGCCTGTCCTGTCGGCCTGTGATGAGGTATATAAGGAAGGAGTCTGCCAACCCGGCAGTTGGACTCCTGTCCGGTCCGCGGGCGAGATCTTCTGGTTATTTCGAGAGGGGATCGTCCAGAAAACCGGGCAGATCAGACGGACTCCTGCCTCTGGGTGGTCCGCTGTGCGGCTCTGGCGTGCCCCTTTGGCAGCGGACGTCGGGGCTTTGGTTTGCGGACGTGACCCGGTGGAAACAGGCGAGGCCGGTCGGGTTTTCGCTCTGTCCGCGGAGGGGACTCCTGCGCAGATGGCGGGTCCGGCCAGGATGGCAGCCCGAGAAGCGGACTCTGTAAGGAGTCCTGGAGAAAGGAACGAAGGGAATGCGACGGCAGAAGCACAATGTGAATGGCATGGTTCTGAGTCACAGGAATACGGTGCTTCAGCGGGTGACCCGGCCCCTGACCGAACTGGATGGGATTCCGGAGACCGTGGAGCTCATTTACGGGTCCGCTCTGGAGAAACAGAAGTCCCTGGTTTCTGCGGTTCTCCCGGATTCCGTCGTGGAAGTGGGAAACAGGCTCTTTGCAGGTTTTCCGGCTCTCCGGCAGGTGAAGCTGTCCGCCCGGTTGAGGCGGATCTCTTACCGGATGTTTGAGGGATGTACGTCCCTGCGGAAGATCCGGATTCCGGAGGGGGTGGAGCATATCGAGGCAGGCGCCTTTGCGGGCAGCGGCCTGACGGAAGTGGTCCTGCCCTCCGGGGTGCTGCAGGTGGATGACCACGCGTTTGCCGGATGCCCTCTGAAGGCAGTCACGCTTCCGAAGTTCGTGGATATCCATGCGACCGCCTTTGAGGGCTGCCGGGTGGAGCGGGTCACGATTGTGAGCAGGCAGCCGGGGAGTACTCCGGTGTGGAACAGATTGCCGGACGGCTTCTGGAGCGGGGTCCGGTTTCTCGAAGTGGAGAACACCCCCATTCAGGATCTGCCGAAGCGGCTGCAGGACGCGGCGCTGCGGTGGATGGTGGAGCGGGAACTGGCGCAGCAGCCGCTTTCGGAGGAGCAGAGGGACAGTATGATGCAGTGCGTGCGCCGGAACCGGAGGACTCTCTGGAAGGATGGCCTGTTCCTGCGGCTCATCCTGCGGGAGGAGTGGATCCCAAAGAACCAGATTCAGGAGTTTGTCAGCATGGCGTCGGAGCTGGGGGACTCCGAGATTACCGCTGCGCTGCTGGAGTACCAGAACCGGCTGATTTCTCCGGAGGAGATGGAGCGCAGGCAGGAGCGGAAGTTCCGGCAGGAGATGCGCCTTCTGGAGAAGGGGCAGTATCTGGTCCGGGAACGGAAGAAGCTCTGGTCCTGGCGCTCTCTGGACGATGGGACGCTGGAGATCCGGACGTACAAAGGATCCGAACTCTTCGTGGATGTGCCGGACATGGTGGGGAAAAAGACGGTGAGCGCGATGGGAAGCAGCGTCTTTGGCGTCAGGGGCAGACCACCAGGCGGGGAGAAGCAGCCGGACTGCAGCCGGATTATCCGAATCCATGTCCCGGAAGGGATTGTCCGCATTGGTTCCTTTGCGTTTCGGGGATGCGAGGCTCTGGAGACCCTGGAACTGCCCTCCACCCTGGAGAAGTTTGGGGAAGGGGCGTGCCAAAGCTGTGTTTCTCTCACGTCCATCCGCCTTCCGGACCGGATTGCCTGTCTGCCGGAAGTCGCGTTTTATGGTTGCGGATCGCTGAAGGAAGTTGTCTTTCCGGGAAGTTTACAGAGAATCTCCCGCTACGCATTCGCCCGGTGCAGCGCGCTCGTCCGCGTGGTGCTGCCCGCGGGACTGGAAGAAATCGAGGATGAGGCTTTCTGGGATTGCTCGGGCATGGAAGAGTGTATCCTGCCGGACAGTCTCTGCAGGCTGGGCCGGAAAGTGTTCAGCGGGTGCGGGAACCTGAAAGAGATCCGTCTGCCGGACGGAATCACCTCTCTGCCGGCCGGGATCTTCCTGGGGTGCAAGGAGCTTCAGCGGGTGGTGCTTCCCCGGAACCTCCAGTTTATTGGAGACTATGCCTTCACCCACTGCGCTGCCCTGCGGAGCCTGGAGCTTCCCGCATCCTGCAGAATGCTGGGCACGGACGCTCTGACGGGAACCGGACTGGAAGAGCTGACGCTGCCGGAGGGATTCGAGGTTCTGAAAAACGGGGTGTTCCGGCAGTGCGCGAATCTCCGGGTTCTGACGCTTCCCCGATCGCTGAAGATGCGCAGCTGCCGGCTCCATGAGGAACTGCCGGAGGTGATCATCCGGGCCTGGCCCGGTTCCCCTGCGGCCCGGTATGCGAAGAATCGTGGCATGAAGTACGAGCCCATCCGCCAGGCGGGAGAACAGAAGGGCTGAGCGTTCCGGACCGGCAACGGTGCCGCAAAGGCGATTCCGCTGCCGGCTGGCCCGAAGCGGGATTCCGGAGGAAGTCCTGCCGGGCAGGCTCCGGCTGGACAGAAAGCGAAACAGAAAAGGAGGATGTGTCCCATGGGGGACACATCCTCCTTGCGCAGTCGGAACGCGGAGATCAGGCCCTGACGAGGGCGGCGGTATCCATGGCGATCATGAGCTCCTCGTTGGTGGGGATCAGCAGGACCTTTACCCTGGAGTCGGGAGCGGAGATCACGGCCTCGACGCCCCGGACACTGTTGGCGGCCTCGTCCATCTTCACACCCATGAACTCCAGACCGGAGGCGATGGCCATACGCACCGCGCCGTCGTTCTCGCCCACACCGGCGGTGAACACGATGGCGTCCACACCGCCCATGGCGGCCGCATAGGCGCCGACGAACTTCTTGACGCTGTAGGAGAAGACATCCACGGCCAGGGCGGCGCGGGTGTTGCCCTCTTTGGCGGCGGCGTCCAGATCACGGAAGTCGGAGGAGACGCCGGAGATACCCTGCACGCCGGACTTCTTGTTGAGGATGTTCAGCATCTCCTTGATGGAGCAGCCGTACTTGTTCATCAGATACTCCAGGATGCCCGCGTCCAGGTCGCCGGAGCGGGTGCCCATGGGAACGCCGGCCAGCGGGGTGAAGCCCATGGAGGTGTCCACGCTCTTCCCGCCGTCCACGGCGGTAACGGAGGAGCCGTTGCCCAGGTGGCAGGTGATGATCTTCAGCTCTTCGATGGGCTTGCCCAGCATGGCGGCGGCGCGGCCGGCGACATACTTGTGGGAGGTGCCGTGGAAGCCATAGCGGCGGACCTTGTCGTTGGTGTAGTACTCATAGGGCAGAGCGTAGGTATAGGCCACGGGCGGCATGGTCTGGTGGAACGCGGTATCGAAGACGGCGACCATGGGAGTGCCGGGCATGAGAGCCTGGCAGGCCCGGATGCCGATGATGTTGGCGGGGTTGTGCAGGGGAGCGAGGGGATTGCACTCCTCGATGGCGGCCATGACCTGGTCGTCGATGAGGACGGACGTCGCGAATTTCTCGCCGCCGTGCACCACACGGTGGCCGACCGCGTCGATCTCGGCCATGGAGCCGATCACGCCGTTTTCGGGGTTGACGAGGGCGTCCAGCACAGCCTGAATGGCTTCGCTGTGGGTGGGCATGGCAACGTCGGCTTCCTTGATGGGGGCCTTCCCCTCGGGCTTATAGGTAAACTTGCCGTCGATACCGATGCGCTCGCACAGACCCTTGGCCAGGACTTCCTGGGTGTCGGGATCGAGCAGCTGGTACTTGAGGGAAGAGCTGCCGGCGTTGATGACGAGAATTTTCATGGGAATCAGACTCCTTCTCTTCTATCAGTTTTTTCCAGATACAAAGGGTTGCAATGCCTTGCGGCTTGGGGTACAATAACACCGCCTGCTGTCATTCTACCGCTTTTCGCCCTTCAGTACAACTGTTTTTTTCGGGAAAGGCGGCGGGATTCTGAAAAACGTCTGTTTCTCCGCCTGGAGGCTGTCGCCGTGCATGTTTTTGGGATTACAGCCGAATATAACCCCTTCCACAGCGGCCATGCTCTGCAGATCCGCGCCACCCGGGAGCGGCTGGGAGACCCGGAGGGCAGGAACTGGGCGGTGGCCGCCGTGCTCAGCGGCAACTGGGTGCAGCAGGGAGCGCCCGCGCTGGCGGACAAGTGGCTCCGGACCCGCCTGGCCCTGCGGGGCGGAGTGGATCTGGTGCTGGAACTGCCTACGGCCTGGGCCTGCTCCTCCGCCGAGTCTTTTGCCCGGGGGGCCGTGACTCTCCTGGAGCGCACCGGAGTTGTGGAGGCCATCTCCTTCGGCAGCGAATGCGGAGACCTGGAGGCTCTGCGGGAGGTGGCGGCGGCCCTGGACAGTCCGGCCTGGCAGGACTGTCTTCGCCGGCGCCTGGAGAGCGGAGCCACCTTTGCGGCCTGCCGCCAGGGGGCCATTGAGGAACTGCTGGGCCGGGAGAAGGCCGCCCTGCTGGCGAGCCCCAATAACACGCTGGGCATTGAGTATCTGCGGGCGTTGAACCGGCTGGGTTCCTCCATGATTCCCGTTACGGTGCGCCGGGCGGGAGCGCGGCACAACGCCCCCGCCGGAGAGGACGCGGGAGTGTCGAAGGCGGGCGAAGCCCGTCTGCTCCGGGAAGAGCCTCTGCCGTTGTCCGCCACGGCGATCCGGGAGGAACTCGTTCAGGGCCACTGGGAGCAGATGAAGCCTTACCTGCCGCCCGGTGGGAGGAACGTGCTGGAGGGTCATATGATCTCGCCGGCCGCCAGAGAGAAGATGGAGTGGGCCATGCTGGCGAAGATCCGGGGGATGACCCCGGAGGACTGGTCCGTTTTTCCGGATGCCGGCGAAGCGGAGGGCCTGCCCCGGCGGCTGGAGCGCTGCGCCCGGACCTGCGGGTCCATCGGGGCGTTTCTGGAGCAGGCGAAGACAAAGCGCTATCCGAGAGCCCGGCTGGTCCGTCTGCTGATGCGCGCCTGGCTGGACCTGCCCGCCTCCGCCACGCTGGAAGAGCCTCACTATCTGCGGGTGCTGGGCTTCAACGAGCGGGGACGGGAGATTCTGCGCGGCATGAAGAAAACTGCGAAGCTGCCGGTCCTGATCCGCCCCGTGGCGGCGAAGAACCTGCCAGAGCCAGGCAGGGCGCTCTTTCAGCAGGAGGCCCGCTGTACGGACCTGTATGACATGCTGTTGGAGCCGGTGCCGCCGGCGGGGCGGGAGTGGAGAAGCGGACCGGTTCTGCCGGAAGAAGCGGGCCGGCCGGGACAGTGACCCGGGACAGAGTTTCTGCGGCAGCCATCTGAATCACAAGACATGCGGGAGGAACCTTAATGAAAGTGACAACGCAGGACCAGGAGCTGTTCTTCCGGCTCTGGAATCCCTTTCTGCTTCATATTAATACGAGGGCCGATCTGGCGCCGGACTGGAAGGATCCGGGAGTCTCTCCCACCGGGGAGCAGGTCCGGCTTCTGACCGCCTTCCTCTGCGAACATCCGGAGGTGACGGACGAATGGCTGGCAGCAAATCCGCAGGTGACGCCGGCGCAGAGGAAGATTGTGGCGGGCTGGAAGCGCTGCTGGCAGGGGGACTTTTTCCTCATGCGGTTTCTCTCCAACAGCGCCGTGGCGCTGACGGAGAACGAGGAGTTCTTTCAGGTGGTCTCCATGCGCGGCGACTGGCGCCGGATGTTCTCCGGAGTGGAACTGCCCATTCTGCTGAAGGGGACCTTTGTGCCCTTCCGGAACATGATTGTGGCGGAGGGCGCCTTCACCGGCGAGAGCTGCGAGGTGGATTCCAGGGTCTTCCGGGAGATGGAGGAACTCTACGCCCAGGCAAAGAAGCGGGGCGAGGTCCGTACTTCGCTCTGAGAGGTTCCGGCGGGGGAAAACCGGCCGGGCGGCGCTGCCCTCGGAAGCCGGGCGACAGACCACAAAAGAAAGTGTTGAGGTGAACAGTACATGAAACTGACATCAGAAGAACTCAGCGTCTTCGGCGATGTGTGGAACCCGCTGATTGAATTCGCCTACAGAAAGCGGACCGGAAATCCGAAGGCCAAACTGTATGGGACTGCAGCGGGATTTACTCAGGTACACCCGACCGCAGATTACCTGTACGAAAACAGGAACGTGATCGACGAGTATCTGGCCCATGCGAAGGTTTCCGACAGCACCCGCACCATGCTGCTGCGGTGGCAGAAGTACGCCAGATCGGGGATCTTCTTCATCCTTGGCGTGGACCAGGGAGACGCCCTCTGGATGTCGTCGGATGGAATGGTCTGGCGGGTGCGGTCCCTGATGGACGATTGGAAGGTTCTTTTCCGGGGAGAGAAGCCGCCTTTGGCGGTGAAAGGAACGATCCTTCCTTTCCGTGATACGCTCATTTCGGACGGCCTGCTCAGACTGACTCCCCTGAGAGACCCGGAATCCCGCAGCTCCATGACGAGGATCTTCGAGACCGCGAAGCAGGATGGAACCATCTTTTCTACGATTCCCTGGATGGAACCGGATCCGGAGCAGACGGCGACCAGGACAGAGGCCACGGCAGAGGACAGGGCGCAGGAGGAGACAGCGACCGTCCCGAAGACGGAGGTCCGATATCATGGGGGACTGAAGACCATGCGGAAAGGCAGAAAGAAGAAACCTTCCGATCGCCGATAAGCCTGGATTGCGGAGAAATCGCCGGAATTCCCTTCGGGGGGTCTTTAGGGATAACCGTAGGTAGAATGGGCCAGAATTGTCAGGCGGGATCTGGCACTTTTGCAAGTGTGCAAG
>CANRFA010000009.1 GCA_947629775.1 uncultured Oscillospiraceae bacterium
CCCCAGCAGTTCAAACAGCTGCTGATGGCCTCCGGCTTCGACCGCTACTTCCAGATCGCCCCCTGCTTCCGGGACGAAGACGCCCGGGGAGACCGCTCTCCCGGCGAATTCTACCAGCTGGACATGGAGATGGCCTTCGCGGACCAGGAGGACGTGTTCGCCGTCCTGGAGCGCGTGCTGCCCCCTGTCTTCGCGAAGTACGGCACGTATAACGTGGCCTCTCAGGCCCCCTTCCGCCGCATCCCTTTCCTGGAGGCCATGGATACCTATGGCACCGACAAGCCGGACCTGCGCATCGACCTGAAGCTGCAGGACGCCACCGCTCTGCTGGCGGACTGCGGATTCCCGCCCTTCGCCGGCCAGACCGTAAAGGCCGTGGCCGTCACCGGCTTCTCCGGCACCCGCAAACAGATTGACAGGCTCTGCGCCGAGGTGGAGGTCCAGGCCGGGCAGAAGGCCTACTGGTTCCGCTACGACGAGAAGGGCGAGATCGTGGGCGGCATCGCCAAATTCCTGCAGCCCATCAAGGCTCAGGTCGTGGAGGGCCTTCACCTGGAGAAGGGCTCCTTCGTGGGCCTCACCTGCGGCTCCCTCCTGACCGCTCAGAAGACCGCCGGCGTGCTGCGCTCCAGACTGGGCGCCTTCTGCCCTCAGCACATGGACAAGGAGCGCTACGAGTTCTGCTGGATCGTGGACTTCCCCATGTACGAGATCGGGGAGGAATCCGGCCAGCTGGAGTTCTGCCACAACCCCTTCTCCATGCCCAACGGCGGCCTGGAGATCCTTCAGAAGGCCGCGGCCGGCGAGGTGGATCCCCTCAGCATCACGGCCTATCAGTACGACCTGGTCTGCAACGGCGTGGAGCTCTCCTCCGGCGCCGTCCGTAACCACGACCCGGAGATCATGGTGGAGGCCTTCCGCATGGTCCGCCTGGGCGAAGAGGATGTCAAGGCCAAGTTCCCCGCCATGTACAGCGCCTTCACCTATGGAGCTCCGCCCCACGCCGGCATTGCGCCGGGTATTGACCGCATGATCATGCTTCTCACCGGCGCGGAGACCATCCGGGAAGTGATCCCCTTCCCCATGAACAAGAACGCCCAGGACCTGATGATGAGCGCCCCCGGCCCTGTCACCCAGGCCCAGCTGGACGAACTGTCCATCGCGGTCACAAAAACCGAGGAGGACGAGGCCAACTGAGGCCCCGCCTCCCCGCCAAATCAGTCAGATCCGGATCCGAACGGATCCAGGAAGGAAGCATGTCGTATGAAACTGGTACAGTTCTGGCGGGATGGCGTGCCCGCCCTGGGTCTCGCCACGGAGAAAGGCGTCGTGGACGTGGCCGCCGAGGCCGCCCTGCGGGGCGTGGAGGCCCCCAGGGACATGCGCGCCGCCATCACTCTGGGATTCCAGGCGGCAAGGGCACAGCTGGCCCCTCTGGAGGAGGGCGCCACCTGCTTCACGGACGCCCCCGCGGCGCCCGCTGTCACGGATCCCGAGCGGATTCTGTGCATCGGGCTCAACTACCGGCAGCATGCGAAGGAAATCAAACTGGCGCTGCCCGCGGCTCCGGTGCTCTTCAACAAGTTCCGCAACGCCCTGGCGGCAGACGGCGATACCGTCCGGCTGGACCCCCGCTACTTGGAGTACGACTACGAGGCCGAGCTGGTCGCCATCATCGGGCGTCCCGCCCGCGACGTCTCCGAGGACGAGGCCCTGGACTATGTCTTCGGCTACACGTGCGGCAACGACCTCTCCACCCGGGACCTGCAGTTTGCCCGGGGCGGACAGTGGCTGCTGTCCAAGACCTTCGACGGCTTCGCCCCTCTGGGCCCCTGCGTGGTGCCCGCCGACGAGGTGGATCCCAACAATCTGCCCATCGCCAGCCGCGTCAACGGCGAACTCCGCCAGAATTCCAACACCTCGGACATGATCTTCAATGTCCAGCAGCTGATCTCCGATCTCTCCCGGCACTTCACCCTCATGCCCGGCGACCTGATCTACACCGGCACGCCCCAGGGCGTCATGCAGGGCTATCCGGCCGATCAGAAAAACTGGCTGAAGCCAGGCGACCGGGTCGAGATCATCATCGGGGGCATCGGCACCCTGACCACCACGTTCTGCTGATCTTCCGCCCCTGCAGCGCCCCCATCCGGACCGCACTGCAGGGGCTTTTTCCTTCCATCCCCCACCCTCTGCGAAAGAGCGGACTCCAAAGGAGCTGATCTCATTGCCAAAAAAGAGGAAACCGAAAAAGAAGCGGAATCCGAACCGTCCCATCCCGCAGATCGGGCTGTACCGGAATCCCGCTCCGGATTCCGAACCCGCCACAGACGCCCCCTCCGCCGGCGGCGACTCCGCTTCCGAAACCAGCGAAGCGAGGGACGCATACTGGAGAGACAAGGCCAGTCGGCGGGTTCTGGACGCTATCTTCCCCCTGGATATGGAGCAGTTCGACAAAGCCATCTCCATCCTGCGCTCCATTCCGGAGCAGTACCGCCCGAACAAGGCGTGGATCTACCTGGCGGAAGCCCTGTGCAGAAACGTGGAGAACGCGACCCCGGACAGACAGGAGCCGGCCTTTCGGGAGGCCATGGACTGCCTGGAGCATGTTCCCGTGAAAGATCGGAAGGATCCGGCCTGGATGGCCAACATGCTGCGGGCCAAAGCCGGGCTTGGCGATCTGAAGGGCGCCATGAAGGATGTCATGGCCTGGAGGCGCAGGCATCTGGAGACAGCCAGCCGCAACGACAGCGTTGGGGTGGAAATGCTGCAGGCCGCCGAAAGCCATGTCCTGGAAACCATGATGAAAAACACGGAGCAGGCCATCTACGGCGACGGACTGCAGCAGTTTCAAAGCGGTCTGATCCGGATCTTCGGCCCGCAACACAAAGGGCCCTATCTCAACTACGGAAACGGGGACTTCTACAACGCGATGTGGTATTTCCAGGCCAGCCGTTCCCGCCGGTTCGGTACACTCGTCACCGAGTGCACCGGTCCCCACGGCGATTACCTGCCCGGCGGGGTCTACCCCACCGAGCGGTTTGAGCTCATCCTGACCATTCCGGCCGAAACCAATCCATTCCAGAGCGATCCCCCCAACATGTGGAGATTCCGGGTTCCCGCCCTGGTCACGGTCGACTTCCTCCGTCTTCCTCCGGAACAGCGGCTGCTCACTCCCCCGGAAGGAGACGACGACAACGGCCGCTTCCGCTACACGAAGTTCTGCGCCTTCCTGGTCACAGACCCTGTCTGGCTTCCGTCCGGGGACCGGATTCTCTTTCTTCCCGCCTGCGGCAGAACGGTCCGATTCCTGCAGCTCATCCCTCTGTTCCGGGAGGAACTGGACTGGCTGCAGCGGTACGGACTGGAAACCCTGCTGCCCCGGCTGCAGGAGAACCACATTGCCCGTCCGGACCGTCCTTCCGTCCTCACTGCCGCCGAAAAGTACCAGCTGCGCAGGGAAAAGCGGGGCTGAACCCCGGATCTTCCCTGCCGGAAGGGCGTCTCTCTGCCGGAACCGCCCTCTCTCCGGCCCCTGGAGCCCCTTCAGCCCGCTTCCCGAACGAAAAAAGGGTTCCGGACAGCGCCCGTCCGGGCCTCCGGAATCCTTTTTCGCGCGCCCTCAGCCCGGAAGCGGCATGAGGATGGGCATCGTCGCAAAACCGCGGACCGTGGACAGGGTGGCGCCGGTCGCGGCATCTGGGGTTCGATCAACCTGCGCGAGGGCTGCGGCGAGAACAATCCGTTCCCAGCCCGGACATGGAAGTCTGGTCGCATGCATGCTCCGGAAATACGCTCAGAGCATGTAACGTTTCACTGCCCGGGGGTTTTCCCCGGGTTCTCGGGTTGCACTTACACCTGCCCCTGTGCTATAATGAAGCAAGGATGAAGACAGAAAGAACTCATTCTGAACGGATGGAACGGATCCGGGAAAGGCATTCCGAACATGCGCAGCGTGGAACGTTGCGATGCCCCCCCGCCTTCGGAGGGCGGTCTTTACGGCGAAGCATAACTCCGGCAGAATCCAGGCCGCGTCCCCTGCACCCGAATGGGGCGCAGCCGGACCCGGTACCTGAACATGCGGGAATCCGTCCGGAAGAGAGATCCGTTCTTCCCTGAAACGACCATCCGCAGCTTCAGACGAAAGGAGATGCGATTATGGCATTCTACTGCCCCAATTGCGGTGCTTCGCTGCAGGACGGCACCAACTTCTGCCCCAACTGCGGCGTCTCTCTGAACTCCGGCACCACCGCATCCGCTTCGGGCTCGGGATCCGGACTGGGCGGCGTCGCGGCAGCAGCGGCTGTCCTCGGCGGGACGGTTCTTGCCGCCAACGCGGCGCACAACCTGGCCTGGAAACTGACCCATCGGCCCCGTCCCTTCTACACTCCTCCTCCGCCTCCGCCCCCTCCGCCGCCTCACCACAGAGGTCCCGGCTTTGGTCCCAGGGGGCCCCATGGCTTTGGCGGTCCTGGCGGTCCTGGCGGTTTCCACGGTCCTGGCGGTCCCCGCCGCGGCGGAGGATGGTAAATGATATTGTGAAAAGGTGGTGTCAACCATGGGAAATCTGAGAAAGATCAAGCGCAAAATGAAGCTGGACAGGAATCTCCGCAAGACGCTGGTACGCAGCGCAAAGGATGAGATCCTGATCGATGTGGACGGCGATGGCCTGCCGGATGTGGGCCTGCTGGACAGCACCGGCGACGGCAACATCGATACCATTACCGTGGACCTGACCGGCGACGGCGAGTTCGACCTGTATTTCCACGACAGCGACGCCAACGGCGTCCCCGATATGATCCTGCTGGACGAGGATGGGGACGGTACGATCGACTTTGTGGCCGCGGGTACGGCGGTTGAGGAGGCCCTGCTTCAGGCCGCAGCGGACATTTTCCTGCAGATGGCGGCGGAAGAGTATGCGGCTGAAGTGCTGGAGGACGCTCTCGACAGGATGATGACCAACGTGGACGAGGCCAGGACAGCGCAGGCCGGGACCAGTCCCGAAGACTGAGCGCTTCCCTGCATCCGTTCTCTCCACAGACAACGCTGCTCACGCTCGGAACGTGCTGGCATTTCCGGATGTCAGCACGTTTTCCATATGCTTTGAGACGGTTTCAGGTCAGGAGAGAGCCGGAACATCCATGCGGGCGCAGACAGCCCTTTGCGTCCTCGATGAAAACGCCATGGACATCGCGGAGAAGGAGACCGGTCTGGTGTTCGCCAGGGTGCCGGAACACACCGGCGTCTGTGCCCGCGACGCCACCGGCAAGGCGGCCTTCCTCCGCTTTGCGGACAGCGTCCGATGAGGGAGCCCCTTCTCTGGTCCTCGGACCCTCCCTCCCGGGCGTCTCGCTGTTCCAAACCGCCCTCTCTCCGGCCCTCAGGCCCCTTCAGACCGCTTTCCGAATGAAAAAAGGATTCCGGACAGCCCCCTTTCGGGCCTCCGGAATCCTTTTTCGCGCGTCCTCAGCCCAGAAGCAGCATGAGGATGGGGATGGTCACAAAACTGCAGAGCGTGGACAGGGTGGCGCCGGTGGCGGCGTACCGCTCGTCCGCCCCGTAGGCCCCCGCCATCACCGTCACCTGGCTCACCACCGGCAGGGCGCTCTCCACCACGAAGACCTGCAGCGCGAGCCCCTGCATGTGGACCAGATGGCAGAAAAACCAGCAGATCAGGGGAGCGACCCCCAGCCGCATCACCAGCATGGTGGGTATGCCCCGCATGAGGCGGATGTTCTTCAGCCCCAGCTCGTAGATGATGAAGCCGCAGTACAGCAGCGCCAGGGGCGAAACGGTCTTGCTGATGTAGTCCGCGAAGGTCATGATGGGCTCCGGCGGCCGCAGTCCCAGCAGGAGCAGGCACACCGAAACGATCACCGCGATGATGGGAGGCTTGGTGAACACGCTGCGCAGCAGCCCGCCCACGGTCACCCGGGTCCCCGCGGCCGTCCCGGAGCGCTCGCACAGAAGAATGGCTACGGACTGCACGTAGGTGGTGTTGGCCAGATAGTAGATCATCAGATAGCCCATACAGGCGTCTCCGAAGAGCTGTTTGCAGACCGGAATGCCGATGAACAGCGTATTGGAGAGCCCCACCATGCAGACAAACACGCCCCAGCGCTCCCGGGGCATCTTCAGCGCCTTCGAGAGAAGAAATCCCAGCAGCATGTTGACCGTGACCCCCAGATAGGCGGCCGCCAGCATGATTCCCGCCTGGGAGAGTTCCTCCCGCTTCAGGTTGTTGAGAATCCCCACCAGACAGTTGCAGGGAACCGCGATGTTGATGATGAATCTGCTGATGAACTTCTTCTCCTGCCCGGTCATCCAGCCCAGGCGCCCCACCAGCCATCCTACAGACATCAGGAGCAGCAGGACGAAGGACGCGGACACGGCATTCAGAAATCCGGCCATTGCTTTTCACCTCTTACAGGGGAACAGCACCCGCCCGGCGGGTGCTGTTCCATCCGTCTTATTCCGCAGGGGGCGTCTCGCCGCCGCCCCTGCTTCCTCCGCCCCGGGAGCGGTGACGGCGGGGCCGGTGGGCGCTTCTCTCTTTTGCCCCTTCCGGCTTTTCGCCCTCGGCCTTCGGGGCGGGATCCTTCTTCGGGGGTTCGCCCTTGGTCAGAGGCTTCAGTTTGGGCACCTGGGGCTTCTCCTGGCCCTTCTGGGCCTCCCCTTTGGGGTTCTGCCCCTTGGGCCGGGCGGGTTTCTGGGCGGCCTTGGCCGTTCCCTCGGCCTTCTGGCCCTTCGCCTGGGCCTCTCCCTTTCCGGACGGACCTTTGCTCTGCCCTTCTCCCTTCTGGCTCTGGCCCTTGGGCTGCTCTCCCTTCTGCTTCGGGGGCCTGCCGCCTCCCTCGGCCTTCTGGGGCTGTCCCTTCTGGGCCTCACCCTTCGGAGGATGTCCTTTGGCCGGAGCTTCTCCTTTGGGCGTCTGCTTCGTCTGACCCTTCCCCGCGGCTTCTCTGGGGGCCTGGGCCTTTCCGTCGCTCCCGGTCTTCTTCCCCGGGTCTTCCGCGCTCTCTTTTCCCTGTTTCGCGGCGGAGGAGCGGCGCCTGCGGCGCCGACGGGGGCTGCGCTGGGACTCTCCCTCGGTTTCCTCCTCGGGACCGGTCTCCCACTCCTCGTCCGCGGCGGTCTCTTCGTCGTCCGGCCAGACCTCCTCTTCCTGCACCGGCTCCTCCGGCTGCAGGCGCAGGTGGGCCAGTTCCTCCAGAGGAGGTTCCACGTAGCCCTCCGGCCGCTTTCCCTTGCCGCTGCGGACCACGGAAAGCTCCGCGTTGTGATAGTTCCGGGGGCTCTCCGGGGAGGATTCCAGACGCACCTGGGCGGTCTGCCGCAGCAGATTGATCCCCTCCACGGTTCCCGCTCCGTCCGGGGTCTCCACAAAGGAATCCAGCCTGGGGGCGGAGCGCACCAGATCCTCGTAGGCCTCCTGCTCGTACTTCAGGCAGCACATCAGGCGCCCGCAGGTGCCGGAGATCTTGGTGGGATTCAGGGACAGATTCTGGGTCTTCGCCATTTTGATGGAGACCGGCTGGAACTCGTCCAGGAACTGGGCGCAGCAGAAGGGGCGCCCGCAGATTCCCAGACCGCCCTTCAGCTTGGCCTCGTCCCGCACCCCGATCTGCCGCAGCTCGATGCGGGTGTGGAGGGTGACCGCCAGGTCCTTGACCAGGGAGCGGAAATCCACCCGTCCGTCCGCCGTAAACAGGAAGAGAATCTTCCCTCCCTCGAAGCTGTACTCGGCGGAGACCAGCTTCATGTCCAGGTTGTGCTCCTGAATCTTTTTCCGGCAGACCTCGAAGGCCTCCGCCTCTTTCTCCCGGTTCAGACGCAGCGTCTCCCGGTCCTCGTCCGTGGCCTTGCGGATGACGGGCCGCAGGGGCGCGATGAGCTCCATTTCGTCGATCATCGCGTTGCCCTGGACGCAGGTGGCGTATTCGACGCCCCGGGCGGTCTCCACGATGACCCCGTCATCCACTTCAAACGGGCGACCTTCCGGGTTGAAATAGTATGGTTTGCCGCCGCTCTTAAAGCGGACGCTGATGATTTCTACCATATCCTTCTCCTTTGGACTTCCCCGCGGTCCGACCTCGCGCGGACCCGGGGGTCAGGTCTCCTCTGAAAACATGCCGGCGCACAGCCAGCCCGCCACCACACCCGCCTGGATGTTGTAGGGGAGGGCCTCCCGGATCCGGCGCAGCAGCGACACCGCCCGCATCCCCCGCCGGCGGTCCCCGGCCCGGACCATCCGCCGGACCAGCTCCTGCTCCAGCTCCTCCAGCGTGCGGGCCAGTTCCGTCCGCCCGAGCTTATTGTCCAGTCCCAGCGCGGCCTCCAGCAGCTGCAGCTCCGTGCCCTTCTCCATGGCGTCCGCAATCCGCTTCACCAGGGCGGCGCGGGCCACGACGTTCTCATCCTGGCCCTCCAGCTCCTGCACGGCCCGTCCCAGAATGCCCTGGCAGTCCAGGGCGGCCTGCCGGATCTCCTCCGGCGTCTTCCCCGGGTAGCGCCGGGTCAGCCATTCCTCGCTCTCCGGCAGGGAGACGGGGGTCAGGGGCAGCTCTTCGCAGCGGGAGCGGACCGTCTGCAGCAGAGCGCCGGCGTTCTCCGCCAGAAGCAGAAAGGCGGCGTAGGGCGGGCCGTCCTCCAGCACCTTCAGAAGGGCGTTCTGGCAGGCCAGGCTCAGTTCGTCCGCCTGCTCAAACAGGTAGACCTTCCGCTCTCCCTCGTTGGGCTGGATAAAGGCGCTGGCCCGGGCCTGGCGCACCTGTTCCACCGTAACCGCCTTGCCCCCCACAGGTCCCACCGTGATCACATCCGGATGGGTTCCGTTTTTCACCTTGCGGCAGGCCGGACAGACCCCGCAGGGCCGTCCCTCCATCTCCGCGCCCGTGCAGAGCATGGCGGCGACAAGAAGGCGGGAGAGCGTGTGTTTGCCGGACCCCTCGGGCCCGGACAGAATACAGGCGTGAGGCAGGCCATTGCGGCGCATGGAAAGCTGTTCTTTCAGCCGGGCGTTGCCCGTCAGGGCGGACAGTTCCACAACGTCCCACCTTCCTTTCCCCGCTCCGGCCCGGACTCAGTCCGGGCGGACCACGGATATTTCTGCGCGGATATTATAGCCTGTTTCCCGCAAATACTCCAGCGCTTTTTTCGATATCCGCTCCCCGGGCGCGATCACCGGCACGCCGGGGGGATAGGGGGCCACCTGGACGGCGGAAATCTCTCCTTCGGCCTCCTCCAGGGGGATCCGGCGGGTGGGAGCGAAGAGCGCCCTGCGGGGCGACCAGACCCGCTCCGGAGCGGGAGGCGGCGCTACGGCCGGACAGGGACCCAGCCGTTCCCGCAGCTCCGTCAGAGCCCGTTCCAGCTTTTCCAGGTTCTTTTCTCTGTCCCGGGCGGTGCAGATGAAGACCACATGGCCGCTGTCCGCCATCTCCGGCCAGATATTCTTCTCCTCCAGAGCCTTTTTCAGGGCGAACCCGTCCCCGGAACGGACGGTAAGGCGGCAGGGGTCCAGAGGCAGACCGTCCAGGCTGGGGAAGCGGCCGCGCAGCTCCACAACGGCGGCCGCCGTCTCGTGGTACGCCCCGGGATTCTCCACCAGCCACTGCCGGGCGGTATCCAGAGAGGCCAGCAGCGGATAGGAGGGGCTGGAACTGCCATAGATGGAGGCGGCGTGGCGGATGCGCTCCGGCTCCACTCCGTTGGCGAACAGCAGGGCGGACTGTCCCATGGCGGGCAGCGTCTTGTGGGCGCTGACCGCCACCACGTCCGCGCCGTCAAAGGCGTTGAGGCCCAGGAACGGCAGATGGGCCCCGTGGGCCCCGTCCACCAGCAGCCGGGCCCCATGGCGGTGAACCGTCTCCGAAATGGCCCACACGTCCGACAGAATGCCCGCGTAGGTGGGAGAGGTGATGCAGACCGCCCGGATATCCGGATGGGCGAGCAGCCGTTCCTCCACCTGTTCCGGGCGGATGGGTCCGCCCAGGCTGTCCTCCGGCAGCCAGTCCCGCTCCAGAAAGACCGGCTCCAGGTCCAGCAGCGCCAGGGCGTTGTAAACGGAGCGGTGGCAGCCCCGGTCCATCAGGACCCGGCTGCCCGGAGGACACAGAAGGGTCATGCCGGTGAGAATGCCCAGGGTGGAACCGCCGGTGAGAAACTGGCAGCAGTCAAAGTGGAAGAGCTCCGCCCAGAGTTCCTGGGCGGCGTCAAAGGGGGCGCCGGCCTCGTAGAGATTGCCGGTCCCGGGCAGTTCCGTCACGTCCAGAACCGCCGCCCGGGCCAGTTCCGGCGCCGGAAGGGGGCGTCCCTTGTGGCCCGGCATGTGAAAGCGGGCCGGTTTGCTCTTTGCGTAGGCCCTCAGCGCGTCATAGAGGGGGGTTGGCATGGATGCAGACTCCTTTCGGGTGGGAAAACGGCCGCCCGCAGGGCGGACGGCCGTAAACAGATTCGGATCAGGTCTCGGGGACCTTCTTGGAGGGATCGTAGTCCACCACGGTGCGGCGGTTGGGCTCCACCCCGATGGAATAGGTGGTGACGTTGGGATAGTCCTGGAGGGAGGCGTGGATCACGTGGCGCTCGTAGGCGTTCATGGGCTCCAGGGTCATCCGGCGGTGGTAGCGGACCACCTTGCCGGCCATCTTCACCGCCAGGCGCTGGAGGGATTCTTCCCGCTTGGCCCGGTAGCCCTCGGCGTCCACGTGAATGCGGACCCGCTTGGACTGGCCGCGGTTGACGGCGTAGCTGGTCAGCTGCTGAATGGCGTCCAGGGTCTCGCCCCGGCGCCCGATAATGGTTCCCAGGTTCCCGCCCAGCAGCTTCACCTTGTAGTTGCCCTCGTCGGTGATCATGATCTCCGGCTCCGCCTGAACCTCCAGGTGCTCCATGAGCCCCGTCAGGAAGTCGCGGATGCGGTTGGCCTTCTCGTCGTCCTCGGAAACCGGGGAGAGAATGGGCTCGTGGTGGGGCGGACGCTCCACGGGAGCGGGCCTCTCGGGCGGGGCGGCCTGAGCGCCGATCAGGACCTCGTCCCCATCCTGCAGGGGGCTCCGGTTCTTCCGGCCGCGGGAGCGATCCCGGCGGGATTCGCTCCGGGGAGCCTGTCCCTTCTGGGACTGAGACTGGGCGGAAGCCTGAGGCCTTCCCTGGCGGGCGTTCCGGGCCTGATGGGCAGGCCTGGCGGGCTGCCAGCCCGGCTTGGCGGCCAGGATGGTCTCCTCTTCCACCGCCTCCCCGGGCTCTTCCGCCACGGGTTTCGGTTCCGGCTTCGGAGCGGGGGCGGGGGCGGGCTTCTCCTTCTTTTCCTCCGCCCTCTTCGCGCTCTTCGGTTCCGCCTTGGGCGCGGGCTTCTCCGCTTTGGGAGCCGGCTTCTCCTCGGGGGTTTCCTCCTCCAGCCTGGTATCCCAGACCGAGGCCAGGATGTCCTTCTCCTGGAAGAAGTTGATGGGCATGGGCTTGCCGCCCTCGTATTCTACCTCGTAGCGGACACGGACCTTGGCCGGGTTGCTGCCAAAGCCCAGAAAACCGGTCCTGGCGCGCACCAGCACTTCGATGGACACATCGTCCCGCTCCAGCCCCAGCTGGAACAGAGCGGCGGAGATGGCGTCCTCTTCCGTCCGTCCGGTCGTTTCAATCCATTTGACCATTACCTCAGCCCTCCTTCTTGTCTTCGGCGGAGTCTTTCTTCTTCTTTTTCTTTTCCTTCTTCTCTCCGCCCCAGTTCTTATCCGCCTGTTCGGCTTCCGCCTTGGCGATCAGATCCGGGTCGGTATAGGGGGTCACGCCGCCGAAGCGGTCGGGAATGTAGGAGCGGCCCCTGGCGTAGGCCCGGATACCCTCCCGGCTGTCGTCCCGGTTGACGTTCTCCTGATCCGGCTCTTCGTCCTTCTTCAGGCCGACCTTCTTCTTCTTTCCCTTGTTGTTCTTCTCTTCCTCGATGCGGCGCTGGCGTTCGAGGCGGGCTTCCTCCTTGCGCCGCTTCTCGGCTTCCTTCTCTTCCTGCTCCCGGCGGGCCGCGGCCTCCCGGGCCGCCTCGTAGTCCTTCTTCAGGATCTTTCCGCAGACCACTTCCTGCACCATGGACACCAGATACTGGGTGATCCAGTAGACGCAGAGGGCGGCCGGCAGGGTGAAGCCGATCCACAGGGACATCAGAGGCATCATGATCATCATGGTCTTATTGGTGGAATCCGCCTGGGAATTCTGGGGCTGGGCACTGTTCATCTGGTTGGTGGCCATGGAGACCTTCATGGAGAGGAAGGAGATGACCGCCGAGAGAACCGCCAGCAGGAACAGGCCGACGCCGTTCCAGGAGAGGTCCTTCCAGACCTGCCAGTTGGGAATGTTGTTCAGGTTCAGGCCCAGGAAGGAGAAGTTGACCACGAACAGATCCTTCCCCGCTTCGCCCAGGGCTCTCTGAATGGCTTCCAGGTTGGATTGGTTGATGAGGGAGATCAGGTAGATCTGGTTGAAGCCCACGTTCTGGAAGACCGAGGTGATCTCCCCGGACGACACCTGCTCCACCAGTTTGCTCATGGTTCCCTCGGCCACCCACTTGTTGGCCACGGCCACGTTCTGCCAGTCCACCTGGGCCGCCACCAGTTGAATCTGCTCCACGGACAGATTCATGAAGTAGGTCAGGGGCTGGCGGATGATGCCGTACAGGGCGATCAGCACGATCATGGGGACCAGAGACCAGAGGCAGCCGCCCATGGGGTTGACCTTCTCCCGCTCGTAGAGCTTCTGGACCTCCAGATTGTAGCGTTCCTTGTCCTTGCCGTACTGCTTCTGCAGCTGCTGCATCTTTCCCGAGAGCATGCTGGTCTGGATCATGCTCTTCTTGCTCTTCAGCGTCACCGGGAACAGGATCATCTTGATCACGATGGCGAAGAGGATCAGAGCGCCGCCGTAGCTGCCCAGCAGATTGTAGAAAAACAGGAGCAGCATGGCGAAGGGTTTCAGGATGATACCCACAGTATTACCTCCACGATAGTCAGAATACGGCAGAAGTCTTACGGCACGGGATCATACTCGATGGACTTCTGCCGATGAAACGGATGGCACCGCAGCACCCGCCGCAGGGCCAGCAGCCCCCCTTTCCAGGCGCCGTACTTCTCCACCGCCTCCAGGGCGTACTGGGAACAGGTGGGAAGGAAGCGACAGCAGGGGGGACGGAGGGGGGATATGTTTTTCTGATAGAACCGGATCAGCGCCAGCAGGATACCCTTCATGCCCGTTCTCCCTTCGGAGCCTCCGCCAGAACGCCCAGCCTGCGCATCAGCTGCAGGAAGCTGCGCTCCATCTCCCGGTAGCGGGAGTAGACAGCCCGGGTGCGGGCCACCACCACCAGATCGTACCCGGGGACAAACCGCTCCTCGTTGGTGCGGTAGATCTCCCGGATGCGGCGGCGGACCCGGTTGCGCTGTACGGCGCAGCCCAGCTTCACCCCCGTGGTGATCCCCAGGCGGCTGCGGTCCCGGCCTGTCCGGCGGCAGTAGACGGCAAAGAACGGAGAGACCGCGCTTTTGCCCTTGCTGTACAGGCGGCGGAATTCATGGTTTTTCTTGAGGGAAACCGTATACTTCATCTGTCATCGTCCTTTCCGGCACAACGGGCAGGCCGAACCGGCTCCGGAGACCTCCGGAGGGCGCGGCGGAGCGGAAAACCCCCTGAACGCACACATGGGGCGGGGGATTGCTCCCACGCCCCTGACGCTGACATGAATCCGGCGGTGTGTCCTGCAGGCACGTTGCCTGATCAGAGGGTCAGGCGGGCGCGGCCCTTGGCGCGGCGACGTGCCAGCACCTTGCGGCCGTTCTTCGTGGCCATGCGCTTGCGGAAGCCGTGCTCTTTGGAGCGCTGACGCTTCTTGGGCTGATAGGTACGAACCATAAGGACACCTCCTCGTCTGAAATGAAGCCGGCTCTCCCGGCTCAACAACAGTCCGGTGGGACTGCGGTCTGTGAGTTCTGCCTGCCGGAAGGGGGAGTTCCGCCGGAAAAGGGCGCAGAAATCCTGCCCTCCAGAAAGCGCAGTGACCATTATAGACGATACCCCGGCGACCTGTCAACCTCAAAATCCCCCATTCTCCCGGGAATTTTTCGTCCCGGCGCTCTGGCGCGCCCCGCCCGGGCCCCTCGGGGCAGGCCCTCTCCGCCCAGGCTCCCTCCGCGCCCCCGCCCGACCGCTCCCCCGGAGGGCCCCCGCGGGGCAGGAAAGGCTTTCCAGGCGCCCCTCGGCCCGCAACCCTCCCTCTCTCCCCTCGTTTCCGAAAAACCTCTTGCTATATACGGGTTTCTTTGTTATAATCCTGGAGTAGAGCCCTGCTGAAAAAGGGCCAGCCCACTGCCGCCTTCTCCAACCCCGGGGGAGGCGCTTTGATGGTTTTGAGGAGGGAAACAACTCATGAATCCTGCCACCGACGTCTGGTCGAACATCATGGAGCTCATACGGCCCGAGATGACGACCACCACCATGAAGACCTGGTTTGATGACGTCAGGGCTGTCAACCTCGAGGGAGATTGCCTCCAGCTGGCCACTCCTTCGATCTTCAAACGGGATATCATTGTGTCCCGCTATACTCCTATGATCCGGAAAGCCCTCCACGAGCTGTTCTCTGCAGACATGGAAGTCAAAGTGATGACCCTGGAAGAGATGCAGGACAGCAAACCCGTATCGGACTTCCTGCCAGGCACAGAGGAGTACACATTCGACCGCTTTGTAGTCGGCAATTCCAACAAGTTCGCCCAGGCGGCCTCCCTGGCCGTGGCGAACAACCCGGGAAACAGCTACAATCCCCTTTTCATCTACGGCGATTCCGGTCTGGGGAAGACCCACCTGCTCTACGCCATCGCCCACACCGTCCACGAAAAACACCCCTCGTTCCGCATCGTCTATATCCGGGGGGACGCCTTTACCAACGAGCTGATCACCGCCATCCGGGAGGGACGCAACGCCGAGTTCCGGAAGAAGTACCGGGAGTGCGACATGTTCCTCATGGACGACGTCCAGTTTATCGCCGGGCGGGACTCCACGCAGGAGGAAATGTTCCACACCTTCAATTCCCTCTACGAGATGAAGCGCCAGATCATCTTCTCCGCCGACCGGCCGCCCCAGGAGATGCTCCGCCTGGACGACCGGCTGCGCACCCGCTTCTCCTCCGGACTGCCCGCCAAGATCGACCCGCCGGACTACGAGACCAGGGTCGCCATCATCAAGAGCAAGGCCAACCACGTGGGAGTGACCCTCCCGACCAACCTGCTGGAGCTGATCGCGGAGAACATCACCACCAATGTCCGCCAGATCGAGGGCACCGTCAACAAGATCCTGGCCTACCAGGACCTGATGGGCGTCTCCATCAGCAAGGAGACCGTCCTGCGCGCCATGAAAGACATGTTCAAGGACCGGTCCGACACCGCTCCCACCGCGGATATCATCATCGAAGAGGTCTGCCGCTTCTACAACCTGGAGCCGGACGTCCTCAAGGGCCAGGGCCGGGGCAAGGTCGTCTCCCAGTGCCGGCAGATGGCCATGTATCTGACCCGTCGGATGACCTCCCTTTCCCTGTCGGAAATCGGCAAGGAATTCGGCGGCCGGGACCACACCACCGCCATGCACTCCATCGAACGGGTGGAGGAGATGGTGAAGCGGGACCCGGAAAAGTCAGAGATTTTAAAGGACATTACCGCCAACATCAACGCACGCTTCGATTAACCGCTCACCCTGCTTACCCAGGGGTTTTTGTATGTCCTGAGTTTTCCACCGCCCGGTGGTGGATTGTGGAGAAAATACGGTGGAAAACTTTTTGGCCATTCCGGGCCATGTGGACAGACCCCGGGGTTTTACACGCCCCCCTGTGGACGCGAAAACCCTTGGGGCTCAAGGGTTTCCGTGCTTTTTCCACATTTCCCGGCCCCTACTACTACGGTTACTGCCTTATATCCTTATCCTCTTTTCTCCGGTTGCTCAGAAAGATAGAGTGATAGAGAGATTATCTTCCAAGGAGTTATGAGTATGAAATTTACCTGCGAGAAGGCTCTGCTCTCGGCTGCGATCAGCGTCGCTTCCCGGGCGGTCGCCACGAAGAGCGCCATCCCCGCCATCGAGGGTATCCTGATGGAGGCCTCCGTCGATGGCCTTGTCCTGACCGGCTACAATCTGGAGATCGGCATCCGCGTCATGGTTCCGGCCGAGGTTCTGGAGGAGGGAACCCTGGTTCTCAACGCCAGACTCTTCGGCGAGATCGTCCGCAAGCTGCCGGACGATGTGGTGGTCTTTCTTTCTCATGAACTTACGGTCAACGTGAAGTGCGGTCTGAGCGAATTCAACATCCTCGGCTCCATGACCCAGGACTTCCCGGAGCTTCCCTCGGTGGAGCAGCAGAACACCGTGACGCTCCCCCAGGCCACCCTGCGCTCCATGATTTCCCAGACCCTCTTCGCGGTCAGCGAGAACGAGAACCGGCCGGTCCATACCGGCTCCCTCTTCGACATCGAGGGCAACGTGCTGACGATCGTCTCCGTGGACGGCTACCGTCTGGCTCTGCGCCGGGAGACCCTGAAGGACAAGCACGGCGCCGACACCTTCAGCTTTGTCGTTCCCGGCAAGGCGCTCACCGAGGTGGAGAAGATCTGCACCGGAGAGGGCGAGGTGACCGTCATCCAGGGCACCCGCCACGTGATGTTCCGCACCGGGGACACCATGCTGGTCAGCCGCCGCCTGGAGGGGGACTTCCTGGCCTACCGCAACGCCATCCCCCGCAACAACACGATCCACATCTGCTGCGAGGCCGCTCCGCTGCTGCGGTGTCTGGAACGGGTGAGCCTGGTCATCAGCGACCAGCTCAAGTCCCCCCTGCGCTGCACCTTCTCGGACGGCATCCTCAGCATGAACGCCAGGACCACGCTGGGCGACGCGGCGGACCAGTGCCCCATCGAGGGCAACGGCAACGGCCTGGAGATCGGCTTCAACAACCGCTACCTGATGGAGGCGGTGCGTTCGGCCCCTACGGACCGGCTGCGCATGGAGTTCACCTCCAGCGTAGCCCCCTGCGTGATCCTTCCCGCCAAGGGCGAGGAGAACTTTATCTATATGGTGCTGCCCGTGCGCCTGAAGGCCCGGTAAAGGCAGCGCCGTCTGAAACGACCGGAATCCGGGCATGATGTTCCGGAGAACCGGACAGAGAGCGGGGCAGCTTATGGAATCCTATCCCATCCAGATTCACACACCCTTCATCCGCCTGCAGGACCTTCTGAAGTTCTCGGGCGCCGTGGAGACCGGCGGCGACGCCAAACTCATCATCCGCGAGGGCCGGGTGACCGTCAACGGCGAAACGTGCCTCATGCGGGGGCGCAAGCTGGTCCCCGGTGACCGGGCCGTCATCGACGGCGAAACGGAGCTCACAGTCACATGATCGTACAGAAACTGGAGCTGGAGCAGTTCCGGAACTACGAGCGGCTCCAGGCGGAATTCGACAGCCGGGTCAACCTGATCTACGGGGACAACGCCCAGGGGAAGACGAATCTGCTGGAGGCCATCGCCTATCTGTCCTCCGCCCGCTCCCACCGGGCCCGCTACGACCGGGACCTCATCCGCGTGGGGGCCGACGGCGCTCTGGTGCGGGGGACCCTCCTCAGCCGGGACCGGACCTTCGTCCAGGAGGCCCGGCTGATCCGGGGCCGGAGCCGCCAGCTGTATTCCAACGGCGTGCGCCTGAAAAGCGCGGGCGCCCTGGGAGAAGTGCTCAACACCGTCCTCTTCTGTCCGGAGGACCTCTTCCTGATCCGGGAGGGGGGCGCCGCCCGGCGCAGATTTCTCGATCAGGCCATCTGCCAGCTGCGGCCCCGCTACGAGCAGGCCCTGACGGAATATGGCCGCCTTTACGAGAGCAAGACCCGGATTCTGCGGGACTGGAAGGAGAAGCCGGCTCTGCTGGACACCCTGGATGTGTACAGCGCCGGCATGGTCGAGAAGGGGGCCATTCTCATCCACTACCGGGCCCACTTCATCAAGCGGCTGCGCATCAACGCCCCCGCCATCCACCGGGACTTCTCCGGAGGCCGGGAGAATCTGGAGCTGAACTACGAGACGGTCTCCAGCGTCGACGACCCTCTGCGGCCCGTCCGGGAGCTGATTCCCCTGCTGCGCTCCCACATGGAATCCCACCGGCAGGCGGAACTGGAGGCCAGACAGTGCCTCTCCGGGCCCCACAAGGACGACCTGGCGGTGCTCCTCAACGGCATGCCGGCCCGCACGTTCGGGTCCCAGGGGCAGGCCCGCACAGCGGCCCTCTCCCTGAAGCTGGCCCAGCGGGAGATCTCCCAGGAGGAGACCGGCGAGTGGCCGGTGCTGCTGCTGGACGACGTGCTCTCCGAGCTGGATCCCCGGCGGCAGGCCTTTGTCCTCAACCGCATCCGGGGCGGGCAGATCTTCATCACCTGCTGCGAGGAGGACAAACTGGAGGGGCTGGAGGGCGGAAAGGCCTTTCATATCGAAAACGGCGCGCTTCTGCGGGAATCGCGGACATAAGGGAGGAGCCGGCATGTATCTTCATCTGGGCCAGGGCGCTGTGGTCCGCAGCGCGGACGTCATCGGCATCTTCGACCTGGACAACGCCAGCTGGGCCTTCCGCACCCGGGAGTTTCTGAACCGGGCGCAGCGGGAGGGACGGGTCACCGCCATCGGGCGGGATCTGCCCCGCACCATGATTCTGACCGGAAGACGGGGAGAGCGTCCCTCCGTATGGCTCTCTCCTCTGTCTTCCGCCGCGCTGGCGGGGCGGGCAGAGCGCAACGCCATGGAATGAAACATACAGAAAGCGAGGAATTCTGCCATGGAAGAGATCCGGTATACCTGGGAAGACCGCAAACGGCATCTGGGGATGCCTCTGTCCTTTACGAAGTACCGTCTCAGCGAAGACCGTCTGTTCTGTGAAACCGGCCTTCTGAACGTCCGGGAGGACGAGGTTCTGCTCTACCGGATCCGGGATCTGCAGCTGAACATCTCCCTGGACCAGCGCCTGTTCGGTGTGGGCACGGTGAGCGTCATTTCCTCGGACCAGAGCGTTCCCCACCTGGATCTCACGAACGTGAAGAATCCCCGGGAGGTCAAGGAACTTATCCACCGCAGCGTGGAGGCCGCCAAGGACAAGCGCCGCATGCGGACCATGGAGGTCATGAGCGGCGACGCCGCGGCCCAGCATGACGCCGAGCTGGACGATCCGGACGACGACAATCTGGACTGATTTTTTCCGTATCCGTCCTCCCGAAGAACGGATGCGATGCCATAACCCAAACACCCAATCTGGGAGGTCACTATGTCAGACGAATTAGAGCTGAACAGCACGCAGGTAGACCACGAGTACGGCGGGTCTGAAATACAGGTTCTGGAAGGACTGGAGGCGGTGCGCAAGCGCCCCGGCATGTATATCGGGTCCACCTCGGAGTCCGGCCTGCACCATCTGGTCTATGAGATCGTGGACAACTCCATCGACGAGGCTCTGGCCGGCTACTGCACCGACATTACGGTCACCATCAACCGCGACGGAACCATCACCGTCACGGACAACGGACGGGGGATCCCCGTGGACATTCAGCCCCAGACGGGCCGGCCCGCCCTGGAGGTGGTGTTCACCGTCCTCCACGCCGGCGGCAAGTTCGGCGGCGGCGGCTATAAGGTATCCGGCGGTCTGCACGGCGTAGGCGCCTCCGTGGTCAACGCCCTCTCCGAGTGGCTGGAGGTTCAGGTTCACAAAAACGGCTTCATCCACGAGATGAAATTCTCCCGGGGCAAGATCACCCAGGAGATCCGGGTGGTGGGCCGTACGGACCACACGGGAACCACCGTCACCTTCAAGCCGGACCCGGACATGTTCGAGACGCTGGAGTACAACTACGAGACCCTTCACACCCGCATGCGGGAGGAGGCCTTCCTCAACGCCGGCCTGCGCATCCAGACTGTGGACCTGCGTCCCGGCCAGGAGCAGGAGGACGACATGTACTACGAGGGCGGAATCCGGGAGTTCGTCTCCTTCATCAACCGCCACAAAGAGCCCCTCCACCAGGAAGTCATCTACATGGCGGGCAGCCGCGGAGACTCCATGGCAGAAGTGGCCATGCAGTACAACGACGGCTACAACGAGGTCATGGTCTCCTTCGCCAACAACGTCCACACCCCCGAAGGCGGCATGCACGAAGAGGGCTTCCGCCGGGCGCTGACCAATGTGCTCAACACCTACGGCCACCGGATGAAACTCCTGAAGGACGACGAGAAGGTCTCCGGCGACGACTGCCGGGAGGGCCTGAGCGTGGTCATTTCCGTGAAGCTCACCGAGGCCCAGTTCGAGGGACAGACCAAGGCGAAACTGGGCAATTCCGAGATGCGGACCCTGGTGAACTCCATCGTCTCGGACCGTCTCAACACCTTCCTGGAGGAGAATCCCTCCGTGGGCAGGGCAATTCTGGACAAGGCCATCACCGCATCCCGGGCCCGGGAGGCCGCGCGCAAGGCCAGAGAGTCCGTGCGCCGCAAGACCGGTCTGGAGAGCGGTCAGATGCCCGACAAGCTCCAGGACTGCAACGAGCGGGACCCCGCCCTGTGCGAGATCTACATCGTCGAGGGCGATTCCGCCGCCGGCTCCGCCATTCAGGGCCGGGACTCCCGGTTCCAGGCCATTCTGGCCATGTGGGGCAAGATGCTCAACGTGGAGAAGGCCCGGGCGGACAAGATCTACGGCAACGACAAGCTCTACCCCCTGGTTCTGGGGCTGGGAGCGGGAATCGGGGACGAGTTCAACATCGCCAAGCTGCGCTACCACAAGATCATCATCATGGCGGACGCCGACGTGGACGGCGCCCACATCCGGACCTTGCTTCTGACCTTCTTCTTCCGCTATATGCGTCCCCTCATCGAGCGGGGCTACGTGTACTCCGCCGTACCGCCCCTGTTCAAGCTGACCCGGGGCAAGACCGTACGGGTGGCCTACTCCGAGGCGGAGCGGGATCGGATCAGCGCCGAGATGCGGGGAGACAATCCCAACGCGAAGGTGGAGATCAACCGCTTCAAGGGCCTGGGCGAGATGGATCCCCACGAGCTGTGGGAGACCACCATGGATCCTGAAAAGCGCACGCTGCGCCGCATTACCCTGGACGACGCCGTGGCGGCCGACCAGATCTTCACCGTCCTCATGGGCGAAGAAGTGGAACCCCGGAAGGCCTGGATCGAGACCAACGCCCGCTACGCGGTCAACCTGGACTACTGAGACCCGAACGAATGGAGGTTCAAACATGAAAGCCGTACTGGCCATTCTCAACTTCCTCAACGGCGTCATCAGCTTCCACACCTGGCTGCGGGAGAGGCGGGGCGCGCAGCTGCTCTGCAGTCTGCTGTGGTTCGTCTCCAGCGGCATCTGGCTCTCCTGCATGATCCTGGAGGCTCCGGACGAGGAAGAGGACGAGGACGAGAGCAGCGACTACGCGGACTGAGCGGGCTCTTCGCCCGGATCCCCTCAAGGAGGTAACGAATGGGACACAACAGAGACTATAAGCCGGAGGACATCGCGTTTCCCAATCAGGTCATTACGGAATCCGATCTGGTCAAGGAAATGCAGGACAGCTACCGCGAATACGCCATGAGCGTCATCGTGGGGCGGGCCCTGCCCGATGTGCGGGACGGTCTGAAGCCGGTGCACCGGCGGATTCTGTATTCAATGTACGAAACCGGACTCACGTCCGACAAACCTTTCAAGAAGTCCGCCACCTGCGTGGGCGAAGTGCTGGGTAAATACCACCCCCACGGCGACGCCAGCGTCTACGACGCCATGGTGCGTCTGGCCCAGAACTTCTCCATGCGCTACTGTCTGGTGGAAGGCCACGGAAACTTCGGCGACGTGGACGGCAATCCCCCGGCCGCCTACCGATACACGGAAGCCCGCATGTCCCGCATCGCCAACGAGATGCTGCGGGACATCGACAAGGAGACGGTGGACTGGGAGCCCAACTTCGACGAGTCCATCCAGGAACCCAAGGTTCTCCCCTCCCGCTTCCCCAATCTGCTGGTAAACGGCTCCAACGGCATCGCCGTGGGCATGGCTACCAACATCCCGCCCCATAACCTGCGGGAAGTGATCGACGCCACGGTCTGCGTGCTGGATAACCCGGAAGCGGATCTGAACGACCTGATGGAGCACATCAAGGGGCCCGACTTCCCCACCCGGGGCATCATCATGGGCCGGGCCGGCATCCGGGCGGCCTACGCCACCGGCCGGGGCAGAATCGTGGTGCGGGCCCGCACCGAATTCGAGGAGTTCGGCAAGGACCGCATCCGCATCATCGTCACGGAACTGCCCTACCAGGTCAACAAGAAGCAGCTGATCCGCAACATCGGCGACCAGGTGAAGGATAAGCGCCTGGAGGGGATCTCGGACCTGCGGGACGAGACCGACCGCAACGGCATGCGGATTGTCATCGAGCTGAAGAAGGACGCCAACCCCCAGGTGGTCCTCAACCGGCTCTTTACCCAGACCGCGCTGCAGACCACCTTCTCCATCATCCTGCTGGCTCTGGTGGACAACCAGAAGCAGCCCCGGATTCTCTCCCTGCGGCACATCCTGGACGAGTACATCCGCTTCCAGGAGGAGATCATCATCCGCCGGACCCGCTACGACCTGCGCAAGGCCCAGGAGCGGGCCCACCTGCTGGAGGGTCTGATCATCGCCCAGGACAACATCGACGAAGTGATCCACATCATCCGCTCCAGCTACGACAACGCCAAACAGCGCCTGATCGACCGCTTCGGACTGGACGACGTCCAGGCCCAGGCCATCTGCGACATGCGGCTCATCGCCCTGCAGGGCCTCAACCGGGAGAAACTGGAGAATGAGTATAAGGAACTGGAAGGGAAGATCGACTACTACAACTGCCTTCTGAACAGCGAGGAGATGCTGCGGGGCGTGCTGAAGGAGGAGCTGATCGCCATCCGGGACAAATACGGCGACGACCGCATCACGGAGATCCAGGAAGTGGCCGACGAAATCGACATCGAGGACCTGATCGCCGAGGAGGAGTGCGTCTTCACCCTCACCAGCGCCGGGTATATCAAGCGCACGCCGGTGTCGGAGTACTCCGCCCAGAGCAAGGGCGGCAAGGGCATCCGGGGCGTGGGCACGAAGGACGAGGACTTCGTGTCGGACGTGTTCACCTCTTCGTCCCACGACTATCTGCTGTTCTTTACGGACCGGGGCAAGGTCTACCGGCGCAAAGGATACCAGATCCCCCAGGCGGGGCGCACCTCCCGGGGCAGCAACATCGTCAACATTCTGCCCATCGAGAGCGGCGAGCGCGTCCAGGCGGTGATTCACACCCCGTCCATCGAGGACGACGGCCGCTATCTGGTGCTGGTGACCCGCCGGGGCTTCGTCAAGCGCATGCGGGCCTCCGTGCTGAAGAACCTGCGCAACAACGGCATGCGGGCTCTGCTGCTGGAGGAGGGCGACGAGGTGATCACCGTCCGGGAGACCGACGGCAACCAGAAGATCCTGCTCGCGACCCGGGACGGCCTGGCCTGCTGCTTCCCGGAGGATACCATGCGCCCCATGGGCCGGGACGCCCGCGGCGTGATTGGCATCCGTCTGATGGAGGGAGACTGCGTGGTGGGCGCCGCCCGGGTGACGGAGGGGAAATATATCCTCAGCGTCACGGAGAAGGGCTACGGCAAGCGCTCGCCGGTGGAGGAGTACCGGGTCACCTTCCGGGGCGGCAAGGGCATCCGCAACTACCGCGTTACGGAAAAGACCGGCAAGGTCATCGGCGTCAAATCGGTGGACGGCAGCGAGGATCTGCTGCTGGTGACCCAGAACGGCATCCTGATCCGTACCGATGTGGGCGACATCCGCCTGTACGGCCGCCAGACGTCCGGCGTGATCGTCATGCGCTTCCGGGAAGAGGGCGACCAGGTCATCGCCATGGCCCTTACCGGAAAGGAAACCCGGGACGAAGACACCCAGACCGTGATGCCGGAGTCCGATCCCGACGAGCCCGAGGAACTCCTGCCGGAGGACCTGGAGGACGAGGACGAAGAGGAGGAGATACCCGAGGATCCGGACGAAGAAGAGGAGGACCTCTCTGAGGAATCGGACGGAGAGACGGAAGAGCCGGAGGACTGAGAAGGCGCGTCCGTAAGGAGCTGAGACCATGAGCGGGAGAAAAAACAGACTGTCCCTGGGGCCTGAAAAAGACCGTACGGCGGGCGGAAAGGCCGCGTCCGTTCTGCTGGTTTTCCTGGGAATTTCGGTTTTGAGCACGGTGATGACCGTCACAGCGGACGATCTGTTTTTCGGAACCGGGCTCTACCCCATGATCCTGGTTGTTCTGGTTTTACTGGGTGTCGCGGTCGGTGTGCGGGCGGCCCGGAAGCGGAAAGAGAATCCGCCCTGGGAGGGCGGAGGCGTTTCCCGCGGACGCTTCGACCCAGAGGCCCGGGATCACCAGCACATTGTGGCGCCGGGCCCCTCCCGGCGCTACCCGACCTCCCCCGGTTTCAATCCCTCCGCAGATACCCACGAGCATATCCGCGTCGTTTCCGACGACTGGGTCTCCCGGCAACTGGAACAGCTGGAGACCATGAAAAAGGCGGGCCTCGTAGAGGAAAGCGAGTACCGGGAACGGAAGCGGAAGATACTGTCCCGGCGGAAGGCCGGATGACTGCAGGAGATCGCATGAAGGAAGTTACCATTTACACGGATGGCGCCTGTTCCGGAAATCCGGGGCCTGGAGGCTGGGGCGCCATCCTCCTGTATGGAAGCTGGCGGAAAGAACTGTCCGGCGGGGCGGCGCGCACCACAAACAACCGCATGGAGATGCTCGCCGTCATAACGTCGCTGGAACTGCTGCGGGAGCCCTGCGTGGTGGACCTGTACTCGGACAGCAAATACGTCATCGACGCTCTGCAGAAGGGCTGGGCGAAGGGGTGGCGGGCCCGGGGCTGGGTGAAACCGGACCGGAAGCCCGCGCTCAATCCGGATCTTTGGGCCCGGCTGCTGGAACTGTGCGAGCGGCATACGGTGCGTCTGCACTGGGTCAAGGGCCACGCTGACAATCCCTATAACAACCGCTGCGACGAAATGGCCGTGGCGGAGAGTCGGAAGTATCGTTAAAATGACGGGGGAGGCGTCTTATGGCGCCTCCCTTCCTGTACCTTCCTGAAAAGTTTACAGATTTGTTACAATTTCCTTCCGAACGGGCTTGACGCGGGGAAAGAAAGCGTGTAATATACCCATTGTAACCGTTTTGTAACCAATTTGTAGGATTTGTAATCACTTATCCTGCAACCGGTTCGGAAAGAATCTGTCAACCGAGGGAGCAACATGAAGAAGAACAGGAAACCAGGACCACAGACTCCGGGCGGAAAGTTCATGGCTTTCGCGGAGCTGGTCGGGTTCGTCGTGGTACGGACCGTTCAGCGCCATCGCCGGGAGGGACCCATCGCATTTCTGAGCGTTTCCACCGTGATCGCCATCGGCATGGTTCTGTCCTCGCTGTACACCACCAGCTTCGCCGTGACCGTCAACGGCCGGCAGCTGGGTGTAGTCGCGGACCGAAGTACGGTGGACGAGACCATTCAGGAAGTGGAGCAGGAAGGTTCCTCCCTGCTGGGCTACGAGTTCGATGTGAGCGAAGACGTGGATTATTCCTTTGGAGTGACCCGCCGCACGGAGCTCACCGACGAGTCCCGCATCGAGGACTACTTCTACAGCCAGCTGGACAACCTCAACGAGCACATGCTGCAGTATGAGGTGCTGGTAGACGGCGAAGCGGTCGCCACCGTCAAGGACGGCGACGCCGTGGACGAAGTGCTGGAGACCGTCCGCCAGAAGTACGTCACGGAGGATACGGTGGACGCCACCGTCCTTCAGGATGTTACGGTGGAGGAAGTCTACGCCGAAGGCAATCTGTCCACCCTCAGCGAGCTGCAGGCGATCTTCGAGTCCAACCGGGACGGAGAGATCACCTACACCGCGCAGGCGGGAGACAGTCTCAATAAGATTGCCAGAAACAACGACATGACCGTCGACGAACTGCTGGCTCTGAATCCGGGACGGGACATCGACGACATGCTGTGGGTGGGGGATGTGCTCAACGTCAAGGAGTCCAACCCCGTCATTGCCGTGGAATCCCACGAGCATCTGACCTACAGCAAATCCATCCCCGTGGAGATTGAGACCCAGGACGACGACAGCATGTACAAGGGAGAGAGCAAGATCCTCTCCGAAGGCACCGAGGGCGAAATCCGCGTGGACGCCACCGTTACCCGCATCAACGGGGAGGAGACGGAACGGACCATCGATTCCGAAACCGTCGTGAAGGAAATGGTCCCCACCATCAAGGCGGTCGGCACAAAGGAGAAGCCCACCACCTCTTCCACCGGACAGTTCTCCTGGCCCATCCGGGGCAGGATCAGCTCCGGCTTCGGTCGCCGGTACATCTTCGGCAGCTACAGCTACCACGAGGGCATCGATATCCCCTGCAGCTACGGCTCCACCATCAAGGCCGCGGATGGCGGCACGGTCACATTTGCCGGCTACAAGGGCAGCCTGGGCCGTCTGGTGATCATCACCCACGACAACGGCACGAAAACCTACTATGGCCACAACTCTTCCCTGCTGGTATCCGCGGGGCAGAAGGTAGCCAAGGGACAGGCCATCGCGAAGGCCGGTTCTACGGGCCGTTCCACCGGAGTTCACTGCCACTTTGGCGTGATGATAAACGGCAGCTTTGTCAATCCTCTGAATTACCTGTAATCGCAACGCAAAGGCCCCCGACCGTTTTGGCCGGGGGTCTTTTTTTGCCTGTGGAGGAACCGGGTACGCAGTCCGGTCCGAGGCAAGGGCGGGTCCGTGGGGAAGCTCCTTCGGAAGAGCAGATCGGATTCCCCTCTCTGCTCCCGGATCCCCAGCCCTGGGTTTCCGGCATCCATGCCGATCGAGGCCGGAAACGGGGAGTTGGGGCCAGGCAGTTCTTTGCCGAAACCGGCAGCCAGGCGTCTGCAGGAGAGGCACAATGGAAAAAGGACCGGACGCGGGTTGCGTCCGATCCTCTTTTCGGGGGCGCGGCAGGTCCGAGCTGCGCGGAGCGGGAAACGTTTGAGACTCCCTCCTTCCTTCCCGCCTGAGGTCCGTCGCAGTCCATCCGGGAACGACTGACCAGGTCCAGGGACCGGAGCCGGGCTCCGGCCCCATGGAAAGGCGGGAATCAGGAGGCGAGGGAGCCGCTGTCGTCGTCGGAGTCGCTGTCCTCCACCTCGTCCTCCCCATCGTCGTCCCCGTGGCCCTCCAGAAGGGCGCGGAGCCTCTCGAAAAGGCCGTCCGGAGCATCGCCTAAGCTGCGAAGGGCGGAGAGCAGGTCGCTGCTGGACTTCTCGCAGTCCTTCACGGCCTCCTCCGCGGACTTCATGCCGAAGAGAACCGCCGTGATGCCGTCCCCGTAGCGCTGGAACATGCTGATGGGGATGTTGACCGCGTCGCGGACCATCTGGCGGGAGGGGAGAACGCCGTCGCAGTCGATGGTGACTTTATAGCGGATCTCGCCGTCGCGGAAGTCGAACTCGAAGTTGCCGTGGGTGAGGCCGTAGTTGGCGCGGGAGAAGAACTCCGCCAGAGCGAGCATTCCGTCCCGGTCGTCGGGGCTGCCGGAGAGGGGGCAGATGGTGTAGGTGGAGAAGGAGTTGCCGCGCACGGCGAGGAGGGCGTTGGCCGAGTGGAGGCGGCAGCCCTTGAGGCCTACCGAGTAGTGGATGATCCCGTCCTCCTCGTCCCAGGTGTACTTCCAGTCCATGTCGTCGAGGTGGCCGCGGATGGTGTCGGCGAGCTCGTGGGAGAAGTTCTTCATGGTTTTTTTCCTCCTTGTCTTTGGTGATTGGATTATACTGCCGTCCGTCGGCGGAGTCTTCTTTCGAGGCCGAAGGAAACATCTTCCGTCCCGGACCGACAGGGCGTGTTGCCGGGGGTGGAGTTCCTCGGGGTGGGATCGGAACCGGGCTGCGCGGAGCGGGAAACGTTTGGGGCTCCCTCCTTCCTTCCCGCCTGAGGTCCGTCGCAGTCCATCCGGGAACGACTGGTCCTGTCCAGGGACCGGAGCCGGGCTCCGGCCCCATAGACAGGTGGGAATCAGGAGGCGAGGAAGTCGCTGTCGTCCTCGGAATCGCTGTCCTCCACCTCGTCCTCCCCGTCGTCGTCCCCGTGGCCCTCCAGAAGGGCGCGGAGCCCCTCAAAAAGGCCGTCCGGAGCATCGCCCAGGCTGCGAAGGGCGGAGAGCAGGTCGCTGCTGGACTTCTCGCAGTCTTTCACGGCCTCCTCCGCGGACTTCATGCCGAAGAGGACCGCCGTGATGCCGTCCCCGTAGCGCTGGAACATGCTGATGGGGATGTTGACCGCGTCGCGGACCATCTGGCGGGAGGGGAGAACGCCGTCGCAGTCGATGGTGACTTTATAGCGGATCTCGCCGTCGCGGAAGTCGAACTCGAAGTTGCCGTGGGTGAGGCCGTAGTTGGCGCGGGAGAAGAACTCCGCCAGAGCGAGCATTCCGTCCCGGTCGTCGGGGCTGCCGGAGAGGGGGCAGATGGTGTAGGTGGAGAAGGAGTTGCCGCGCACGGCGAGGAGGGCGTTGGCCGAGTGGAGGCGGCAGCCCTTGAGGCCTACCGAGTAGTGGATGATCCCGTCCTCCTCGTCCCAGGTGTACTTCCAGTCCATGTCGTCGAGGTGGCCGCGGATGGTGTCGGCGAGCTCGTGGGAGAAGTTCTTCATGGTTTTTTCCTCCTTGTCTTTGATGATTGGATTGTACCACCGTCCACAGGGGACGTCTTCTTCTGCGGCCGAAGGAAACATCTGCCTCTGGAAGGGACGGAAGACTTGAGCAGCTATCGCCGAAGCGGGTGCCCACCTGGACTTCTGAGACACCGCGGCGCGGAGCCGGAGACGGAAAAAGACCCCCAACCTGAGCGGTCAGGGGCCTTTGCGGATCTGGTCTGGGAATACAGAGGGCTGGAGCGGGAGAACAGACCGGTAGCCGGCGTTGCCGCAATGCATGCGGGCGCCTTCCGGACGTTCAGACGGTTCTGCGGATGGGAAGCCGGAGGACCGTCTTCCAGTTCTTTGGCGCGGCCCTGCGGGGATCGCTGAGGTAGAGCTCGTGGTGGAGACGCTCGGAAGACAGGTCGAGCTGACAGCCCTGTTCCCGGGCATACTGCTCCATGGCCTCCAGCGTGGCGCTCTCCGTGTCGTAGGGCCCCAGGTGCATGCACTGGACGCAGAGCCCTTCGCGGATGGTTTTCAGGCTCACAGAGCCCAGGTCCATCTTCTTTTTCGCCTGGGCGGTATCCCGGGCCCACCGGAAATCCGCTTCGTCCACGAAGTCCGGCACCCGAAGCACCGAGAGCCAGTGGAGTCGGCCTTTGTCCGAGAGATCCAGGCGGGTCTGCCCTGGCAGCCACCAGAAGCCCTCCAGAGGAGGCATGGACCAGTCGAAGAACCCCTCGATCCGGTGCCCGGCACGGGGACTCATCTTCAGGGTGAAGGCCACGGCATAGAGCGTACCGATGGCCTTCTGATACGCTCCGCCCTCCTCGTTGGGGTCTCCCCTGCCCTGAACAGCCAGAAAGCGCATCTCCGGAACGTCGATCAGGGATGGGGTCCGTCCGGGCCGGTAGAGGTTCCTGTATTCTTTTCGGAAGTCGAATGCCATTTCCTATTCCTCCGTTTCGTAGAAAGCAAGGGTGCGGCGCAGTTCCTCCCGCAGGGCGGTCCGCAGCCACTCGGGTTCCTCGACCCGGCAGGCGGAGCCGTAGCCCAGCAGCAGCTGGACCAGCCAGGGAAGCCGGGGAATGGGCCCTCGGACCGTCAGAGAACCGTCTTCCTCCCGCAGGGCGTCCCCGAAATCGTCCAGCACCCGGCTTTCCACCCGGGGATCGAAGCGGAGAAGGACGGAGATCTCCTGGGGAGCCGGAGGCGGCTCCTCCCGGGCGGGCGGCGTTCTGGGCGGGAAGATTTCCCGGGTAATGACCAGGTCCCGCATGCGGGAGAGGCGGAAGAAGCGGGTGTCCTGGCGGGCGCGGCACCAGGCCAGCAGATACCAGCTGTTGCTGCGGTAGACCAGCCGAAGAGGTTCCGCGATCCGCCGCTCCGCGCTTCCCCGGTGGCCGGCATAGAGAAAGGTGACGATCCGGCGCTGCAGAATGGCTGTCTTCAGAACGGAAAACAGCGCCTGCTCCCCGGGACGGGGCGTCCAGGTCCCGAAATCCACCTCCAGCCAGTCCGGTTCCTCGGGGCCGAAGAACGCCCTCAGCTTTCCCAACCCTTCGTCCGGTTCCCCTGGCACGGTCTCCCGCAGAGCCTGCAGGGCGGCGAGAATCTGTCTGCGCTCCTCCTGCGTGAGGGCGGTTCGGTCCAGGCGCCAGCCGGCGAGGAGGGAGATCCCGCCTCCCTGCCCCTGGGTCATGCAGACGGGAATGCCCGCCAGGGAGAGACGGTCCACGTCCCGGTAGACGGTGCGGACGGATACCCCGAAGCGCTCGGCGAACTCCCGGGCGGGGATGGACTCCCGTTCCAGCAGCCGGTACACCATTTCAAAGAGCCTGGATTCCTGCATCCGACACCCCTCCTTTCGGATAACGGCAGTATGGCACGGCGGCGTGACAGCGTGCTGTCATGTTTCCCGGGAAATGAATTCCGGACCGGTGTTTTTCTTCTCCCCCGCCCCCGCATCGCGGGGAAACGAAGAAAGAGCGCTCCCCGCGATGGCGGGGAACGCTCCGATATGGGTTTTGCGGATGGCCGCGGGGAGGCTCAGTACTCCAGCTTCTGGTCCAGCCAGGCCTTCAGCTCGCTGATGGGCACCCGGACCTGCTCCATGGTATCCCGGTCGCGGATGGTGACGGCGTTGTCCGCCTCCTCGGTATCGGTGCCCACGGTCTGGAAGTCCACGGTGATGCAGTAGGGGGTGCCGATCTCGTCCTGCCGGCGATAGCGCTTGCCGATGGAGCCGGCGTCGTCGAAGTCCACCATGAAGTATTTGCTCAGCTGCTCCTGGATCTCCTGGGCCTTGGCGGAGAGCTTCTTGGACAGCGGCAGAACGGCGGCCTTGAAGGGCGCGAGAGCGGGGTGCAGGTGGAGCACGACGCGGATGTCGTCGTTGCCCTTCTTGTCCTGGCCCACGACTTCCTCGTCATAGGCGTCTACCAGGAAGGCCAGGGTCACGCGGTCCGCGCCCAGAGAGGGCTCGATGACGAAGGGGATATAGTGCTCGTTGGCTTCCTGATCGAAGTAGGTCTGATCCTTGCCGGAGGTGGTCTGGTGGGCGTTGAGGTCGTAGTTGGTGCGGGAGGCCACGCCCCACAGCTCGCCCCAGCCGAAGGGGAAGACGAACTCGAAGTCGGTGGTGGCGTTGGAGTAGTGGGAGAGCTCCTCGGGCTCGTGATCCCGCAGGCGCAGGTTCTCGTCCCGCATGTTCAGGTCCAGCAGCCACTGGTGGCAGAACTTCTTCCAGTAGGCGAACCACTCCAGCTCGGTGCCGGGCTTGCAGAAGAACTCCAGCTCCATCTGCTCGAACTCCCGGGTCCGGAAGGTGAAGTTGCCCGGCGTGATCTCGTTGCGGAAGGACTTGCCCACCTGGCACACGCCGAAGGGCAGCTTGCGGCGGGTGGTGCGCTGCACGTTCTGGAAGTTGACGAAGATGCCCTGGGCGGTCTCGGGGCGCAGGTAGACGATATTGCTGGCGCTCTCCGTGACGCCCTGGAAGGTCTTGAACATCAGGTTGAACTGGCGGATGTCCGTCCAGTTGAACTTGCCGCAGGTGGGGCAGGGAATCTGATGCTCCTCGATGAAGGCCTTCATGTCCGCCTGGCTCATGGCGTCCACGCTGTGGCCCAGGTCGAAGTTATTCTCCTTGCACCAGTCCTCGATGATTTTGTCCGCGCGGAAGCGCTCGTGGCACTCCTTGCAGTCCATCAGGGGATCCGAGAAGCCGCCCACGTGGCCGCTGGCCACCCAGACCTGGGGGTTCATGAGGATGGCGGCGTCCAGACCCACGTTATAGGGGTTCTCCTGGACGAACTTCTTCCACCAGGCGCGCTTGACGTTGTTCTTCAGCTCCACGCCCAGGGGGCCGTAGTCCCAGGTGTTGGCCAGGCCGCCGTAGATTTCGGATCCGGCGAAGATGAAGCCCCTGCCCTTGCAGAGGTTGACGATCTTCTCCATGCTCTTGTCGGTGTTTTTCATGAATATCGCTCCTTTTCCTTGACTCCGTCTCTGGCTGGGACGGAAGGGGTTCTGGTCCGGGGCGTACAAAACGCCCCGAGACCGGGTTGGGGTCTCAGGGCGAACAAAAATCTTGTCCGTGGTTCCACCTGAATTCGCGGCTGGCTGCCGCGCACTCTTTGTCCGTAACGGGGACGGCCGTCGGAGCATTTCCTCTCCGCACTCCAGGGTGCCTTCCTCCGCGCCGTCGGAGGATTTCCACCGTCCATCCTCTCTCTGCCTTCCCGGGCTGCGGGCTACTGTTCCCTGTCAACGTATGTAAATCGCATTGTAAGCCGGAGAGCGGGCGTTTGTCAAGGAGAAATTATGCCTCCGGCGGACTTTTTTGCCCGCCCGTCCGCGCCTTCGCGGTCAGGACGTGGCGGCGCAGGCCCCCACAGGAGCGGCCGCAGCGGGCTTCCTGGGGATGCGGATGGTCAGCAGAATGTCCTGCTCGCTGTCCTCCCGCCTGCACTGCGCGTTGACCCCCGCCGAGCGCATGACATCCAGGGCGTGGGTGATGGTATTCAGGAAGAGGCGCACATCCTTGACGACGAAGGTGGGTTTGTTCCTGGGTTTGGGCGCGGGGGCGGGTTTGGGAGAGGGCGCGGGCGGCTGCGCCAGGGCGGACTCCACCAGGGCCTCCGTGCGGGCCACGGTCAGGTGTTCCTCCGCCACCCTGCGGGCGATGGCCAGCTGCTCGCCGGAGGAAGGGAGACGCAGAAGGGCCCGGGCGTGCCGCTCCGAGCAGCCCCCGTCCCGCAGAATCCGCAGGGCCTCCGGGGTCAGCTTCAGCAGGCGCAGCTTGTTGGCGACCGCGGACTGGCTGCGCCCCAGCTGGCGGGCGGCCTCCTCCTGGGAGAGACCGTAGGTATCGATGAGGCCGCGCAGGGCCAGGGCCTCCTCCCAGAAGTCCAGATCCCGGCGCTGGAGGTTTTCCACCAGGGCCAGGAGGGAGGAGGCGCGCTCGTCGGCCCGAACGCAGAGACAGGGCACTTCCGTCAGGCCCGCCAGCCGGGAAGCCCGGAGGCGGCGCTCCCCCGCCACCAGTTCCCAGCTTTCGTCGGTGCGGCGGACGGTGAGGGGCTGCAGGAGGCCCAGTTCCCGGATGGAGGCCGCCAGTTCCTCCAGTTCCTGCTGATCAAAGGTCCTGCGGGGCTGATTGGGGTTGGGAAGGATGCTGTCGGGGGACAGAAAGAGCAGTTTCTCGCTGTCGTACAGACCGCGGGAGGGACGTTTCCAGAGAGCCATAGAGGCACCCGCCTTTCTCATAAGTTTGATGGTTTAAAGATATCACGTTCTGCGGAGAATGCAGTCGAAAGAGGTACGACGCCGGAAAGAATTTCCGGGCTCCTCCAGAGGGGCGGGGCGCAGGGCAGATTCCGGTAGCCGGAGCGGGAGGCTTTCACCCTGAGGGACTTTGTCTGGCCGGGCCGGTCGCTGCCGGATCCGCCGTTTCAGGCCCGGTTTCCGTTTCTCCGGACCCCGGTCAGGGCCTGGCGGGCTTCATTTCCGGGGAAATGCCGGCCGGGGAAGGAAAGATTCCGAAAAAGATATGATTCAGGGGGAAAAAGGGCTTGCAGGATGCTGGCGCAGACGGTAGAATAGCGGCATCCTGAACCCAGGCGGTCCGGACACCGGATCCGCATACTATGTGAAAGGCGGGAGCAGCTATGGAACTGCTGAAGGAGCGCATTCGCAGAGATGGCATCGTGCGGGGCAACGATGTGCTGAAGGTGGACAGCTTCCTCAACCACCAGATGGACGTGAAACTCTTCGAGGAGATCGGGAAGGAGTTTGCCCGTCGCTTCGACGGGTGCGGCGTGAACAAGATTCTCACCATTGAGGCCTCCGGCATCGGGATCGCCTGCGTGGTGGCCCAGTCCTTTGGCTGCCCGGTGGTCTTCGCCAAGAAGTCCAAGACGAAGAACATCGCCGGCGAGGTCTACACCACCCGGGTGGTCTCCTTTACCCACGGCAACGTGTCCGAGGTCATCGTGTCGAAGGACTTTCTGGGTCCGGAGGACCGTGTGCTGCTGATCGACGACTTCCTGGCCAACGGGGCGGCTCTGGAGGGTCTCATTGACATCGTGCACCAGGCGGGCGCCACGCTGGTGGGGGCCGGCATCGTGGTGGAGAAGGCCTTCCAGCCCGGCGGAGACCGCATCCGCGCGAAGGGCGTGCGGGTGGAGTCCCTGGCCCGGGTCGCTTCCATGAGCGAAGAGGACGGCGTGGTGTTCTGCGACTGAGCTCCCCTTCTCCCCTGCCCGGACCGTCCGGGCGAACCGGAAATACATACGGCGCCGCGTTACCCGAGACGGGAACGCGGCGCCGTTTTTGGATGAGCCGGACTTATCCGGCGTAAGTCTGCCCGTTGTTCACATTGGCCCAGGCGGCATATTCGGCCTGGGTCATCAGCTCCCCATCCGCGAAGGCGTTGTGGGCCTCCAGCCAGTCCAGGGTGTGCCTGGCCTGGGGGGTGAGAGTGATCGTAAAGCCCTCGGAGCTTGCTCCGGAGGTCTCCATGGAAAACTCGAAGATCAGGTCCGTGTAGTACGTGCCGGTCAGGCGCTCTTCGCTGTCGTAGAACAGATAGCGCGTTCCGATGTTCCCCTCTTCGAAGTCGGCCCGCACGGCCTCCCAGAGGCCTGCGAGTTCCGCGGGAGAGACCTGGGAGAGGAAGGTGAGATCGCTCAGGGGCTCCCCGGTCTCCGGGTTTTTGAGGCCGCTCAGGTAAGCGGATACCACGCGGCCGCTGGCTTCCCTCCGGTCAAAGCCGTAGATCTGTTCCACCAGCTTCCGGTTGCCGACCAGTTGCTGCGCGGCCCAGGTGACGCTTCCTTCTCTGGCCAGATCCTCCTCCCGGAAGTACATGTAGTAGGAACGGGTGATGGTTCTGCCGTCCTGGAGCGTGTAGTGGAGCTCCAGAGGAGAATTGTAGTCCGTATAAGGGTCTGAGGTATCCCGGATGTCGATGAGGGCCTGGTGGAGGTTGAGGTAGGCCTCGATTTCCTCCGGCTCTGTGACGGTAACCGTCCGGTGCCGGGCGGAGTCGAAGGGAGCGGTGTCGGGAAAACTGGCGGTGAGCGAGACGACCCGGGAAACATCCGGCAGGGTGGTTTCAAAGCCGATCCAGTCCAGGGTCAGGGCGCAGCACAGCGCCGCCATGAGGAGGGAGATCACGGCCGCGTCTTTCCAGGCCTTCCAGACCCGGAAGGAGCGGCGCAGGAACATCTCCGCCACGAAGCACCCGATGGCCGTCCAGAGGACCAGGGAGACCACGATGCTGACCGCGGAGCCCCAGGCGGAGAAGAAGGAGACCGTCAGGCTGCCCAGGGTGAGCCCCACGCAGAGGGCCATGCCGTAGCGGAACAGGGGACGGACTACGGGTACCGAGACCACATCGCCCGCCGTCTCCACGTGCCGCAGCCGGTACACGACCAGGGCAATCCCCGTCAGGATCAGCCCGATGCCCCCATAGACGGCCAGCATGAGGGGATTCTCCAGACTGCCGGGAATGGAAGATACCCCTTCCAGAGAACTGTCCAGCGTCCAGGAGGCGGAGGAGTAAAGTTCCAGAGCGGGCGTGCAGAAGAGGGCGATGTTCGTAACGGGGCTTTCAAAACCCGCGAACCCGTAGAGCAGTTCGCTGCAGAGGTTCTGGACGAGATAGAGAATCCCGGCCACCAGGCCGTTGAGGATGCCGTAGAAGGCCGGCAGAGCCAGGATATGGCCGGTGAACATGGCGCAGAAGGCGGCGAAGGAGAAAAAGAAGAGGCACAGGGCGGACTGGGCGAGAAACCAGAGCAGCATCGTCTGGGCCAGCATGGTCCAGAGGGGAAGAATGAGAAGTCCCACCAGCAGGGTCAGAACCACTACCAGCGCGTGGGGCAGCAGCAGGAAGGAGAGGCCGGAGAGCCAGCTGGTGAAGAAGAGGGCCTCCCGCCGCAGAGGCAGGGCGTGCATGGCGCAGGCGGAGCGGGAGGAATACAGGAAGCTGAAGACCGCCATGGCCGCGAACAGCCCGAAGACCAGGGCCGAAGCGGTGCCATAGAGGGACAGAGAGCCGGGAATGGCCGCCACAACCCGCACAAAACGCTCGCTGCCTCCATACTGGCCCACATGCAGAATATCGTTCAGGAGATTCAGGGGAATCCGGAACACCCAGAGCAGGGCGTAGAGCGCCCACAGGGGCCAGAAGCGGCTGAGGTTGCTCCGGTAGAGGGTGCCGCTAAAGAACGATGTCGCGGACGGCATAGTCCTCACCTCCCAGTTCGTAGATGAAAATTTCCTCCAGGGTCAGGGGCAGGGCCTCCATGAGGAGAGGATTGTAGACCGCCATGCGGTTGCGGATGTCCGTGGGATTCCCCCGGACAATGAGGGTGTAGATGCGCCCGAGGCGGGCGGTGTGCATGACCTTCAGATCCTCCGGCAGCTTCGGCAGGTCCCCGGGGTCCTGGAAGGCGATCTGCAGCTTCACCACGTTGTCCTGCAGGTCCGTCAGGGAGCGCTCCAGCAGCACCTTTCCATGGGAGAGGATACCCACGTGGTCGCAGACGTCTTCCAGCTCCCGCAGGTTGTGGGAGGAGACCAGCACCGTGGTGCCCCGCTGGGCCACATCCCCCATCAGGAGAGACCAGATCTGCCGGCGCATGACCGGATCCAGGCCGTCTACCGGCTCGTCGAGCACCAGCACGTCCGGGCAGCAGGAAAGCGCCAGCCAGAAGGCGGACTGCTTCTGCATGCCCTTGGAGAGGCGGCGGATGGGGAGACGGTCGCTGACCTCCGGGAAGGCCTGCCGCAGGCTCTCGTAGCGCTTCGCGTCAAACTTCGGGTAGATCCCCCGGTAGAACTTCATCATGTCCCGGGTGGTGGCCGAGGGGAAGTACCACAGATCGTCCGGGATGGCGGCGATGCGGGATTTCACCGCCGGGTTTTCGTAGACCGGCTGCCCTCCCACCAGGATGGAGCCGGAATCCGGGCGGTAAACGCCCATGATGTGGCGCAGAATGGTGGACTTGCCGGCTCCGTTGGGACCCACCAGGCCGTAGATGGAGCCCTCCTCCACCTTCATGGTCAGTCCGTCCAGGGCGTGGAAGCCGCTGAAGATCTTGACGACGTTGTTGACCTGTATCATACGCTCTCCCCTCCTTTCAGGGTGCGGATCCGTGCGGCCAGTTCGTCCGGAGTCAGGCCGAGGCAGAGCAGTTCCTCCGCTGCGCGGTCGAAGGAGGTCAGCAGGTTCAGCCTGCGCCCCTCGTCCACGGCGCCCCGCGAAGCGGCGAACCAGCCTTCGTTCGGGGCCGTGCGGAGGAAACCCTCGGATTCCAGCTGCAGACAGGCCCGGCGGATCTGGACGGGGTTGATGGCCAGAGACATCGCCAGCGCCTGGATGGAAGGCAACCGCTCCCCTTCCCGGATCACGCCGGTCACCATCAGATGCCGCAGGCCGTCCCGCACCTGGTCGCTGACGGGGCGTGCGTCCCGGAGGATCGTACGGTCCATGATTCCCTCCTTTCCCCGGCGCATATGCGCCGGAACTGTATGAAGTGTCTTAGTACACTCAGTATAGCAAGGGCCTGGGGGGAATACAATTAAGGATTTCTGAAGATTCTCTTAAGCTTTCTCCGTCCGGGTTCCGTTTCCCGGGAAATGGCCGCTCCCCTTTCCTGCGCGGCCCGGCAGCGGAGCGGATCCGCGGGGCCGGACCGCAAAGAAACGGGCGCCGCGCCCTCAGTCGGGAGCGCGGCGCCGGGCGCGTGAGTTCTTATCCGATGGTCTCCCAGGTCATGGGCTGGCACTCTTCCGTGAAGACGCCGTGGCTCTGCAGCCAGTCCAGGGTGTGACTGGCCCGGGGAGTCAGAGTGATGCCCATGGTCCTGGTGCTGGAGGACCAGGGAAGCTCGGAAGACGGATGGGTCTGGAGATCTTCCGGGAGATCGATGGCAAACTCGAAGCACAGGTCCGTACGGTACGTGGAGGCGTAGCGCTCCGGGCTGTCGGTGATCAGGTAGCGCGCGCCGATGGTCCCTTCCTCGAAGTCGGCCCGGACGGCCTGCCAGAGCTCTGTGAGTTCCGCCGGAGAGGCCTCGTTGAGATAGGAGGTACACGTATCCCCGCTGACGGGATTCCAGGCAGATTCGAGGGAGGCGCTGACCAGACGGCCGCTCTGTTCCAGGTAATCAAACTGATAGACCAGGGCCTCCACGCCGCGCCTGTCCAGAAGCTGCTGGGCGGCCCAGGAGGGAGTCCCCTCCTCGTTCAGCTCCTCCGCGCTCCAGCGGCAGCGATAGCTGCGGTGCATGGTGCGGCCGTTCTGGAGGGTATAGTGGAACGTCACTGTGGACCAGTACCAGTCCTTATCGGGATCAAAGGCGTCATCCCGGTGGTCTGTGATCGCCTGGTGGAGTTGTACACAGGCGGCGATATCTTCCGGGTCTGTCAGCAGCGCGGTTCCGCCGTTGGCGAAGTCGTAGGGGGCGGATTCCGGAACCTGGACCCGGACCGTCTCCACCTGCGCGGGGTCCGGTACGTTGCGCTCATAGCCGAACCAGTCCATGAGGCAGCCGGCGCACAGCAGGGCCATGACCACCGCCATGACGGCGCTTCCCTTCCAGGCCTTCCAGACCCGGAAGGAGCGCTGCAGGAACATCTCCGCCACAAAGCAGCCGACGACGGTCCAGAGCACGATGAATACGGTCAGGCTGACGGGATCATTCCAGTTGCCGAAGAAGGCCGCCGTAGCCACCCCGAAGGTCAGTCCGGCGCAGAAGGCGAAGCCGTAGCGGAAGACGGGGCGGATCACCGGCACGGAGACCACGTCTCCGGCGGATTCCACGTGGCGCAGCCGGTAGACCTCCAGAGCGATCCCCGTCAGAACCAGTCCGGCGAGGGCGTAGAGGGCCAGCGTGAGAGGCGAGTTCAGCTCCATGATGACAGGGGCGTTCGCATCCTGGACGGCGCCGCCGCCCGCCAGCTGCGTGACGTTCCAGCCGCAGGCCTTGACAAAGCTGAGGCAGGGGGTGAGAATCACGACCAGGTTGTGGACGGACGTTTCAAAGGAGTCGAAGCCATAGAGAAGCTCCTGGAGGAGGCCCTCCAGCAGGGTGACCAGGGCGGCGACCAGGCCGTTGAGAATGCCGTAGAAGACCGGCAGAGCCAGAATGCTGCCGGTGAACATGGCGCAGAAGGCGGCGAAGGAGAAAAAGAAGAGGCACATGGCGCTCTGGGCCAGGAACCAGGTCAGGACCACCTGAACAACGGTTCCCACAGGGGCGCCCACCGCCCCTACGATCAGCGTCAGCAGGGCGACCACGGCGTTGGGCAGCACCAGGAAGGAGAGGCCGGAGAGCCAGGCGGTCAGAAAGAGGGCCTCCCGCCGCAGGGGCAGGGCGTGCATGGCGCAGGCGGAGCGGGAGGAATACAGGTAGCTGAAGACCGCCATGGCGGCGAAGACCCCGAAGATCAGGGCGGTTCCCATGCCAAGGCTGACCAGCAGGGTCGGGAGAGACTCCACCATGCTCCGCAGGGACCGGCCGTCCAGCAGAGCATTGAGCAGATTCAGGGGCATGAGGTAGAGCCAGATCAGGCCGTAGAGGGCCCAGAGAGGCCAGAAGCGGCTCAGGTTCTTCCGGTACAGCGCGCCGCTAAAGAACGATGTCACGGACGGCATAGTCCTCACCTCCCAGTTCGTAGATGAAAATCTCCTCCAGGGTCAGGGGCAGAGCGTCCATCAGAAGGGGATGGAACACCGCCATGCGGCTGCGGATCTCCGCCGGATTTCCCCGGACAATGAGCGTGTAGACGCGCCCCAGCTGCGTGGTGTGGAGCACCTTCAGTTCCCGGGGCAGCTCCGGCAGGGTGCCGGGGTCCGGGAAGGCGATCTGCAGCTTCACCACGTTGTCCTGCAGGTCCGTCAGGGAGCGCTCCAGAAGCACCTTCCCGTGGGAGAGGATGCCCACATGGTCGCAGACGTCCTCCAGCTCCCGAAGGTTGTGGGAGGAGACCAGCACCGTGGTGCCCCGCTGGGCCACGTCGCCCATCAGGAGGGACCAGATCTGCCGGCGCATGACCGGATCCAGGCCGTCCACCGGCTCGTCCAGCACCAGCACGTCCGGACAGCAGGAAAGCGCCAGCCAGAAGGCGGACTGCTTCTGCATGCCCTTGGAGAGGCGGCGGATGGGAAGTCGGTCGCTGACCTCCGGAAAGGCCTCCCGCAGGCTCTCGTAGCGCTTCGCGTCAAACTTCGGGTAGATCCCCCGGTAGAACTTCATCATGTCCCGGGTGGTGGCCGAGGGGAAGTACCACAGATCGTCCGGGATGGCGGCGATGCGCGCCTTCACCGCCGGATTTTCGTAAACCGGTTGCCCTCCCACCAGAATGGAGCCGGAATCCGGGCGGTAGACGCCCATGATGTGGCGCAGAATGGTGGACTTACCGGCTCCGTTGGGGCCCACCAGGCCGTAGATGGAGCCCTCCTCCACCTTCATGGTCAGTCCGTCCAGAGCGTGGAAGCCGCTGAAGATCTTGACGACGTTATTGACCTGTATCATACGCTCTCTCCTCCTTTCAGAGCCCGGATGCGCCCGGCCAGTTCGTCCGGCGTCAGGCCAAGGTAGAGCAGTTCCGCCGCCGTGCGGTCAAAGGCGGCCAGCAGATCCTGCCTGCGCCCGTCGTCAACGCCGGCGCTGGGGGACGCGAAGGAGCCCTTGCCGGGAACAGAGCGCAGATAACCCTCCTTTTCCAGCTGCTCGTAGGCCCGCTGAATGGTGTTGGGGTTGATGGCCAGGGTGCCCGCCAGGGAGCGGACGGAGGGCAGCTTCTCCCCCTCCCGGATCACCCCGGTGACCATCAGGCGCCGCAGCCCGTCCCGGACCTGCTCGTAGATGGGGCGGGGATCCCGGTAGTCCAGGTTCAGCATGGTTTCCCTCCTCTCTCCGGCGCCAGGACGCCGGAACTGTATGAAGTGTCTTAGTACACCGAGTATAGCAAAGGGATCCGTCGATGACAATAAAGATTTCCTGAAGATTTTCTTAAAATGCTTGGGCAGGACCCCCTTTCCTATGCTATGATAGGGGATGGACCGCCGGAGGGCGGCGGTTTTCCGGAAAGGAAGGAGTTTCATGAAAACCATCGGATTCATCGGCACCGGCAACATGGGATCCGCCCTGGCCAGGGCGGCGGTCCAGGGCATGCCGGAGGCCGCGTATCTTTTTTCCAACCGCACGAGGGCGAAGGCGGAGGACCTGGCGGCGCAGCTGGGCGCGGGACAGGCCGCCACGAACCGGGAGGTCGCCCGCGGCGCCGACTGGATCTTCCTGGGCGTCAAACCGCAGATGCTGCCAGAGCTGATGGAGGAAATCCGGGAGGATCTCCAGGCCCGGCAGGACCCCTTTGTGCTCGTCAGCATGGCGGCGGGAACCTCCTGCGCCCGGATTCAGGAGCTGGCCGGCGGGGCCTTTCCCGTGATCCGGATCATGCCCAACACCCCCTGCTCCCTGGGAGCCGGCGTGGTGCAGGTGTGCGGGAAAGACGTGGAGCAGGAGGAGCTGGATGCCTTCTGCGCCGGCATGAAGGCGGCGGGCCTTCTGGACCAGGTGCCGGAGCACCTGATTGACGCCGCGTCCGCCGTCTCCGGCTGCGGACCGGCCTATGTGTATCTCTTCATCGAGGCTCTGGCGGACGGAGGCGTGGCCTGCGGTCTGCCCCGGGCCAAGGCGCTGGCCTACGCCGCGCAGACCGTGGAAGGGGCCGCCCGCATGGTTCTGGAGAGCGGCATGCACCCCGGGGCCCTGAAGGACCAGGTCACTTCCCCGGGTGGCACTACGATTCAGGGGGTACGGGCGCTGGAAAACCACGGGTTCCGGGCGGCCGCCATGGAGGCGGTGCTGGCCGCCTATGAGAAGACGCTGCAGATGGGGAAGACCTGATAAGGCGGCTTAAGAACCCGGAATCATTACGAACTGTATAAGGACTGAGACAAATTGCGAATCGTAATCAAGGTTGGCACGTCTACGCTGACCCATAAGACCGGACGGCTGAACATCCGGCGGGTGGAGGGCCTGGTTAAGGTCTTTTCGGATCTGAAAAACGCGGGGCATCAGCTGGTGCTGGTCTCCTCCGGGGCCATCGGCCTCGGGGTGGGCAAGCTGAACCTGCCCGGCCGGCCGGCGGATATGCCCACCAAGCAGGCCGCCGCCGCAGTGGGCCAGTGCGAGATGATGTACACCTACGACCAGCTCTTCGCCCGCTACAACCATGTGGCGGCCCAGGTGCTGCTGACCGGCGAGGATGTGCGGGAGCCCCATCGGCGGGCCAACCTGGAGAATACGCTGACCCGGCTGCTGGAACTGAACGCCGTCCCCATCGTCAACGAAAACGACGCCGTAGCCACCGACGAGGTGGGCGTGGAGACCACGATCGGGGAGAACGACACCCTCTCCGCCGTGGTGGCCTCCCTGGTGAAGGCGGATCTGCTGATCATCCTCAGCGACATCGACGGCCTCTATACGGCGGATCCCCGGAAGGACGCCTCCGCCCGCCTGATTCCCGTGGTGATGGAAGTGACCGCGGAGATCGAGGCCCTGGCGGGCGGAACGGGCAGCGCCCTGGCCTCCGGCGGCATGGCCACCAAGCTGAAGGCGGCGAAGATCGCCCGCGAGGCGGGCTGCGACATGGTGATCGCCAACGGGCAGAAGGAAGAACAGCTCTACGACATCGCCGCCGGCGTTCCGGTGGGAACCCGGTTCCTGGGGCGGCGGACAGCGAAGAGCGAATGAAGCGCGCGGCTGCGCGACGGGAGGAAACGGATATGGATGTCATGCTGGAACTCTCCATGCGGGTGATGGAGCACGACGCGGGCAGTCCCCTGCGGGTGCAGCACACCCAGAAGGTGTACGCCTTCGCCCGGCAGATCGGACTGTAAGAGGGACTGGACGAACGTACCCAGTACATTCTGGAACTGGCCGCCCTGCTCCACGATGTGGGTATCCGGCCCGCTCTGGAGAAGTACGGAAGTTCCGCGGGTCCCCTCCAGGAGAAGGAAGGTCCTCCCCTGGTCCGGACCATGCTGGGGGATCTGGGGGTGGATCCGGAGGCCATCGAGCGGGTGGCGTGGCTGGTGGGCCACCACCACACCTATACCGATGTGCAGGGGCTGGACTATCAGATTCTGCTGGAGGCGGACTTTCTGGTGAATCTGTTTGAGGACCACTGCGGGGAGGCGGAGATCCGCCACGCCCTGCGGAAGATTTTCCGGACGGAGACCGGCAGCCGCATCTGCCGGAGCATGTTCGGACTGGAGGAAGAGTCATGACGGTAATGGAACTGCTGACCAGGGCCAGGGCGGCGAAGAGCGCCATGGCGCTGGCGGATACGGATACGAAGAACCGGGCGCTGCTGGCCATGGCGGACGCCCTGGTCGCCCATGAGAGCGCCATTCTGGCGGCCAACCGCCTGGATATGGAGGCGGCGAAGGGAACCATGTCCGACGTGATGCTGGACCGGCTGGCCCTCAGCCCCCAGCGCATCGCCGGCATGGCGGAGGGCATCCGCCAGGTGGCGGCGCTGCCGGATCCCGCGGGATACGTGGTGAATCGGGTGGAGCGCCCCAACGGGCTGGTGATCGAGCGCACGCTGGTGCCCATGGGAGTGATCGCCATCATCTATGAGAGCCGGCCCAACGTGACCTCGGACGCGGCGGCCCTGGCGCTGAAGGCGGGCTCCGCCTGCGTGCTGCGGGGCGGCAAGGAGGCCCATCGGTCCGCCGCCGCCATCGTGGACGCCCTGTGGGAGGGGCTGGACGCCGCGGGACTGCCCCGGGACGCTCTGGGCCTGGTGGAGGATACCTCCCGGGCCTCCGCGACCGCCCTCATGACCGCCCGGGGCTATGTGGATCTGCTGATTCCCCGGGGCGGACCGGGTCTGATCCGGGCCTGCGTGGACAACGCCACCGTGCCCTGCGTGGAGACCGGCACCGGTATCTGCCACGTCTATGTGGATCGGGACGCGGATCAGGACATGGCCCTGACCATCCTGGAGAACGCCAAGTGCTCCCGGCCCTCCGTGTGCAATGCGGCCGAGGTGTGCCTGGTCCATAAGGACATCGCGGCGCAGTTCCTGCCGAAGTTCCGCCAGAGGATGACGGTGGAGCGGGAGCAGGCGGGTCTGGTTCCCGTGGAACTGCGCCTGGATCCGGCGGCGGCCGCTCTCATCGAGGGCACCCCCGCGGGGCCCGCGGACTTCGACACCGAATTTCTGGATTACATCATGGCGGTTCACGTGGTGGACAGCGCGGAGGAGGCCATCGCCCACATCGCGGCGCACTCCACCGGGCACAGCGAGGCCATTGTCACCGCCAGCGAGGAGACGGCCCGGTCCTTCCTGGCTCAGGTGGACAGCGCGGCGGTCTACTGGAACTGCTCCACCCGCTTTACGGACGGGGGCGAGTTCGGCCTGGGCTGCGAGATGGGTATCTCCACCCAGAAGCTCCACGCCCGGGGTCCCATGGGCCTGCAGGAGCTGTGCACCTTCAAATACATTATAAAAGGCAACGGTCAGATCCGCTGACTGCGGGAGGGCCGGATCCGGGAGCGGATCCCGGGTCCGGTCCGAATCCCAGAAAAGATGAAAGGAGGAGACGAATCCGATGGCGATCAGCCGAAGCATGTGTGAATACAAGGACGTGACCTGGAACCTGCTGCGCTCCGACGAGGTACGGAGCATGGGACAGTGGAGGCACCACGGTCCGGTTACCTGCCTGGACCACTCCCTGTTTGTCAGCTACCTGTCCTTCCTGGCGGCGCGGGCCCTGCACCTGGATTACCAGGCGGCGGCCCGGGGCGGTCTGCTTCACGATCTGTATCTGTACGATCCCGTCACCAAGCCCTCTCCCGTTCAATGCATCGAGCACCCCCGGATCGCGGCGGAGAACGCCTCCCTTCTGACGACCCTGTCGAAGAAGGAGCGCAACATCATTCTCTCCCACATGTGGCCCCTGGGCGGGGCCTTCCCGGGCTCTCTGGAGGCCTGGCTGGTGGATCTGGTGGACACGCTGTGCACCGGGCTGGAGTTCTCCCGGCTCTATCGGCCCATCCGTCTGCGCCGGAAACTGGGGGTTCAGGGGAAGCCGCTTCTGAAGCCCCAGCGGGCCGGCAAGGGGTCCTGAAACCCCGCCGCTGGAAGAAACTGTGTCCACCGCTGAAGGACAGATGGCAGCGGCCAAAGAAAATTACCGGAATGAATCCCAAAAGACAAAATTCCACTTGCAAGAAGGGGAAATTCCTGATAGTATGCTAGGGTACTTGCCGGGCGCCGTTCAGAACGGCGCCGGAAAGCACCTGAAAACGCAGGAAGGAAGAAGACACATGGAAGATCGTTCCGCCGCGCTGGCGGCCAAGAGACAGGCCCTGCTGGAGGCCGGCGTGGATATGCTGGATCCGGCGGCGGTGTATGTGGAGGATACCGTATCCGTGGGAGCGGGAACCATGCTCCTGCCCGGAACGATCCTCCGTGGGGAGACAGTGGTGGGCCGCGGCTGTACCATCGGGCCCAACGTGATGCTGACGGACTGCACCGTGGAGGACGACTGTACCATCAACACCGCCCAGTGCGAGAAGAGCGTCATCCGCGCCCGCTGCGAGATCGGACCCTATACCCACATCCGTCCCAACTGCGACGTGGGCGAGGGCTCGAAGATCGGAGCGTTCGTGCAGCTGAAGAACTCCGTGCTGGGCAAGGGGACCAAGATGGCCCACCTGACCTACGTGGGGGACAGCGACGTGGGCGACGGCTGCAACTTCGGCTGCGGAACCGTCACCTGCAACTACGACGGCTTCAAAAAGTCCCGTACCCGCATCGGCGACCGGGTCTTCATCGGCTGCCACACCAACTTCATCCCGCCGGTGTCCGTGGGCGACGGGGCGTTCATCGCCGCCGCCACCACGATCACCAAGGATGTTCCCCCCGACGCTCTGGCCGTAGGACGCCCCCATCAGACCGTCCGGGAAGGCTGGGCGGAGGTCAACCGCAGGAAGAAGCAGAAACAGTAGGACGACCGCACGGGAAACAGAAAAAGGGGGCGGGGTTGTCTGCGCCCCAGGCGACAAGATCGGGAGGATCTGACATGCTTGCACAGAAAGGTATCAAAATATTCACGGGCAATTCCAATCCCCAGCTGGCGAAGGACATCTGCAAGGAACTGGGCATCCCCCTGGGAACCAGCGAAGTAGGCGCCTTCTCGGATGGGGAGAACTATGCGTCCATGTACGAGACCGTCCGGGGCTCCGATGTGTTCGTGGTCCAGTCCACCTGCTCCTTCCGGAAGGATGGCAAGGACAAGACGGTCAACGATGCCCTCATGGAAATGCTCATCATGATCGATGCGCTCAAGCGGGCCTCCGCCGGCCGGATCACCGCCGTGATCCCCTACTTCGGCTACGCCCGTCAGGACCGCAAGACCAAGCCCCGTGATCCCATCTCCGCCAAGCTGGTGGCCAACCTCATCACCACCGCCGGCGCGGATCGGGTGCTGACCATGGACCTTCACGCCAATCAGATTCAGGGCTTCTTCGACATTCCCGTTGACAATCTGCTGGGATCTCCCCTCTTCGTCCACTACATGACCATGAAGTTCGCCGCCGTGCACAGCGACACCATGGTGGTTTCCCCCGACGTGGGCTCTGTGGCCCGGGCCCGGGCCTTCGCCCAGAAGCTGAACATGCCCCTCGCGATCGTGGATAAGCGCCGCCAGAAGGCCAACTCCTCCGAGGTGATGAACATCATCGGCGAGGTGCAGGACAAGCACGTGATCCTGCTGGACGATATGGTGGATACCGGCGGCTCCCTCTGCCACGCCGCGAAGGCCCTGGTGGAGCTGGGAGGCGCCCGGGACGTGACGGCCTGCGCCACCCACGGCGTGCTCTCCGGCCAGTCCATCCAGCTCATCGAGAACAGCTGCATCGATCAGGTGGTCTTCCTGGATACGATCCCCCCCAAGGAGGGCGTCAACAGCTCCAAGATCAAATATATCTCGGTGGCCCACATGTTCGCGGAAGCCATCAGTCATATCTACATGGAGACCTCCGTGTCTCCGCTGTTCCTGTAAGATCCAATCCCCCAGGGAGGGGCGGGTATGCGCTACCCGCCCCCTTTTGAGCGTGCAGGGAGGAAGAAACACATGCTCTTTGGAAAGCCCGCCGGCGTAACCTGGCTGCTGGTCTGTCTGGGCAATCCGGGCGAAAAGTACGAAAACACCCGACACAACGTGGGCTGGATGGTGGCCGACGAGGTGGCGGAGCGCTGCGACGCCCCCATTCAGCGCCTGAAATTCCGGGCGCTGACCAACGTGCTGACCATTTCCGGGGAAAAGGTACTGATCATGAAGCCCATTACATTCATGAATCTCTCCGGAGAGGCGGTACGGCCGGCGGCGGATTTTTACAAGATCGCGCCGGACCATGTGCTGGTGGTCTCGGACGACGTGGCGTTGGCGCCCGGTCGGCTCCGCGTCCGGCGGGGCGGCTCGGCCGGCGGTCATAACGGGCTGAAAAACATCATACAGCATCTCGGGACCGATCAGTTCCCCCGGATCCGGGTGGGAGTGGGCAACAAGCCCCATCCGGATTACGATATGGTGGACTGGGTGCTGGGAAAACCCCAGGGCGAGGATCTGGAGGCCATCCGGGAGGCGGTCCGCAGGGCCGCGGACGCCGTGGAGTGCCTGATCCGGGAGGGTCCGGATTCCGCCATGAACCACTACAATCGCTGAGAAGGGCCAGCCGGACGGAGCGCGCTCCGCGCCGGCTGCCGTCCGTACGCCGCACAGATTCCTGCTGCAGCCATAATTTCCAGTTTTTTCATGTGAGGGAACCTTATGAAACTGTTGACGCAAGCTCTGCAGCGTCTTCCGGAATTCCAGGAAGTGCTGCACAGTCTGAAAGCAAATCGTACCCCCGTCGCGGTTACCGGACTGGCAGCGGTCCACCGGGCCCACTTCGCCGCCGGGATCCGCATGACAACCCGACGACCGGTCGTGGTGATCTGCGCCGACGAGACGGAGGGCGAACGGCTGGCCCGGGATCTGGAGAGTTTCAGCGGAGAGGCCGTTCCCATGCTGGCTCCCCGTTCCTTCAACTTTTTCTCCGGCGCGGTCGCCTCCAGAGAGTGGGAGCACCGCCGTCTGGATCTGATGAACCGCCTGGCCCGGGGAGAGCTTCCTCTGCTTGTGGCCACGGTGGAGGGACTGCTCCAGCGAACCCTTCCGCCGGACGTTCTGGACCTGTGCAGGAAGGACCTGCGGCCCGGCGAGACGGCGGATCCCAACGCCCTGGTCCAGGGACTGGTCGCCACGGGCTACACCCGCTGCGACCAGGTGGAAGGCGTGGGCCAGTTCGCGCTGCGGGGCGGCATCCTGGATATCTTCGTTCCCGGCATGAAGCAGCCGGTGCGGGTGGATTTCTTCGGCGACGAGGTGGACTCCATAGGCTTCTTTGACCCGGACACCCAGCGGCGGACCGAGAATATCTCCCATGTGAGCCTGCTGCCCGCCCGGGAGGTGCTGCCCCATCTGGCGCCCGACGGGATCCCCGGCCTGGCGCGGCGCATGAAGCGCATGGCGGCCAAAGCCCTGCGGGACGGGAATCAGAAGCTGGAGACCACCCTGCGGGCGGACCTGGAGGCCCTGGAGAACGGAACGCTGACCAGTACGGACCGCTACCTGCCCCTGATCTATCCGAAGTTGACCACGGTGGCGGAGTACATGCCCCGGGATACCTGCGTGGTGTACCTGGAGTCCTCCCGGGTGGGAGAACGGGCCAGAACCTGGCAGTGGCAGATGGAGGAGGACGTGAAGACTCTCCTGGAACGGGGGGAGCTGGACAGTTCCTGCTGGGAGATGAGCCGCAGCTACACGCAGCTGACGGACGTCCTGGAGAAGCGGGCCCTGATCTATCTGGACGCCTTTCCCCATTCCGGTTACCCGGTCCGTCCCAAGACGGCGGTGAACGTCACCGCCAAACAGCTGCCGTCCATCGGAAGCAATCCGGAGGCGGCGGGGCAGGATCTGGCGCACTACCAGAAAAACGGCTACGTCTCCGTGGTGCTGGCCTCCGGCGAACAGCACGCTCTGGACCTGCAGAGCCGTCTGCGGGAAGCGGGCGTGAAGTCCGCCGTGGAATTCCGCATGAAGGCCCTCCCGAAGGCCGGACAGACCTCCGTAACCGTAGGCGGCCTCTCGGCCGGCATGGAATACCCCACCATCCGTCTGGCGGTTCTGACCGAAGGCGAGCGGAACGCGGTCCGCCGCCCGAGGGCCCGCAAGGATGAGAAGAGCAACCGCCAGAAGCTGAAGTCCTACGCGGACCTGTCCCCCGGCGACCTTGTGATTCACGAGCATCACGGTCTGGGGCGCTATGTGGGCATGGTGAAGATGCCCGTGGACGGGGTCCAGAAGGACTATGTGAAGCTGGCCTACGCCGGGACCGACGTACTGTATGTGCCCGCCACCCAGCTGGACGTGATTTCCAAGTATATCGGCGGCGGCGAGGACGGCGGTACGCGCAGGCTCAACAAACTGGGCGGCCAGGAGTGGGAAAAGGCCAAGACCAAGGCCCGCAAGGCCGTGCAGGACCTGGCGAAGGGGCTGGTGAAGCTCTACGCCGAGCGCCAGCGGCAGCCCGGGTTCGCCTTCTCTCCGGATAACGAGTGGCAGCGGGAATTCGAGAACGATTTCGAATATACGGAAACCGAGGACCAGCTGAAGGCGGCGGCAGAGATCAAGCGGGACATGGAGATGCCGCGGCCCATGGACCGGCTGCTGTGCGGCGATGTGGGCTACGGCAAGACGGAAGTGGCGTTCCGGGCAGTGATGAAGTGCATTCTGGACGGCAAGCAGGCCGCCATTCTGGCTCCCACCACCGTGCTGGCCCGCCAGCACTATCTGACGGCCCTCCAGCGCTTCCGCAACTTCTCCGTCAGCATCGACATCCTCTCCCGTTTCCGCACGGCCACCCAGACCCGGGATGTGCTGCAGCGGCTGCGGGAGGGGAAGATCGACCTGCTGGTGGGAACCCACCGGCTGTTCAACAAGGATGTGAAGTTCCGGGACCTGGGGCTGCTGATCATCGACGAGGAGCAGCGGTTCGGCGTGGCCCACAAGGAGCGCCTGAAGGAGACCTACCGGCAGGTGGATGTGCTGACCCTCTCCGCCACCCCCATTCCCCGCACGCTCAACATGGCCATGTCCGGGATCCGGGATATGTCCACGCTGGAAGAGCCTCCCGCGGACCGGCTGCCCGTGCAGACCTATGTGCTGGAGCACGACTGGGCGGTGCTGGCGGACGCCATGCGCCGGGAACTGGAGCGGGGCGGCCAGGTGTTCTACCTCTACAACCGGGTGGAGACCATCAGCCGGGCCGCCGCCACCATCCGCGCCATGCTGGGCGAGAGCGCCAGCATCGCCATCGCCCACGGCCGCATGAGCCAGGACGAGATTGACGAAGTGATGAGCCGCATGACCGACGGCGACATCAACATTCTGGTCTGCACCACCATCATCGAGACCGGCATCGACCTGCCGAACGTCAATACCCTGATCATCGAGGACGCGGACCGGCTGGGTCTGGCCCAGCTGCATCAGATCCGGGGCCGGGTGGGGCGCTCCAGCCGGCGGGCCTTCGCCTATTTCACCTATCGCAGGGGCAAGATCCTCAGCGAGACGTCCGAGAAGCGCCTGGCCGCCATCCGGGAATACGCCGAGTTCGGCTCCGGCTTCAAGATCGCCATGCGGGACCTGGAGATCCGCGGCGCCGGCAACGTGCTGGGGCCGGAACAGAGCGGCTTCATGCTTTCCGTCGGCTACGACATGTACCTTAAGATGCTGGAGGAGGCAGTCCTCACCGAGCAGGGGCTCACCGCCACGAAAGAGCAGGAATGCGGCGTCAACCTGACGGTAGCCGCTTCCGTACCGGACAACTATGTTCCCACTTCGGAACTGCGGATGGACCTCTACCGGAGAATCGCGGCTCTGCGCACGGAAGAAGACGCGGACGAACTGGTAGACGAGCTCATTGACCGCTATGGGGATCCTCCGCGGACGGTGAACAACCTCATCTCCATCGCCCTGCTGCGCGCGCAGGCCGCCGACTGCGGGTTTACGGATATCGACCAGCGCAAGGATATCATTACCCTGCGGGCGAATAAATTCAATCTGCGGCGGGTCTCTTCGATGCTGACCAGGGAGCGGTACCGGGGCAGGCTGACGTTCTCCGCCGGCGAGATGCCCGCTCTTACCATCCGCCTGCAGCGCTTCGAGGATCCCCTGAAGCTGACGCAGGCGCTGGTGACGGACTACCAGGAGGACGAATAGGACTTGCGCCCGGTTTTCCGATATGTTAGGATAGGCAGATCAGGCTCCCTGGCACCCGTCGGGGCATACGACAGAAAAGAGGTATTGCTATGAAACGAATTCTTGCCATGTGTCTGGTTCTGGCCATGGCGGCCGCCATGCTCACAGGCTGCGGAGGGGGCAGTTCCACGTCCGGAAGCGGTTCCGGTTCCTCTTCCTCCGCTGGTTCCTCCGCCGGCTCCGGTTCTGATTCCGGCTCCGGCTCTTCCGCTTCCTCCAGCGAGGTGGAAACCGTGGATCTGTCCACGGTCAGCGACCCCTGGATGTATACCGCCGGCATGAAGGGCGACACCGTCATCGGCACAGTGGGCGGACACGATATTACCGCCAATGTCTATTTCTACTGGATGAACAGCCACCTCAGCTCCCTGGCCTCGGAGTACATGATGTACTACGGCACCGACATTCCCTGGGATACGGAGATCGATGAGGACGGGACCACCATCCGGGAACAGGCCAAGCGCTCCGCTCTGGAGGGGGCCGCTCTCTACTGCCTGCTGCCCGTCAAGGCGCAGGAGGCGGGCGTCACGTTGGATGAAAACGTTATGGAGCAGATGCAGAGTTCCCAGGAGGAGCTGATGACCACCCTGAAGGACGAGAAGCTGGTGGAGCACTACTACTGGCTGGCCATGGCCTCCTACGACCTGCTGGAGAGCCTGTATGAAGCGGGACAGATGGGTTCCGCTCTCCAGGATCACTACTATGGCGAAAACAGCGACGGCTATCCCACGGACGCCGAGGCCCTGGCCTATGGCGACGAGGAGATGGGATACTACAAGGTCAAGCACATCCTGCTGGCCACCATCGACACCACAACCGGCGAGGCCCTGGACGATGAGACCAAGGCCCAGAAGAAGACCCAGGCGGAGGATCTGCTGGCGCAGCTGCGCGCCGCCGACGACCCTGTGGCCCTCTTTGACGAGCTGATGAACCAGTACAGCGAGGATCCGGGCCTTGCCTCCAATCCGGACGGCTACGACGCCACCGAGGGCGAGATGTATCCCGAGTTTGAGGAGGCCGCCCTGGCCCTGGAGGTAGGCGAGATCAGCGACATCGTGGAGAGCACCAGCGGCTACCACATCATTCTCCGCCTGCCGCCCGACCTGGACATGCTGCGCAGCGAGCTGGTTTCCGCCAGAATGACCGATCTGACGGACCAGTGGCTGGAAGAAGCAGGCCTGGAGACCAACGACAGCTACGAACAGATCGATCCGGAGACCTTCTGGAAGAAGGCGACGGTCCTGCAGCAGTCCGTCTACGATGAACTGCTGCCCATCTTCAGCGCCGAGGCCGGGGTTTCCGGCTCCTCCAGCGGCAGTACATCCGCTTCCGGGTCCGCCAGCGGCAGCGCCTCCGCGTCCGGCTCCGTGGGCTGAGCCCCTCTTTTTCCCCAAAGCAGTTCAAACCAGACCGCTCCCGAGTCCGTATCCGGATTCGGGGGCGGTTTTTTCCGGTTTCGGAGGGGGCGAGGCCGGAAATCCGGGGCGCAGGCGGGCTCTGACGCTCCGTTCCGGCCGAACAGAGCCTCCGCCGGACCGCGGTATGCGCCCCTCCCCTGCCGGCTCCGGGCTGCGGAGCATCCGCCTTCCTCCCCCACTGGACGGTTTTCCCGGGCAGGTTTCCTCTGCGGCCGGCGGCGCGCCGGTTTTTTTGTGCCCGGCGCCCCGTTTCTGCAAAATCAGGGACAGGCTCCGGGGTATACTGCCCCCCGAAGAAAGGAGCGGGTGCGCGATGAAGGAATGGCACAGCGTTGGGATCCGGGAGATCCTGGGGGAGCTGGGCGCGACGGCGGAGGGACTGTCGGAGCGGGAGGCCGCCCGGCGGCTGGAAAAGCGGGGCCCCAACGAACTGGCCCGGGCGGAGAAGCCCTCGCTGCCGGCGCGGGTGCTTGCCCAGCTGAGGGATCCCATGATCCTGGTTCTGCTGGTGGCGGCGGGGGTCTCTCTGGCTGCCAGCGGCGGTCGCGACTGGCTGGACGGGGTCATCATTCTGGTGATCGTGGCGGTGAACGCCGTGATTTCCATCACCCAGGAGGATCATGCCCAGCAGGCCCTGGAGGAGCTGCGCCGGATGTCGTCTCCCCAGGCGAAGGTGCGCCGGGACGGACAGGTGAAGCGGATCCCGGCGGCCCGGCTGGTGCCCGGAGATGTGATGGTGCTGGAGGCGGGCGACCAGGTGCCGGCGGACGCCCGGATCCTGGAGTGCAGCCGTCTGCAGGTGGATGAGAGCGCCATGACGGGAGAATCCGTCCCTGTGGAAAAGGAGGTCAGGGACTCTCTCCCGGAGAATACTCCCCTTGGAGATCGTGTGAACATGCTGCTGTCCGGCACCCTGGTCACCGCGGGAAGGGCGGTTGCCCTTGTGACGTCCACCGGGATGGAGACCCAGATGGGGCGGATCGCGGGCCTTCTTCTGGAGGGCGGCGAGGGAGAGACCCCTCTGCAGCGGAAAATGGCGGAGATCTCGAAGACGCTCTCCTTCCTCTGTCTGGGCGTCTGCGCCGTGATGTTCGGTGTGGGGCTGTTTCAGGGACGGGACCTGCTGGGGATGTTCCTGACGGCAGTATCCCTGGCGGTGGCCGCCATTCCGGAGGGATTGCCCGCTATTGTGACCATTGTCCTCGCGCTGGGGGTACAGCGGATGGCGGGCAGAGGGGCGATTGTGAAGAAACTGCCCGCCGTAGAGACTCTAGGCTGCGCCTCCGTCATCTGCTCGGACAAGACGGGGACGCTGACGCAGAACCGCATGCATGTGAAGAACATATGGATCCCTCAGGGAGGTCTCCGGCGGAACGCTCTGCTGGCCGCCTGTCTCTGCTCGGACGCGACCCTCAGCTGGAAGGCGGGAGCGCCCACAGCCACCGGGGATCCCACAGAGGAGGCCCTGACCCTCCAGGCCGCCCGGGAGGGCGTCTGCCAGGATCGGGAGCTGGAGCGCTATCCGCGCATGGGAGATCTCCCCTTCGATTCCGGCCGCAAGCTGATGTCTACCGTACACAGAACCCCGGAGGGCAGGTTTCTGGTCTTTACCAAGGGGGCGCCGGATGTGCTGCTGGAACGGTGCAGCCGGGGTCCGCGGGGGCCGCTGACGGATGGAGAGCGGCGCCGGATTCTGGCGGCCAACGAAGAGATGGCAGGACAGGCCCTGCGGGTGATCGGGGTGGCCCGGAAGGAACTGGACGCCCCGCCGTCCGCGCTCCGCTCTCAGAGTCTGGAGCGGGACCTGACCTTTCTGGGCCTGTTTGGCCTGATGGACCCGCCCCGGCGGGAGGCGGGACCGGCCGTGGAGCGGTGCCACAGAGCAGGAGTGCGGCCGGTGATGATCACGGGGGATCACAGAGCCACGGCGGCCGCCATCGCCCGGGAACTGGGGATTCTGCGGGAGGGAGATCTGACGGCCACCGGACCGGAGCTGGACTTCATGTCGCAGGAACTGCTGGAGGAGGATATCGCCCGCTTCTCCGTCTTCGCCCGCGTCTCTCCGGAACATAAGATGCGAATCGTCCAGGCCTGGCAGAAGAAGGGCCACGTGGTGGCCATGACGGGAGACGGGCTCAACGACGCCCCGGCCCTGAAGGCGGCGGATATCGGGTGCGCCATGGGACGCTCCGGCACCGACGTGGCCAAGGGGGCCTCGGATATGATTCTGACGGACGATAACTTCTCCACCATTGTTTCCGCCATCGAGGAGGGGCGCGGAATCTGGGCCAACATCCGAAAGGCCATCCACTACCTGCTCTCCTGCAACATCGGGGAGATCTTCACCATCTTTGCCGCTACCCTGCTTCGATTCGGCCAGATGCCCCTCAAGCCGGTGCAGCTGCTGTGGCTGAATCTGGTGACCGATTCCCTTCCCGCCCTGGCTCTGGGGGTAGAGCCGGTGGAAGAAGGCGTGATGGAACAGCCACCCCGGGCCTCGGGAACGGGGCTGTTCGATCGGAGGTTCTCTCTGCGCCTGGCCTGGCAGGGGCTGATGGTGGGCGGCCTTACCCTGACGGCTTACTGTCTGGGTTATCTTCTGCTGGCGGCGCCGGGACGGGAGGAGGCGGTGGCGAATACCATGGCCTTCGCCACCCTCACCATCTGCCAGCTGTTTCACGCGTTCAACGTCCGCAGCGAGGACCGCTCTCTGTTTTCCATCGGTCCCCTGTCCAACCCGGCCATGAATCAGGCATTTCTCATCGGCATGGGCCTGCAGCTGTCCGTGCTGCTGGTGCCGCCGCTTCGGGGAGTCTTCGCGGTCACTGCCATGGACCTTCCCCAGTGGCTGACCGTGCTGGGGCTGGCGGCGTCCCCGGTGCCGATTTGCGAGTGCGCCAAGGCCCTCCGGAGGGCTTCCGAGGGACGGAAGACGAGTCCGAGGAGGGAAAAAGCGGCGGCGGGAGCGGTTTCACCGTAACGGATGCATAAATCCTTCCGGGTCCGCCCATACTGGCAGAGAAAGGGGGCGCGACCGCCATGAAGGACCTGGAAGGACCCCATCCACGAAAAGAACCCCGGTTTCCCGTGCCGCTGTCTCTGGAGGCGGTGGAACAGGTCCTTGGGGACTGCGCGGATTTCAGCCAGAGGACCGTTTTCCTCCACGGAGATCCCGGCCGGACGGCGACGGTCTGCTTCCTGGCGGGTATGGCCCGCACGGAACGACTGAACGACTATGTGCTGCGGCCCCTGGCTCAGGATCCCCTGCTCTCTTCCCTGCCCATGGATCAGATCTTCGGGCAGCTGGAGAAGGGCGCGCTCTATGCCCAGTCGGTGGAGCGGGTCACAGAGATGGACCCGGCGATCCTTGGCCTGGTGGGAGGGGGATGCCTGCTCTTCCTGCCCGATCAGAAGGATTGCCTTCTGATTCCCGTAGAGACCGAGGAAAAGCGCTCTGTGGGCGAGCCGGAGAACGAACCGGCCCTCAAAGGGGCCCGGGATTCCTTTGTGGAGAGCATCCGGACCAACACTTCCCTGGTGCGGCGCCGTCTGCGGGCCCCGGAGCTGAAGATCCGGGAGCATATCGTGGGCCGGCAGTCCCTGACGGGCGTGGACGTTCTCTGGCTGGAAGGAATCGCGGACCAGGAGACAGCGGCGCGGGTGGAGCAGAGGCTGGACGCGATCGATATCGACGGCGTGGAGGCGGCGGGCAATCTGGAGGAGTATCTGGTGGAGGGGAACTGGAGTCCTTTTCCCCGACTCCCCTTCACCCAGCGGCCGGACCGCTTCTGCCAGGGACTGCTGGAAGGGAGAGTCGGAATTCTGGCCGACGGAATTCCTCTGGGCTGGCTGGTTCCCGGAACCATCGACCAGTTTTTCCGGACCGGGCAGGATCGGGCCTACCACTGGATGGTGGCTTCGGCGCTGAGTCTGGTCCGGTATTTCTGCGCCGTGGTGACGCTGCTTCTGCCCGGGCTCTACATCGCCGTGGTGACCTTTCACCCCGAGGCGATTCCGGCGAGACTGGCCCTCTCCATCGCGGCCGCCAAGCAGGAGGTGCCCTTTTCCACCATCTTTGAAGTGCTGATCATGCTGCTCTCCTTCGAGGTGATTCAGGAGGCTGGACTGCGGCTTCCGGGGCCCATCGGCGCGACCGTCTCCATTCTGGGCGGTCTGGTGGTAGGGAATGCCGCCGTAGAGGCCCACATCGTCTCCCCCGCCGTTCTGATCGCCGTGGCGATCGCCGGCGTGGCCGGCTATACCATGCCCAGCCAGGACTTCGGCAACGCGCTGCGCCTCTGGCGGTTCGCGCTGGCGATTCTGGCCAGCGTGGGAGGACTGACGGCCCTGAGTCTGGGATGCGCCCTGCTGATCAGTCATCTGGCCGGCCTGGAGACCTTCGGTGTTCCCTATCTGGCCCCCTTCACCGTGGGGGTTCAGGTGCGGCGGGGCCATCCCACCCTGTTCCGGCTGCCCCTTCCCCGTATGAAGTGGCGGGACGGGGCCGCGCGCACCGCAAACCGGAGGAATCAGCGATGAGAAAGGGAATCTGCGGCGTGACGCTTGCTCTGGCGCTGCTCCTGAGCGGCTGCAGCGCGCTTCCATACCCCAGGGAGATGGGAAACATGGCCCTGCTGCGGACCATGGGAATTGACCTGGAGGAGGAAGATGTCAGGGTGACGGTTTCGACCGGAACCAGGGCCAGGGGCCTGCAGAGCGAGACCGAAGAGGCCATGGCCCTTTCCGCCGCGGCCTCCTCGCTCAGCGGGGCGGTGACCGCCCTTCGAGGCATGAGCGACAGCTTTGTCTTCTTCGGCTATGTGGACCAGCTGCTGGTCGGGGAAAGCCTGGCGAAGGCGGGACTGACGCGTACGCTGGACTTCTTTGCCCGGGATGACGAACTGAGCCTGGGGGCCCAGATGTGGGTGGTCCGGGGAGACGCGGGAAGCGCGACGGCCTCCGGAAACGGAGAAGGACCGGATCAGCGCCTGGAAACCATCCAGCGGGACGGAGAGATGGGCGCCGCGGTGCTTTCCCGCAGCGCGGGGGAAGTGTTCGCAGACGTTCAGGACCTTGGGAGCGCCTTTGTTCCGGCCCTGCGTCTGAATGAAGAGAGCGGAGCTCTGACGCCTGCCGGGTACGCGGTCTTTCGGGGAGATCGGCTGGCGGGCTATCTGGAGGGAGAGGCAGCACGCGGACTGGAGATGCTGGAAGGACACGCGCCGGAAGGCGTTCTGGAGGAAGCGGTCGGCTCTCAGCCACAGAGCGTACGGGTGGTCTGGACAGGAAACCGGGTTTCCTACGGGGACGGAGGGATGGATCTGAACCTGCGCGCCTGGGCACAGCTTATGGAGTATGGGTCCTCCCTGACCGAAGGAGAGCGCGCCGCGCTTGCGCGGGAAACAGAACGGCGTCTGACCGGGCAGGTGCAGGCGGCGCTGAGTCAGCTGAGAAGCTGGGGGGCGGACTGTACCGGTCTTGGCAGGCGGGCAGCCCTGCGGACCCCGGAGCGCCTGGAGCGGACCGGAGAGGGCTGGGCCGAGGAGTTCTCCCGCATGACCATCCGGGTCAGAGTCAGGACGGAACTGCAGGAGTGAGGAGAGAAAGATGGAGCAGGATGCGAGAATCTCTCATACGCAGCTGATGGCGCTGATCTGGGCCGGCGTGCTGGCGCCTGCGGCGGAGGTGCTGCCGGGGATCGCGTTGTCCCGCGCGGGACGGGCGGCCTGGCTGACTCCGATCGCGGCTGTTCTGCCGGTGCTGGCGGCGGGATGGCTGCTGAAGCGGCTGATCGGACCGCAGGGACTGGCGGGAGGCATCCGGTCGGTTCTGGGCCCTGTTGGGGGAAGCGTGGTTCTGATGCTGTATGCCATATGGGGAGAGCTCCTGCTGGCCCTTCGCTTCCGTCTGTGCGCCGGACGGCTTCTGGGTTCCGGAGAGCGGGACGGGAGTCTGTATTTCTTTCTGGCCCTCAATGTCCTGGCGGCGTTGTGGGTCGGGACGGGAAAGCTGACCGCCTTCGCCCGGGCCGGCCAGGTCTACCTGGCGATCCTTCTGGTGACTGCCGGTCTCGTTCTGGCGCTCTCGGTTCCACAGGTACGGTTGGAGAGGGTGCTGCCGTTCACGCCGGATCAGCTGCGGACCATCCCTGTTTCCGCGCTGCCGGTGGCCGGTGTGCTGGGCTGGGGCGTGTATGGCGCCTTCCTGGCCGGGGAGAGCCGGTCCCCACAGGGCAGATGGTGGAGCCTGTTCTGGGGAGCGGGAGGATGTCTGCTGCTGGCCCTGGCCCAGTGGATCATTCTGGGGAGCTTCGGGGCGGGACTGGCAGAGCGGCTTGAGAACCCGTTCTTCGCGCTGGCGAAGAGCGTCGGGGTAGAAGGAGCCTTTCAGAGAGTGGAAAGCATTGTGGCGGCCCTCTGGATTCTGGCGGACCTGACCATGGCGGAACTGCTGATCTTTGCCCTGAGGGAGATCGTCGGAGCCTGGTTCCCGGGGCTTCGCCGGGACCGGATCGCGACGGGCGCAGTCGCGCTGGCGGCGGTTCTGGCCGTTGTGGCGTTCCCGGGGCGGACGGCGGCCTGGCTGAGCCGGGAGGCGGCGCCGTGGGGGAATCTGGCGGCTTCCATATTAGCACCAGGTCTGGTAATTTTAAGGAAACCAAAGGGGCGCGACCTGCCCGGATGCGCAACATCTTGTGGTGAATCGACAGCCCCGGCGGAAGATGTTGGGGGTGACCGAAAGGGGGAAAAGTGCCCGAAAAAGTTGCAGAAACCCGAAAAAACCTGTTGACAGGGCCGGTTTTATCTGCTAGTATATGCGAGTGCCCAGCGGGAAGGGGGTCACCCCCCGGAGACCGGAGGGCCATCCGGATCGGCACGGGAAGACGGCTCGGGAGAGCAGGGTTCTTACGTGCGGGAAGGATGGACGAAAGTCTGCGACGACGGCTTCCGAAAAAAAGTTGCCGCCGCCCGAAAAAAGTGCTTGACAGGCACGGACATCTGTGGTAGACTGTCAAAGTCGCCCACCTGAGCGGGCCGAAAGGCCTGGCAGGGGTCAGGAAAAAAGTTTTCGGATTCCGAAAAAAAGTTCTTGACAGGAGGGGCGGCCGGTGGTAGAATACCAAGGCTGCTGAAGAGCAGCGGGGTTCATGTGGGTCCCAGTCAGCGAAAAAGTTCTGAGAAATCAGAAATCTGTGCTTGACAGGCGGGGCGAAACGTGGTAACCTCTCAAATCGCTGCGAGAGATCGCAACGGTGTGCACCTTGTAAATTGAATAACGTGACAAACGAGAAGCACCAGAAGGTGAGGTTGTTTTTCGAACTCGAAAG
>CANRFA010000010.1 GCA_947629775.1 uncultured Oscillospiraceae bacterium
TTCGGGCCAGCGGTTATTTCGACATCCGCACAACAAGTGGAGATAAGATAACCGCAAAGTATACGGACTGTACGGTTATCCAGCTTCAGAGCGGATACAAGTTCAGTTACTCCAGAACTGTGCCCCAGACACCGACAGATTCCTCCCGGGGATAAATCCCCGGGGATCCTCTGCCGTCCTACTGAAGGACCTGGACTGGAAGTACACCTGGGATAAGGAGAACGGGATTGTCCGCTACGTCATGAACCTGAACGGGTGCCGGTTCCGCACGGCGGAGGGCGTTCTGAGCGTGAACCCGGACTCCTTTACCGGTTTCCTGATCTGCCCCGTGGCCGCGGACCCGGCGGACCGGGACGGCATGCTCGCCGTGTCGGAGTTCCTCTCCCGGGCCAATTACAACCTGGTCCACGGCTGCTTTGAGATGGACTTCCGGGATGGCGAGATCCGCTACAGGCTCACCATCGACTGCGACGGCGTGGAGCCATCCCGGGAGATGGTGGTCGACGCGCTCAACATTCCCTGCGAGATGATGGAGCGCTACGGCGACGGGCTTGTGGAGGTCATCTACGCCGTCCGCACGGCGGAAGAGGCGGTGAAGCGCTGCGAGAGCGGAAATCCCGTTCTGAACTCCATGCTCCGCCAGCTGCGCAGCGCTCCCGAGGAGTTCCTGGACGGCTTCCGCGCCTTCCTGGCCCGGCAGATGGAGGATTCCGCGGCAGAAGAGGAGGAAACGGACGACGGGGAGCGGGACGACAGCGGCTTTCCCGCCTCCTGATGTCGCTCCGCGCTTCCACGGGAGGCGAGCTCGCCTCCGGGCCCGCCTCTGAGGAGTGCGACCCTTTCCGGACGGTTTCCTGACGGGGGCGGAGCAGGCGGCTGCGGGGTCCATCGGATCGCGGAGCCGCGGCCTCCGGAGAATTCCGGGAAAGAGACAGCGACACATGCGGAAAACAGACACCCGTTCGAAGACCCTTTCGGGCTCTTCGGACGGGTGTTTCGCGTCTCTCAGTGTTTGCGGGTCCAGTGGGGCCGGGAAGAGGAAGCCCTGCGGTTGCGGAGAAAGCAGGCGTCGCAGAGCCGCCCGTGATGGTGGAGGGGAAGAGGTTTTCCGCACTGGTCGCAGAAGCGGATGTTGTTGCGCAGGCGGTGGAGCAGGATTTCGTTGATCTCGTCGGCTACCGCCTCCCGGGAATCGTAGAGCCGGTCCTCGTCGATTGGGCAGTCGAAGGTTCTGCAGAAAGAGAAGTAGAGGTCCAGCTTCCGGTAGTGCTGCTCCAGGGCGGGCAGGGTGCGCTCCCCCTCCGGCAGGGCCGGCGGTTCGATGGCCAGCCCCTGCTGCCAGCGCTGGAGGTACTGGAAGAACAGATCCCGCAGGGGATCCTCCGTTTCGTCAAAGGGAATGTTGGCCGCCCGCAGTTCCTGCTCCTTCGAGAGCAGAAACCCCATCTCCCGCATTTTGGAAATCAGGGAGATGTAGCGGGAGATGTCCAGCTTGATATAGGGCTCCACCGTGGGCATGCGGTTCCACTCGGTGAGCACCTCCAGCAGGTCGAAGTCCACCTGGAGCACCAGGTCGGAAAACCCCACCACGGCGTGCTGCAGGGGCGGGACCACGGCGTCCAGGCCGGCCCGGATGGCCGCCAGGTTCTGGGTGGCCCCCACATAGCCCTTGCTGTACATCCCGTAGCGGCCCGCCCGGCCGGCGATCTGTTTGATCTCCTCGGCCTTCAGCTCCCGCCGCTCCACGCCGTCAAACTTTTCCGTCTCCATGAAGATGATGCGGCGGATAGGCAGGTTGAGTCCCATGCCGATGGCGTCTGTGGAGACCACATACTGCATGTCCCCGTTGAGAAAGCCCTCCATCTGCCGGCGGCGGGTGGAATAGGGGAGGGCCCCATAGATGATGGCGGGCTCCTTGCCGTTCTGCCGCAGGTCCTCCGCCACGCTCAGCACCCCCACCTTGGAGAAGGTGATGAGGGCGTCCCCAGGCTGCACCCGCTCGTAATCCACCGTGCGGCTCATGCAGACGAGGGGGGTCTTGCGCTGGTGAATGATCACCTCGCTGGTGTCGCCGCAGCTTTCAATGAGCCGCAACAGCAGAGGGCGGGTCTCCGGCGCGGCGCACAGGTGAACCTCCGGGGCCTGCACGCCCAGGATGGCACGGGTCCAGGCGTATCCCCGCTGACGGTCCGCGATCATCTGGCACTCGTCGATGACCGCCACGTCGTAGCGCTGCTTCAGATCCAGCTTCTCGGCGGTGGCCGCCATGTGGGTGTCGCCCTCCTGGAAATCTTCCTCCTCCCCGGTGGAGAGGGAGCAGCGGATGTCCGCGTCCAGCAGGGTCTCCTGGGCCTCCAGAGCAAGCAGGCGCAGCGGAGCCAGGTAAACGCCGGTCTCCGCCCGGATCAGCCGCTGAAAGCCCTCGTAGGTCTTGCCGGTATTGGTGCCGCCCAGATGAACCACGAAGTGCCGGCGCATGGCCCGGGCTTCCGGGTATTCGTCCTTGGGGTTGAGGGCCACCAGCAGGGAGAGGCTGGTGCGGATGGCGGTGGGGACGTACCAGACAGCCCAGACGCTGGCCAGTCCCTCCCGCAGCAGCTGGCTGCCGGGAAAGTTCTCCCGGGTGAGCATGGCCTTCAGATCCGCCTCCGGCTGGCTGGCCCGGAAGTCGCCGGAGACCTGGCGGGCCACCGCCAGCAGCACCTCCGGGTAGGAGCGGATGACCTCTCCGGCCAGCGGGGAACGGGAGGACTGGAGCCAGGTGTGGCAGCGGAGGAAGTTTTTCCAGTGGACGGGCAGCTCCCGTTCGATGCACCGCTGCCGCAGGGAGAGAAACTGCTGCAGCCAGGCCTGAATCTGGGTAAAGCGGAGACCGGTCTCCCGCTTCTGGCTTTCGAGCCGCTCCAGAAGGGCCTCGTGGTAGCGCAGGGCCAGCAGAGAGGCCAGGGAGTCGTCCCGCTCCGCTTCGTTCCAGGCCCGCTCCAGCAGAAGGGCGGCGGGACTCTCCGGGCGGGCGGATTCCTCCTCCCTGCGGTGGCGGGCCTGAAAGTCCTGAAAGCGGCTGTCCCGCTCCCCGGCCAGCACATCTTCCCGCCCCCAGACCCGGATTTCCCCGTTCCGGTAGGGCATATAGCCCGGTCTGGGCAGGAGCGTGCGCATCAGATCCTCCGTCCAGCCCCGCTGCCGGAGCTGCCGCACGTCCCACAGGACCCTGTTCTTATGGCTGGCCATGGCTGTTTCCTCCTTGCTGCCCTGGGGCAGTTCTCATAGTATAGCCCGGATCGGGGGGAGATTCAACTGAAAATGTTGGCCCCGGCAGTCCTTCTGTGTCACCCGGACCTGTTCCCGCATAGGATGGAGCAGCCGCAAGCGGCGAGTCGCGAGGAGGAGAGGAGGCTGGAAGATGGGAATCGTGGTGGTCCGTTCCCCCAGGTGTCTGCGGGGCCTGCTGCGCAGGCTCTTCGGGCTGAAGTAGCGCGATCCCGGGGCATACATGCCCGCTTCCCCGCATATGGTGTCCATGATTCAGGGCCGTCCGGAGGCCCGGACACCAGAGCGAGGGAGCGGAAGAACATGGAACTGACATTTGAGCGCGATACGATTGTCTGTTACGAGACGGCGGTGGAGGTGACCCTGTGCCAGGAGGAGACCCTGGAGAGCATTGTCCCCGACGCCTGTCCGGATATCCTGCGCATTGTGGACGTCTGCGGCCAGGCGGTGCTGGGCGGCGGCCAGGCGCGGGAGGGGATGGCGGCTGTCTCGGGCACGGTCCAGGCCGGCATCCTGTACCAGCCCGAGGGAGCCGCCGGTCTGCGACGCATGGAGGTGGAGCTGCCTTTCAGCTGCCAGGCGGAGGCCCCCGGCCTCACGGAAGAGGGAAAGGTGCTGGCCTGTCCCCGCCTGCGCAGCGCGGAAGCCCGGGCGCTGAACCCCCGTAAGGTCCTGCTGCGGGTGGATCTGGCGGTGGACATCACCGCCTGCCAGCCGGTGGAGCGCGCCGTATGTCGCGGCGTCCAGGGGGAAGAGGACCAGGGGCTGTGCCAGAAGCAGTGGGACGGAGAGGACTGGCTGCTCACCGCCGTGGAGAAGCGTCCCTTCCCCTTCAGCGAAACGATCCGGCTGCAGACCGGTCAGGGGGAAGTTCCCCGGGTTCTGGCCCTGCGGGCGGAGCCCTCCTGCGGGGAGAGCAAGCTCATCGGGAACCGCCTGATCTGCAAGGGAGCGGTGGAGATTCACATGCTGCTGCAGGAGCCGGGAGGAGGTATGAACGCCGCCCGGGAGAGCCTGCCCTTCTCCCAGGTGCTGGAGGTGCCGGCGGCGGGCGAGAACGGAGACTGCCAGGTGGAGGTGGCCGTCACCGCCCTGAACTGGGACGTAAATCCTGGGGACGACGGAGAGCTGGAGGTGGAACTGGTGCTGGAGGCCCAGGCCATGGTGCGCGCCCCCCGCCCGGTAACGCTGCTCCAGGATCTCTACAGTACCGCCTGGGAGGTGGAGACAGAGCGGGAGAAGCAGGTCTTCTGCCGGCTGGAAGAGCAGTCCATCCGGCCCCAGGCGGCCCGGGAGATGGTGGAAACCGGAGAGATGGTGCGGGGCGTAGTGGACGCCCGGCTGGCCCTGGGCCAGGTGACCCGGGCCCGGGAGGGCGGACAGGCGGTGCTGACCGCGGAAGGCTGGATCACGGTCCTCTATCTGGATGAGAACGGAACGGTCCAGTGCGCGCGGCGGACGGTGCCCGTGACCTGCCGGCTGGACTGTCCGGAGGGCAGTCGCTGCGAGTGCCGCTGCCGCAGCGCCGGAGAGATCTTCGCGGCTCCCATGGCCGGCGGCGTGGAGGTGCGCTTCACCCTGGAGTTCCACTGCCGCACTACGTCCCGGCAGACGGTGCCCGCCGTCCGCGGCGCCCGCCTGACGGAGCCCCGGGGCGGCGAGACGGGCCCCCGGCCCTCCATTGTCCTGCGGCGGGCGGGACCGGGGGAGGAGGCCTGGGACATCGCCAAGGCCTACGGCACCACGGTGGAGCGCATCCTGAAGGCCAACGCTCTGGAGGAAGAGACCCTGCCGGAGGGGCAGATTCTCCTCATCCCCGGGGTGCGGACATAATGCCGGGCCTGTCCGCATAGGATGGAGGGAACCATGCCGAAGGAGGAATTTACGTTGGAAGACCGAAAAATCTATGAGGATATCGCCCTTCGGACCGAGGGCGACATCTACATCGGCGTCGTGGGACCGGTCCGCACGGGAAAGTCCACCTTTATCAAGCGCTTCATGGAGACGCTGGTGATTCCCGGAATCGACAACGTCTACCGGCGGGAGCGGGCCCGGGACGAACTGCCCCAGAGCGGGTCCGGGCGGACCATCATGACGGCGGAGCCAAAGTTCGTCCCCGAGGACGCCGTCACGGTGGCGGTGGAAGGCGGAGCCTCCTTCCGGGTGCGGCTGGTGGATTGCGTGGGATACATGGTGGAGGGAGCCGTGGGCCAGCTGGAGGGGGAGAACGAACGCATGGTCACCACCCCCTGGTTCGACCACGAGATTCCCATGAAGGAGGCGGCGGAGATCGGGACCCGCAAGGTGATCTCCGAGCACTCCACCATCGGGGTGGTGATCACCACGGACGGCACCATTACGGACATTCCCCGGGAGGCCTATCTGGAGGCGGAGGAGCGGGTGATCTCCGAGCTCAAGGAACTGGGCAAGCCCTTTGTGGTGCTGCTCAACTCCGCCAGTCCGGATTCCGAGCGGGCCCGGGCCATCCGGGCGGATATTGTCCAGCGCTACGATGTCTCCTGCGAGGCGGTGAACTGTCTGGAACTGGGCCAGGAGCAGATCAACGCTCTGCTGCGGGACGTGCTGTGCGAGTTCCCCATGAAGGAACTGGATCTCTTCCTGCCCCCCTGGGTGGACGCCCTGCCCCAGGAGCATCCCATCCGGGCGGCTCTCTACGAAGCGGTGCGCCAGGGCACCGGACAGCTGCGGCGCATCCGGGACGCGGAGCGGGCGGTGGAGAGCTTCCAGGCCTGCGAGATGGTGAGCTCCGCCCGCATCACGGATATGGACCTGGGGGCCGGCATGGCCGCCGCCTGCCTGGAACTGCCCCGGGGGCTGTTTTATGAGACGCTCTCCCAGCAGTCCGGTTTTCATATTACGGATGACGGAGACCTGATGGCCCTGCTGACGGAGCTTGCGGGGGTCAAGGCCGCCTATGACAAGGTGGCGGACGCCCTCAAGGAGGTGGAGGAGACCGGCTACGGGATCGTGGTGCCCTCCATCGACTCCCTGGTGCTGGAGGAGCCGGAGATCATGAAGCAGGGGGGACGCTATGGCGTGCGGCTGAAGGCCAGCGCCCCCAGCATCCACATGATCCGGGCGGACATCGAGACGGAGGTCTCCCCCATTGTCGGGGGCGAAAAGCAGAGCGAGGATATGATCCACTATCTGCTCTCGGAGTACGAGGGGGACTCCAGCCGCATCTGGGAGGCCAACATCTTCGGAAAGTCCCTCCACGAGCTGGTGAACGAGGATCTGAACGTGAAACTGAAGCGCATGCCGGAGGACGCCCGGGGCAAGCTGCGGGAGACCCTGCAGCGGATCATCAACGAGGGCTCCGGAGGGCTGATCTGCATTATTCTCTGATGGACGCAAAGACGGCAGCGGCCGCCCCGAGGGGCGGCCGTTTGGCATGTTCAGCGCAGGGCGCGGATATCCCGGCAGAGGGTTTCCACTTCCTCGTCCCGGGTGGCCCAGCTGGTGCAGAAGCGCACGCAGAGACGTCCGTCCGGCAGGGCCTCCTGCAGCTCGAAGATATGACTGCGCTCCAGGGTGTCCGCCTGCTCCCGGGTGAGAATCACGAACTGCTGGTTGGTGGGGCTGTCCAGGTACAGGGGAATGCCGGCCTCCAGAACGGCGTCGCGAAGGCGCATGGCCTGCTCCACCGCCTGCCGGGTGATGGTGAAGTAGAGATCTCCCTCCAGCAGGGCGGAGAACTGCAGTCCCAGCAGCCAGCCCTTGGCCAGCATGCCCCCGTTCTGCTTGATGAAGCTGCGGAAGAAGGGCTGGAGAGAGGGATGGAGCAGCACCACCGCCTCGCCGAAGAGAGCGCCGCACTTGGTTCCCCCGATGGTGAACGCGTCCGTCAGCCGGGCCAGGTCCGGCAGGGACAGGTCGCAGCGGGGGGACCCAAGACCGTAGCCCAGGCGGGCTCCGTCCAGGAAAAGCAGCAGGCCGTACTCGTCGCAGACCGCCCGGATGGCTTCCAGCTCCGCCTTCGTGTACAGAGTCCCGAACTCCGTCGGGAAGGAGAGGTAGACCAGGCGCGGGCAGGTGATGTGTTCCGGGATCTCGCTCTCCCGGAAGCGGCGGGCCTCCGCTTCGATCTGGCCGGCGGAGATCTTTCCGTCCCGGGCGGGCAGGGCGAGAATCTTGTGCCCGATGTGTTCCACGGCGCCGGTCTCGTGGACGTGGATGTGGCCGGTGTCCGCGCAGAGCACGCTCTCATAGGGGCGCAGGGCGGCGGCGATGACCGTGAAGTTGGCCTGGGTGCCGCCGGTGAGAAAGTGTACCTGGGCCCGGTCGGTTTCCAGCAGGGCGCGGATCTGGCGGGCGGCGGTCTCGCACCACACGTCCTGGCCGTACCCGCCGTAGCTCTGGGCGTTGGTGCGCTGCAGGGCCTCCAGGATGGCGGGATGGGCGCCGTGGTTATAGTCGTTGTTCCAGCGATACATGAGAAGTCCTCTTTTCGGAAGTCAGGATGAGCGCGCCCTACATGAGAGGCGCGAAAATCCGCAGAACGCTGCGGTAGAGCTGTTCCAGGGGGCGCAGATGGCGGAAGCGGTTCAGAGGATAGAGTTCGCTGCGCTCCATGGTGCGCTCGAAGTCCCGGCGGATTTCCGCCACGCAGGGGGTGTCGCACATCCAGACGCCGTCCTCGAAGTGGAGGAAGAGGCTGCGGTAGTCCAGGTTGACGGTACCCACGGTGGCGAACCGGTCGTCCACCACGAAGTTTTTGGCGTGGATGAAGCCGGGGGTGTATTCATAGATGCGCACGCCGGCCTCCAGGAGGGGCGGATAGTGGGCCCGGGTGACCTGGAAGACGTAGCGCTTGTCCGGAATGTGGGGGGTGATGATGCGCACATCCACGCCGGACTTGGCGGCCGTACAGAGGGCGGTGTTGGTGGCCGTATCGATCACCAGGTAGGGGGTGGTGATATAGATATACCGGCGGGCGGAGTAGATGAGGTTCAGATAGACGGTCTGGGCCACCGGCTCTCCGTCCAGCGGCGTGTCCGTGTAGGGCTGGACATAGCCGGTCCAGGGGCGGACCGGAGCCGCCGGGGGCCGGAAGGCGGACCAGTTCTCCCTGCCGCCCCGGCATTCCTCCCACATGGAGAGGAACATGACGGTCATGGACCAGACGGCGTCCCCATCCAGCTCGATGACGCTGTCCTTCCAGTGTCCGAAGCGCTCCTGGCGGTTGATATACTCGTCCGAGAGATTGATGCCGCCGGTGAAGCCAACGGTTCCGTCGATGATCATCAGCTTGCGGTGGTCCCGGTTGTTGAGGCGCAGGGTCATGACGGGCAGGAAGCGGTTGAAGACCTGGCAGCGGATGCCTTTTGCGCGCAGGGTTTCGTCGTAGGTCCGGGGCAGGCTGAACATGCATCCCATGTCGTCGTAGATGACCCGCACGTCCACGCCCTGGGCGGCCTTGCGTTCCAGCACCTCCAGAACGGCGTCCCAGAAGACGCCGGGACGGATGATGAAGTACTCCAGAAAGATATAGTGTTCCGCCTTCTCCAGCTGTTCCAGCATTCGGGGAAAGGCCTCGTCCCCCAGAGAAAAGTAGCGGGTTTCCGTGTTGGAGTAGGTGGGACAGGCGGCGATGCGCTCCAGGTAGGAGGCCTGGCGGGCGGCGTCGCCGCCCAGGAAGGCCAGATCCTCCGCCTTGAAGTCGTCCCGCAGGGCGGCGGCGGACTTCTCCAGCAGGCCCTGCATGCGGCGGCGGGTCCGCTTGGGGACATAGCCGCCGCCCACCATCAGGAAGAAGGCTCCGCCCAGAACGGGGAAGGGCAGCACCAGCAGCAGCCAGGCGATCTTGTAGCCCGGCTCCATGCGGCTGCCGATGATGGCCAGAGCGGCGACGATGCTGAGAAACACGAACAGCCAGTAGAAGTTGGAGGCGCTGTGAAGAATGAGGAGGGCGAGGACGGCGATCTGGGCGATGATGCTGAGTCCGATCAGCACGGAGCGGTGAAAAAGAATGTAGAGCAGTTTTTTCACAGGCGGAGTCCTCCATTCAGAAGAGTGGGGAGAGGCTCAGTTCCGGTGTATTTCGCAGGAGATTGTTCCTCTCTCGATGGTGATGAGTCCATAGCTGGTGCGGCTGGTGCCCGGATTCATGACCCAGAGCCCGGTTTCCGTCCTCGTACAGTACGGAATATGGGTGTGGCCGAAGAGCAGCACATCCGCGCCGGCTGTCGTGGCGTCCGCAATGGCCATGCCGTAGCCGGACTTTACGTGCCAGTTGTGTCCATGGGCCAGGAGAAAGACCTTGCCGGCCAGGGTAATGCGCTTTTTCAGGGGCTCTGTGCCCCAGCCGTCGCAGTTGCCGGGGACCCGGCAGACCGGGATATCGTCGTAGACATCGGCGAGCCATTCCGCGTCGGACTCGTAATCGCCCAGGTGGATGATCTGGTCCGGCTGATGGAGATCCACCGCGTTGTACATTCCGTTCATGGAGCGGTGGGAGTCGGAAAAGACAAGAATCTTCAATGCGTGTCACCTCGGATATTCCCCCGCATATACTGGAGTAAAACGCAGGGGAGATGATTGCCATGAAACGGGAAGCAAATCCGCTGGACCAGGCCCTGTCCGGTTCGCAGCGGGAGACTCTGGGCCGGCTGGCCCGGTCCGGAGACGCCCGGAAGCTGATGGAACTGCTGAACCGGCAGGGAGGCGTGCAGGAGGCCGCCCAGGCGGCCGCCGGCGGGGATACCCGGGCCCTGATGGAGATGATGGACCGGCTGATGCGGTCCGGAGAGGGAGCGGCGCTGGTGGAGCGCATCGGGGAGCAGGCCCGGAAGGCGGGACTGGAACCGTAACGGTCTGAGGCCCGGCAGGCGGAAAGGGGGAGCGAGGCGTGGACGGGTTTGAGGACAGACTGAATTCCATTCTGGGAAATCCGGAAGCCATGGGACAGATCATGGCCCTGGCCCGGTCCCTGAACGCGCCGGAGGGCTCACCGCCGCCCGACGGGGAGACCGGGAAGGACCGGGAAGAGTCTCCTCCGGAGCCGGCCGGAGAGGAAGAGCCTGCGGACCGGCCCCGGCCCCGGGAGCGGGAATCCGAAGCGGATGGTCCGGATCTCTCCGCCCTGCTGGGACAGCTGGATCCCGCCATGCTGCGGCTGGGAGGTCGCCTGCTGCGGGAGATGCAGGGGTCGGAAAGCCGCAACGCCGCCCTTCTCCAGGCGCTGCGCCCCTTCCTCCGGGAGGACCGGCGGGAGCGTCTGGACCGGGCCCTTCAGCTGGCCCGGGTGACCCGCCTGATCCGGGTGGCCCTGGGAGCCCTGGCGGGGAAGGAGGGAGAGGGGAGTGTATAACCGCTACATCCCGGCGGAAGAAGAGTACGTGCTGGTGGAGGATCCGCCCGCCCCGGAGAATCCGTTGCCTCCGCCGAAGTCCCGGCCTTTCTCTCCTGGCCAGGAACCCTCTTCCCCTGGCGGTTTTTTTTCTCTGCCCCGGTTTCCGAAGGGCAGGGATCTGGCCTCCGGCCTTTCCGCCCTGCTGGGGCGGAAAGAGGGGGGCGGGATCTCCGGCCTTCTGCGCTCCCTGGGACTGGAAGACATCGACACGGGGGACGTGCTCCTGCTGCTCATCATCCTCTACCTGCTGGTGGAAGGAGACGATCTGGAACTGGTGATCGCCCTGGGGCTGACGCTTCTCATGGGACCCGGGGAGAAGGAAGAAAGCTGAAATACGCAGACGGGGCGGCCGTGGGCCGCCCCGTTCTCACGAAACTGTGTGCAGGACCGTTCCGTCCGGAAGCGCGAAGGAGGCGTCCGCCGGGCAGGGGGTGGTGATGGCGCCGGAGGATGTCATGCGATAGACCAGGGTTCCGTCCTGTTCCATCTCCGCGGCCATCAGAAGTCCGTTGTCCACGCTGACCCAGTAGCGCTCCAGCGCCTGGGGATGGTCCAGACGCACTTCCACGTAGACGCAGGGCAGTTCGTCCCGCATCTCGTAGCCGGCGTTGACGATGGAGGCCGGATCCAGATCCAGCACCGTCTCATAGGTGGGAATGGTCTGGGAGAGGTCCGGGGAGCGGCTGTCCGAGGGCGCGGTCTGGTACAGACGGCTGCCGGAGTACCAGTAGTAGAGCTTTCCGTCTCCGGTCATTTCGTGCCGTTCCGCGCCGGAGGGCAGCGTGCGGGTGGTGCGGGTCCAGCCGCCGTCCGTCCATACCTGGACGGAAGAGGTGTGGGACCCGCCGCTCCAGAAGGTCTCTACCGTCAGAGTCCGGAAGCAGCTGTTCACCCGGGAGAGAGTGGCAATCACGTTCTGTACGGTCTCCGGGGTGACCGCCACGGCCTGGTACTGGCCTCCCAGGGAAGCGGAGGATTCGGCCCCGCTGCCGGAGGAGGGGTCCACGGCGGGCAGTTCCACGGAAGGAGTGCGCAGGGAGAGCCAGCTGCGGCCGAAGCTGGCGAAGAGGGCGCCCACCAGCAGCAGGATCACAAGGGCGGCCAGGATAAGCCGGTTCTTCTGTTCCAGGGGACCTCACCTCGCTCCGGAAGAAAAGATTACGGATGGAATTCGTCGGGGGGCTCGGCGCGCAGGCCGAAGCGCCATTCAATGGCGTCCGCGATGCGCCGGCAGGCCTGTCCGTCTCCGTAGGGGTTGACGGCGTGGGCCATGCGGTGGTAGGCGTCCGGATCCGATAGGAGCCGGCTGGCGGCCTGGAAGATTGGTTCCTCCTCCACGCCGGCCAGTTCCACGGTGCCGGCGGCCACGGCCTCGGGCCGTTCCGTCTCCCGGCGCAGGACCAGCACGGGCTTGCCCAGGGCGGGGGCCTCCTCCTGCAGGCCGCCGGAATCCGTCATCACCAGGAAACTGCGGTCCATGAGATTGTGCATCTCATCCACCGCCAGCGGGGCGATGAGGTGGATGCGGGGATGACCGTCCAGAATGGAGTGGGCGGCCTCCTGTACCACGGGGGAGAGATGGACGGGATACACAAGCTCCGTGTCCGGGGAGGCGTCCGCCACCCGGCGCAGGGCCGTGAAGATGTTGCGCATGGGCTGCCCGTAGTTTTCCCGCCGGTGACAGGTGACGAGAATCACCCGCCGGCTCTGATAGTCCAGTTCGTTGAGGACCGGCTCCTGGAAGGTGAAATCGGAAAGCACGGTGTGCTTCAGGGCGTCGATGACGGTGTTGCCCGTCAGGAAGATCCCCTTCGTGATGTTCTCCCGGGCCAGATTCTCCCGGTTTGTGACGGTGGGGCAGAAGTGGAGTTCGGCGATGGCGCCGGTCATACGGCGGTTCATCTCCTCCGGATAGGGGGAGTACTTGTCGCCGGTGCGCAGTCCGGCCTCCACGTGGCCCACGGGGATCTTCTGGTAGAAGGCCGCGAGAGCCCCGGCGAAGGTGGTGGAGGTGTCGCCGTGGACCAGCACCAGGTCCGGCTTCGCCTGCTCCAGCACGGTCCCCATGCCCGTCAGGCACTTGGAGGTGATGGTGTAGAGGGTCTGCCGGGGCTCCATGATGTTGAGATCGTAGTCCGGCTTCAGGCGGAAGATCTGCAGCACGCTGTCCAGCATTTCCCGGTGCTGGGCGGTGACGCAGCAGAGCGCCTCGATGGAATCACGCCGCGCCAGTTCCAGGGCCAGCGGGGCCATCTTGATGGCTTCGGGCCGGGTGCCGAAGACGGTCATGACTTTCAGTCTGCTCATCGGGATGATTGATCCTCCTCGCCGAAGAAGTTTTCGTTGCCCGCGATCTGGGAGGGACCCTGGGGCCTGAGCCGGTTGGGACGGTTGGTCTGCTGCTGCAGGGGAGGCCGGGGAGCCGGCTCCTTTTTCGCGGGGGCGTCATGGGGCCCGTTGTGGCTGATGAAGATGGAGGCGGCCACGGCTCCCGCGAAGCACAGAGCGACCAGGAAGATCATGGCCCGCAGCACGCCGGCGGTGGTGAGCACCACGGCGGAGAGTCCCAGAATGGCGCTGATGATATAGAGGGTGGCGACCGCCTGCTTCTGGGAGAACCCCATGTCGATCAGGCGGTGGTGAATGTGGCCCCGGTCCGGAGCCAGGGGAGACTGCCCGTGGGATATCCGGCGCACAATGGCGAAGCAGGTGTCGAAGATGGGCAGACCCAGCATGAGGAAGGGCACGGCGAAGGAGATGATCATGTGGAACTTGAACAGTCCCTCCACGGAGGCCGTGGCCAGAATGAAGCCCAGGAAGGTGGACCCCGTGTCTCCCATGAAGATCTTGGCCGGGTTCAGATTATAGGGCAGAAACCCGATGCACGCGCCCGCCAGGGCGGCGGTCAGGATGGCGATGTCCGGCTCCGTGACGATCAGGGCGATGACCAGCAGGGTCATGGAGCTGATGGTGGAGACGCCGCAGGCCAGCCCGTCCAGGCCGTCGATGAGGTTGACGGCGTTTGTGATGCCGGCGATCCAGAGAACGGTGATGGGGAAGCTGAGCCAGCCCAGATCCCAGTAGGGATTGCTGGAAAAGATGTTGATGTTGGAGAGAAACTCGATGCGGTTTCCTCCGCTGACGGCCACCAGGGCCGCCACGATCTGCACGGCGAACTTCAGTTTGGGCCCCAGGGCCTTGATGTCGTCGACGATGCCCAGCACCACGATGATCACGGAGCCCAGCAGCATGGTGCGCAGCTGCTCGGTCAGGGGCAGAAAGATGAGGACGCTGAGCAGGAAGCCGAAAAAGATGGCGAGACCGCCCATGCGCGGAATGGGATGGTCGTGCATGCGCCGGTTGTCCCGGGGCACATCCACCGCGTGCATGCGGAAGGCCAGGGAACGGACCACCGGCGTGGAGATCAGAGAGACCAGGGCGGCGGTAATCAGGGCCGCCGCAGCGGTCTCAATAACGGGAAGCTGAATGCCCATAATGGCTCCTCTTCAGAAAAATAAGACGGTGAGACGCGAAACGCGACTCAGGGCTGGACGAAGCCAACCTTTTTGTAGACCTTGCGCAGGGTCTTATTGGCCACGCGGGAGGCCTTTTCGGCGCCGGCGCGGTAGACGCCCTCCAGGTAGCCCTTGTCCTTGAGAATGCGGGTGGCCTCCTCCCGGATGGGACGCAGGCACTCGATGACCGCCTCGCCCACCTTCGGCTTGAAGGCGCCGTAGCCCTGCCCATCGAATTCCGCCTCGATGGCCTCGAAGGTGCGGCCGGTGATGGCGGAGTAGATGTTCATCAGGTTGGAGACGCCCGGCTTCGCCACGGGATCGTAGCGCACACAGCGCTCCGTGTCGCTGTCCGTCACCGCCCGGCGGAACTTGCGCTGGATGTCTTCCGGCTTTTCCATGAGGAAGACGCAGCCCTCCGGGATGGACTTGGACATCTTGGAGCCGGGCACGGTGAGGCCCATGATGCGGGCGCCGGCCTTGGGGATATAGGGCTCCGGGATCTTGAACACGGGGCCGTAGATGCCGTTGAACCGCTGGGCCACGTCCCGGGTGAGCTCCACGTGCTGCTTCTGGTCCTCGCCCACCGGCACATAGTCCGGCTGGTAGAGGAGAATGTCCGCCGCCATCAGGGCGGGATAGGTGAAGAGACCGGCGTTGATGTTGTCCTTGTGCTTGGCGGACTTGTCCTTGAACTGGGTCATGCGGCTCAGTTCGCCGAACATGGTGTAGCAGTCCAGGACCCAGCCCAGCTGGGCGTGAGCGGGAACGTGGGACTGGAAGAAGAGCGTATTCTTTTCCGGATCCAGGCCGCAGGCGATATACTGAGCCAGCTGCTCCAGAGAGCGGCGGCGGAGATCCGCGGGATTCTGGCGGACGGTGATGGTGTGCAGATCCGCCATGAAGTAGTAGCAGTCAAATTCCTCAACCCGGTCGGCCCAGTTCTTGATGGCCCCCAGGTAGTTGCCCAGGTGGAGATCGCCGCTGGGCTGGATGCCGGAGAGCATGATTTTCTTTGTGTCATCCATGTCTGTAAGGCTCCTTTTGGATCAGAAGGTATCCGAAAGGGGATACCGGTTGGTGTCAGTGTATTCTATCACAGGGGCAGACGTTTGGCAACCTGTGAAAGCGCTGAAAAAAACCTCCGGCGGAGGGCGGGTTCCGTAAAATCCGGAACAGGAGAGCGCCGGCAGGATTTGACAGCGGAAGCGGAGTCTGCTAGAATGGCGGGTACGGAACGGATTTTGCCGGGGGAGGAGGAAACCTCTGTGGGAAAACGGGAAAAACGGAGCGCGGGAAATGAAAACCTGGGGGGGCGCAGACCGGCGGGAACGCGGGAGCGCCTGGCCGCGGGACTGTTCAGCGTCGCTTTCTGCCTGATCCTGGCCGGAGTCGCCCTCCTGACGCTGACGCGGCCGGCGGAGACGGTCTCCGTGTGGGAAAACCGCTCTCTGGCGGAATTTCCCGAGGTGAAGAAGGAGTCTCTGGCAGACGGAAGCTGGTTCCGGGACATGGAGGAGTTTCTCTGCGACCACGCCGCCCTGCGCGCCACGTCCCTGCGGATGCTGACGCGGACGGATCTGAACCTCTTCCACCGCCCGGTGGTCAACGAGATCGTCCCCACGGAGGAGGCCCTGCTTCCCTGGTGGGATTACGAGGAGACGGATCCGGAGGAGATGGAGCGTCTCGCGGAGGAGATGGGGGACCGCCTGGCGCTGGTTCAGGCGGAGACGGAGCGCTATGGCGGGCTGTTCCTCTACGTGGCGGTGCCATCCCAGAACGCGTTCTGGGGCGACTACCCGTCCTTCCTCAACAGCCGGGTGGAGTACGCCGAACTCTCCCGGGACTGCCTGGCCCGGGCCCTGGAGAAGCGGGGGATCGGGTTCCTGGACGCGGGGCAGCTGTGGGCGGAGCAGGGAAATCCGCCGGAGTATTTCTCCCGGGGCGATCATCACTGGACCCTGTCCGGCTGTCTCTCCGTGACGGAGGAGATTCTCGCCGAGCTCAACCGCCGAACCGGATCCGAACTGGCGCTGCCGGAGCTGATCCGGGAGACCCTTCCGAATCCCGTGCTGGGCTCCCGGTCCCGCTACCTCTGCGGCCTGGTGGACACCGGGGAGCATCTCTCCTGGGCGCGGCCCGCGGAGCCGATTCCCTTTACGCGGCAGGACAACGGCCAGGAGCGGGAGGCCTCTCTGTTCGCGTTCCCGGCTTCGGAGAGCGAAGATGTGGCCTATACATTCTACATGGGGGGAGATGTGGCCCGGACCGACCTCCGCACGGAGCGGCCTCAACTGCCCTCCTGCCTGCTCTTCGGGGACAGCTTTACCAATCTCATGGAGACGTTCCTCTGGACCGCCTTTGACGAAACCGGCTCGGTGGATCTGCGGATGGATCCCGAGCTGTCTCTCCTGGAGCAGATCCGTACGGAGCAGCCCGAGGTGGTTCTCTGTGTGCGGGACTATGTGAATCTGCTGACGCAGTCGGGAAACGGAGAGATCCGCTGAAAAAAGCGAAACTGCCCGCCGGACCGGTCTTACTTCGGTCTGGCGGGCAGTAAAACGTTCTTACAGGGCGACGTGGGGGGAGAAGTCGTCCGTGTCCGGAGCGGCGGACCACTCCGTGCGGGGAACGGCGGTGTAGACCTGTACGGTCCGGGGCCGGATGGCGAAGGTGCTGTCGGAAAGCACGCGGGGGAACTGCTCCGCCTGCCAGGTGTCCACGGCCAGCTGCCAGGCCAGACCTTCCGGCAGTTCGGGAAGGGCGCCCCGCAGTTCCCGCCAGAAGGCGTTGGAGGCGATATAGACGATGTCCGGCTGCTGTTTGTGCTTCTGTCCGGCGAACATCACGCCCACATAGTGGTCGCAGTGCTCGAAGCGGCTCTTCCAGGGGGAGATGCCGTGGAAGCTGGTGTCCGGCAGGTCGCCCACGCCGTCGCTCAGGTTGCGGCGCAGAATGCCGTGGGCCTTGCGGAAGGCGATCATGGAGCGGAAGAACTCGAAGTGGGCCCGGTTGGTCTTCAGCATGCCCCAGTCCAGCCAGGAGGTGATGTTGTCCTGGCAGTACGCGTTGTTGTTGCCGAACTGGGTGTTGAGGAATTCGTCTCCCGCCAGGAACATGGGGGTGCCGCGGCTGCACAGCAGCAGGGCGGCGGCGTTGCGGGCCATGCGCTGGCGCAGGGCGTTGATGGCGGGATCCCGGGTCTCTCCCTCCGCGCCGCAGTTCCAGCTGAAGTTGTCGTTGGAGCCGTCCGTGTTGTTCCAGCCGTTGAGCTCGTTGTGCTTGTAATTGTAGGAAAAGAGATCCCAGAGCGTGAAGCCGTCGTGGCAGGTGATGAAGTTCACGCTGGCGTTCTCCCGTCCCCGGACGGCGTAGATGTCCCGGGAGCCGGCGATGCGCAGGGCGGCGGACTGGGCGGAGCCCTCGTCTCCCTTCAGGTAGCGGCGCATGTCGTCCCGGTAGAGGCCGTTCCACTCGGCCCAGCGGTTCCAGTCCGGGAAGGTGCCCACCTGATAGAGTCCCCCGGCGTCCCAGGCCTCCGCGATCAGTTTGACGTCCGCCAGGATGGGATCGAAGGCCATGGCCTGCAGGAGAGGAGGCTTGCTCATGGGGGAGCCGTCCTCGTTGCGTCCCAGAATGGAGGCCAGATCGAAGCGGAAGCCGTCTACCCGATAGGCCACCACCCAGTAGCGCAGGCAGTCCATGATCATCTGGTGGACGATGGGGTGGTTGCAGTTCATGGTATTGCCGCAGCCGCTGAAGTTGTAGTACCTGCCGTCCGGAGAGAGCAGGTAGTAGATGTTGTTGTCAAACCCCTTGAAGGAGAAGAAGGGACCCCGCTCGTCCCCCTCCGCCGTGTGGTTGAAGACCACGTCCAGGAAGACCTCGATCCCCTGTTCCTTGAGGGCCCGGATCAGGGACTTGAGCTCGTTGCCCTCCCGGTTGTATTCGGAGCCGGAGGCGTAGCTGGTGTTGGGGGAGAAGAAGCTGACCGTGCTGTAGCCCCAGTAGTTGTAGAGCTGACGGCCCTCGTATTCCCGGTAATCCAGCATCTCGTCGAACTCGAAGATGGGCATCAGCTCCACGGCGTTGACGCCAAGGTGCTTCAGATAGGGAATCTTCTCCTTAAGGCCGTCAAAGGTGCCGGGGTGGGCGACGCCGGAGCCGGGGCCCCGGGTAAACCCCCGGACGTGGAGTTCGTAGATGATCAGATCCTCCATGGGAATCAGGGGATTTGCGGTATTGCCCCACTCGAAGTCGTCCCGCACCACCCGGGCCCGGTACTGGCTGCCGTAGATGGCCCGCTTTCCCCACTGGTTCTGGCCGGCGACCGCCTTGGCGTAGGGGTCCAGCAGGTAGAGGTGGGGATTGAAGATGATGCCTTTTTTCGGATCGCTGGGCCCGTAGACCCGGTAGGCGTACTCCAGGTTCTCAATGCTCAGACGGAAGACAATCATGGAGTAGACGTTTCCGATGCGGTAGCGGGGCGGGAAGGGGATTACGGCGTAGGGCTCCTTATCGCCCCGGTGGAAGAGCACCAGGTCGATGGCGGTGGCGCCGTGGGAGTAGACGGTGAAATTGACGCCCCCGGGAATGGCGGTGGCGCCGTTGATCTCATAAAATCCCGGGCGGACGGAAAACCCGCTGACCACATCCATGGGAACCAGATGGATGCTGCGGGGAAGCGTCAGTCGGTAGACACCCTGGCTGGCGTCCCGCTCCAGCGCGGCGCCATAGGAATTCAGGTCGGACTGCGGATCCATGGGAAGCTCAGCCTCCTTTCAGAAGGTGGGAATGGGGCAACTGAAGCAGTTTACGGCTGGCCGGGCTTCCTGTCAAGGGGGCAGAATGAATTTCTCCATTTCTTCCAGCCTGGCGGCGCGAAATTTGTGCAGATTGACGGCTCCGGGCCTTCCCGCCAGAAGGAACCGACCGGAAACGGGATCCGGAAGAGGAAAGAAAAAGGCTCCCCGCTGTGGGGAGCCGGAGACGCGGGGAAACAGGAGAGCTCAGCCGGGAGGCCAGGTCATATCGCGTCCGGAGAGCACGTGGAAGTGCAGGTGCTGAACGCTCTGGCCGGCCTGCTCGCCGACGTTGGACACCACGCGGAAGCTGGTGATGCCCCGCCCGGTGGTGAGTCTGGCGATGACCTCGAAGATGTGGGCCACGACGGCGGAGTTTTCCGGGGTAATGGCGCCCGCGGAGGGGATATGCTCCTTCGGAATGACCAGGAAGTGCTCGGGAGCCTGGGGATCGATGTCGTGGAACGCCACGCAGAGCTCGTCCTCGTAGAGTCTGCTGGAGGGAATCTCGCCGGAGGCGATCCTGCAGAACAGGCAGTCGGACATGGATGACTCCTCCTTTGAATAGAGATGAATCGGGATGGGACCGCCGGGGAGCCCAGGACCCGCGGCGCGGGCCTGCAAACGGAAACCCCGGGCCCCTTGCAGGACAGGGGGCCCGGGGTACGGTCCATGGAGCAGGTGAGGGGAATCGAACCCCCGTGTTCAGCTTGGGAAGCTGACATTCTGCCATTGAACTACACCTGCGTTCAAAGCGTTTTGAGTATAGCACAGCGCCCGGGGGATTGCAAGAGGGTTCTGAAAAAAATTTTCCTGCGCATCCCGGGAAAAAACGTCGAGGAAGGAATTCCGACCTCTATTTCGTATAGATAAATGGGGTGGAATGTCCAATATCCGATCCCGCCCGACGGGAGACAGGATGAAAGAAGGGGTGAAGATGACGCTGCGGGAACAGACGCAGGCCCGGGAGGCCCTGTGCCTGTCGGAGTTTGCCTGCCGCTCGGCGGACAGCCGGGGCAGAGCCCGGCAGGAAGAGGAGTGTCCGGTGCGGACGGCGTTTCAGCGCGATGTGGACCGTATCGTTTACAGCAAGGCGTTCCGGCGTCTGAAGGACAAGACGCAGGTCTTTCTCAAGCCCGAGGGGGACCACTACCGGACCCGGCTCACCCATACGCTGGAGGTGACCCGCATCGCGCGCTCCATCGCCCGGGGACTGAGCCTCAACGAGGATCTGACGGAGGCTGTGGCCATGGGCCACGATCTGGGGCACACGCCCTTCGGCCACGCCGGAGAGCGGGCGCTGAACCTCGTGATGCCCGGCGGCTTTACCCATTTTGCCCAGTCGGTGCGGGTGACGGACCGTCTGGAAAAAAACGGGGAGGGGCTGAACCTGACCTGGGAGGTCCGCGACGGCATTCTTCATCACACCAGGGGCGAGAACGCCGCTACGCTGGAGGGACAGACGGTCCGTCTGGCGGACCGCATTGCCTACATCAACCACGACATCGAGGACGCCATCCGGGGCAACGTTCTGACGCCGAACGACCTGCCCGCGGACGCCGTGGCGGTTCTGGGGTCGAACCTGGGCCAGCGGGTGGATACTCTGGTGCAGGACGCCATCCGCGCCAGCGCGGGAAAGCGGGTCATCTGTCAGAGTCCGGAGGTGGCGAAGGCCACGGAGGAGCTTCACAGCTTCATGTTCGCCGAGGTCTATACGAACCCCAAAGTGAAGGGAGAAGAGGGCAAGGCGGTGCGGATGCTGACGGACCTCTTTCGCTACTTTCAGCGCTCTCCGGACCAGCTGCCCCGGGATTTCCAGGAGATTCTGGAGCGGGAGGGCGTGGAGCGGGCGGTCTGCGACTACATCGCCGGCATGACGGACCCCTACGCCATTGAGACCTATACCAGACTGTTCGTGCCTGCCGGCTGGGCGGTGAAATAGGACAGGCCGGAGGAGGGGAGGATCGAAATGCCGTTACCGAACGACTTTCTGGAGGAACTGCGCGCCCGTTCGGACATTGTGGACGTGGTGAGCCAGTATGTCCCTCTGACGAAGAAGGGCAGAAGCTACTGGGCCTGCTGCCCCTTTCACAGCGAGAAGACCCCCTCCTTCAGCGTCACGCCGGAGCGGCAGATGTTCAAGTGCTTCGGCTGCGGCAAGGGCGGCGGGGTGATCAACTTCGTGATGGAGATCGAGCACCTGCCGTTTCGGGACGCGGTGGAAGTGCTGGCCCGGCGGGCGGGGCTGCCCATGCCCCAGGGTACCGGAGGCGACGCCGGGACCCGGGGACGCCGGGAGAAGATTCTGAAGCTCAACGTCCTGGCGGCCCGCACCTTCCACCGCTGGCTGGCCGGGCCGGAGGGCCAGGCGGGACTGCAGTATCTGCGTAACCGGGGCCTGACCAACTCCACCCTGACCCGTTTCGGACTGGGATTCGCTCCGGACCGCTGGGATGCCCTCATCGAGGCCATGAAGAAGGAGGGCTACGACAAGCAGGATCTGCTGGACGCGGGTCTTGCGGTCAGCAACAAAAACGGGCGCATCTATGACCGCTTCCGCAATCGGGTGATCTTTCCCATCATCGATATCCGGGGGGACGTCATCGGCTTCGGAGGACGGGTGATGGATGACTCCAAACCCAAGTACCTCAATTCTCCGGATACGCTGGTCTATAACAAGAGCCTCAACCTCTTTGCCCTCAACATCGCCAAGAAGAGCAGGTCGGACCGGGTGATTCTGACGGAGGGCTATATGGATACCATCGCCCTCCACCAGGCGGGCATTGACTGCGCGGTGGCCTCTCTGGGCACGTCCCTGACGGAGAAGCATGCCCAGCTGCTGAGCCGTTTTTTCCAGAACGCCGTGATCTCCTACGATGGAGACAGGGCGGGGGTGGCGGCCGCGCAGAGAGCCATTCCTCTGCTGGAGAACGCCGGACTGAAGGTGCGGGTGCTGCAGATGACGGGCGCCAAGGATCCGGACGAGTATATCCGCGCCTACGGCCGGGACGCGTTTCTGCGCCTGCTGGATCAGAGCGAAAACCAGGTGGATTACCGGCTGGGACAGCTGGCGAAGCAGTACAACCTGGGGGACGACGCCCAGCGGGTGGCCTTTCTTCAGGAGGCGGCCCGCATGCTGGCCTCCCTGCCCAGCGCGGCGGAGCGGGAGATCTACGGAGACCACGCGGCCAGCATGGCCCAGGTGCCCAGGAATGTCGTGGCCGAGGATGTCGAGCGCTTCTACCGGGAGCGGACGCGCCGGGAAAAGCAGCAGGAGGAGCGGCGGGAGATGAACCCGGCCTCCGCGATGCAGCCCCGCTCCCCTTCGCTTCGCTACAGCAATCTGCGCGCCGGCAGGGCGGAGGAAACTCTCCTGGGCCTCGTCATGCTGGACAGCTCGCTGCTCTATCAGATGGATGGGCTGACAGGAGCGGATTTTACGTCCCCTCTGCTGGGCCGGGTCTTTGATCTGCTGGTGCAGCGGGCCAGGGAAGGGTACGATACGGATCCCGCGAATCTGGCGGAGGAGCTGAACGCGGACGAAATGGACCACGTGGTGGAGATTGCCCTCAGACCGCTCTCGGTGCCCAACAGCGCCAAGGCGGTTCAGGATTGCCTGGGTGTCCTCCGGGAGGAGAAGCTGCTTCGGGCCAGGAAGACCAACGAAAATCTTCTGAACCTCCAGAAAGGGTATCATGCGAAAAAAGCCTGGCGGCCTGCGGACGATACCTGAGAGGGACTCTCCGGCTGCGTCATACCCCCGTTTTTCCCTGCGCACAGGAGGTTTCGCGGACGCATTCCTCCGCCCGGATCGGGATCCGGGATTCCCGGGCGTCTGAAGCTGGAAAAGGAGACACTGTACGGAATGTCTGAAAAAGAAAGCCCCCGGTATGCATGGGATGCGGCGCAGAGAGATGCGGACCCCCAGGGAACGCTTCCTTCGGGCGCCTTGTGCGGCGGACAGATCAGCCGGGAAGAGAACGGCTTCGCGGAGCGGATTCCGGCACAACAGGCGGAGGAGGGAAACCTTCTGCCGGTGACGGTGGAAGATCCGCTGAAGGATGGACCGGATCCGGCCTGGTCGGAGCCGCCGGACCGGGAAGAGGAAGGCGGCGTGCGGCCGGAAATTCTGGCCCTGGCGGACGGACTCCAGGAGGTGACGGGCCTGATGGAGCTTCTGGAGCGGGGCGCCAGGACGCACGCGGTCTCTTCGGAAGAACTGCTGGAGCTGATGGACGCGGCCGGACTGACTTCCGAGCAGGTGGACCGTGTCTGCGATATTCTGGAGACGCTGGACATCGAGGTGCTGGGCGAAGGGAACGGACAGTCCGATCTGTCCCGTCCCATGCCGGAGCAGACCGCGAAGGAGCGCGGAAAGGATCCGGAGGACAGCCTCGCCCTGGACGATCCGGTGCGGGCCTATCTGAAAGAGATCGGCCAGGTGCCTCTGCTGACCCAGGAAGAAGAGATCGCGCTGGCCCGGAAGATGGAGGCCGGGGCCGAAGCCGCCCGGCAGCTGCGGGAAATGGAGGTTCTTGGGGACAGGGTTCCGGAGGAGGTTCAGGCTGAACTGGAGCGGATGGTTCGCGTGGGCGTTCAGGCCCGGGACCAGCTGGTGGAGTCCAATCTGCGCCTGGTGGTTTCCATCGCCAAGCACTATGTGGGCCGGGGCCTTCCGTTTCTGGATCTGATTCAGGAAGGAAATCTGGGGCTCATGCGGGCTGCGGGCAAGTTTGACGTGACAAAAGGATTCCGGTTTTCCACCTACGCCACCTGGTGGATCCGGCAGTCCATCACCCGCTCCATCGCCGACCAGGCCAGAACGATCCGCATTCCGGTGCATATGGTGGAGTCCATCAACCGGGTGCTCCGCACCGCCCGTCACATGACGCAGGCGCTGGGCCGCGAGCCCACGCCGGAGGAGATCGGCCGGGAAATGAAACTTTCCCCGGAGCGGGTGAGAGAAATGCTTCGGGTTTCCCAGGAGCCCGTATCCCTGGACTCGCCGGTGGGGGAGGAGGAAGATTCCCATCTGGGGGACTTCATTCCCGCGGAAACCTCCGAGGAGCCCCAGGAGGCGGTGATCCGGTCCCTTCTGCGGGATCAGATCGAGGAACTCCTGGAAACGCTTACGCCTCGGGAAGCGCAGGTGATCCGCCTGCGGTTCGGGATCGGGATCGATCGCTCCAGAACCCTGGAAGAGGTGGGGCGGCAGTTTGATGTGACCCGGGAACGGATCCGTCAGATCGAGGCGAAGGCCCTGCGGAAGCTGAGCCACGGCGTGCGGCTGAGAAAGCTGCGGGATTATCTGGACGGATAAGGAGACAGAAAGACCGGCCTCCGGGCCGGCCTTTCGGGAAACGGCGGGGTCCGGAAGCGGAATCCGGCGCAGGAAGGATGTGTACGGGATGGCAGAGGAAAAGGTCACAGAACCTTTTGAGGACAACGGGAACGGCCGGGATCAGTACGTGCTCGTCATCTCCCCGCAGGTGATGGAATCCATGGCTCAGCTGGTGGCGCAGAAGCGGAGCGCGCTCCAGGACCGGATTTCGGAAGCGGAAGACGGATCTCCGGAAGTCATGTTCCGCCTGGGGCAGGACTTTGCGGAGGGCACCAACGGGGTACAGATGGACGAAGAGAAGGCCTTCTACTGGTTTTGCCGGGCGGCCGAGAGCGGCTACTCTCCGGCGATCGTCAATGTCGCCCGCTGCCTCCTCTACGGAACCGGGACGAAGGAGGACCCTGAGACCGGACTGCGTCTGCTTCGGGGTCTGGCTTACGAGCAGGACGATCTGTCCGCCCTGTGCGAACTGGGCCTGTGCTACGAATTGGGCCAGGGAGTGAAGATCAGTAAGAGGAAGGCCTGCGAGCTGTACCGCGAGGCGGCGGAGCAGGACTACGCCCCCGCGCAGTGCAATCTGGGGTTCTTCTACTACCATGGGATTGCGGTGGACATGGACTACGACGAGGCCTTCTACTGGTTTACCCGGGCGGCGGAGCAGAACAACGCCCGGGCCATCTGCCTGCAGGGAATGTGCTATGAGAACGGCAGCGGGACCGAACGGAACATCGAGGAAGCGGTGGACTGTTACCGCCGGTCCAGCGAGCTGGGATACGCTCCCGCCACCTGCGCCCTTGGCCTGTGCTACGAGACTGGTACGGGCGTGGAACAGGATCTGTCAAAGGCGCTGGAACTGTACCGGAAGGGGGCGGAGGCCGGCGACGCCCGGTCGCAGTGCAATCTGGGCTACCTGTACTACCGGGGGATCGGGACGGTGCAGAACAGACAGAAGGCCTTTGAACTGTTTTCCCTGTCGGCCGAACAGGACTACCCGCGCGCCCTCCATCTGCAGGGCGAGTGCTTCGAGAACGGCTATGGAACCGAACGGGATCCGGAGAAGGCGGCGGACTGCTACCGCCGGGCCGTCGATGAGGGATACGCCCCCGCTATGTGCAGTCTGGGCCTGTGTTACGAGATGGGCACAGGCGTGGAAAAGGACCTTCAGAAGGCGCTGGAACTGTACCGGGAGGGAGCGGAGGCCGGCGACGCCTGGGCGCAGTGCAATCTGGGGTACTTATATTACCAGGGGATCGGGACCGACCGGGACGGGAAGAAGGCCTTTGAACTGTTTTCCCTGTCGGCCGGGCAGGACCACCCGCGCGCCCTCTGTCTGCTGGGCGAGTGCCATGCAAACGGTTGCGGAACCGAACGGAATCCGGAGAAGGCGGTGGACTGCTACCGCCGGGCCGCCGATCTGGGATACATTCCCGCCCTGTGCTGTCTGGGCCAGTGTTACGAACATGGCACAGGCGTGGAAAAGGACCTTCAGAAGGCGCTGGAACTGTACCGGAAGGGAGCGGAGGCCGGCGACGCCTGCGCGCAGTGCAATCTGGGGTGCTTTTACTACCATGGCATTGCGGTGGAGGAGGACGACGAAGAAGCGTTCCGCCTGTTCTGCCTGTCGGCCAGCCAGGATTATGGAAGGGCCATCTACCTGCAGGGGGAATGCCTGGAATACGGCTATGGTACGGGGAAGAACCTGGAGAAAGCGGTGGCCTGCTATCGGAAGGCCTGCGACATGGAATATGGTCCCGCCTTCAGCGCCCTTGGCCTCTGCTACGAGCTGGGTTCCGGCGTAGACAGGGACCTTCAGAAGGCCCTGGAGCTGTACCGGAGAGGAGTGGAGGCCGGCGACGCCCGGTCGCAGTGCAATCTGGGCTTCTTCTACTATCGGGGCATCGCGGTGGAGCGGGACGAGCGAAAGGCCTTTGAACTGTTTTCCCTGTCCGCCAGCCAGGACTATGGCCGTGGCATCTTCCTGCAGGGAGAGTGTTACGTGGATGGCCTTGGAACCGAACGGGATCCGGAAAAGGCGGCGGACTGCTACCGCCGGGCCAGCGTAAAATATACTCCCGCTCTGTGCAGTCTCGGATTGTGCTACGAGCTGGGCGAGGGGGTGGAACAGGATCAGCAGATGGCGTTCAACCTGTACCGGAAAGGGGCCGAAGCCGGCGACGCCCGGTCGCAATGCAATCTGGGTTTCTTCTACTATCGTGGGATCGCTGTGGAGCAGGACGAGCGAAAGGCCTTTGACCTGTTTTCCCGATCCGCCAGCCAGGGCAATGCCCGCGGCCTCTATCTGCAGGGGGAGTGCTACGAGGAAGGCCGCGGCACGGAGAAGGACGGAAAAAAAGCGGTGGAGTGCTATCGGCGGTCCAGCGAGCTGGGATACATTCCGGCTACCTGCGCCCTTGGCCTGTGCTACGAGAATGGTACAGGCGTGGAAAAGGATCTTTCAAAGGCGGTGGAACTGTACCGGAGGGGGGCGGAAGCCGGGCACCCCTGGTCCCAGTGCAATCTGGGGTACTTCTACTATTATGGGATCGGGGTGGAGGAGAATGACGCCGAGGCGTTTCGCCTGTTTTCCCTGGCGGCCCGGAAGGACCATGCCCGCGCTCTGCGCCTGCAGGGCCAGTGCTACGAGAACGGCTACGGGACGCAAAAGGATCTGACGAAAGCGGTGGAATGCTACCGCCGTTCCAGCGACCTGGGGTATATCCCGGCCACCTGCGACCTTGCCGTCTGCTATGAAATGGGCGACGGCGTGGAGATGGACAAAAAGAAAGCGCTGGAGCTGTACCGGAAGGGCGCGGAGGCCGGCGATGCCCGTTCGCAGTGCTGCCTGGGAGTCTTCTATTATAAGGGAATCGCGGTGGACAGGGATAACGCCGAGGCGTTCCGCTGGCTCTCTTTGTCGGCCGCACAGGGAGACGCCAGAGCCCTGTATTATCTGGGACAATGTCTGCTGACCGGGCGCGGGACAGAAAAGGACAGAAAGAGAGCGGCGGAATGCTATGAGCGATCCGCCTCGGGCGGGTATGCCCCGGCGTTATACGCTCTGGGTTTGTGCTGTGAGTTTGGTTGGGGCGTTGAGAAGGATCTGGTCCGGGCGGTGGAACTGTACAGTCGGGCCGACGAGCAGGGCAATGTACGGGCAACCTGCAATCTCGGATACTGCTATTCCAGAGGAATCGGCGTTGACCGGGACGACGCGCGCGCGTTTTCCCTCTTTCAGCGGGGGGCTCACCAGAATTACGCCCGGAGTCAGATGCTGCTGGGCGAGTGCTACGAGTATGGCAGGGGCGTGAAGAAGGATCCGGAGCAGGCGGCCGAGTGGTACCAGCGCTCGGTGGAGCAGGATTACGCGCCGGCCTTTGCCGCCCTGGGGAGCTGCTTTGAACTGGGCTTTGGCGTGGAGCGGAATCTGGAGAAAGCGCTGGAGCTCTTCCGGAAAGGGGTTCAGAGGAACAACCCCAGAGCGATGCGTGAGCTGGGCGTGTGCTTCTGGATCGGACTCGGGACTGCGAAAGATCCGGTTCGGGCGGCGGAGCTCTTTCGAAAGGCGTCGAAACTTGGGGATGTCCGCGCCACGTATCTGCTCGGGCGATGCTTTGAGCTCGGGCGCGGAGTGGACGCCCCGAATCTGGAGACAGCCATGCAGTACTACAGGCAGGCGGCGCCGGACTGTCGGGAGGCCAAAGAAGCTCTGAGACGGCTGACCGAACCCTCCGATTCCCGTAGGAAGCCCGGGAAAACCGGGAAGTCCGGGAAGCTCGGGAAATTCGGAGAGCTCGGAAAGCTCGTGAAGGGCAGAAAAAAGGAACGAAAGAAACGAAGTCCCGGGAAACCGGAATGAGCCGCCTGGAGCGGTAAGAGAGAACGGTTCCGGTCCGATGACCGGAGCCGGACCGGGAACCCGGGTAATGTCCGCGGAGGACCGCGGGGATTGCCCGGGTTTTGTCCTGGAGCGCCGTGGGAGGGATCCCCGGAGACCGGAGGCCCCCGTCGGATTGAGGATCTCCTGTGCAGACAGGTTCCTCTTTGCGCCGGACTGACAGGAGATCGGACGCTCTGAAACGACTGCCTGAGTTCGACCTCGGCGCAAGAGCGGAAACGAAGGGCCAGGAGACCCGGACGATTCAGCAAAACGGAGCGGACATACCGCTCCGGAAGGCGGATCACCGGATCAGGCCGTCGGGCGGCGCGGATCTGAGCGGTTCCGACGGCGGGACTGCACGGTTACCGCAGGTATGGTCCGGCAGGCGGCAGACAGATGCGAGGAGGCTGGAACAGTGAAGAACTTTTACGGGCAGGTGGAAGAGCGCCTGCGCGCCATGACAGAAGAGGAGAAGGACAGCTGGATTCTGACTGTGGCCACGCATGTACGCGGGCGGGACCAGGACCGGTTTCTGATGAGCCTTCGCGCAAGGGGAGGCGGGTCCGGGAGCGGATCTGAGGCGGGCGGTTCGGGCTCTCCCCTGGCGGAAGACTGGGAAGCCATTCGGGATCTGCTGGCGGATCTGGCTCTGGAGCCGTACCTCGACGATCAGCTCGAGTTCGATCAGATCTGGGAGATAGTGGAGACCCGGATCCGGGAAGGCGGCTTCGAGAAGGAGCCGTGGGAGCTGAAGGAGAAGATCCTGCGGGAGCTCTATGCCAACGACTTCTACATTGAATATGGCATCGAAGATCCCATGCAGGATCTGGAGAGAGCCATGTGTGTAAGCGAAGAGGAAAAGCGGAAGCGGGAAGTCCTGCGCCGGCAGTTCCGGATCCGGGACTGAGGAAGATCCGATTTCCGCCCGAACCGGCATACGGAAGCGGAAAAGCAGGACAGCAGCAGAAAAGCCAGGTTCCCGGGGACGGGAACCTGGCTTTTATGACGATCAGTCGGGATCGAGAGCGCCCAGCGCTTTCAGGGCGACCCGGGCGGCGGCCTGTTCGGCTTCCTTCTTGCTGTGGCCGGAACCGGTGCCCAAAGGGGTGCCATTGAGATTCACTTCCATGAAAAAGCGCTTGTTGTGGTCCGGGCCCTCTTCGCCTGTGAGCACGTAGCGCAGAATCTGGCCGGATTCCCGCTGGACCACTTCCTGCAGCATGGTCTTATAGTCCCGGGGCCGGCGAAGGCTGTCCACCTCCCGGGTCAGAATGAACCGCTGAATGATGCGGCGCGCGGAGCCGATTCCTCCGTCCAGATAGACGGCGGCCAGCACCGCTTCCACAGCGTCCGCCCGGATGGAGGGGCGTTCCCGGCCGCCGCCGGCCTCCTCCCCTTTGCCCAGGCGCAGATGATCGCCCAGATGGAGCTGAGCGGCCACCTCCGCCAGACTTTCCTCGCAGACAAGAATCGAGCGGGCGCGGGTCAGGCTTCCCTCCGGAAGGTCCGGATGGGCCCGGTAGAGATGTTCCGCTGTAACCATGCCCAGAATGGCGTCCCCCAGAAACTCCAGGCGCTCGTTGCTCTGGAGTCTTCCCCGGCTCTCATTGGCCCGGGAGCTGTGGGTCAGGGCGTTTTCCAGCAGGGACAGGTCCTGAAACGTATAGCCCAGTTTTTTCTGTAAGGACTCCAGTGTCTCCAATACAATAACCTCCAGAGAGAAATACCCGGCGGCAGGTCGCCGGTCACGAGTGGCCGGGGAAGCCCGCGCCGATCTTTAAAAACTGCCCGGTGGGCAGCCACCGGGCAGTGGATGGTCAGTCCAGCCTGTTCTGCAGGAACCGGACAAGGTCTCCTACCGTGACGATGGAAGAGGCGTCTTCCTCTTCCAGTTCCTCGATCCCGAACTCCTCCTCCAGAGCCATGGAGAGGTCCACGATGTCCACGGAATCGGCGGAGAGGTCGTCGGCGAAAGAGGTTTCCATCGTGACGCTGTCCGGATCCACGTTGAACTGTTCGGCGATCAGTTCCCTCAGTTTCCTGAAAATCATAAGGCAAACGCTCCTTCTTGTGCGGCGGGCACATGTCTGCCATTACTATAGGCAGATCCACGGAAAAAGTCAATAGGGGCCGGTGAAATTTCGGTCAGACTGCGCAGAGAACTACTGATAGCGGGTCTGGCTGGCGATAAACTTCTGCAGCTGGTTGTAGGTGCGGAAGAAGTGATGCGCGTCGTCGTCGCCGAGAGCGTAGTAGTAGTCCCTCGTGCTGTCCGGATTCATGGCCGCCTTGATGGAATCCATGCCGGGGTTGGCGATGGGGCCCGGGGGCAGTCCCTTATAGAGATAGGTGTTGTAGGGAGAGTCGATGGTCTGGTCCTCGGCGGTAGGTTCCCGGCCGCCGTTGATGTAGACCAGGGTGGCGTCCACCTGCAGGAACCCCGCGGGTTCCGCGTCCGGGTGGTCCAGACGGTTGAAGATGACCGAGGCGATGTGGCTGCGGTCGTTGCCGTCCGTCTCCCGTTCGATCATGGAGGCCACGGTGATGATATCGTGGATGGAGCGGCCGCTGTCCAGGATTTCCTCGCGCATGTCGTCGGTCAGGCTGGCGTCAAAGGCGACCAGCATTTTGTTGATGGCGTAGAGGGCGCTGTGGGGAGTATAGAAGTTGTAGGTGCTGGGGAAGAGGTAGCCCTCCAGCCGGTTGGGATCCCCGAGAGGGATGTCCTGCAGGAAGGAGAAGGCGTAGTCGTGGTTGGCGGCCACGTCGTTCAGCTCTTCCACCGTAGAGACGCCCTTGTCCTCCAGCAGCTGGAAGATCTGCGCCACGGTGTAGCCCTCCGGAATGGTGACGCTGATCTCCTGCTTGTTGGCGGAGTTCATGCTCATGCCGGCCAGCAGCGCCCGGTAGTCCATGTTGGTGCTGAGGTTATAGGTTCCGGAGGAGATCTTCTCCTCGCCGTGGGTGACTTTGGCGAAGAGACGGAAGAGGGATTTGTACTCGATGAGTCCCTCCTCCTTCAGACGGTCAACGACATCGTCGAAGGTGTCGTCCTTGTCGATGGAGATGGTGACGGACTTTTCCTGCTTGTTCAGCGCCAGCACGTCGTTGGCGGCGATCCAGCCCACGCAGGCCAGCAGGATGGAAATGCTGATGACAGCGGCCACATAGAGCAGAGCGAAGCTCACCACGGAGCCGGCCGACCGGCGGTGTCTGCGCTTGCCGACCTTCTTTTTCTTTTTCTCCGGGGGCGCCTCGCGGCTCCTGCGTGTCCTTTTTTCCTCTGGCATAGGATCCTCCTGTTACATCTTCCGGCCCGCCGCCGTGTCCGGTCCGGTTGCAGGGAACCGGAGAACTGAGACGGAGCGCGACGCGCGGGATGGGAGAGAAATGAAAGTGGAAGGGAAGGGGCTCCCCGTCAGGCGCTGTAGTGGATGCCGGCGGCGACCTTCGCCGCCATCTCTTCGCCGGCCAGCCGGGCGACCAGGCGCAGGCCGAAGTCGAAGGCGGAGCCGGCGGCCCGTCCCGTGGTCAGAGTGCCGTCGTCCACGGCCCCCTGGTCCGGATGGAGCGTGGCGTCCGTCATCTGAGACTCCCAGCGCGCGTCCGGATAGCAGACGGCGTTGCGGCCATGGAGCAGCCCCCAGTTGCCCAGCAGGGAGGGAGCGGCGCAGATGGCGGCGATGGGAATGCCCCGGGCGTCCGCCTCCGTGAAAAGGCGACGTACTTCGTCGCTTTTCCCCAGGTTGGCTACGCCCACCCCGCCGCCGGGAAGGACGAGCAGGCTGGCGTTCTCCAGAGAAACCCCGCTAAGAGGCAGATCCGCCTGTACGGTGATGCCATGTCCGCCGGTGACAGGACCCTCCGGTACGGCCACCAGGGACGTCTCTACGCCTGCCCGGCGCAGCAGATCCGTCGGAACAAGAGCCTCCGCTTCCTCAAAGCCAGGGGCCAGAAAGAGATAGACCATGGAAAGAGACCTCCTTATATATAATGTAAGAGTGATCAGAGAAGGGGAGAAACCAGTCCCCAGATTTCCTGATGAATGTCTTCCACACTCCGCAGCTGTCCTTCGCCGTTCAGGCAGGAAACCACGGTCCAGCCCAGCAGAGAGGCGGCCTGGCGGGCGCAGTCCCGGCAGCTGGCCAGGTAGGCGGTGTCCAGTTCGTGGATGTCCGCGCGGGTATGGGTTTCCTCCTCCCGGGCTCTCAACAGCGAGACCGCCCGATCCACAGGCATGTCCAGCAGAATCACCAGGTCAGGCCGGGGGAGACCCAGACGGACATACTCGTAGTCGTCCAGCCAGGTGAGGAAGGCCGGGCGATCTTCCGGCGCGCACTTTGCGCCCTGATGAATGGCGTTCGAGGTGGTGTAGCGGTCCGCCAGCACGAGACCGCCCTCCTCGTACCAGGTTCCCCACACCTTTTTCAGGGAGGCGTAGCGGTCCACGGCGTAGAAGGAGGAGGCCGCGTAGGGGTTCACATCGTCCGGATGAGAGCCGAACTCCCCGGCCAGATACATGCGGATCAGGGCGGAGGAGGGTTCCTGATACTGGGGAAAGACCAGCTGGCGGCTGGGAATGCCCGCTTCCTCCACGTGCCGGCAGAGCCGGCGGTACTGGGTGGACTTGCCGCAGCCGTCCGTGCCTTCCAGCACGATCAGTTTACCTGCCACGCTTTGTCCCTCCCTTTCCGCCGGCGACCCGGGCCTTCGTGGCCTTGACCAGAACCAGGGGCAGGCGGGCCATGCGGCCGAAGCGCTGCGGTTCGCACTTGAGGCGGTAGGCCCACTCCAGACCCAGACGGCGCCAGCTCTCCGGCGCCCGGATGGTGTGGCCGGAGAAGACATCCAGTGCGCCTCCCAGCCCGATAGCCATGCGGGCGCCCGTGCGGGGGCCCCACTTCGTCATCCAGAGTTCCTGCTTGGGGGCGCCCAGGCAGACAAAGATCAGGTCCGGACGCGCGTCCGCCACTTCCCGGAAGAGCGCCTCTTCGTCCTGGAAGTAGCCGTCGTGGGTGCCGCAGAGAACGATGTTGGGATACTGTTCCCGGATGTGAGCTCCGGCCTCTTCCGCGATATGGGGCTTTGCCCCCAGCAGAAACAGACGCCCGCTGCGCAGGTTGAGGCACTTCAGCATGTCCGCGGCGAATTCGATGCCCGGAAGGCGCTCCTTTATGGGAGTGCCGAGGATTTTCGCGGCGTAGATGACGCCGATGCCGTCTGGCAGCACCAGATCCGCGCGGTTCAGGGCCTGCCGGAAGGCGGGATTCTTCTCCGAGTCCAGGATGAACTCGGGGTTGGGGGTCACAACATAGTGAAAGCGGTCCTCGTCCAGGAGCTGGGCCCCCCGCTGGGCGGCCTCCTGACGGGTCATGTTGTCGAACCGGATTCCTAAGACATCTGTTTTCAAGGGAAATCCTCCCAAATCGTTTCCTGAGGAGGGCGGGCGCCCTCAAACGGTGACAATTATAACATGCCTCCCGGGCGATGTCAAACCGGGTGCTTCAGGAAAGAGGCTCTTTTTCGTTGACAGGGAACGGGAGTTGGGGTAAACTGAGGAAAGAAAGGTACGTCTCCCGCGAGAGGCGGTAAGGTGAGCGATGAAACGGAATTCCAAAGTATCCACAGCGGTTATACGCAGGCTTCCCCGCTACTACCGGCAGCTGTCCGAGCTGCTGGAGGCCGGGACCGTGCGGATCTCTTCCAGCGCCCTGGGGCGCACCATGGGACTGACCGCCTCCCAGATCCGGCAGGATCTCTTCTGCTTCGGGGAATTCGGCCAGCAGGGCTACGGCTACAAGGTGGAGAGCCTGCGCGAGGAGATCGGCGAGATTCTGGGCCTGAGCCGCGGGCACACGGTGGTGGTGCTGGGCGTAGGCAACCTGGGCCGGGCCATCATGGAGAACTTCCGGTTTTCCCACAACGGCTTTACCCTGCTGGCGGCCTTCGATGTCAGCGAGCGCATTGTGGGGACGGAGGTCATGGGCGTGCCGGTGTATCACGCGGATACCCTGGAGACCTATCTGGCGGCGCACCGGGTGGATGTGGGAGTGCTGACCGTTCCCATATCGGAAGCCCAGACCATGGGAGACCGCCTGATCGAAGCCGGCGTCCCCGGCATCTGGAACTTTACCAACTATGAGATCACCTACGACCCCGCCCGGGCAGTGGTGGAGTCGGTCCATTTTCTGGACAGCCTGCTGGCCCTGTGTTATATGATCTCCCAGCGGGAGGATGCGGCCCGACCGGAGAACGAAGCGGAAACGTGACAGGACGCCTGGCGGACGGCTTTCATTTCGAAAGGCGATTACCATCCCAATCTCTACTACAGGAGGTGCAAAGGCGCCCTCCGCCCCGGTTCCGGGGGAGCGGGCGCCGTTTCCCATGAGCAGAAGAGGCAAGATCCTGCTGGGAGCCGCCATGGCTTTCCTTCTGATCACCTGCGGGGCCCTGGCCGCCGCGGGGGGAGATTCTCTGGTCTCCCTCAGCTATCTGACCGGTACTTTCCAGCCCAAAGCCCTGGAGGAAGGGCAGAAGGCGGCGGACAGCGCGCTCCAGGAAACCTACGACGAGGCGAAGAAGAAACTGGACGACTACCAGAAGACCCTGAGTCCGGGAAGTACAGGCAGCGCGGGGCAGACCCAGAAGGCCGACGCCTGGAGCGATGTGCTGGCGCCCCAGAGCTGGAAGCAGGGCGAACTGGCGCGGCTGGGCACAGGAAGCGGATTCCTGCTGGCCTCCGGCTCCGTTACCCTGCAGCACGACGGGGCCGTGGTGGACATCACGGAGGGAGCGGAAGCGGCCAGCGGAACCGCGCTGAAGGCCAATCACCGCTATCTCGTGGCGGAAAACACCACCGCCACCCTTTATGTGCAGGCGGCGTCCTCCCTGGCGGTCCAGGGGGGCTACAGCAGGGGAACCTGGACTCCGGGCAGTCCCTTTACGGATGTGCTTCCCGGCACCTGGTATACGGACGCCGTCGCCTATGTCTACGAGAAGAATCTCTTCACCGGAACGGACGGGACCCACTTTGACCCGAACGGCCGCATGGACCGCTCCATGATGATTACGGTTCTCTACCGGCTGGCCGGCAACCCGACGGTCAGCGGGCGGACGCCCGTTTACACGGACGTTGCGAAGGGGGCCTGGTACGAAAAGGCGGTCAGCTGGGGCGGCTCCATGGGCATCACCACCGGCACCGGCGACGGGACCACGTTTTCACCCTCCATGGCGCTTACCCGGGAGCAGGCGGTTTCCTTCCTCTACCGGTACGCCACCCGCTTCCTGGGCGAGTCCAAAGTCTCCGCGGACAGCCTCAGCGGCTACCGGGATCGCGGCAAGGTCAGCGACTGGGCCGTCGAAGGTCTGGCCTGGGCGGTGAAGCGGGGGATCATCACCTCCACATCCTCCACGGAGTCCATCCTGGATCCCCAGGGCGTGGCCACCCGGGCCCAGATGGCGGTTCTGCTTCAGAACTTCTCGCAGAAGCTGGGCTGAGGCGCGAACCCATTCCGGCCCCCGGCATAAGATGAAGTGAGAGCGGCGGAAAGCCCTCTCGAGACTTCATACAGGAGGTACTCATCAATGGGGTGCTGCAATAACGGCTGGGGCGGCGGAAACTGCCTGTGGATCGTCATCCTCATCATCATCCTCTTCTGCTGCTGCGGCTGCAACGGTGGCTGCGGGTGCAACAACGGCTGCGGGTGCAACAACGGCTGCGGGTGCAACAACGGCTGCGGCTGCTGAGTCTTCCGGCGCATGTACGGGGCGCGGTCCTTCGGGGCCGCGCCTTTTCGCCGCTCCGGGCCTGTCCGTCTGATTCCAGGCCAGGCCGTACGGAGGACAGACCGAACCGCGGCGGCCCGTGAAGTGGAGCGGGTGTGGAAGTCGCCGCGTGTTGAGGATCTGCCCTGGCTGGAAACCGACCGCGCTTCGCCAGGGGCGGGGCTGCAGGCGGACTGTCAGAAGAGGCGTCCGCTATCGGGCGGCGGCCGACTTCCGTTTATCCCGACGGTATCATCTGCAGGATCAGCTGGAAAATATTGCATTCCTCTGACTAAATTGTGTGCAATGTGCGATCAACAGCTGAAATCCTGTACCTTTTCCACAAAAAACGGAAGGTCGAATCTGCAGATATGCCATCGGCTTTTTGGAAAACTTTCTTGCAATTTCAGGCGGGCGGGTGTATGATTACGCATACAGGCAGAGTCGGCCTTCCTGCCCTTTTTCCGGGAACAGGGAAAGGGCGATTCTGCGCCACTCCGCGCAGGCGGAAAATCGGACGCCGGTTCCGTATATGGGGGAGTATGTTCTGCGCCCCGGCCCGCCCGGGCCGGGATCAGGGCCGGAACGGTGGTCCACATCTCCAGTGAAGTAATAGGGAGGTCGAAATCTGAATGGGTAAGTTTCTCAAACGTTCCGCGCAGGGCGCGGGAGTGCCCCATGAAAAGGGTACTTCCAACCTTGCGACGGTAGTGATGCCGCTGCCGTCGAAGATTGTCCTGTCCATGAACCAGCACATCGGAGCGCCGGCTGCACCCCAGGTGAAGAAGGGCGATCAGGTGTACGTGGGCAGCGTGGTCGGAAAATCGGGCGGCTTTGTCTCCTCGGACATCCACTCGGGTGTATCAGGCAAGGTGGACGGCATTACGACCATCGTAGCGCCCAACGGCGCGGTTCAGACAGCGGTGGTCATCATTCCGGATGGCGAGCAGAAGGTGGATCCCGCGATCCAGCCTCCGGTTGTCACGGATCTGAAGTCCCTCCAGAACGCGGTAAGGGCCAGCGGTCTGGTCGGACTGGGCGGTGCAGGCTTCCCCACCGCGGTCAAGCTGGCTCCGAAGAACCTGGACGAGGTAGACACGCTGCTGGTCAACGGCGCGGAGTGCGAGCCGTTCATCACCTCGGATAACCGCTGCCTGCTGGAGGATACGAAGTATATCCTCAGCGGGATTAAGACCGTCATGAAGTACATGGACCTGAAGCAGTGCGTCATCGGCATCGAGGGCAACAAGCCCGAGGCCATCGCCCACATGCAGAAGGCCATTGGGGGAGACTCCTCCATTACCGTAAAGACCCTTCCCTGCCGGTATCCCCAGGGCGCTGAGAAAGTCCTGATCGAGAACTGCACCGGACGGGAAGTTCCGTTCCCCGGTCTGCCTTCCGACGTGGGCGTCGTGGTCATGAACGTGACCTCCATCGCCTTTGTGGGCAAGTATCTGGAGACCGGCATGCCGCTGGTAACCAAGCGGCTGACCGTGGATGGGGATATCGTGAAGGAGCCCAAGAACGTGGAAGTCATCATCGGCACGCCCGTACAGGAACTGTTGGACTTCTGCGGCGGTCTGACGGACGAGCCGGGCAAGGTGCTCTACGGCGGCCCCATGATGGGCAACTGCCTGGCGGACCTGTCTCAGCCCATCCTCAAGAACAACAACGCCATTCTCGCGTTCTCAAAGAAGTGGGCCCATCTGCCCAAGGAAACCAACTGCATCCACTGCGGCCGCTGCACGAACGCGTGCCCGCTGGGTCTGTCCGCCAAGGAGATCGTGCAGGCGTATCAGGACGGAAACGTGGAACTGCTGCATGAGCTCAACGCCGACCTGTGCATGAGCTGCGGCACCTGTTCCTTCGTGTGTCCCGCCAAGCGGCCTCTGGCGCCCTCCATCGCTCTGGCCAAGATCATGATGAAGAATGGAGGTAAGAAGTGATGGCCAACAAACTGATAGTCACCGCTGCCCCCCATATTACCGACAACGACTCCACCCAGAAGATCATGGGCCGGGTCTGCCTGGCTCTGGTGCCCACCCTGGTGGCCTCCACCATTATCTTCGGACTGAATTCCCTGATCCTTACCGTTGTTACCGTGGCGGCCTGCGTATTCTTCGAGTGGGCCTGGTGCAAGCTGCGCCACAAGGACATCCCCATCGAGGATCTCTCCGCCGTCGTTACCGGCATGCTGCTGGCTTTTAACATGCCGGCCACCCTGCCTCCCTGGATGGCGATTGTGGGCGCCTTCATCGCGATTGTGATCGTCAAGCAGCTCTTTGGCGGTCTGGGCTATAACTTCGCCAACCCCGCCATCGTGGCCCGCATCGCCATGGCGGTGGGCTTTGCCTCCAAGATGTCTTCCTATCCCTTCGGTGGCGGCGTGGACGCGCTGGCTTCCGCCACCCCGCTGGCGGTCAGCTCCGAGCTGGGCGCCTCCAATTACGTCACGCTTCTGCTGGGCAACCACGGCGGCGTGCTGGGCGAGACCTGCGCCATCACCCTGATCATCGGCGGGATCTACCTGATCATCACCAAGGTCATCAGCCCCATCATCCCCGTTACTTACCTGGCCACCGTGGCTGTTCTGTCCGTGCTCTTCGGTCTGGATCCCATCGTGCAGCTGCTCTCCGGCGGCCTCATGCTGGGCGCCTTCTTCATGGCTACGGACTATGTCACCTCTCCCACGACCGACAAGGGCAAGCTGATCTTCGGCCTGATCCTCGGCCTCATCACCATGATGATCCGCAAATTCGGCACGATGAACGAAGGCGTTTCCTTCGCCATCCTGCTGGGCAACCTGCTGGTGCCTTACATTGACATCAATACCCGCCAGGATCGGCTGGGCATTGCAAAGAAGAAGAAGGAGGCGGCTGCGAAATGAGTAACTGGAACCGGATCGGAAAACCCATCGTGGTGCTGTGCGTCATCTGCATCGTCATCACCGGCGCTCTGGCCGCCACCAACTCCGTCACAGCTCCCATTATCGAGGCGGCTACCATCGCCGCTCAGGACGCGGCCCGGAAGGAACTGATCCCCGAGGCCGGCAGTTTCACCAAGGTGGAAGGAATCACGGTGGATAAGGTCTCCGACGTCTACGAAGCGGATACCGGCGGATACGTCATCACCTCCACCGGCAAGGGCTATGGCGGCGACGTCACCGTCATGACCGCCTTCGACGCGGACGGCAACATCATCAGCCTGAAGGTTACCGAGCAGGCCGAGACCAAGGGTATCGGCAGCAACGTGGCGGACAACCCGGACTACTGGTCCAAATACAACGGCCTGTCCGGCGCGAAAGAACTGGTGCTCGGCACGGATGTGGACGCCTATTCCGGCGCCACCATCTCCAGCCGCGCTCTGAACTCCGCCGTCAACTCCGCCATTACCGCCTACAACGCGATTCCCTGAAAGGAGGGTGAGACAAGATGAGTCAACCGAGTAAAATCAAAGTACTGACCAATGGCATTCTGAACGAGAACCCCGTTCTGCGGCTGGTCCTGGGGACCTGTCCCACCCTGGCCGTTACCACCATGGCCTCCAACGGCATCGGCATGGGTCTGGCAGCCACCTTCGTGCTGCTGTGCTCCAACGTCGTTATCTCCGCCCTGCGCAACATCATTCCCAACCAGGTCCGTATTCCCTGCTTCATCACCGTCATCGCCGGCTTCGTTTCCGTGGTGCAGATGGTGGTCAAGGCCTTCGTACCCAGTCTGGACTCCGCTCTGGGCGTGTACCTGCCCCTGATCGTCGTCAACTGCATCATCCTGGGCCGCGCCGAGGCCTTCGCCTCCAAGAACGGCGTGGTGGATTCCGCTCTGGACGGCATCGGCATGGGCATCGGCTTTACCTGCACCCTGACCATCATGGGCACTATCCGTGAGATCCTGGGTTCCGGCACCTGGATGGCCGGCCTCGACGGTCTGCTGCCCTTCCTGCCGGACGGCTTCGCCATCCGGGTGATCCCCGAGTCCATCGATCCCTTCACCATCATGACCAGCGCCCCCGGCGGATTCTTCGTCTTCGGCATCATGATGGCCGCCGCCACCTGGCTCACCAGCCGCCCGAAGAAGGGCGCGGCTGAACCCGCGGAAGGAGGCAACGCACAATGATCAAGCAGCTTGCCGTCATCTTCTTTACGATGATTCTGGTGGACAACTATGTGTTGTCCAAGTTCCTGGGCATCTGCCCCTTCCTGGGCGTGTCCAAAAAGCTCGACAGCGCCGTCGGCATGTCTCTGGCTGTCGTATTCGTCATGGTGATGGCGACCGCCGCCACCTGGCCCATTCAGACCTTCCTGCTGGATCCCAACGGAATGGGATACCTGCAGACCATCGTCTTCATTCTCATCATCGCCATTCTGGTGCAGCTGCTGGAGAACTTCCTGAAGAAGTTCATTCCCGCCCTGTACCGCTCCCTGGGTGTGTACCTGCCCCTGATTACCACCAACTGCACCATCCTGGGCGTGACCATCCTCAACATCGACAACGAGTACAACTTCATTGAGAGCATCGTCTGCGCGGCCGGCGCCGGTCTCGGCTTCCTGGTAGCCATGGTGCTGTTCTCCGGTGTCCGCCGCAGAGTGGAGCAGGCCAGGCCCCCGGAGTGCTTCAAGGGACTGCCCATCACTCTGGTCGCCGCTGCCATGACCTCCCTGTCCTTCATGGGCTTCGGTGGCATCGTGGACGCCATCTTCGGCTGATAGGAGGGGAAAGAAGAGTATGAATCCGATTCTCATGGCGATTATCCTGGTCACCGCCATCGGCCTGATTGGCGCCGTGATCCTGGTAGCCGCGTCCATCTTCATGTATGTTCCCGTGGACGAGCGCGTGGAGCAGATCACCGCCGTCCTGCCCGGCGCCAACTGCGGCGCCTGCGGCTGCGCCGGCTGCGCCGACTACGCCAAGAACGTGGTGGAGAACGGCGCTCCCGTCAACAAGTGCGTGCCCGGCGGCGCCGCGGTGGCCGCCAAGGTCGCCGCCGTCATGGGCGTGGAAGCGGGCGCTTCCGTCCCCCAGAAGGCCGTGGTGGCCTGTTCCGGCACCTGCGGGAAGACCTCCAAAAAGTACGAGTTTGAGGGAATTAAAACCTGTCAGTCTGTCAAGGGCCTCTACGGCGGCGATGGCGCGTGCACCTTCGGCTGCCTGGGCTACGGCGATTGCACCCGGGCCTGCCCCTTCGACGCCATCCATGTGGTGGACGGCGTGGCCAAGGTGGACCGGGAGAAGTGCGTCGGCTGCGGCGCCTGCGCGGCGGCCTGCCCGAACCACATCATCTCCATCATTCCCGAGCCGGTGAAGAACCCCAAGCGGCCCCGTCCCGTGGTCCTCTGCCAGAATAAGAACAAGGGCGCGGACACCCGCAAGGCCTGCACCGCCGGCTGCATCGGCTGCATGAAGTGCGCCAAGGCCTGCAAGCTGGGCGCCATCACGGTCGAGAACTTCCTGGCCCATATCGACCAGGAGAAGTGCGTGGGCTGCTATCTGTGCGTCAAGGAGTGCCCCATGCAGGTTATCCACATTCCCGCCAACGAGGCGTAAGATCCGTCTTTCTCATCGCGCCGCTCCCTTTCGGGGGCGGCGCTTTTGCAGCCCGGAAGATTTTTTTCGGAAAATTGCGGAAACCGGTTGACAGGAGCGGCCGGATGGGGTATTCTACAGCTGCTAAAAACCCTGCATTTTAGTAGGTTAATAGGATATACATCCGTCCCGTCCCCGGGACGGGAGGAAAGGACAGAATCCGATCATGATCTATATGGATAACGCGGCCACCACCCGCACCAGCCCGACGGCGATGCGGGTCATGATGGAGTGCATGGAGCAGTTCTGGGGGAATCCCTCCAGCCTCCACACTCCCGGCCAGAAGGCGGCGGAAGTGCTGGAGCAGGCCCGGGCGGACGTGGCCGCCGCTCTGCACGCTCAGCCCCGGGAGATCATCTTCACCGCCGGCGGCACCGAGGCGGATAACCAGGCCATCCAGAGCGCGGCCCGTCTGGGAAGAAAGAAGAGGAAGACCCATCTGATCTCCACCGCCATCGAACACCACGCGGTGCTCCACACGCTGAAGCGCCTGGAGCAGGAGGGCTTTGAGGTCACCCTGCTTCCGGTCGGCGAACAGGGCATTGTCCGGGTGGAGGATGTGGCCGCCGCCATCCGGGAGGATACCGCCCTGGTGAGCGTCATGTTCGCCAACAACGAAATCGGCACCATTCAGCCCATCGCGGAAATCGGGAAGCTCTGCCGGGAGAAGAAGGTTCCCTTCCATGTGGACGCCGTACAGGCGGTGGGCCAGCTGCCCATCGACGTGAACGCCATGTGCATCGACATGCTCTCCCTGTCCGGGCACAAGTTCCACGGCCCCCGGGGATGCGGCGCCCTGTATGTGCGGCGGACCCTGCCCATTCAGCCCTACATCGAGGGGGGCGCCCAGGAGCGGGGCAAGCGGGCCGGGACCGAAAACCTGCCCGCCATCGCCGGCATGGCGGCGGCGCTGAAGGAGTCCTGCGCCAACATGGAAGCCAACAGCGCGAAGATGAGCGCAATGCGGGACCGGCTGATCGACGGGATCGCGCAGATCCCTCACAGCGCGTTGAACGGCGCCCGGTCTCCCCGCCTGCCCGGGAACGTGAACTTCTGCTTCGAGGGAATCGAAGGGGAGTCGCTGCTGCTCCTGCTGGACGATAAGGAAATCGCGGCCTCCTCCGGTTCCGCGTGTACCTCCGGATCTCTGGATCCCAGCCACGTGCTGCTGGCCATCGGACGGCCTCACGAGGTGGCCCACGGTTCCCTGCGTCTGACGCTGGGGCCCGAGACCACCGAGGAGCAGGTGGATGAGACCATCCAGGCCGTAAAGGAAGTTGTGGAGTATCTGCGGGGCATGTCTCCCGTATGGAAGGAACTGCAGGAAGGAGTGCGCAGCTATGTTATACAGTGAGAAGGTCATGGACCATTTCCGGAATCCCCGTAATGTGGGAGAGATCCCCGACGCGGACGGCGTGGGGCAGGTGGGCAACGCGAAGTGCGGAGACATCATGCGTATGACCCTGAAGATCGACGACGGCATCATCTCCGACGTGAAATTCACCACCTTCGGGTGCGGGTCCGCCATCGCCACCAGTTCCATGGCTACCGAGCTCATCAAGGGCAAGCCCCTGAGCCAGGCGCTGGAACTGACCAACCAGGCGGTGGTGGAGGCCCTGGACGGACTGCCGGCCTACAAGCTCCACTGCTCCGTGCTGGCTGAGGAGGCGGTGAAGGCCGCCATCAAAGACTACTATGACCGCAACGGGATCGCCTATGATCCGGATCTCTTCCGGGACTGCGGCGACTGCGAGGGCTGCATGTCCTGAGAAAGGATCCGCAAGGAGAAGCGGAACAGCGAAAAGACAGACGCCACCTGCCGTGGCGTCTGTCTTTTTATACGTTACAGGAAAAAAGCGGAAATAACACTTGAAAAAGTAAGCGAATGGAACAGAATGGAATACTCCAGGATCAGGAGCTGGAGAACCGATGCGGGAAGAGAGAGGAGCCGGGGGACGGAACGTGGAAGGTTCCTGTTTCCGCAGATTCTGGAGGCGGAAACCCGGTCCGGAAACCGGTCTGGGATACGGACAAAGAGCGGAGCTGGAGGAAAACGGAAGCTGAAGTAAATTATTGGAAACGCTGTGGAGGGGAGGCGACAGAAAGCAGGGGAAAACGCTGGAAATCAATGGAAATCTACGTTCAGAATCTGTTAAACTGCGCCGATTGGGGCTGGGCAGATTGCCGGAAACATGATATAATGAAGCGGAATTTATGGGCAGGATGCAGAAACGCCGCCCTTCCCGAAGGAAGGACGGCGGAAGAGAGGGCTTCTTACTTCGCCTGGGAGGCGATGAGGTCCCGGGAGCGGCCGGCGCGGAGGATGTAGCTCTCCATGCCGTGGTTGAGCAGGGTGCGCAGGCTGCGGGAGAGGGCGATCAGCTTGACGATGTCGACGCCGGTCTCGATGCCGGACTCCTCACAGAGGTGCAGCACGTCCTCGGTGCAGACGTTGCCGGCGGCGCCGGGAACGAAGGGGCAGCCGCCCAGACCGCCGAAGGAACTGTCAAACCGGGTCATGCCGGCCTCCATGGCCGCCATGATGTTGGCGATGCCCAGGCCGCGGGTGTTATGGAAGTGGAGCCACCAGGTGTTCTCGGGGTACTTCTCCCGGACGTGGGAGCAGATCTCGTTGACCTGGCTGGGGACGGCCATGCCGGAGGCGTCGGAGAGGGAGATCTCCGTGATGCCCACGTTCATATAGGCCTCGATGATGGAGTCCACCTGCTCCTGGGGGATCCGCCCCTCCCAGGGGGAACCGAAGGGCATGGAGATGGAGCCGGAGATGACGATGTTGTTGTCATGAGCCATCTTCACGCAGTCGGCGAAGCCGGCGACGCTCTGCTCGGGGGTCATGTTCAGGTTCTTGAGGTTGTGCATCCGGCTGGCGGAGACGTTGAGCTTGACCTTGCGGCAGCCGCACTCCACGGCCCGCTTCACACCCCGCAGGTTGGGAATCAGAGCGCGCAGCTCCACGCCGGGAACGTCACCCAGCTCTTTGAACAGCTGGTCCGTGTCCGCCATCTGGGGAACGCGCTTGGGGTGCATGAAGGAGCCTACCTCAATAACAGAGAAGCCGGCGTCGATGAGGCCGCGCAGCAGTTCCAGCTTCTGCTCCGTGGTGAGCAGAGTGTCCTCGTTCTGCAGGCCGTCCCGAAGACCGACCTCGCAGAGGGTGATGGAAGAGGGCAGTTTCAGCATGATAATGTTACCTCCTGAAATAGGATGTCGGGGACATGGAGAGGACTCCATCCATTCTGACGCTATCATAGTACAGAAACGGGGCGCCGCGCAAATACAATTTTTCAATGGAGTCATAGAAAAAACTGATGCGAATCCGCTACAGCGGCCATCTTTGGAGGGGCGGTTGTTTCTGGAAATTCCGCGTTCGGCTCTCTGCACAAAATCAGGGGGCTGGATTTGTGCAACCTGCCAAAAACTCTGACGATTCATATAAGATTCCCATAAAATTCAGATGAATCGATGAAGAACATATATTGGAATGCTTGTCAGGTTTTCAATATAATAGGCTGTGGAATGCAAGTGAGGTTGGCTATTCTGCCAATAAACCATCGAACAGACAAGGAGAGAGGGTATATGGCAAAAAAGTTTTCTCTGGCATATCTTACAATTCCCGGAACGCCGCCGGTGGAGCAGATCCGGATTGCCAAGGAGTGCGGGTACGACTTCGTCAGTCTTCGTACCATCCCGATGCATCTCCCCGGCGAGCCGGAATTCCTGCTCCATGTGGACTCGGAGCTCTTTTTGTCCGTAAAACGGGCCCTGGAAGAGTACGATATGAAGCTGATGGATATCGAGCTGGCCCGGATCCGTCCCGACCTGGACATCAACGAGTATGAGCCCGCGTTTGAGAAGGCGGCCGAGCTGGGCGCCACGGACGTTCTGGGCAGCGTGTGGACCCGCAATGTCTCCTACTACACCGAGCAGGTCGGCCGGGTGGCGGAGATGGCGAAGGACTACGGCCTGTGCTATAACGTGGAGTTCCTTCCCTGGGCCGGCGTCCGCAACCTGCAGGAGGACATCACGCTGGTGGACGCGGTCGGCGCGGATAACCTGTTTGTCATGGTGGATACTCTCCATGCCGGACGGGCGGGCGTGACCGCCCAGGAACTGTCCCGCACGGACCCGAAGTACTTCCGCTTCATCCACCTCTGCGACGGCCCCGGCGGATCCGACGGCGACCCCGTGCTCTGCGACATCCGGGATGAAAAGATGCTGCATACCGCCCGGGAAGCCCGGCTGTATCCCGGCTACGGCGTCATGGACATCGCGGGCATGGTAAAGGCCATGCCGGCCAACCTTCCTCTCTCCATCGAACTTCCCAACCTGACCCAGATCCGCCTGCGGGGCGCCAAGGGCCATGCGCAGCGCTGCATCGACATGGCCAGGCGGTACTTCGCGGACCACGGAATTGAGTAAGTCCCCTGTTCCCGTCAGAGCCACCATTCTTTATGAAATGAGGTAACACAGTATGAAGGTCGACATCAACACCAAAATGATCACCCTGCTGGGCACCCCCCTGAGCCAGTCCTTTGCCGCCCGTATGCAGAACGCCGGTTACGAGTCCGCCGGGATCAACATGATCTATTTCTACACCGAGACGGACAACGAGCACTTGGGCGATATCGTCAATGGCCTGCGTTACATGAACTTTGCCGGCTTTGCCGTCACCAAGCCCAACAAGGTAGCTGTCCTGCAGTATCTGGACGAGCTGGATCCCCTCTGCGAGAAGATGGGCTCCAGCAACACCGTGGTGAAGAAGGACGGCAAGCTGATCGGCTACAATACGGACGGCGTGGGCTTCTATACCTCTCTGGTGGAAGAGGGCGGCGTGAAGGTGGACGAATCCGTCTTCTTCTGCTTCGGCGCCGGCGGCGCGGGCCGGGCCATGTGCTCCATCCTGGCCTATCACGGCGCCAAGAAGATCTACATCACCGATTTCTTTGAGTCCAGCGCTCAGTCCCTGGTGGCGGACATCAACGAGAAGTTCGCTCCGGTCGCCGAATTCGTGCCCAAGGATGACTTCTCCAAGCTGGCTGCCTGCGACGTGGTGCTGAACGCCAGCGGCGTCGGTATGGGCAAGAGCATCGGCAAGACTCCGATGCCCATCGAGTATGTCCAGTCCACCCAGTTGTACTTCGACGCCTGCTACAATCCCGACAAGACCCAGTTCCTGCTCAACGCCGAGGCCAAGGGCGCGAAGATCCTGAATGGCCTGGGCATGTCCCTCTACCAGGGCGCCGCGCAGGTGGAGCTCTGGACCGGCAAGAAGCCTCCGGTCGAGGCCATGCGCAAGGAACTGCTGACCATTCTGGCTGAGTCGAAGTAAGACTCTTCCAACTCCCCCTTCGTATACATGCTTCCGTCCCGATGATTGGGGCATCGGGGCGGAAGTGGTATAATTCCCGGCAATCAAAGAAAGAGGAGGTATATAATGAAAGCAATCAAGTGGCTGGATGAGCATCTGGAAGAGGCGATCCTGATCGTCGGCCTGGTGCTCATCTCCGTGGTCTGCCTGGTGCAGGTCCTGTTCAACAAGCTTCCGTTCCTGACGAGCCTGACCTGGTCAGAGGAATTCTGCCGCTTCGTATGGATCTGGTGCGTGTTCATCTCCGTTCCTTACACGATCAAGAAGGGCAGCATGCTGCGCGTCAGCGTCGTTCTGGACCTGTTACCGCAGGGCCTGCGTAAGGTGATCAACCTGGTGGTTCAGATCATCGTGCTGCTCAGCATGATTCTGATGGCCTACTATTCCTTCGAGGTGGTCGGCTTCATCAAGGCGAGCGGGGAGCTGTCTGCGGCTCTTCGTCTGCAGATCTGGCTGATCTACGCATCCATCAGCGTTGGTTTCGTCCTCGGTGTCATCCGGGCCGCCCAGCAGGTCGTTCATGTTGTGAAGCATTTCAACGAGAAGGAACTGACCACTCTGGAGCAGACCATGGCCGATGCCGCCGCTGAGGCGGAAGCCAGCAAGAGAGCGGAAGGAGGGGCCAAGTAAATGGCAGCTGTACTGGTATTTGCGGTATTCCTGATCGGAATCGTTGTCTCCATCCCCATCGGCGTCAGCATGATCCTGGGCTCCGTAGCGCCCATCTTCCTGATGAACGCCGGCGGCGCGGTGGGACAGATCCTCGACAACACCTTCGGCGGAGCCAACTCCACTCCCATCCTGGCGGTGCCTCTGTTCATCCTGGGCGGCGTCATCATGGCGGAAGGCGGCATCTCCCGCAAGCTGTTCAACTTCTTCGCCTACTTCGTAGGCCGTCTTCCCGGCGGCGTGCCCTGCGCGGTCATCCTGACCTGCCTGTTCTACGGTGCCATTTCCGGATCCGGCCCGGCCACGACCGCCGCTGTCGGCTCCATGTGTATCCCCTTCATGGTGAGCCTTGGCTATGACCGCCAGTGGAGCGCCGGCCTGGTGGCCGTCTCCGGCGGCCTGGGCGTCATCATCCCGCCGTCCATCCCCTTTGTTCTGTACTCCCTGGCCACCGGCGTTTCCACCGGTAACCTCTTCAAGGGCGGCATCATCCCCGGCATCCTCATCGGCGTCTTCCTGATGATCTACGCGGTCTTCTACTGCGTGACCAAGGGCGAGGATAAGCAGAAGATCAAAACCAAGATGGATGAACTGAGCAGCAAGGGCTTCGGCGCCCTGTTCCTGGACAGCCTCTGGGCCCTCCTGTGCCCCATCATCATCCTGGGTGGCATCTACTCCGGCCTCTTCACCCCCACTGAGGCGGCCTGCATCTCTGTCTTCTATGCCCTCATAGTAGCGCTGTTTATTTACAAAACCATCACCTTTAAGGACATCATCCCCCTGCTGGCGTCCTCCGTCAAGACCTACGGCGGCCTGGCCTTCGTGCTGGCCTTCGCTACCGCCTTCGGTCGCGTGCTGTCCCTGACCCGCGCCACCACCTTCGTGGTTGACTTCGTCAGCAACAGCTTCCACACCTCCTGGACCGTGCTCACCGCCATGGTCATCATCTTCCTCATCCTGGGCATGGTCATGGATACCGGCCCGGCCATCATCATTCTGGCTCCCGTGCTGCTGCCCGCCGTGCAGAACCTGGGCGTCAACGACGTACACTTCGGCGTAGTGCTGGTATGCTGCCTGTCCATCGGCCTGGCGACCCCGCCCTTCGGCCTGGACCTGTTCGTGGCCGGCAACCTGTCGAAAGATCCGCCCATGTCCGTAGCGAAAAAGGCGGTACCTTTCATTATTGCCTTCCTGATTGCCCTGCTCCTGATTACTTATGTCCCGTGGTTCAGCACGGCTCTCATCTGATGGAAAGGAGGAAGACACAACGATGAAAAAACTTGCAGCTCTGCTCCTGGCCGGCGCCATGGCTCTGTCCCTGGCTGGCTGTGCCGGTGGCGCAAACAGCGATAAGCTTGTCATGGTTGGCGTGGACAGCGCCGGACGTGGCGCTGCGGCCCAACTGTTCGGCGAACTGACAGCCGAGAAGGTCGCCGAGACCAGCGGCGGTAATATTGTCCTGGACTATCACCCCAACGGCGACCTGGGCGATGACGCCACCCTGCTGCGTCAGACCTCCGCCGGCTGGCTGAATCTGGTGGTCTGCCAGACCGCTCCCGTGGTCAGCCTCATTCCTGAGATGGCCGTGTTCGACCTGCCCATGGTCTTCGCCAAGTACGACGGCGACACCATCGACCAGGTTCTGAACAGCCCCGACTCCGAGTTCTTCCAGCAGATGTCCGCCGCCTATGAGAAGGCCGGCTTCCACCTGCTTGGTTTCCTGCAGAACGCCACTTACCGTCTGACCACCTCCAACAAGGCAGTCAACACGCTGGCGGACTTCAAGGGTCTGATCATCCGGACCATGGAGAACAGCAACCACGTGAAGTTCTGGCAGGCCATCGACGCCCAGCCCAGTCCTCTGGCCTGGTCCGAGACCTACTTCGCCCTCCAGACCGGCGCCCGTGACGCCGAAGAGAACGCCGCTGATACCATCGTAGGCGCCAACCTCCAGGAAGTGCAGAAGTATCTGGCCTGCACGAACCACATCCTGTATGTCAACCAGATGGCGGTCAGCAAGAAGACCTGGGACTCCATGACTCCCGAGCAGCAGGAGGCCCTCAACGAGGCCGTCGCCCAGGCTCTGGAGGAACTGCGTCCTCAGCTGCTGCAGATCGACCAGGAGAACAAGGATAAGCTGATCAACGATCCAAACTATCCGATGACCCTGGTGGAGTACGACAACAGCTTCTTTGACGAGGTCCTTGCGGATCCCGAGGTCGTCGCCCTTTATAAGGACATCGACGCCCAGACCAACGGCCTCGGTACCATCCTTCAGGAATCCCTGGAGGCCGCTGCCGCCGGCTGATTTCCGCAATCCGGTCCGGGGCCGCCAGACAGCGGTCTGAGCGGCCCCGGTTCTCTCCGCATCCCGGATTCCTCCTGGAGTCCGAAAGGAGTTTCCTTCCATGAAACCCGCATCCGGCGGGAAGGCCTATGGCCTCCTGTTCCTGACTTTCTTCATCTGGGGCAGCGTATACGTGGGCGGCAAGCTGATCTCCGATCAGGTTCCCCCGGCCCTTCTGGCCTGTCTGCGCTGTACCCTGGGACTGATTCCACTGTCGATGATGGCCTCGAAGTATCGGGGCAAGGTGCATATCGCCCGGGAGGACTGGAAATGGTTCTTCCTGGTAGGAGTCACTGGCTACTTCATGACCATCACCCTCATTCAGTTGGGCATTTCTCTGACCGGCGCCGCCATGGCGGCTCTGATCAACGCCCTGACCCCTGTCTCCGTTACCATCATGGCGGCCATTTTTCTCCGGGAGCGGATTACTCCCGTGAAGCTGGTCTGCCTGGTCCTCGCTCTGGCCGGAACCGTGATCATCACGGGCGGAGCCGGAAGCCAGGGGGAGATGGCGGGTATTCTGGTGGTCGGGGTGGCGGTCTTTACCTGGGGCATCGCCTCTGTGTTCATGCGCCGGCTGACCGCCCGCTATCCCGCCGTTCTGGTGACCGCCATCGGCACAGCCTTCAGTCTGCTCTTCCATATCCCGCTGGGGGTGTATACGGTTGCCACGCAGCCGGTTGATCTGAATCCCCTCAGCATCTGTGTCGTGCTGTACCTGGCCTGGGTCGGGTCCGGGGTCGCCCAGTATTCCTGGACCCGGGCGCTGTCCCTTCTGCCGGCCAGCACATGTTCCCTCTTTTATCCCCTGCAGCCGATGTTTTCCGCTTTGCTGGGCGCTCTGATTCTGAAGGAGACGTTCGGTACCTCGTTTTTTGCCGGTCTGCTTCTGATTTCGCTGGACGTGGTGCTCAATACCTGGGAGACCCGCCGGCTGGCTCGAAACGAAAGACAGGCATAGATGCCGGCATTGGCTGAAGGGGCCGATCCCGGCGCACATTCTTCGGAGAAAAGCGAGGTCTGCCTTATCATGAATCTTCGACAGCTGCAGTATTTCAAGGCCATCGCAGAGCTGGAGCACTATACCCGGGCGGCGGAAACGCTGTTCGTCAGTCAGTCCAGCCTCAGCCATGCGATTCAGGAGCTGGAGGGAGAACTGAAGGCGAAGCTGTTTGTCCGGGAAGGCCGGAACATCAAGCTGACCAAGTACGGAAAGCTGTTCCTGCCTTACGTGCAGCGGTGCCTGGAGACTCTGGATACCGGCGTCGCCAAGCTGTCGGATTACATCAACCCAAACACCGGTACCGTGGTCATGGCAGGTTTCCCTTCCCTGGCCTACTTTGCCCCTTATATTATTGTCCGTTACGTCTCCGACACGAACCGGGTGGATGTCCACCTGCAGTTCAACCAGGAAGCCACCTATACAAAGCTGAAGGAACAGGTCCTCAGCGGTCAGGTGGATCTGGTCTTTGCCACGGAGATTGACGACCCCCGCGTGGGCTGTACCTACATCGGGCAGCATCCGCTGGTGGTCCTCGCTTCCGTGAATCACCGGTTTGCCCGGCAGGAGCGGGTGGATCTGCGGGAACTGGACGGCGAGAACTTCATCGCCTTCGACCGCAACTGCCAGCTCCGGGCTCAGACAGACCGGGCGTTCCAGGAGCTTGGGGTTCATCCCAACATCACCACCGAAACTGCTCAGGATCTGATCATTTACGGCCTGGTGGCCGCCAATCACGGCGTGGCCATCACGCCCTATCCGCTGGGAGGGGCGCCCTACAATGTGAAGATCATTCCCATTGCGAATCCCATCGCCACCCGGAAGCTGTATCTGCTCTGGAACAAGGAGCAGTATATTCCGCCCGCGGCGGAATATTTCCGGGACTTTGTGGTGCGAAGCGGACCCGTTTTCCACGACTACCTGCGTCAGAGCCAGGATCTGCGGAAAATCAGTTCCTTTGCCCGCATTCTGGACGCCTGAGCGCTTCCCGCTCCCGTACAGACGCATCCCTTTGTTTGTCCCCTGACCTTCACGGAAGGTCTTACCCATACTTTACACATTTCAATCAGGAGGTTATGTCCCATGAGCAAGAAACTGGTCTCCGATCTGATGGTTGATTACCTGGAGCGCCGCGGCGTCAAGTACGTCTTCGGTCTCTGCGGCCACACTGTCATCGGAATGCTGGATGGTATGTCCCGCAGCTCCAAGCTCACCTACATCTCCAACCGCCATGAGGCTGTTGCGTCCACCGCCGCTGACGGCTATGCCCGTATCACCCACAAGGCCTCCGTGGTCATGTGCCACCTCGGCCCCGGCCTGACCAACGTTCTCACCGGTGTTGCGAATGCTGCGTTCGACTCCATCCCCATGGTCGTCATTGCCGGCGACGTGCCCAGCTACTACTATGGCCGTCATCCTCATCAGGAAGTGAACATGCACGGCGACGCCACCCAGTACAAGATTCTGGAGCCCGTTGTGAAGCGCGCATGGCGGATTGACGACATTGAGGCTCTGCCCTCCATCATGGACAAGGCTTTCCGTCTCGCGGAATCCGGCCGTCCCGGCCCCGTCCTGATCGACATGCCCATGGATATGTTCTCCCGCGAGATGGAGGATTACCTGTGGGATCGCACCTACAAGGACAGCCCCGTCACCATGAAGCCCGCCCTGGATCCCGCCGCCGCCAAGGCCATTGCCAAGCGGCTGGTTGAGGCCAAGGCCCCCGTGCTGCACGCCGGCGGCGGCATCCTGCTGGCGCAGGCCACCGACGAGCTGGCTGCTCTCGCCGAGTTCCTGGACATCCCCGTGTCCCGTACCCTGATGGGTCAGGGCTGCCTGCCCGACAACCATCCTCTGCTGGTTGGCCAGACCGGTTTCTGGGGCCTGGAGTTCACCCACTCCCTGACGAAGAACGCCGATGTCATCCTGGGCCTGGGCACCCGCTTCGCCGAGGCCGACAGCTCCAGCTGGTATCAGGGCGTTACCTTCGATCCCGATAAGACCGCCTTCCTGCAGATCGACATCGATCCCATGGAGATCGGCCGCAACTATCCCGTCGAGATCGGCGCCATCGCAGACCTGAAGGTCGGCCTGGCCCAGATTCTCGAGGAAGTGAAGAAGATCTGCCCCGAGGGCAAGAGCAATCCCGAGCTGCGCGCTCAGATCGCCAAGGCGAAGGCCGACTTCAAGGCTTCCAACGTGGCCATCTCCACCGACAGCCGCTTCCCCATGACCCCGCAGCGCATCCTCCACGACCTGAAGGAGGCCCTCCCCGAGGACGCCATCATCTTCACCGACGTGGGCTGGAACAAGAACGGCATGGCGCAGCAGTATGACATCAACATCCCCGGCACCATCCATCACTCCTCCGGTCTCGCCACCATGGGCTTCGGCGCTTCCGCCGTCCTGGGCGGCAAGGTCGCTGCTCCCGACAAGATCTGCCTGGCCCTCGTGGGCGACGGCGGCTTCGGCGTGAACCCCACCTGCCTGGCCACCGCGGTGGAGCAGGGCATCGCCTGCACCTGGGTTGTCATGAACAACTCCGCCTTCGGCACCATCGCCGGCCTGGAGAACGCCAACTACAACACCCAGTTCGGCACCCTGTTCCACACCCCCGACGGCGAGCGCTACAGCCCCAGCTGGGCCGGCGTCGCCAGGGCTTACGGCGTGGACTCCATCTGCTGCCAGTCCGCTGAGGACTTCCTGCCCGCCATGCAGAAGGCCATCGAGGCCAATAAGGCCGGCAAGCCCTTCCTGGTCGAGGCCCCCATGGAGAACATCGCCGTTCCCACGCCCGGCTGCTGGAACATCAACGACATCTACAGGCCGCACGATCTGGTCAAGGAAGGCAAGCTCGTGAAGCGGGACGAGAACGGCAACTGGATCGCCCCCAGCCACAGCAAGTCCCACAAGACCCACTGAGTTCCCTCTCCCCTCTGAAGAGAATCCAACCTGATCGAAAGGATAGAACATTATCCGGCAGGAACCGCTTCGGCGGTTTCTGCCGGATTTTTCATGGCTTCGATTGCAGAACCTGATTCCGGTTCAGGGAACGGTATGCGGAAGAGAGTCGACGCCGGTTAAGGAATTCCTGCTCCGGCCTGCGCAGATGCGACGCAGGGATCTGTATCGGCAGGGGAGATGCGCATCATCCGATCTGCCATGAAGTCTGCCTCGGGTGACAGTTCCCCAAGGCCTGCGTGAAGTCCATCAGGCCAGGAAGCAAAAGCAGAGCGCGGTCCCGAAGGATCGCGCCCTGTTGTATGCGGGATGAATGGGTGCGTCGAAGTGGAGAGCGGAGAGGATGATCTGCTGCAGGCAAAAGAGTATCCGGAATTCTGTCTGCTCCTCGGAAGAGAACCCCGGCCTGGCACAGGCCTGCTGAAGTTGCCTTTCCGAGCAGGGTCGGAAAGGCTGACAGGAGCCAGCCCCGGATCAGCTGATCGAAGGGATTATCCCCGCTGGAGACTCAGAGTCCCAGTCCCGCCGCCCAGGTGGCGAGATCCGCCTCGGACACTGTGCCGCCCAGGCGCTTGCCTTCCTCTACGGTCGCCGCGCTGCCGACGATCTCCTGCAGCCGGCTCGCCGTATTGCCGATGCCGCTGCCGCCGGAGGTGCAGAAGGGAATGATCTTCTGTCCCGCAAAGGAGCAGGCGTCCAGGAAGGTATCCACTACGCTGGGCTCCCGTCCCCACCACACGGGGAATCCCAGGAAGACCACGTCATACTGCGCCATGTCCGGCGCCTGGCTGGCGAGCGGGGGACGGCAGGTGGGATCCTTCATTTCGAGGGTGCTCCGGGACTGGGCGTTTGTCCAGTCCAGATCCGCCTTCGTGTACCTGGGCTGGGGGACGATCTCATGGAGATCCGCCTTTTCCACGCTGGCCAGCTCCTCGGCTACCCTGCGGGTGACGCCGCTGGCGGAAAAGTATGCTACGAGAACCTTGCTCATTGCTGATTCCTCCTGTTGTAATGATGATGGACTGAGTGATCGCTTATCATTCAGGACAGCAGATACGACCCGATGTATTCGGTATCGGGATCGGTCTGCAGACCCGGATTATGGACAGTAAACTGTGCGGGGATCTTACGCTCCTGCGCGCAGAGATCAAAATGACAGAGGGCGATTCCCACGTCGATCTTCTGCATGTCGCCTACCGGCTGGCTGACGAAGCCTTTCGTGTGCTTGAGGTAGAAGTGAGCGGCCCGCTCTGTTACCACGACCCGCCAGGGCTGGCGGTTGACCGCGGAAGGGGCCAGCCGCACCATTTCCAGGGGGACCGCCAGCTGGCAGGCCTTCTCCCGGGTGAGCGGTTTCCCGAAGCTGCCGTCAAAGAAGAGACTGGCAAAGAGTTCCCGGCTGTCTGCGTGGATGGCCTTGCGCATCATGGTTTCCTTGATGGATCGCTTTGTCGCCGGATAGCCAAGGGGACTCATGCAGGGCATCCGCTCTTCGCCGGTCAGCTCCATGGCCTGTTCGAAGGCGGGCCGGTCCATGGTGCCCCCGATCCAGACGCTCCCGATCCCCAGAGACTGAGCATACAGGACCAGCGTCTCCATGGTGTACCCGAAGGCCTCCTCCATGTGGGGAACCTTCCGGACCTTTCCGCCCACAAAGTGATTTGTGCCGGTGACGATGGGGCAGGGCAGTTTCTGCTTCGTCGCGTCCAGAAAGCGGAACTCCACCGGGATTCCATAGGGGTTGTCGATCTGCTCAGCGAAGGCAGACAGACTCTCCAGGTCCGAGGGACTCAGGGGCTTTCCATCGAAGGTGCGTACGCTTCTTCTGGCCCGGATGACATCTTCAGTATGCTCCATTGCTTCACGCTCCAATCAGGATGAAGATTCTCAGGATAAAACGGCAGCGGACTGTGTCTCTGCCAGCAGGGCCTCCACGGTTTCCTTCCGTTCGAACAGCACGCAGCCGCCGCTGTGCTCCTCCAGAAGAACATCCCGCTCCTGCAACGCGTGGAACAGGGGAGAGCGCAGAGCCTCCCGAAGGGACGTGTCCTTTACATTGATGTCCGAGTAGGGGGAGAAGGGGCAGGGCTCCGCGCTTCCGTGGGAGCTGATATGGAAGAAGCCCCGTCCCGCGGCCAGGCAGCCGCCGGAACTCTTCTCGTCGCCCGGGAAGGAGATAAACACCATATCCGGGTACTGCTCCCGTATGAGGTTCAATCGCTGCCGCAGGATCTCCCGCTCCTCGTCGCCAGGGGCCAGTTCCCGGCTGTCCTCGGTGACCGGAACAAATTCCACGTAGATGACCGCCTTGCAGCCGCTGATCCGAAGATCCTCCAGAAAAGCGTCTCCGGTGACCTCATCCAGGTTGGAGGTGGTGACCGTGACGGAGGCTCCATAGATCAGGTGGTTGTTGTACAGGCGTTCCATGGCGGTGCGGACCCAGCGGTAGACTCCGGTCCCCCGCCGCTCGTCTGTTTTCTCCTGCCGTCCCTCGATGCTGAGGATGGGAACCAGGTTCCGCCGGCGGTCAAAGAGACGGAGCAGCTCCTCCTTGAGGAGCGTCCCGTTTGTGAAGACGGGAAAGAGGATCTCCGGAACCTTTTCGGCAGCTTCCAGGACGTCCTGACGCAGCAGCGGTTCGCCGCCGGCCAGCAGGATGAAGCTGATGCCGAGATCCCGGGCCTCGGCAAAAATCTGCGCCCAGTCTTCCCCCGTCAGCTGCTGAACCGGAGCCTCGTCCGTGCAGGCCTGGTTGTGCCGGGCATAGCAGCCGGCGCAGTGGAGATTGCAGGCGCTGGTGATGCTGGCGATGAGGAAGGGAGGGATGTGCTCCCCCTGCTCTTCCGCGCGGGCCCTTCTGCGGGAGGCTTCCCGGGAAGCAAGGGCGAATCGCGCCAGAAAGGCGCTTTCCCGGGGATCCGAAAGGGTGGCCCGCACGGCCTCCCGTACGATCTTTTCCACGCCCCCGGTCAGGTACTGGCCGAGATTGAAATCTGTCTCTACCATACTGTTACTGCTGCCCCTCATTCTTCTGCGTCAGTTTTCCGATGATTTCATAGAGAAGTGTATAAAGAGTCTGGGCCTTCCCGGGGTCCAGGGCCACGCAGGCCCCCAGCCGCTCCGGGACGGTAACCGCTTCCTCCTTCAGCGCCTCGCCTTTCTCCGTGATGGAGACGATCAGGTCCCGCTCGTCCACAGAGGAGCGTCGACGGGTGACGAATCCCTTTTCCTCCAGGCGCTTGAGGAGCGGGGTCAGGGTGCTGGAGTCCAGGTACAGGTACCGCCCCAGTTCCTTGACCCGCAGCTCCCGGTGTTCCCACATGACCATCATGGTGATGTACTGGGTATAGGTCAGATTCAGTTCGTCCAGGTACGGCTTGTAGGCTTTGACGATCTCCTTCGCGCAGGCGTAGAGGGGAAAGCAAAGCTGGTTTTCCAGTTTGAGCGCGTCGCATCGATCCGGCATGATCTGCCCTTCCTTTCCTGCTGATGGCGTTGCGCTCAGGAGGCGTTCTGTTCCGCCTCGTAGGCTTCCCGAACCGCTCTGGCGAGCTGGTCCGCACAGGAGGTGGGCCGGCGCCCGCAGAGCACCCCGGACAGTTTGCCGGCGATCTGGTCCACGGTCCAGCCCTCTATGAGCAGAGGGATGGCCTTCAGATTCCCATCGCAGCCCCCGAAAAAGCGGACGTTATGAACGATGTCTCCCTCCAGATCCAGGCTGATGAGCTGAGAGCACGTGTTTCTGGTCACATAATCGTAGTGGAACATCACAGAATCTCCTCCGTTCTGGCCTTGACCTTTGCCATGGAGTCGGTGGGTTCAAAGCGGGCGGCGATCTCCCCATCCCGGGTGATCAGAAACTTGGTGAAGTTCCACTTGATCTTCCCGTTGTTCTTATAGTCGCTGTCCATCTTCTTCGCAATGCCTTTCAGGACCAGGCCCATGGGGCCGCTGAAGCCGCCGAAGGTGGTGTTGGCGGTCAGGTACTGATAGAGCGGGATGGCGTGTTCCCCGTTGACGTCGATCTTCGCGAACTGAGGGAACGTGATCCCGAAGCGCCCCGTGCAGAAGGAGTGGATCTCCTCGTCGGTCCCCGGCGCCTGTTCCCCGAACTGGTTGCAGGGAAAGTCCAGGATCTCGAGGCCGTCCTTCTGATGGAGCTCATAGAGTTCCTGCAGCTCGGAATACTGAGGCGTAAACCCGCAGCCGGTTGCCGTGTTCACAATAAGCAGGACCTTGCCCCTGTAATCGGAGAGCGAAACGTCGTGGCCGTCCTGTGTCCGCACCGTAAAGTCATGGATGCCCATGGAATTACCCCCTTTTCAATTGCGCGAGATTCAATCTCGCACGACTGATAAGAGTATAGCGCGGAACTGCCCCCCTGTCAACGGGAGAAGAGAAGAATTCACATTCTGTTCACAAAGAAGGAGCCGAGGAGGTTCGCAGGGTTTGAGAGGGGAGCGGTCAGGGTGAGGGCGTGCTGTCAGGGGGGATTCAGGGGCCGATTCGCAGCGCTGGAAGAATGCGGACAAGGACAGAAAAGCGGAAAAAGCGCCTTGCCGGCCAGAGTCGGCAGGGCGCTTTCTGGCGGTCCGGTCCGATTCCGCGGAAGCGGGGGACCAGGCTCAGCCGGGGAGAGGATCGGTATCCTCAGTCGGCGGGCGTAAAGGAGTCCTTATCCAGGCCGCACACGGGGCATTCCCAGTCGGCGGGCAGGTCCTCGAACGCGGTTCCGGGGGCGATGCCGTTGTCGGGATCACCGACAGCGGGATCGTAGACGTAGCCGCAGGGGCACTCATACTTCATCTGTTGTACCTCCTTTCAGAGAGAAACGCCGTGTTCTCCCGGGGGACCCCGGGGGAGGACGGCTATCCTATTCTATCACGGACCGGCGGTCCTCCGCAAGACGTTTTCCCGGGGATTGCGGGGAAAGAAGCCGTCCGGCCGGGAAATCCGGTCGGACGGAGTCTGAAAAAACCTTACGAGGCGAACATGCTGATGTAGCCCTGGATGAAGACCACAAGAATGATCACCGGCAGGATATAGGAGACGTAGAAGCGGATGGCCTTGGGGAATTTGGGGCCGTCGCCGGCGTTGGCCTCGGCCAGGAAGTTGTCCCAGCCCCAGCCATAGCGGCTGGTGCAGAAGAACACATAGACCAGGCTGCCCAGAGGCAGCAGGTTGTTGCTGACGATGAAGTCTTCGAAATCCAGGACCGTCGAGCCGGGGCCAAGGGGCTGGAACCCGCTGAGGAGGTTGAAGCCCAGGACACAGGGAAGAGACAGGACGATAATGGCGATCAGGTTGAACGCAACCACTTTCTTCCGGGGAATCCCGCCAAGGTCGATGGCGAAGGAGATGATATTCTCGAAGACGGCGATGATGGTGGAAGCCGCGGCGAAGAGCATGCACAGGAAGAAGATGGTGCCCCAGATGCGGCCGCCAGCCATGTTGTTGAAGATGTTGGGCAGGGTGATGAAGATCAGCGGAGGGCCGCTGGCGGGCTGAATGCCATAGGCGAAACAGGCCGGAAAGATGATCATACCGGCGATCAGGGCGACGCCGGTGTCCAGCGCGGTTACGCAGGCGGCTTCGCCGGCCAGGGAGCGGGACTTGTCGATGTAGCTGCCGAAGATGGCGATGGAGCCGATGCCGATGCTCAGCGTGAAGAAGCTCTGGCCCATGGCGGCGAAGATCACGCTGGGAAGTCCGGCTTCCACAGCCTTGCCGAAGTCGGGCAGCAGATAGAAGCGGATGCCCTCGCCGGCCCCCGGCAGGAGCGCGGAGTGAACGGCAAGGACGATCATCAGGATCAGAAGGAGGACCATCATCACCTTCGTGATCTTCTCCACGCCTTTTTCCAGACCCAGGCTGCAGACGCCAAAGCAGACCGCAACCACGATGATCATGCACAGGGCCATCAGACCGGGCTGTCCCATCAGGTTGCCGAACTCGGCTTCCACCTGAGCGGGTTCCAGGCCCTCAAAAAAGCCGGTGGCGGTGCGGAACAGGTAGAGCAGGATCCATCCCCCGATGGTGGTATAAAACATCATCAGCAGGTAGTTGCCCACCATGCCGGTATATTTGTGCAGGTGCCATTTTGTTCCTTTCGGTTCCAGGTTGTCGAAGGACATGGCGATGCTGGCCTGGCTGCCGCGGCCGACCGCGTATTCCATGACCATGATCGGCAGACCGAAGATCACCAGGAAGAACAGGTAGATCAGCACGAAGGCCGCCCCGCCGTACTGGCCGGTGATGTAGGGGAAGCGCCACACGTTTCCCAGCCCGATGGCGCACCCGGCGGAAATCAGGATGAATCCCAACCGGGAGCCAAATTTCTCTCTTTTGATAACAATCTCTCCTTTCCTTCCCGAACGCGGGAAGCCTGCAGACAGTATACACCTCTGAAAAAGGAACTGTCAAGAAAACCCCG
>CANRFA010000011.1 GCA_947629775.1 uncultured Oscillospiraceae bacterium
GCCTGCAGCTTCCCCCTGGCGCGATCCAGGGCGGGGAAGGAAGCGGCGTTGCGGAGGATGGCGAAGATGGAGCAGTGATTCTCCTCCGCCAGCTGCTTCGCGACTTCCACGGTGCGGCTCCCGATGCCCCGGGGCGGGGTGTTGATGATCCGCAGCAGGCGCATGTTGTCCTGGGGGTTGTTCATCACGTCCAGGTAGGCCAGCATGTCCCGGATCTCCATGCGGTCGAAGAAGCGGGTGCCCCCGAAGATCCGGTAGGGGATGCCCGAGCGCTTCAGCATGTTCTCCAGCTGGTTGGACTGGGCGTTCATGCGGTAGAGGATGGCGTGGTCCCGCCAGTTCCGGCCGCTGGAGCAGCTGTTCACGATCTGCTCCGCCACATACTGAGCCTCGTCGGACTCGGTGGCGGCCTCGCAGACATGGACCGGCTCGCCGCCCTTGACGTCCGTCCACAGCGTCTTGCCCTTGCGGCCCTGGTTGTTGGCGATCACGGCGTTGGCGGCGTCCAGGATGTTGCTGGTGGAGCGGTAGTTCTGCTCCAGACGGATGGTCCGGCAGCCCGGGTTCTTCTCCTCGAAGGTGAGGATGTTGTCGATGGTGGCGCCCCGGAAGCGGTAGATGGACTGGTCGTCGTCTCCCACCACGCACAGGTTCTTCCGGCCGGCCGCCAGGCAGGCCGTCAGCTCGTACTGCAGGAGGTTGGTGTCCTGGTACTCGTCCACGAGGACGTAGCGGAACTGGTTCTGGTAGTGGACCCGGACCTCCTCGAACTCGTTGAGCAGGCGTACGGTGTGGAGAATCAGGTCGTCGAAGTCCAGACCGCCCGCGTCCCACAGAGTCTTTTCGTAGATCTCATAGATCTGCGCGCAGCTCCTCCGGAAGGAGTCCCGGCTCCGGGAGGCCCTGGCTGAGTAGTCCTTGGACAGCTGGCCCTTCATCTTGGCTTTGGAGATGGTGGTGAGCACCTTCCGGGGCGGGAACACCCGGTCCGAGAGCCCCAGCGCCTTCAGGGTGTCGCGGATGACCCGCAGGGAGTCCTCCGTGTCGTAGATGGTGAAGGTGGTGGGGAACCCGAGGCGGTCGATGTACCGGCGCAGGATCCGCACGCAGGCGGCGTGGAAGGTGAAGGCCCAGATCTGCTGGGAGCCCGCCCCCACGGTGGCAGTCAGCCGTTCCCGCAGCTCGTCGGCCGCCCGGTTGGTGAACGTGATGGCGAGGATGGACCAGGGAGGAGCGGGATCCAGGGCGCAGAGCTTCACCTGCCGCTCCCGATCGCCTTCGCCGGTTTGCGCGTAATGTTCCAGGAAGGCCAGGTCCTCTTCCGTGACCCATTCGGGAACCTGGTCGCTGTCCGAGCCCTTTCCGTAGCGGATCAGGTTGACGACCCGGTTGATGAGCACCGTGGTCTTGCCGCTGCCGGCTCCCGCCAGCAGCAGCAGCGGGCCCTCGGTGGCCAGCACTCCCTTCTGCTGCTCGGGATTCAGATGGGAGAAGTCCCGGGCGATGGCCGCCCGGCGCGCAGCGCAGAAACGGACTTTTTGTGCCTCTTCGAGCATGGAACACCTTCCTTTTCTGATAAGATTCCTTAGTCTACTCCAAAAAAGCGATAAGGTCAAGCGGAAGCGAAAAGAACCGGAGGGAATCGGTAAAGGACGCTCTCCGGGGGAGAACGGCCGCGGGTCAGGCAAATCTCGCCCGCCCCGGTTGCATCCGGCGTTCCGCTGTGCTATACTTCTGGGAAACTGGTTCATTTTTCCCGGAAAGCTGAGGTAGAACAATACGAGATGGAAATAGACAGTGCCAGTATAGGCATGCTGGTGGCGCTTGTGTTCCTGGTGGCCATGTCCGGCTGGTTTTCCGCCACGGAGACCGCCTTTACATCCCTGAACCGGATCCGCGTGAAGACCCGGGCGGAGGCCGGAGACCGGCGGGCGGAGAAGACCCTGGCCCTGGCGGAGCGCTACGATACCCTTCTGTCCACCATTCTGATCGGCAACAACATCGTCAACATCACCGCCACGACCGTCGCCACCGTGCTGTGCACGAAGTGGTTCCACGACTACGGCCCCACGGTCTCCACGGTGGCGCTGACCATCATCATCCTGATCTTCGGCGAGGTCTCCCCCAAGAGTCTGGCCAAGGAGGCCCCGGAGGGCTGGGCCATGTTCGCCGCCCCCCTGCTGGGGCTGCTGATGGTCCTTCTCACCCCCATGAACTTCTTCTTCACAAAGTGGAAGCAGCTGCTCAGCCGCGTGTTCCACCCCGGGGGCTCGGAGGGCATCACGGAGGAGGAGCTGGTGGGCATGGTGGACCAGGCGGAGAGCGAAGGCGGCCTGGACGAGCACGAGAGCGACCTCATCCGCAACGCCATCGAGTTTACGGACATGGAGGCCTCGGACATCATCACGCCCCGGGTGGACCTGGAGGCGCTGGAGGAGAACAGCACCATGGAGGAGGCGGCCTCCCTCTTCGCGGGGACCGGCTACTCCCGGCTTCCCCTCTACCGGGAGACCATTGACGACATCACAGGGGTCATCCATGAGAAGGACTTCTACGCCGCCCGCTACCGGGGGGAGACCTGCCTCGCCAACATAAAGTCCCCGGTCATTTATACCACCGGCGGGGTCAAAATCAGCGAGCTGCTGCGGGAGCTGCAGCGGAGCAAGGTCCATATGGCAGTGGTGGTGGACGAGTACGGCGGCACGGTGGGGATCGTCACCATGGAGGATATCATCGAGGAGCTGGTGGGCGAGATCTGGGACGAGCACGACGAAGTGATCGAGACCTTCGCCCGGCAGCCGGACGGCAGCTATAAGATCGACTGCTCCGCGGACCTGCCGGACATGTACGACCTCTTTTCCGTCCGGGGCACCTGCACGGCCGCCACGGTATCCGGCTGGGTGCTGGAGTGCCTGGGTCGTCTGCCGGAGCCGGGGGACACCTTCCAGGCGGAGGGCCTGGACGTGAAAATTACCCGGGTGGAGCACCGGCGGGTCCTGGAGATCCAGGTGCGCCCCCTGGCGGAGGAGAACGCGCCGTAGGTTTCCTCGAATCGGACTGCAGAAAAAAAGACCCGCGCCGGGTTTGGCGCGGGTCTTTCTGGCTCAGGGCTCCGTCAGGGCGGCCTCCAGCCAGAGGCCGGTCGGCAGCGGGATGTAGAGCTCCGTTTCGCCCGCGGCCCAGACGGGAAGTCCCACATAGTCTTCCTGATCCGTAGAGGGACCCTCTGTGGCGGAAAGGGGGCCCAGCGTACCGATTTGGTGGGCGTCCTCTGGAACAGCGTCCACGATCTGCAGGATGGTGTACGTCCTGCCGTCCAGCCAGATGGTGCCCTCCGGAGAGAAACCGGGCTCTGACGCCGCGGCGGAGCTGGCTCCCCCGGGGGAAGAGGATCCCGGAGCGGGCGCTGCTGCTCCTCCGGCGGAGGAACTCCCTCCGCCCATGCGACCTCTGGGGAAGAGGACCAGGACCAGCAGCACGCAGGCCGCCAGCGCGACGGCCCGGGCGGCAAACCGGAACCGGGGGCGGGAGAGAGGTTCTTCGGCCTCAGCGATCAGGTCGTCGTCCAGAAAGCCGATGGCCTGAAGAAGGTGGTCAGGGTTCATACGGAAACTCCCTCCTGTTCCAGCGCCGCCTTCAGGCGCTTTCGGACGCGGAAGAGCCGGGAGCGGGCCTGCAGCTCCGTCAGGCGGAAGCGGGCGGCGAGAACCGTGATGGGCTCCATATGAAAGTACCGGCGGACAAAGAGCTTCCGGTCCAGCTCCGGCTGACGGCGGAGAAAGGCGGAGATGAGGGCGGCGGTCTCCCGGGCCTCCAGGTCTTCCTCCGGACGGTGGCCGTCCGGCACACACTCTCCCAGTTCCTGCAGGGACAGCTCCACCTGGGAGCCGCCCCGTTTGGCGGCCCGGTCCCGCCGCCAGCGGTCCAGGGAGAGGTTGCGGGTGAGGCGGCCGAAAAAGGCGGAGAGAATCCCGGGGCGCTGGGGCGGCATGCTGTTCCAGGCCCGGAACCAGGTGTCGTTGACGCACTCCTCCACGTCCTCCCGCTGCTCCAGAATGGAGCGGGCGATGGAGGCGCAGTAGGGACCGTATTTGCGGTCGCTTTCCGTGATGGCCTCCTGGGAGCGGGCCCAGTAGAGGTCGATGATCGCTTCGTCTTCCAAGAGGAACCCTCCCTTCGAGGAAAATCGGCTTCCGCGGGGATCCGGCCCGCGGGCGGCCCTCTGTCTGTCAGGACGTAAACGGTGCCCGCTGGTTGCGCAGCGGAGCCGATTTTCAAAGAAAAACATCGCCTCCGAAGAGGAGTACGGAGAGTCGGCTGAGGACGGAGAAGAAGAGCAAGGGATGAGCTGCCAGGAGAAAGCGGATGCGTCCGGACCTGGGTGGAGCCATCCGGACTTTCCGCCGGAGAGGCTTACGGCGGCCCTTCGCCTGTGGAACGCGAACTGACAGAATTATCCTCGCAAGAGAGACCCTGCCCCCGGGCATACTTTCCCCAAACGAACCGGGAAAGGGGCGGATGGTATGGGAAAGGGACGGCGTGGCGCGGCGCTCACGCTGGCGGCGGCTCTGACGCTGGCCCTGGCGCCTCCCGGAGCGGGACCGGCGCAGACGGCGACGGGACCGGCCCGGGTGCCGGATCAGACGCCGCTGGTGGCCCTGACCTTTGACGACGGCCCGCGCCCCGCGACCACGGAGAGACTGCTGGATGGCCTGGCGCTGCGGGAGGTGCCGGCCACGTTCTTTCTCATCGGCTGCCAGCTGGAGGGCAACGGGGATCTGGTCCGGGAGATGAAGGCCCGGGGCCACCAGATCGGGATTCACACCTTCGACCATGTGAAGGTGGCGGGCCTTTCCCGGGCGGAGTACGACGAACAGCTGGGGAAGACCCGGGAGGCCCTGACCGCGATCCTGGGACCGGGGGAGTGGTGGTTCCGTCCTCCCTATGGCCTGATGGACGAGGAGACCCGCGCCCGGGCGGACAGCCCCCTGGTGCTCTGGTCCGTGGATCCGGAGGACTGGAAGGACCGGGATACGGAGCGGATTGTTGCGGCGGTCACGGAGCAGGCGCAGGACGGGGACATCATTCTCCTCCACGACATCTACGACAGCTCCGTGGACGCGGCGCTGCGGATTGTGGATACGCTTCTGGACCGGGGATTCGCCTTTGTGACGGTGGAGCAGCTGCTGGCGCTGCGGGGAGTGGAACCGGAGCCGGGAATGACCTGTATCCGGTTTCCATTTGGGTAAAAGAATCGGAAAGGGGATTGCTTTTTCCGGCGCCATCGTGTAAAATGGTGGAAAGCGCAACCAATCGACCGGAGGAGGAGGATTTCCATGAAGGTTGCCCGTTTTGTTCTGAAAATCGTCGCTTTATCTCTGGCGGTGGCTTCCCTGATCTGCGCCGTCATCGCTTATTCCGATAAGATCGGAGAGCTGTTTGGCCTTGTCTGCGGAAAACTGCGCCGCGAGGTCTACGCCTCCGAGTACGATGACTATGAGGAGTAAGCCGGCAGAACGCCGCCGCTTCTGAAAAAACAGCCGCCTTCGGGGCGGCTGTTTTTTTCGGAATTCAGAACAGAGGGCGCAGCACCTTCCGGTCCCCCGTGGCCCGCAGGGCCAGGGAGGAGAAGAGAAAATCGCAGAGCAGGGTCGCCATGGCCATGAGGCTCACCGGGACGGGAATGGAGGCCAGGGCGGACGCCAGAAGGGGATGGATCCGGTACACCAGCAGCAGGGCCAGCAGGCCCCAGGCCAGGGAAAAGGGCAGACAGATCCGCCCCTGGACGCTGCCGGGCAGACCCCGGTAGTCCCAGAAGGACACATGGAGCGCCCGCTCGTACCAGAGCGCGGCCCCGTACTCCGTCGCCGTGGCGGTGAGACCGCCCAGCAGAAAGAGCGCCAGGGGCCGTGCGCGCACGGCGGCGGGCAGAAGCAGAATGCCGCAGGCGCCCAGTCCGTAGACCGGACACAGGGGAAGCACCATCAGGCACTTGCGGTCCGGGCGGCTGCCGGTCAGCCGGGCGAAGAGGACCTCCAGCAGGAAGCCCAGAAAGCTGTAAAGCGTAAAAATCCAGAACCAGATCATCGGACACCTCCCACGAACACAGTTTGAGTTCGCGGGAGGTGTCTTATCCGCGGAAAATGATGCGCGCTCAGACCCGCTTCCAGGTGGCGCCGCCGGGGATGTCGGTGATCTCGATGCCCTGCGCCTTCAGCTCGTTGCGGATGCGGTCCGCCTCGGCGAAGTTCTTCGCCTTTTTGGCCTCGCCCCGGGCCAGAACCAGGGCGTCGATGGCGGGATCCCCTTCGCCGGTGACGGTGTAGCCGCCGCTGGTGCGGGCGTTCTTCGCCTGTTCGGCCTTCTTCCGCCGCTGTTCGGCGGCCTTCTCCAGCAGGGACAGGGAGAGTACCTGATCGAAGCTGTCCAGGATCGCCAGGCGGGTGGCGCCGTTGGTCTTCGCCTTGAGGGCGTCGTAGAGGCAGGTGACGCCCTGGGCGGTGTTGAGGTCGTTGCCCATCACGGTGCGGAAGTGCTCCTCATATTTTGCCTTTACAGCCTCGTCCACGGGGCCGTCGTCGGGGTTGAGGGCGGCGATGCGGTCGATGAGCTTGCGCCAGGTGACGGCGGCGTTGTCCAGGTTCTCCCAGGAGAAGACCAGGGCCTTGCGGTAGTGGCTCTGGAGGCAGAAGAAGCGGTAGACCAGAGGATCGTAGCCCTTTTCCTCCAGCAGGGAGACGGTGAGGAACTCGCCCTTGGACTTGGACATCTTGCCGGTGTTGGTGTTCAGGTGGTGAACGTGGAACCACTGTCCGCACCAGGGGTGGCCCAGATAGGACTCGGACTGGGCGATCTCGTTGGTGTGGTGGGGGAAGGCGTTGTCCACGCCGCCGCAGTGCAGATCCAGATACTCCCCGTTGTACTTCATGGAGATGCAGGAGCACTCGATGTGCCAGCCGGGATAGCCCACGCCCCAGGGGGAGTCCCACTTCAGGGCCTGGTCTTCGAACTTGGACTTCGTGAACCAGAGAACGAAGTCGTTCTTATTGCGCTTGTTGAGGTCCTCCTCCACGCCCTCCCGGACGCCGACCGCCAGGTCCTCCTCGTCGTGGTCGTTGAAAATATAGTAGCGCTCCAGCTTGGAGGTGTCAAAGTAGACGTTGCCTCCGGCGAAGTAGGCGTAGCCCTTCTCCTGCAGAGCCTGGATGACGCGGATGAACTCGTCGATGAGACCGGTGGCGGGCTGTACCACGTCCGGGGTCTTGATATTCAGTTTCCGGCAGTCCTCAAAGAAGGCGTCCGTGTAGAACTGCGCGATCTCCATGACGGTCTTGTGCTCCCGGCGGGCCCCCTTGAGCATCTTGTCCTCGCCGGTATCGGCGTCCGAGGCCAGATGGCCCACGTCCGTGATATTCATGACCCGGTTCACGTCGTAGCCGGCGTAGCGCAGGTACTTCTCCAGCACGTCCTCCATGATGTAGGAGCGCAGGTTGCCGATGTGGGCGAAGTGATAGACCGTGGGGCCGCAGGTGTACATCTCCACCCGGCCGGGGGTGTGGGTGGTGAACTCCTGTTTTTTGTGGGTGGCGGAATTGTACAGATACATGGGTATTACTCCTTCTTCTCTTCTGCGGCGCGTTCCTTCGCCGCACGGTGCAGCAGAAACTGTTCGTCCAGAATCTTCTCCACCAGATCCAGGCGGGCGGAGAGCGCGGACAGCTTTTCGACGGTGGGGTTTTTCACGCTGGTCTGGTCCACGTCGTCCGCGTAGTGGGTGGTGCGGCCGGCGATGCGGACGATCTGGGCGGGGATGCCCACGGCGGTGGCGTCCTCCGGCACCTCCGAGAGGACGACGGCGTTGGCGGCGATGCGGGCGTTGTCCCCCACCTTGAAGGGGCCCAGCACCTTGGCGCCGCAGCTGATCAGCACGTTGTTGCCGATGGTAGGGTGGCGCTTGCCGTGGTCCTTGCCGGTGCCGCCCAGGGTGACCCCGTGGTAGATCAGGCAGTCGTCTCCCACTTCGGCGGTCTCGCCGATGACGATGCCCATGCCGTGGTCGATCACCAGCCGGCGGCCGATCTTCGCCCCGGGGTGGATCTCGATGCCCGTCCAGAAGCGGCTCCACTGGGAGATGACCCGGGCCAGGAACTTCTGATCGTGGCAGTAGAGCCAGTGGGCGGGGCGGTGGTACAGGGTGGCATGCACCCCCTGGTAGAGCAGCAGAATCTCCAGCTTGGACCGGGCCGCGGGATCCCGCCGCTGGTAGGCCTCCAGCGTGTCGTTGACCTCGTCCGCGGCGGCGCGCAGGGTTCTGTTGAGGGATTCCAGTTTCCCGTTCAGGGTTTTGTTCAGAGCGTTGAACATGGATGCGCCTCCTTGCAGAAAAAACAAAACCTCCCATGCCCGTTGGGGGCATAAGAGGCGATTGCTCGCGGTTCCACTCTTCCTTCTCGCTTGAGGGCCGATATCGGGGCCAGACCGGGCGGCATTACCCGCCGCGCTCCCGGACGCACTTCCCTCCTGTCTTTCGCGGATCCCCTTTCAGCCGGTGGAGGATCCTCTCTGTTCGGAAGATCGCGGAGGTACTCTTTCCGTTCACAGCGCTTACACGGTCCATTATATTACCATCCGCCGGAGAATGTGTCAAGGGGCATATGAGGGAAAAGCGGGCGGGAAAATCCGGGGAGACGGAAGCAGGCGGACCGCATACGGCCCGCCTGCGAAAGGGAGATCAGAGAACCTTGGAGAGGAAATCCTTCGTGCGCTCCTCCTTGGGGTTGGCGAAGAAGGCGTGGGGCTCGTTCTGCTCCAGAATGCCGCCGCCGTCCATGAAGAGCACCCGGGACCCCACCTCCCGGGCGAAGCCCATCTCGTGGGTAACCACCACCATGGTCATGCCCTGGTTGGCCAGTTCCTTCATGACATCCAGCACCTCGCCCACCATCTCGGGATCCAGAGCGGAGGTGGGTTCGTCGAAGAGCATCACCTTCGGGCGCATGGCGAGGGCCCGGACGATGGCGATGCGCTGCTTCTGTCCGCCGGAGAGCTGGGCGGGATAGGCGTCCGCCTTATCCACCAGGTCCACCCGCTTCAGCAGGGACATGGCGGTCTCCCGGGCCTCCTCCTGGCTCATGAGCTTCGTCTGGACCGGCGCCAGGGTGATGTTGCGCAGGATGGTCATATTGTTGAAGAGGTTGAAGTGCTGGAACACCATGCCCATCTGCTGGCGCACCTTATCGATGTTGATCTTCGGATCCGTGATGACCTGCCCCTGGAAGGTGATGGTGCCCGAAGTGGGCTCCTCCAGCAGGTTCAGGCAGCGCAGGAAGGTGGACTTGCCGGAGCCGGAGGGCCCGATCACCACCACCTTCTCGCCGGGGGAGATGTGCTCCGTGATGCCGTTGAGCACCACGTGGTCGCCGAAGGCCTTGACCAGATTCTTAACGTCGATCACTCTGACGCAGCCTCCTTTCCAGAATGCTCTGCAGGTAAGAGAAGACCATCACCAGCGCCAGATACATGATGGCGGTGATGAAGAAGGGGAACATGTACTCGTAGGTCCGGGAGCCGATCGTGCGGGCGAAATAGACGATCTCCTTGCCGGCGATGACCGAGATCAGGGAGGTGTCCTTCAGCAGCACGATGAACTCGTTGCCCAGGGAGGGCAGGATGGCCTTGAAGGCCTGGGGAATGACGATGAAGCGCATGGTGGTCAGATAGTTGAGGCCCAGGGAGCGGCCGGCCTCCATCTGTCCGGGATCCAGGCTCATGAGGCCGCCGCGGATGATCTCCGCCACGTAGGCCCCCGAGTTGACGCCCAGGCCCAGGGCGCCCACCATGGTCAGGTTGCGGCTGGAGGCGAAGATGACAAAGCCCCAGATCATCAGCTGGACCATCATGGGGGTGCCGCGGATGATGGTGACGTAGATACGGCAGATCGTGTTCACCAGGGAGAGCAGGTAGTTGCGGGTGCCGGGGCGCTGCTGGTCGTGGGCGGTGCGGACCATGGCGACCAGTACCCCGAGTACGATGCCGATCGCCAGCGCCACCACGGTGACCCGCAGGGTGGTGGCCAGGCCCTGAAAGTAGCTGATCCACCGGTCTTCGGCGAACCAGGCCCGGTAGAACTTCATGAAGGCGTCCTGCCAGAAGGTCAGATCCGCCTTGTCGATCGCGCTGAGCGACTCGTACAGGCTGTCAGGGTTCAATGGGTTCCCCTCGCTTTCTCAGAATGTTAAGGGCGCCGGCCGGTCGCCGGAGCGGTGGCGGAAACGGAAAAGGGGGGCGGCAGAGCCGCCCCCCTGGAAGGAAGATTACTCCTCCGCGCTGATGTAGGTGTTGACGATCTTCTCCACGGTGCCGTCGGCGATCATGGCCTCCAGCGTGCTGTTCAGCTGGTCCAGCAGAGCGGAGTTGCCCTCGTTGACAGCCAGGCAGTAGTCCTCGGTGATCCACTCGGAGGGCAGGATCTTGAGGCCGGGATTGGCTTCCACATAGGCCTTGGCGGGGCCGTCGTCGATAATGACGGCGTCAATCTGTCCGTTCAGCAGAGCCTGGACGGCGAGCGCGCCGTTCTCGTAGCCCTGGACGTGATCCTCGCCGTAGCCGCCATTCTCGGGCGTATCGGAGGCATAGATCTCGCCGGTGGTGCCGCGCTGCACGCCGATCAGCTTGTCGTTGGCAAGGGCGTCCAGATCGGTGATATCGGAATCCTCGGGGACGATAACCACCTGCACGCCTTTGGCGTAGCTGGTGGAGAAGTCCATAACCTCGTCGCGGTCCTCGCGGTAGGTCAGGCCGGCGAGCACCATGTCGCTCTTGCCCTGCTGCACGGCGACGAGAGCGGAGTCGAAGTCCATGTCGTCGATGACGAGTTCCAGACCCAGCCGATTGGCCAGTTCCAGAGCGATCTCCACGTCGATGCCTTCGTAGCTGACTCCATCCGCACCGGTGTAGGGACCTTCGCCGTCGGCGACCATCTCATAGGGCGGGAAAGAGCAGTTGGTGGACATGATCAGCTTGCCGGGCTCGATGGTGATGGAGTCGCCGGAAGCGGAGCTGTTGCCGGAGGACGCAGCGCCGGAAGCGTCGCTGCCGGAGCCGGAGGAAGAGGCGTCGCTCTGGGAAGCGGAGGTATTGCCGGAGGACGCGGCGCCGCTGGAGGCGGAGCCGCCCTTGGAACTGCTGGCGCTGCCCCCGCCGCCGCAGGCGGCCAGGCTGACAGCCATCGCCAGCGCGAGAGCCATCGCAAGAATCTTTTTCATCGTTTCAATGATCTCCTTCAGTTATGAAAGTGAGGTCCCTGGAGCTTTGGACCGAAAAAAAGTATACCCCCGGGCGCAGGAGCTGTCAATAGCTGGATTTGAAAAAACAGGGGACATCCGGAGATTGTTTTGTACAGTTCGGCGGAAAATCCGGGCGGAATGGGGCGGAAAGGGATGGTTTTCCCCCGGAAAGGGCGCCTGCGGGGAAGGGGCCGCCTATTCGGGCGGCTCTTCCAGGTACACCTCGTGGAAATAGTCCAGGGAGCGGAAACCCCGTTGCATCTGGGTGAGGAAGAAGCTCTCGACGGTCTGGCTCAGACGCCGCAGGGGGACGCCGGTGATGGGGAAATAGAGGATGCGCTTGGGCTCGCACCAGGCGATGTAGCGCAGGCAGGTGAGGACTTCGTTGTCCAGGGTGATGCTGTCCGGTCTGGCCGGTTCGCAGCCGGCGCAGCAGAAGTGTCCCTCCCGCGGGTGGAAGCGGATCTTTTCCGGGTCCTTTCGGCCGCAGATGGAGCAGCCGGCCAGCATGGGCTCGAAGCCGGAGAGACACAGGGCCCGCAGCTCGAAGGAGGCCTTGACCTGCTCCAGCGGCCGGTCCATGCGGTCCAGGGCGTGGAGACAGTTGAGCGTCAGATACAGAAGGTCCGGCTCGCGGTTGCCCTCCGGATTCATGTGGGTCATGACTTCGGCGAAGTAGCAGCCCAGGGCCAGCTTCTCCAGGTCCTTCCGGATTCCCCGGAAATCGCGCAGAGAGGTGGCGGATTTTACCTTATAGCGGTCCAGGTTCTTCTGCTTCGTAAGGACCATCTCGGACCAGCAGAGCAGCTGGCAGCCGGCGGCCAGGACGCTGTTCCTGTTCCGGCATCCCCAGGCGGTGGCGGTGAGAATGCCCATGTTCTCGGTAAAGAGGGTGAGAACGCAGTCGCTGTCCCGGTAGTCCACGGAGCGCAGAACGAGGGCGTTTGTCACAATATCCATGAAGGTCTCCTTTCCCGGGACGGCGCAGAAGGAGCGGCCCGAAGGCCGCCCCTCCTGGGATCTGTCCCCGTATGGTCATGGGCGAAGGACTGCTTCCGGCTCCGCTGGATCCGGGAGAGCCGGCGCCCGGCGGCCGCGGGCAGCGGTGCGGGCTCCCAATCAGGCGGCAGGCCGGCCGGAGGACCCATTCCTCCACCATGCAGCGTCTCCTGTGCAGAGAGATACCCGGATTCCGCATAGCGGAGAGCGGGAGGAAGCGCGGGAGGAAATCCGAGGGGATTATTCCGGCCGGTAGCCGAAATTGGAGATGGCGGCCGGATTGTCCCGCCAGTTTTCCTTGACCTTGACCCAGGTTTTGAGGAACACCTTCGCGCCCATATAGGTCTCCATGTCCTGGCGGGCCAGGGAGGAGGCCTTTTTCAGCATGGCGCCGTTTTTCCCGATGATGATGCCCTTGTGGCTGTTCTTCTCGCAGTAGATGGCGGCGTGGACCTCCACGACGCCGTCGTCCCGCTCCGCGAAGCGCTCGATCTCCACGGCCACGCCGTGGGGAACCTCCTTGTCCAGGCACAGAAGCAGCTTTTCCCGCAGGATTTCCGCCATCATCTGCCGCTCCGGCTGGTCCGAGGTCATATCCTCCGGGAAGAGGGCGGGGCCCTCCGGAAGATAGCCCTCCAGCACATCCAGCAGTTCGGAGACTCCTTCGCCGGTGCGGGCGGAGACCGGGATCACGGCGTCAAAGGAGTGGGCGTCGCTGTAGACCTTGATGACCTCCAGTAGGGGCTCCTTCTTCTCCAGGGTGTCCTCCTTGTTGATGACCAGCACGGAAGGGCAGCCCAGGGTCTTCATGCGGTCGATGAGCTGCTGCTCGGGAATGCCCACGTTGGGGATGGGCTCCACCACCAGGACCACGGCGTCCACGTCCGTGACGCTCTCCCGGACGACGCCTACCATGTAGTCCCCTAAGCGGGTGCGGGCCTTATGAAGGCCGGGGGTGTCCACAAAGACAAACTGGCAGCCGTTGCGGTTCTTCACGCCCCGGATGCGGTTGCGGGTGGTCTGGGGCTTGCTGGTGACAATGGCGACCTTCTCGCCCACCAGGGCGTTGGTCAGGGTGGACTTGCCCACGTTGGGCCGTCCGCAGATGGTGATGATGCCGGATTTCCGGATTTCCATGATGAGATGATCCTCCTTACAGAGCAGTTGTGTGAGATTATCCGTTGTAGTCGAGGTTCTCCCAGAGGAAGGCCTCTTCCGCCGCCCCGGGGCCCTCGGACTCGTGGATGGGAGTAAGTTCGCCGTCCGCAGGTTCCAGAACCTGCAGGTGGGGAGCGCCGTCTTCCCCGGAGAGGACGATCTGCCGCCGGAGCGTCAGCTTGCCCTCTTCCCAGTGGTAAAGGACGGTTTCATAATCGGTTGCGCTGTCCCGCCGGGTGCCCCGGATGGTGCCGGAGGCGGGATCGAAAGCGGGGGAGCAGATGCCGCCGCTGCCGTCCGAGGCCTGGCGGAAGGCGGACTCCTCCTCGAACTGTCCCTCCTCTTCGTTCCAGAGCCACCAATGGTACCAGCTGTTGACCCCCGCCTGGATGTACATCCAGCCGAGGTCCGGATAGCCATCAAAGTTGGCGTCCGCGACGCTGAGACAGCTCTCCCCGAAAGCGTCCTCCGGGGACTCCGTGGTCAGGGTCTGGAAGGGAACGGCCGGATTGTTCGCGGAGCAGATGGCGAGCACGGTGTTGTGGCCGCCCTCCCCCTCCCCGAAGGTTTCCGCCGTGGCGGTGAAGCTCCCGATGGAAAAGGACATGACGCCGTCTTCCCACGTCACCTCCGGAGCGGCGGGGGCATGGAAGGGATCCTGGGGTTCCGGCTGGCTGGAGGAAGAGGCGGACGGCTCGGAGGCGGAGGAGGAAACCGGGGCGGAAGCGGATCCGGAGTCCGAGGAGCCGGAGGCGCTCCCGGAAGAGGAGGCGGGCAGTTTTCCGCAGGCGCTCAGGAGAAGGGCCAGCGCCAGAGCGGCGGGCAGAAGGCGAAGCAGATGTTTCACGGAGACTCCTTTCGGGTGATGCCCAGCTGCGAGAGGATGGCCTCTTCCCGGCGGCGCATCTGTACCTTCATGAGTCCCTCGTCCACGTGGTCGAAGCCAAGCAGATGGAGCACCGAGTGGACCGCCAGGTAGGCAAGTTCCCGGCGCTTTCCGTGGCCGTACTCCTTCCCCTGGGCCTCCACGCGCTCCATGGAGATCATCATGTCCCCCAGGGGAACCAGATGGGTGCCGGGGTCCGCGTCCTCCCGGGAGGGCAGCTGGCCGGGTTTCAGCTCGAAGGTCGGGAAGGAGAGCACGTCGGTGGGGGCGTCCACCTGGCGCATCTCCCGGTTGACCTCCCGGATGCCGGCGTCGTCCGTCAGGCAGACGTCCACCTCGCAGGGGAAGGTGATCCCCTGGGCGGTCAGGGCGGTGCGGATTACTTTTCGCAGAAGGGCGCGCATACTGTCGCTGACGCCGGGAATGTCGGCGGTGATGGGGATGTAGTGGCGGATCGGCATGATGGCAGCCTCCTTCGGGCAGGTTGTCGGCATTATACTCTCTTCCTGTACGGTTTGGCAAGGACAATCTGCGAGGGCGGGCGGCGGGAGGAAAGCAGTCAGCCGCGGACGGCCTCCACGCACTCCAGCCGCAGCAGCATCTCCTGCCAGCGGTTTTCCCGCTGTCCGGAGAGAAGGCGGATGGACTCTTCGTCAGTCAGAATCTGTACCCACTCCTCGTCCACATCCAGGATGCGGCAGCGCAGATTGACCCCGTCCTCCTGAACCAGGGTGACAGTCTGCCCGATCCGCTCCCGCAGCTGCCGGGCGAGGGAGAGACCGGAGGAGTGGCGGATGCCGTTTTCCCGCAGCAGCTGCTCCAGGCGGGAGACGCGCTCCTTCAGGGAGAGCACCTGGCAGAAGGCGAAGATTCCGAAGACGGCGAACACAAACCAGATGCTCATGACCGGTCCTCCTTGCGCAGCGTGATGGTGCGGATGGAGGAGACGGGGATCAGGTGGCGGGTCTGCTCTTCTCGGGAGACGCACTCCACCTCCGCCCAGTCCCCTTCGAAGAAGCGGAAGATACACCAGTCGGCCAGGAGGAGGTCCGCCTGTTCCGCCCCCTCGTAGAAGGTAAGCTGGACCTTCCGGTCCAGAACGCCCCGCAGCAGGCGGGTGACGGGATCCGGAGGGGCGGCCGGGGCGGAGGGATCCGTAATCTCCTCCCGCAGCAGCCAGTCGCAGCTGACTTCCAGCAGCCGGGCCAGCCGCACGATCTTCTCCGTCTCCGGGTACGCCGTGTCCGACTCCCAGCGGCTTACGGCCTGGCGGCTGACGCCAAGGCGCTGGGCCACCTGTTCCTGGGTCAGATTGACTTTCTTGCGGGCGGAGGCAAGTCTGGAACCCATACTCATGAGAGATCACCTCGCAGGGCGGGCTTGGCCCGCCGGAATGGCTCCAGTCTGCCGGAAATCCGGCCGGAAGGCAAGCTCTTTCCGGTTTCCGGATGTAACGTTTCGGTTTCCCTGAGGATTCTGAAGGAAAATGGGGAGGCCGGCAGGGGCCGGGCGGCTGACCGGGGCGCCAGGAGCTGGAAGCGGGAGCGGGAGAAGGGGAAACCGGCTGCAGTCGAAGAGAGAATCTGCCCACGAAATGGCAGGCGGAGCGGGGGGTTCAGGGGGAAGCGACGGGATGTCCGCTCAGGTCCAGACTGCGGATTACGCTTCGCAGGGGAAGGACCGAGGCCGGGGAGACAGAGAGCTCGTCGAGGCCCATGCGCAGGAGCTTCTCCGTCAGAGCCGGATCCGCCCCCAGCTCTCCGCAGAGGCCCACCAGGCAGCCGTGGCGGTGGCCCGCCTCGACGGTGTGGCGGATCATGCGCAGGATGGCGGGATGGCAGGGATCCCGGAAGGGATCCAGCCGGGAGTTCTGGCGGTCCATGGCCAGGGTGAACTGGGTCAGGTCGTTGGTGCCCAGGGAGAAGAAATCCACCTCCTGGGCCAGCTCGTCGGCGAGGCACACGGCGGCGGGGGTCTCGATCATCACCCCCAGCTCCACCTCCCCGAAGGGAATGCCCTCCTGCCGCAGCTCCTCCCGGCAGTCCTCCAGGATGGCCCGGGTGGCGCGCACCTCGTCCACGGAGACAATCATGGGGAGGAGAACCGCCACGTCTCCGAAGGCCGCCGCGCGCAGGATGGCCCGCAACTGGGCGCGGAAGAGTTCCGGTCGGCTGAGGGAGAGCCGGATGCCACGGAATCCCAGGGCGGGGTTGTCTTCCCGCTCCAGCGGAAGGCAGGGGGCCTGCTTGTCCGCCCCGATATCCAGCGTACGGATCACGACCTTCTTTCCTGCCATGGCCTGGGCCACCTGCCGGTAGAAGGCGAACTGCTCCTCCTCCGTGGGGCAGGTCTGCGCCCCCAGGAAGAAAAACTCGCTGCGCAGCAGCCCGATGCCCCGGGCGTCGCTCTCCAGCACGGCGTCCAGTTCCTCCGGACCTCCCAGGTTGGCGTAAAGCCGCACTTCACGGCCGTCCAGGGTGACGTCCGGTGCGCCCCGCAGGCTCTGGAGGGAAGCGTCCCGGGCCTGCCGGTCTGCCAGGCGACGCCGGGCGGCGGCCAGGACCTCCGGGGTGGGATCCACGGTCAGAGTGCCGGCGTGGCCGTCCAGGACCGCCAGTCGGCCGTCCCAACCCTCGTCAAAGTTCACCCCGATCAGGGCTGGGATGTTCCGGGCCCGGGCCAGGATGGCGGTATGGCTGAAGGAAGAGCCGGCGCAGGTGACCATCCCCAGCAGCATCCGCCGGTCCAGGGAGACGGTGTCGGCGGGGGAGAGATCCTCCGCCAGGAGGATGGAAGGTCGGGTCAGAGTCGGGGACTGCTCTTCTTCGCCGGAGAGAATCCGGATCACCCGCCGGGCGATGTCCCGCACGTCCGCGGCCCGGGCCCGCAGGTATTCGTCCTCCAGCTGCTCAAAGAGGACGGCCATGGCTTCGCCCGCCTCCCGGGCGGCGAATTCCGCCGTGGCGCCCTGGTCCAGAATCCGCTCCCGGACCTCCCGCAGCCAGTCCTCGTCCTCCAGCATCATCTGGTGCAGTTCCAGAATGGCGGCGCTGTCCTCGCCCGTTTCGGCCAGGACGAGGGAGGCTAGCCTTTCCAGTTCCTCCTGGGCGAGGGCGCGGGCGTGGTCGAAGCGAAGAAGTTCCTCTTCGGGGAGGAGGCCGGATGCCTGCCGCAACGAAAGCTCCGGCCTGCGCCAGAGAACCAGAGGCCCGATGGCCAGGGCGTCCGAAACGGATGTACCGGAAACAATTTCCATAAGAAAAATACCTCCTTGTTCGGAATCAGGATGGGGTGGGGCGGGAACGGAAGGGGAAGCGGACAGAAAACGGCAGGACTGCCGTGGGGCAGTCCTGCCGGATTCTCCCCCGGGGTGTGCGGAATTGCCGGATGGCCGGACAGGGGGAGAAAAGGGTCTCAGGTGAAGGGGAACTCAGGCGGTCTGCTTCTTTGCGTTCATGCGCTGCAGGACCACCACGCCGCCCACGACGACCAGGCCGACGATATCGGTGAGGGTGCCGGGGATCAGCATGCAGAGGCCGCCGGCGGCCATCAGGATCCGGAAGATCGGGTTCAGCGGCCGGTAGAGGAAGCCGTTGAGGGCCGCCGCTACGCCGAAGATACCGAGAAGGGCCGTGATGACAATCTGCACCACCTGGAGCGCCATCATGGCGGCGGTGGTGCCTGCGTCGAACTCGAAGAGCATGACGGGGCTGAAGGCGAAGATATAGGGCACGATGAAGGCGGCGATGGCGAGCCGCGTGGCGTTGAGCGCCGTCTTCATGGGCGGGGACTTGGCGATGGCGGAGCCCGCGTAGGCGGCCAGGGCCACGGGCGGGGTGATGTCCGCCACGATGCCGAAGTAGAACACGAAGAAGTAGGCGCAGACGGGGACGATGCCGATGCGCTTATCCATCAGGATGGGGGCGCAGGTGGAGGCCATGATGCAGAAGTTCGCCGTGGTGGGAACGCCCATGCCCAGGACGATGCAGCAGATCATGGTCAGGAAGAGGGCGATGATGGCCCGTCCGCCGGAGATCTTGACGATGGTGGTGATGAGCTTGGAGGCCAGGCCGGTGGTGGTGATGCAGCCGGCGACCAGACCGGCGATGCCGCAGGCCACAGCCACGGTGACGGTGCTCTTGCCGCCCGCTTCCAGGGCATCCAGGAACTTGTCAAATGTGAATTTTTCGGCCGGATCGTCAATGCCGGCGGCCTTGTTGACGCCGGTGTTGATGAGGCCTACCACGATGGTGATGAGAATGGCGATGGCCGCAGAGGTCTGCATGGTGCGGGCCTGGCTGGAGACCAGGACGACCAGCACGATCAGAGGCAGCAGCAGATAGATCTTGGGCAGCAGCTTGCTGACCTTCGGCAGCTCGTTTCTGGGAATGCCCTTGAGGCCCAGTTTCTTGGCCTCCAGGTGAACCGCAATGTAGATGCCGGTAAAGTACAGCAGGGCGGGCAGGATGGCCTTCAGAGCGACCTGCGCGTAGGGAATGCCCATATACTCCGCCATCAGGAAGGCGGCGGCACCCATGATGGGGGGCATGATCTGACCGCCGGTGGAGGCGGCCGCTTCCACGGCGCCGGCAAACTCGCCCTTGTAGCCGGTCTTCTTCATCATGGGGATTGTGACGGAGCCGGTGGTGACGGTGTTGCCCACGGAGGAGCCGGACACCATGCCGCACAGGGCGGAGGAGATGACGGCTACCTTGGCGGGGCCGCCGGAAGAGGAGCCGGCTACGCAGTTGGCCAGGTTGATGAAGAAGTTGGAGATGCCGGTGCGCTCCAGGAACGCACCGAAGATGATGAACACGACGATGTATTTCTGGCAGACGTTGATGGGGGTGCTCATGACGCCGGTGCTGGAGGTGTAGAACAGGTCATAGAGGGCCTTGCCGAAGCGGACCTGCCGGATGAAGAAGGTGTAGACCAGCAGGGCGCCCAGCACGCAGAGAATGGGGAGACCCACGCAGCGGCGGCACAGTTCCATCAGGGCCAGGATTCCGAGCACGGCGAAGACCGCCATCATGGGATCCTTGGTGACCCGCTGGGCCAGGGGGATGATCTCCTGGGCGTTGATTGCAAAATAGAAGTAGGGCACGGACCCGGCCAACATGATGACGATGTCGTACCAGGGCAGGTAGTTGGGCCTGGTCAGTCCTTTGCGGATGGGGTAGTGGAGATAGCCCAGAATCAGGATGAGACCGATGAACAGGGTCAGCTTCTGCTCCGGAAGGGTGGGCCAGCCCACTAAGGTGGAAAAGATACTGTAAACAGAGAAGGCGATGCCCAGAAAGCGGACAACCTGCCGGGGCGCGCCTTCCCAGACGCGTGTGTTGGATTCCCGGTCATACTTTTTCATGACCTCTTCCACGTCGGCGGCGGAACCGGTTGAGGTATCCTCCACGACGGGATCCATGTTTATCTTCTTATCAGCCATGTTTTCTCCTTTCTCCTCGCTTTATGGTTGCTGCGGGACGCAGGGACGCGCACCGGAGGGGCCCGTGCGCGTCCGTCCATCTCGCAGGAGCGGGACCGAACAGGGAGGATAAAGGGAAGGCGGCTGCAGCAGCGTCTGCCGCAGCCGCCTGAAAGCGTCGTTGCTTATGGAACCGGTGGATTACTTGCCGGGAACAGTGATGCCCTTATCCGCGAAGTAAGCGACCGCGCCGGGGTGATAGCCGACGGAGGTGACGGAGGAGGCGAACTCGAGGTCCAGCTCGTTGGCCTTGTCGTGGGACAGGTTGGGGATGTCCTCGAAGGTGCCATACAGGAAGTTGTAGACATCGGCCTCGGATACGTCGTCATTGGCGATGATGACAGCGCCCACGGCTACGGTGGTGCAGTCAGCGTCGGTGCCATAGGTATCCTTGGAGATGACGTTCTTGCTGTAGTAGGGGGAGGAGGCGATCAGCTTGTCAATGTGCTCGTCGTCCAGAGAGACCAGGTTGATGGGCTTGGAAGCGGCCAGGGAGGTGACAGCGGTGGTGGGAGCGCCGGCCACGATGAAGGCGGCGTCAATCTGACCATCCTGCAGGGCCTCGGCGGAGCCGGCAAAGTCCTGATAGGTGGGAACGATGTCTTCCTCGGTGAGGTCGTAGGCGCCCAGGATGTCGATGGCGTTGTAGTACACGCCGGAGCCGGAAGCGCCGATGGAGACCTTCTTGCCGGCCAGGTCAGCCACGGTCTTGATGTCGGGGTTCACGGTGACAATCTGAACCTGCTCCATGTACAGAGCGGCCACGGTGGAGAAGCCCTGATAGGCGCTCTCCGCGTCGAAGGTGCGCTCGCCGTTATAGGCGTAGGCCATAACGTCGGACTGGCAGAAGGCGATCTGGCAGTCGCCGTCCATCAGGGACTGAATGTTCGCCGCGGAGCCGCCGGAAGAAACGGCGGTGCAGGTGGTGGAGGTCAGGTCGCCCACCTTGTTGCCGATGACATTGCCGAAGGCATAGTAGGTGCCGGTCTCGCCGCCGGTGGCGAAGGTCAGGTCGGTGCCGCCGTCCCTGGGGGCCAGCTCGCTGCCGCCGGCAGAGGAACCGCCGGTGGAGGCCGCGCCACTGGAAGCAGCGCCGCTGGAGGCCGCACCGCTGGAAGCAGCGCCGCCGGAAGCCGCGCCGCCGCTGGAGGCGGAGCCGCCGCCCGCGGAGGAACCGCCGCCGCCGCAGGCCGCCAGGGAGAGGACCATCGCGAAGGCTATAAGAGATGCAAACAGTCTTTTCATTGTTCAATTCTCCTTTTCTGAAAAGTTGATCGGGACGTACCCTTCCCGCCCGCTGTGCGGAGAGAAGACGGGCTCTCCGGGCTGGAGCGCCGTTGGATGCGGGGCGGATCCGGTACAGATTCATTGTACACTATCCCGGCGGTTATTGCAATACATTTTTTTGGGAGGAATGAAAAAGAATAGGAAGCAGACAAGAAAAAGGAATTATGCACTTTACCGGTGAAGCGGAACCTGAGGGAAAACGCGAAACGTCCCCAGCCGGTCCCGGAGGACGGCGGGGACGTTTTGCGCGGCGGCGTCAGAGGGCCTGGCGCCTCACAGAGCCTGCTTCAGGGCCTGGGCGATCTGGTCCGGACAGGAGGTGGGCCGCATGCCGCAGCGGATGCCTTCCATCCGTTCGATGGCGTCTTTCACCGGCATTCCCCGGAGCAGGGAAGAGATTCCCTTCAGGTTGCCGTTGCAGCCCCCGTACACCTCCAGGGACTGAATGACGCCGTTCTCCACCTCGATGTGGTACGCTTTCGAGCAGACCCCCTTGGGGGTGTAGTCTATGGTCATGGTCAGATTTCCTCCTTGGAAGGCCTGATTCCCCGGGCAGAGCGGGGAAGCGCCCGCGGATTCCGACGGACTTCTCAGGCCGGTCCTGTTAGTATAGCAGGAGGCGGGAGGAAATGCAAGGGGAGGCGCCTCAGCAGGCCTGGCGGTCTTCCAGCCGGATGCGGTCGGCGATCATGGCGATGAACTCGCTGTTGGTGGGCTTGCCCTTGGTGTTGGAGACGGTGTAGCCGAAGTAGCGCTGGAGGACCTCCAGGTCGCCCCGGTCCCAGGCCACCTCGATGGCGTGGCGGATGGCCCGCTCCACCCGGCTGGCGGAGGTCCCGAAGCGCCGGGCCACGGCGGGGTAGAGCACCTTGGTGACGGCGTTGATCACGTCCATGTCCCGGATCGTGATGAGGATGGCCTCCCGCAGGTACTGGTAGCCCTTGATGTGGGCGGGGACGCCCACCTCGTGGATGATGGCGGTAACCCTGGTCTCCAGGTTGGGGAAGGCGGAGGCGTGGGAGCCCCGGGTGCGCAGCAGCTGACGCACCCGCTGCATGAGCACGTCCGGAGAGGTGGGCCGGGAGATGAAGTAGGAGGCGCCGCCGGCGGCGGCCAGGTCCGCCATGTTCCCCCGGATGAAGGAGGAGTGGATGATGATGATGGGCTTGCGCTCCAGGGTGGACAGGTTTTCCAGGACGGACATGCCATCGGCTCCGTTGAGGACCAGGTCCATGATGATGGCGTCGGGGCGGAGGGTCTGGACCATGCGGAGCAGTTCCTCGCCGCTGGCGGTCTCCCCCACCAGCGCGAAGTCCTTCTCCTGCGTGACGGCGGCGGCGAAGTCGGAGCGGTAATCCTCCGAAGTATCGGCCAGAACGATTTTCTTTACGGTTTCCATGGGGATTCCTCCTTAAAGATGTATGGATATCTGCCGTTCCCAGGGAATCGACTGTTGCATAGAGCATAACACCGGGAAAGCTGGAAATCAAGGCCCTGAGTCCGAAAATCGATCTAAAAATACCGACAATCCGGGCGTAAAACAGACAGGACGTATCGCAAAAAGACAATTTTGCCATCTCGGGCGGGGAAAACGGAGAAGGGGAATCTGCCTGGAATGGGGGGAGAAACCTCCGGTGGAAGAGCTCTCCGGGGCTGAAGGCCCTCCTTCGGGGAAACAATGTGAGGTGCGGGCGGCGGCGCGGCGGCCGCGGTCCGCGCAAGGGGGTGGAACAATGGAACAGGAAAGGCAGAAAGACCATGCCGGCCTGGCGGCGCTGGTTCTGGCGGGGATCATGTGCCTGCTGCTGGCGGCGGCCCTGACGGGAGATCGGGGAAGGCCGGTGGCGGCCAGCGCCCCCGCGGCGGTGGGGGCGATCCGGACGGCGGAGGTTCCGGTTCCGGCGGCCTCCGTAGGGCGGCGGGTGATTCCCATGGGGAACGCGGTGGGCATCCGCCTCTTTTCGGACGGCGTGCTGGTGGTCGGCCTGTCTCCGGTGGAGACGGCGGAGGGAACCCGCTGCCCCGGAAAGGACTGCGGCCTGAAGGCCGGGGATGTGATCACCCACATTGACGGAGGCGAAGTGGATACCATCGAGCAGGTGCAGGACCTGGTGGCCAGCCGGGCGGGAGAGCCCCTGACCATCCAGGCGGTGCGGGGCGAGCGGCAGATCCAGCTGCGCACGGCGGCGGTGGAGAACAGCCGGGGCGTGTATCAGCTGGGGGTCTGGCTGCGGGACTCCATGGCGGGCATCGGGACCATGACCTTCTGCGACCCCGCCAGCGGGGTTTTCGCCGCCCTGGGCCACGGAATCAACGACGTGGATACCGCCCTGCTCATGCCCCTGGAGTCCGGGAGCATCATGGGCGCCACGGTGGAAGAGGTAAAGAAAGGAGAAAGCGGGCATCCAGGCCAGCTGCAGGGGCAGTTTGACCTGCAGCACGACCTGGGGTCCCTCTACGCCAACACGGACCGGGGAATCTTCGGGCAACTGGCGGACCGGGCGATGCTGGAGGGCATGGAGAGCGTGGAAGTGGCGTCCCGGGACCAGGTGCGCCCCGGCCCGGCGGTGATCCGCTCCAACGTGTCCGGGGACCGGATCCAGGAGTTTCAGGTGGAGATCACCGAGGTGGACGCGGACGGGGACGGAACCCGCAGCCTGATGCTGCAGGTGACGGATCCGGCGCTGCTGGAGGCCACCGGCGGCATCGTCCAGGGCATGTCCGGCTCTCCCATCCTGCAGGATGGCAGACTGGTGGGGGCGGTGACCCATGTGCTGGTGAACGATCCCACCCGGGGCTATGGGATCCTGGCGGAAACCATGTGCCAGGCGGCGGGAAACTGAGAGAAAAGGAGGGGGCGGGGGAAGATCCCCGCCCCCTCCCCAGGGAGCACGGAAACAGCGAGGAACCGGCCTGAAGCCAGCGCGGAAAAAGACGGCGCTCCCGGGGGAACGCCGTCTTCTGTCAGAACCGGATTACTCTTCGGTCGGCTTCTTCTCCTCTTCCTCCGCGGGAGCGGCCTCGGGCTCAGACTCCTCGGCGGGAGCGGCGGCCTCCTCCACGGGCGCTTCGGCGGGAGCGGTCTCCTCCTCGGGGACTTCGGCGGGAGCGGCCTCAACCGCGGGCTCCTCGGCGGGAGCGGCCTCGGCAAGCTCCTCCTCGAGGGTGGCGGTGACTTCGGCGGCCTCTTCAGCGGCCTCCTCCACCAGCTCCTCCACGTTCTCCAGGGCATCGGCGTTGCCGGAATCGGCCATTTCCGCCTTCAGCTCGTCGATGCGGTCGTTGTTGGCCTCGATGGCGGCCTTGGCGGCGGTGATCTTCTCGCAGGCGGCGGCGTAGGCCCCGCCGGGAGCGGCGCCCTGCTCGGCGTAGTACAGCTTGCCGAGTTCCACATAGGCCTTGCGGATGGTATCCTCCTCGCCCAGGTTGGCGGTCTTCAGCTTCGCGATCTCCGCCATGCGGCGGGACTGGACCATACCGGTCTGAGCCAGGTCGGCGGCCTTGCTGGTGATGGTGCTGGCGGTCTCTTTCAGGGTATCAAGAAATCCCATTGTTGGTGTTACCTCCTGTTGTTGTAGTGGCGTGCCGTGTGCTCTATTTTAGCCCATTTGAGGGCGGCGTGCAAGAGGGAGGCACGTTTTTTAATGCCATTTTTACCAGGGCCTCCGGCCGGTCCCGGAAGGGACAGCGCCGGCGGGTTCCATTGGGAATCCTGCACAGAAAGCCGGCCCCTCCGGGCCTCCGGGACGACGGGGAGGGGGAACTTTGCCCTTCGCCCTTGACAGGATTCCTTCCGGTGGATAAACTGAGGCGGAACATGCGCATGGAAGTCCCATGCCGGACAGATCAGAAAAAGGAGCGGACCGCCGTGAAGAAGCCGTTTGTTACCCTGGAACAGCTCCAGGAGATCGTAAAAGAATACCCCACCCCCTTCCACCTCTACGACGAGAAGGGCATCCGGGAGAATGCGCGGGCGCTGAAGCGGGCCTTCGCCTGGAACCCCGGGTTCCGGGAGCACTTCGCCGTCAAGGCCACCCCCAATCCCCAGATCCTCAAGATTCTGAAGGAGGAGGGCTGCGGCGTGGATTGCTCCTCCCTCACCGAGCTGATGATGTCGGACCGCTGCGGGTTCCGGGGCCAGGAGATCATGTTCTCCTCCAACGACACCCCCGCCGAGGAGTTCGCCCTGGCCGCGAAGCTGGGCGCCACCATCAACCTCGACGACATCAGTCACATCGACTTTCTGAAGGATACCCTGGGCTACATCCCCAAGCGGATCTCCTGCCGCTACAATCCGGGCGGAACCTTCACCCTCGGAGAGAGCAAAGAGGGCTTCCAGGTGATGGACAACCCCGGCGACGCCAAGTACGGCATCACCCGGCCCCAGATGACCGAGGCCTTCCGGAAGCTGAAGGAGCTGGGCGCCGAGGAGTTCGGCATCCACGCCTTCCTGGCCTCCAATACCATCTCCAACGAATACTACCCGGCCCTGGCCGCCATCCTCTTCCGCCTGGCGGTGGAGCTCAAGGAGGAGACCGGCGCTCACATCACCTTCATCAACCTCTCCGGCGGCGTGGGCGTTCCCTACCGCCCCGAGCAGCCGGCCAACGACATCGCGGTCATCGGGGAGGGCGTGCGCCGGGCCTACGAAGAGATCCTGGTGCCCGCCGGCATGGACGACGTGTCCCTGTGCACGGAGCTGGGCCGCTTCATGCTCGCTCCCTACGGCCACCTGGTCACCCGGGTGCTGCACGAGAAGAAGATCTACAAGGACTACATCGGCGTGGACGCCTGCGCCGCCAACCTCATGCGCCCCGCCATCTACGGCGCCTATCACCACATCACGGTCATGGGCAAAGAGGACGCCCCCTGCGATCACCTCTACGACGTCACCGGCTCCCTGTGCGAGAACTGCGACAAGTTCGCCGTGGACCGCATGCTGCCGAAGATTGAGATCGGGGACCTGCTGGTCATCCACGACACCGGCGCCCACGGCCACGCCATGGGGTATCAGTACAACGGCCGGCTGCGCTCCGCGGAGGTGCTGCTCCAGGAGGACGGCTCCACCCGCCTGATCCGCCGGGCCGAGACCCCGGAGGACTACTTCGCCACCGCCATCTGGGACTGAGATTCCCGTTTTCTGCTCATACAGGGCCTCTCCTTCGGGGGAGGCCCTTTTTCCGCGTCCGGACAGAAGGAAAGGGCGCCCCGAACCGGGGCGCCCTGAACATGACAGAGGAAATCAGGCTTTGGGGTGGTACTGGGCGCAGTCGCACTTTTTCCACTTCTTGCCGCTGCCGCAGGGGCAGGGGTCGTTGCGGCCGATCTTGACGGCCTTCCTCTTCGGCTGGGCCTTGACGGAGCCGTCGGAACTGCCGGACTCGGAGGTGATGCGGGCCACGCGCTCGCGCTTGACCTCCTCGTTGCGGCGGATGCGGACCAGGAACAGGCGGCGCAGGGTCTCGTGCTGGATGGCGGCCACCATCTCCTCGAACATCTCGTAGCCCTCTTTTTTGTAGGCGACGACGGGGTCCGTCTGGGCGTAGGCCCGCAGGCCGATGCCCTGGCGCAGGTCGGTCATGGCGTCGATGTGGTCCATCCAGTATTCGTCTACCACCCGCAGCATGATCACCCGCTCCAGTTCCCGCATGAGAGGCGGGGTGAACTCCTGCTCCCGGGCGTCGTAGCGGGCCTTCGCGTGGTTATACACCAGATCCGCCAGGGCCTTACCGTCGTACTGCTGCAGCTCGCTGTCCGTGAGTTCCAGCTCGCCGGGGGCCAGGAACATGGTGCGGAAGGGGGCCACCGCTTCCCGGTAGCTCTCGGCGTCCATATGCTTCTGCTCGCCCATGTGGCCCAGGATGGCGCTCTCCACCATGTTGTGGAGCATGGTCTGGATGGAGTCCTGGATGTCCTCGCCGTCCAGGACCTGCCGGCGCTGTTTGTAGATGACCTCGCGCTGGGTGTTCATGACGTCGTCGTATTCCAGCACGTTTTTCCGGGTCTGGAAGTTGCGGGACTCCACCTGCTTCTGGGCGTTCTCGATGGCGTTGGAGAGGATCTTGGCGTCGATGGGGGTGTCCTCGTCCACGCCCAGCTTCTCCATCATGCCCATGACCCGCTCGGAGCCGAACAGGCGCATGATGTCGTCCTCCAGGGAGAGGAAGAAGCGGGTTTCGCCGGGGTCGCCCTGACGGCCGGCGCGGCCGCGCAGCTGGTTGTCGATCCGGCGGGATTCGTGGCGCTCGGTGCCCAGAATGAAGAGACCGCCCACGGAGCGCACCTTGTCGGCCTCCTCCTGGATGGCGGCCTTGTACTTCGCCTCCGCCTCGGTGAACATTTTCCGGGCGTCCAGGATCTCCTGGTTGTCGGTGTCGGCGAAGCCGGTGGCCTCCGCGATCAGCTCGTCGGACATGCCGGCCCGGCGCAGGTCGGAGCGGGCCAGGAACTCGGCGTTGCCGCCCAGCATGATATCGGTACCACGGCCGGCCATGTTGGTGGCGACGGTGACGGCGCCGAACTTGCCGGCCTGGGCCACGATCTCCGCTTCCTTCTCGTGGTTCTTGGCGTTCAGGACGTTGTGGGGGATGCCCTTGCGGCGCAGCAGGCCGGAGAGGATCTCGGACTTCTCGATGGAGACGGTACCCACCAGCACCGGCTGGCCCTTGGCGTGGCACTCCTCGATCTGGTTGACGATGGCCCGCAGCTTGCCGTTGACCGTTTTATAAACCACGTCCGGGTTGTCCTTCCGGGCCAGGGGACGGTTGGTGGGGATCTCCACGATATCCAGTTCGTAGATGGTGCCGAACTCCTCCTGCTCGGTCATGGCGGTACCGGTCATGCCGGAGAGCTTCTCGTAGAGACGGAAGTAGTTCTGGAAGGTGATGGTGGCGAGGGTCTTGGACTCGTTGGCGACCTCCACGCGCTCCTTGGCTTCGATGGCCTGGTGCAGGCCCTCGTTGTAGCGCCGGCCGAACATCAGACGGCCGGTGAACTCGTCGACGATGATGACCTGGCCGTCCCGGACCACATAGTCGATGTCCCGCTTCATGATGCCGCGGGCCTTGATGGCCTGGTTGATGTGGTGGGAGAGGGTGGTGTTCTCCGCGTCCGCCAGGTTCTCCAGGTTGAAGAAGCGCTCCGCCTTGGCGATGCCCCGGGCGGTCAGGGTGGCGGTGCGGGCCTTTTCGTCGACGATGTAGTCGGCGTCGATGTTGACGTCCTCTTCCTCCTTGGTATCCACCTTGGCGATGCGCTGGCACTTGAGGCCGGCGGCGAACTGATCCACGATCGTGTACAGCTGGGTGGATTTCTCGCCCTGGCCGGAAATGATCAGGGGGGTGCGGGCCTCGTCGATGAGGATGGAGTCCACCTCGTCCACGATGGCGAAGGCGTGGCCCCGCTGCACCAGCTCGTGGCTGTAGATGGCCATGTTGTCCCGCAGGTAGTCGAATCCGAATTCGTTGTTGGTGCCGTAGGTGATGTCCGCCTGGTAGGCGGCCTTCTTCTCTTCGCCCACCACGCCGTGGATGACGAGGCCCACGGTGAGGCCCATGAAGCGGTAGACCTTGCCCATCCACTCGGAGTCGCGCTTGGCGAGGTAGTCGTTGACGGTTACAATGTGCACGCCCTTTCCGGCCAGGGCGTTCAGATAGGCGGGAAGGGTGGCCACCAGGGTCTTGCCTTCGCCGGTCTTCATCTCGGCGATGCGGCCCTGGTGGAGGACGATGCCGCCCACCACCTGCACGCGGTAGGGGCGCAGGCCCAGGACGCGCCAGGCGGCTTCCCGGCAGGCGGCGAAGGCCTCCGGCAGCAGCTGATCCAGGGTTTCGCCCTTGGCCAGACGCTCCTTGAATTCGGGGGTCTTGGCCTGCAGCTGGGCGTCGGTCAGCTTTTTGTACTCCTCTTCGAGGGCGTCCACCTTGTTGGCGATGGGATAGATGGACTTCAGCTCCCGCTGGGAGGGGGTGCCGAAGATTCGGGTAAAGAGACTCATATCGTAAACACCTCATCGGTTCAGTATGGGACCGGGTAATCAGACCAGCTCAGTATAGCACACTCCCGGCCGGGAAAAAAGAAGAAATTGTGAATTCTGTCCCGGCGGGCGGCAGGATGGGGAGCGAACAGGGGTTTGAAGGCGCGGCGGAAGGGGACTGCGGGAGAGCTCACAGGCCCGGATGGGGAAGGCCCGGGCCTCCGGTTCCGGCGGAAGATCAGACACGGGAGAGCGGGAGGCCTCTGCCCCCCGGGGAGCCCGGACGCAGGAAAGCCGGGGGCCTCGGGCCCCCGGCACGGGAACGGTTCAGATGGGATCCGCGTCCTTCACGACGCTGACCGGCCTGCCGCCGGCTTCGTAGCGCAGGCGCAGGGTTTCCGCCAGAGCGGGGTTGGGGTCCAGGTAGAGCCTGCCGTCAAAGCCGTCCATGAGCGCGAGGCGCCCGTCGCAGGAGGGGGTCAGATTCACCATCGCCATGGCGGGAATGTGGTAGGCCTCCAGAAGGATGGCGGAGTGGCTGTCCACGCTGCCCTTGCGGGAGATGAACCCCAGCAGTTTGCGGCGGTTGAGAGCCATCACCTCGCTGGGGAGAATCTCGTCGGCGACCAGAATGGCCGGCTCTCCCCGGAAGGGATCGCAGGGAGGGGCGCCCAGCAGGAAGGACAGCATCTGCCGGGTGATGTCCCGCATGTCGGCGGCTCGGGCCTGCATGTAGGGATCCTCCATGCCGCGGAAGGTGGCGACCAGGTTGCGGCCGGCGGCTCGCACGGCGTACTCCGCGGTGGCCCCCTGTTCCCGCAGCGCGGTCTCGATCTGCTCGGCCAGGCCCTCGTCTTCCAGCAGAAGGCGGTGCATGGCGAAGATATTGGCGGACTCTTCCCCCAGGTCCAGGCGGGCGCGCTCGTAAAACTCGGTCAGAACGGCGTCCGTCTTGGTTCTCGCCTGCCGGACCCGCCGGAGTTCCTCCTCCGCGCCCACGCGGGAGAAGCGGTTCAGCTCCGCTTTTGGCCGGTTAAGAAAGCAGAGCCGCCCGTAGGCGATCTGCCCCTGAATGGATCTTCCGGTAAACGCTTCCACGTTTCTCACCCCCAGAACACGCAGTTCAAATCATTATACAGGGGTCTATCGATATTGTAAATACAACCTCAAACGAAATTCATACAAATGTTCGCAGCTGGAAGAGCGGTTTTTGCAGCTTTTTGTGCCTCCCCTTTCCGCCCGGGGAGACCCGGCCGGCGCTTTTGCTTTACTTCCCCCGGCGGCGGTGCTATAATACGGGACACAGAACCGCTGACAGGAGAAATCTTCCTGATTCGGAAAACGGAGGTATGATCATGGTTTCGGAACGTATGAAAGGTCTGGGGAACGCCCGCTCGGTCATCCGGGAGCTGTTCGAGTACGGCAAGCGGCGCGCCGCCGTGGTGGGCGCGGAGAACATCTTCGACTTCTCCCTGGGCAACCCCAGCGTGCCCGCTCCGGCGAAGGTGAACGAGGAGGCCATCCGCATTCTGCGCGAGCAGCCGGACGCGATCCACTGCTACACCAGCGCCCAGGGCGACGCGGTCGTCCGCCAGCGGTTCGCTGACTCCCTGAACCGCCGCTTCGGCGCGTCCTATACTCCGGATCAGTTTTATGTTTCGGTGGGCGCCGCCGCCTCTCTGTGCTGCGTCTTCAACGGCCTGACCTGCCCCGGAGACGAGTACGTGGTCTTCGCCCCCTACTTCCCGGAATACAAGGTCTTCATCGAGGGCGCCGGCGGGAAGATGGTGCTCATTCCCCCGGAGATCGAGGGTTTCCAGATCGACTTTGACGCCTTTGAGAAGTCCCTCACCCCCCAGACCAAGGGCGTGGTGGTGAATTCCCCCAACAACCCCTCCGGCGTGGTGTACTCCCGGAAGACTCTGGAGACCCTGGCGGACATCCTGCGTACGAAGAGCGAGGAGTTCGGACACGCCATCTATCTGATTACGGACGAGCCCTACCGGGAGATCGTCTTCGCCGGTTTCGAGGTGCCCTGGATCCCCCATATCTACCGGGATACCATCGTCTGTTACTCCTTCTCCAAGTCTCTGTCCCTTCCCGGCGAGCGCATCGGCTACATCCTGGTGCCCGGCGACATCACGGACTCCGCGGACGTCTACGCCGCCGTGGCGGGAGCCGGCCGCTCCCTGGGCTATGTGAACGCCCCCAGCCTCTTCCAGCAGGTCACCTCCCTCTGCTGCGACATCACCGCGGATATCAAGGTGTACGAGCGCAACTGCCGGCTGCTGGTGGACTCCCTGCGGGAGATGGGCTACACCTGCGTGGAGCCCGGCGGCGCCTTCTACCTTTTCCCCCGTTCCCTGGAGCCGGACGACATGGCCTTCAGCGAGCGGGCCAAGCAGTTCGATCTGCTGCTGGTGCCCGGCGGCGGCTTCGGCGCCCCCGGCCACTTCCGGATCGCGTACTGCGTGCAGACGGAAACCATCGAGAAGTCCCTGCCCCGCTTCCGGGCCCTGGCGGAGAGCTACCGCTGAGCCCCTCCGGCGGAGAACCATTCTGTTAGAACCGGGAGGAGCCTTTCGGCAGACGGGTTCCTCCTGTGCATGATACTTAAGGAGGATAATGTGTTATGATCAAGGTTGATCTGTCCAAGCTCGCCGGCTTCATTCCCGACGACTATGTGGCCGCCCGCCAGGAGAAGCTGGCCCAGGCGGCGGAAATGCTGGCGAAGCACAACGGCCCCGGCGGCGACTACACCGGCTGGGTGGCCCTGCCCAGGGATTACGACAGGGAAGAGTTCGCCCGCATCCAGGCGGCCGCGGAAAAGATCAGAAAGCAGTCCCAGGTTCTGGTGGTGATCGGCATCGGCGGGTCCTATCTGGGCGCCCGGGCCGTGGTGGAGCTTCTGACCTCCCCCAACTACAACCTGCTGAAGAAGGATACCCCGGACATCTACTTTGCCGGCAACGGCCTCTCCACGGACGCCCTCCAGGAGCTGCTGGAGATCATCGGCGACCGGGACTTCTCCGTGAACGTCATTTCCAAGTCCGGCACCACCACGGAGCCCGCGGTGGCCTTCCGGATCTTCAAGGGCCTTCTGGAGAAGAAGTACGGCAAGGAAGGGGCCCGGGAGCGCATCTACGCCACCACGGATAAGGCCCGCGGGGCCCTCAAGGGTCTGGCCGACGCGGAGGGCTACGAGGAGTTCGTGGTTCCCGACGACGTGGGTGGCCGCTACTCCGTGCTCACCGCCGTAGGTCTGCTGCCCATCGCCTGCGCCGGCATCGACATCGTAAAGCTGATGGCCGGCGCCCGCCAGGCCATGGACGAGCTGTCCGCCGGCGGTCCGGAGAACCCCGCCTGGCAGTATGCCGCCGCCCGCCACGCCGTATACCAGAGCGGCAAGAAGGTGGAGCTGCTGGCCTGCTACGAGCCCAGGTTCCGCTTCTTCGCCGAGTGGTGGAAGCAGCTCTACGGCGAGAGCGAGGGCAAGGACGGCAAGGGTCTGTTCCCCGCCAGCGTGGAGTATAACGCGGACCTGCACTCCATGGGCCAGTACATCCAGGAGGGCGAGCGCATGCTGCTGGAGACCGTGGTCAGCTTCGCCCCGAAGAACGAGTACATCATCCCGGACGACGCCGCCAACGCGGACGGACTGAACTTCCTGTCCGGCAAGCCGCTGTCCTTCGTGGCGGAGAAGGCCATGCGGGGCGTGATCCTGGCCCATGTGGACGGCGGCGTGCCCAACGTTCTGCTCCAGCTGCCTCCTATCTCCGAGACCAGCGTGGGCTACCTGATCTACTTCTTCGAGTATGTCTGCGGCCTGTCCGGCTACCTGCTGGAGGTCAACCCCTTCAACCAGCCCGGCGTGGAGGCCTATAAGAAGAACATGTTCGCCCTGCTGGGCAAGCCCGGCTACGAGGACATGAAGGCCGCCCTGGAGGCCCGCCTGTAAGCGCATCTTCCCGCGTTGCCTCCGGAGAGCGGGTTCTCTCCGGAAGGTGTCCATCCGATGAAAAAGACCGGTCCGTCCCTTCCCCGCACGTCGGGGGAGGAGCGGACCGGTTTCGGTCTTTCGGGGGAGATCCGGGACAGAGAGCCCGGAAGCCGCAAAGAGATGCGGGCGGCCTCTCAGGCCCGGGCGGCCAGGTAGGCGGCGGGGCCGCTCTCGTAGAGGTCTCCGCCGTGGGCGTCCAGGATCACGGTGAGGGGGAAATCCTTCACCTGCAGACGGCGCACCGCCTCGCAGCCCAGGTCCTCCCAGCAGATGATCTCCAGTTCCTCCACGCTGGCGGCCATGAGGGCCCCGGCGCCGCCCAGCGCGGCCAGGTAGACGGCGCCGTTGCGGACCACGGCCTCCTTCACGGCCTGGTTGCGGGCCCCCTTTCCGATCATGATCGCCTGGCCCAGATCCAGCAGGCGGGGGGAGTAGGCGTCCATGCGTCCGCTGGTGGTGGGGCCGGCGGACCCGATCACCTCGCCGGGCCGTTCCGGGGTGGGGCCCACGTAGTAGAGAGCGGAGCCCTCTACGGGGAAAGGAAGAGGTTTTCCGGCGTCCAGCAGTTCCATCATGCGCTTGTGGGCGGCGTCCCGGGCGGTATAGACCGTGCCGGAGAGCAGCACGGTGTCCCCGGCTTGCAGGGGAGCCAGATCCTCGGCGGTTACAGGGGTTGTCAGCTTGTACTGCATCACAGGTCACTCCTTGGTTGGATTCAGACAATCACAGCTGCGCCGTGGCCCGGCGGGTGACGTGGCAGCTGACATTGACGGCCACCGGCAGACCGGCCACGTGGGTGGGAGCCGCCTCGATGGCGAGGCCCAGGCAGGTGGTGCGGCCGCCGAAGCCCTGGGGCCCGATGCCCAGTCCGTTGATCTCCTCCAGCAGCTCCCGCTCCAGGGCGGCGTAGAAGGGATCCGGATGGGGCTGGTCCAGGGGCCGGAGCAGGGCGTGCTTGGCGAGACCGGCCACCTTGTCGAAGGATCCCCCGATCCCGATCCCCAGTACCGTGGGCGGACAGGGATTGGGGCCGGCCAGGCGCACGGTCTCCACCACGAAGCGCTTTACGCCCTCCACGCCGTCCGCCGGCTTCAGCATCCCCAGGCGGCTCATGTTTTCGCTCCCGAAACCCTTGGGGGCCACCGTGATGGTGAGACCGTCTCCGGGCACCAGGCGCAGCGTGATGGCGGCGGGGGTGTTGTCTTCCGTGTTCACCCGGCGCAGGGGATCCCCTACGATGGACTTGCGCAGGTAGCCTTCTCCGTAGCCCCGGCGGACGCCCTCGTGGATGGCTTCTTCAAAACCTCCCTCGATGTGTACGTCCTGCCCCAGCTCCACGAAGACGCAGGCCATGCCGGTGTCCTGGCAGATGGGCAGGTTCTTCTCCCGGGCCAGAGAGAGGTTGTCCCGCAGCAGCCCCAGGGTCTGACGGGCCAGGGGCCAGGGTTCCCGGTCCTGGAAGGCGGCCAGGGCGGCCGCCACGTCCGGCGGCAGTTCGGTGTTGGCCTGGACGCAGAGGCGGGCGACGGTATCGGTGATCTGCGAGGCCGAGATGGTTCTCATGTTCGGTTTCCTCCTCGAAGCCCCCGGCGGGGCGCGGTTTTCCCCTATTCTAGCAGAGAGGTCCGAAAAATGCTACAGGGAGCGGGAAAAAACGCCCCGGACCGGCAGGCGGCAGTTCAGTGTTGGCATGGATGCAGAGGCGGGCAACGGTATCGGTGATCTGCGAGGCCGAGATGATTTTCCTGTTCGATCCCCTGCGGGACGTGGTTTTCCTCTCCGCTTCCGGTAGAGAGGAAGCGAACATGCTGCCGGGAGCGGGAAAAGGGCGCCTGCGTGGCGGGGGCGGAGGAGCTTGACGGGGACAGCAGGGCAGGGGTATAATCTCGAATCAGGAAAGAAACGGAAAAAGGGGGAGCGGATATGAATCGCAAAGCGTTCAGCCGTGTCAGCTGCGGCGTCTTTCTGCTGAGCGCCCAGGGGGCGGACCGGCCCCAGGGGTGCCTCGTCAGTTCGTTCCACCAGCTGACGCCGGTCCGGCCCTGGAAGGTCTGTGTGACCCTCCACCGGGAGCACGAAACCTGCCGGGCGGTGCGGGAGAGCGGGTGCTTCGCCGTGACGGTTCTCGCCAGGAATGCGTCGGCAGAACTGCTGCGGCGCTTCGGCCACACGTCCGGACGGCGGGCGGACAAGTTTGAGGGATACGCGGTGAAGACGGACGGCAATGGGTCCCCGTACCTGGAGGACAGCGCCCTGGCGCGCTTTGCCTGCACGGTCCTGGACGAGATGAAGGTGGACGATTACGTCCTCTTTGTGGCGGAGGTCACGGAGGCGGAGATCCTGGCGGACGGGATTCCCCTGAGCGTGGACGACTACAAAAACGGCGGGGGTTCCACGCCGCCCACGGCGACCGTACAACGGGCCATGGAGGAGCGCTTCGGCTGGCGGTGCACCTTCTGCGGCTACGGCGTGGAGCGGGAGGAACTTCCCGCGGACTACCGCTGCCCCATCTGCCGGGCGGGCCGGGAGCGTTTCCGGAGGATCTGAGAGGGATCGGGAGGTCTCTGGCCGGGAGAAATCCGGGAAGAGTCGTGAAGAGAATGAAAAAACGCTCTGAATCGTATGATTCAGAGCGTTTTCAGTGGTCCGAGTGCTGAGATTCGAACTCAGGGCCTCTTGAACCCCATTCAAGCGCGATACCAAACTTCGCCACACCCGGGTCAGGCGGTCCGCCTCGCGGACAGCGGGGTAATACTACCATGGATCCGGAGGAATTGCAAGCCCTTTTCCAAAGAAATTAATCTGCGCCTCTGGAAGGAAAGGGAAATGCCGCCCCGCATCGAGCGGAGCGGGATCCCGTTCCATTCCCGGCGGCCTGGAGAGACGGAGAAGCCCTGGACCGAGAGGCCAGGGCGCCTGGGGAAGAACGAAGCCGGTTTCCCGTCCTGCGGGAAGGAATGTGTTCCTCAGAGAACGTGGATTTCCCTGGAGCCTCTGGATTCCGTAGAGAATCTGGATTCAGCAGAGATCCTGGATTCCGCAGAGAACGGGGCCCGGATCGCGGGCTTCCGCCGGTTCGTCTTCCCGGGGAGATCGCGGGACACCGGAGAAACTGGCCATGGAGGCCTTTTCCGGCGCGGCCGTCCGAAGCGGCAGGGGAGTCCACAGAGAAAGAGCGGCGATGGCGGTCAGACTTCCGCTCTCCAGGTGTTCCGGATATCCGGGGCAGTGGGGCCAAAGTCGGATGCATGGCTTCGGACTGCTGCCCGCTGCCGGATCCGGATGTATCGATTGGCCGGGACTGTAGACAGGCGGCTGATTGGCCCGTGTCCGCAGACGGCAGGCGAGGGGTGGCAGGACCGCCCGGGAGGACAGGATCAGGGGGCAGACAAAAAGAAAATGCTCTGAATCGTACGATTCAGAGCATTTCAGCTGGTCCGAGTGCTGAGATTCGAACTCAGGGCCTCTTGAACCCCATTCAAGCGCGATACCAAACTTCGCCACACCCGGATCTGTGTCTGTCTTTCGGACAGCTTCACAATGATACCATGGGGTCCGACGAAAAGCAAGCACTTTTTTCGGGGCAATCTGTACAAAGATGGAAGCGCTGGAGGTGAGTGCTTTGTGCATTCCAGCAAAAACCCGGCGCCCTTCCGGAGAAGAGCGCCGGGGATGGACGATCAGCCGAGCCAGGCCCACTCCGTGGCGCTGGCCTCGGGAACAGCGCCGGCGTCCCACTGGTGGTCCGTCTGCTTGAGGTACTCGCTGGTGCAGTTGAAGTACTGATGGGCGGTGGCGGTGGAAACCGGCACCCTGGAGATGGGGTCGTCCCAGGTACAGTCCACGCAGTACCAGGCCCCGTCCAGCTTCACCATGTTCCAGGCGTGTTCCTCCGTGGCGCTGTAGGCGGTGCCATGGACCGTGATGCACTCGATGCCCAGCAGATCCATGAAGAGCTGGAAGGTGGTGGTGTAGCCCAGACAGATACCCCGGCCATAGGTGAGGAATCCGTAGGGGTTGTCGTTGTCCGGCGAGGGCGTGAAGTTGGGGTCGTGGGTGAGGGTGTTGGAGTCATACTCGCCCCAGCGGATGATCCAGTCGTGGACTGCCAGTTCCTGGTCGTAGGGGCTGAGAGTGGTCAGGTTGCGCAGAACCTCCTGGCATTTATTGAGCACCGCCAGGTTCTTGGGGGTCAGGCGGGAGGTATCCCCGGTGGCATAGGCCTGCTTCACGTCCTCTTCCCGGTATTCGTCCGGCAGGGTGGAGACCGGCTCCTGGACCGGTTCCTGAATCGGCTCCTGCGGGTCTGGCGTCACCGGCTCCTGGGGCGCGGGCGACTCGGGCTGGGCCGGCGGGGTGTCCTGGTGAGAGGGCACCGGGACCGTGGCCGAGGGATGGCGCTCCTCGGACGGGGCGGAGGGCTGGGATCCGGACGTGTCCGGGATCGAGGTGTCCGGAACGGAAGTATCCGGAACCGAGGTATCCGGGGCGGAGACGTCCGGCTGCTCCGGAGGTTCCCGGTTGAGAAGGTCGGTCAGAGAGACCTCCGGCAGTTTGCCCCGGATGCAGTCCAGGAAGGCTTCCCGGCCCTTTTCCGGATCCGGGCAGAGCAGCAGAGCCAGGCAGGAGCCGGAGGAGGCCACGAGGCCGTTTTCCACGAGGGCCGCTTCCTCCGGGGCGTAGCCCGTAAAGTCCCCGGCCCGTCGCACCCGGTAGGACTGGAGGGCGTCTTCCGCCCCGGTGACCCCGGAGGCGTCCTTCAGTTTCAGGACGGCGACCTCCATAGCCCCGGCCCCCTGGGCGATGCAGATGACGGCGTCCGGGATGTCGTCCGGGGAGAGTTCATAGTAGTGCTGGAGGTAGTCGGTATAGACGCTGTCGCCCGGTTTGAAGGCGGTGAGGGCGGGAAGATCCTCCTGGCTGGCCAGAATGGCGGCGCACAGCTGTTCGGCGGTGGCCTCCGGAACCGGCTCGGAGGACGCAGAACCGGAGGAAGAAGAGGATGCGGAGGACGATGCGGCTCTCTGCCGTCCACAGGCGGAGAGCAGAAGCGTGGCCGCCAGCAGGGCGGCAAGCAGTTTTCTCATGGCGTACCTCGCAGTCAGAGGACTCCGCGGGAGTCCGGATTTTCCGTTTCATTATATCCTTTAGCGTGCTGATTGTCAAAGAGCATTCGGGAAATGAGGCTCGAAAAAAGGGACTGCCCGGGTATCCCCGGACAGTCCCGTTCGCGGCATGAAACCGACCCTGATCAGCTGAAGCTCTCCACCACGCGGGCGTCTTCCTCCCGGCGGCTCTCGATGGCCTCCTTGAGGATCATGTCCTTCACCTTCATCAGGCGGATGGTGTTGGCGCGCTCGTTTTCGTCCAGCTTCATGGTGATATACTTGATGTTGGCCTCCATCTCCGGAATCTTGACGTATTCCAGAGCGTTGACGCGGCGGCGGGTCTTCTCGATCTCCTCCGCCAGCAGCTGGGAGGTCTTCTCCACCTCGGCCAGGCGCAGCATGTCCTTGAAGACCTGGGACATGGCGTCCACCGCGTCGTCCAGCTCGCCGCTGGTCTGGGCGAAGCCGTAGGGATAGACCTCCCCGCCGCCCTGGCCGGTGGTGCGGAACTGGTACTGGGGCACATCCACGGACATGATGTTCTGGAAGGTCATGTTCAGCTCCACGCTCTGCTTCGGGCAGAGGAGGGACTGCTCCAGCATCTCCGGAGACATGAGGGCGGCGGCCACCGTGAAGGAGCCGTGGGCCTTCATGAGGCCCTCCTCCACCCGGCGGCGCAGCGCCCGGTTTTCCCGAACCACGTCCATGAACTGCTTCATCAGCTCATCCCGCTTGTCCTTCAGAAGCTTGTGGCCCCGCTGGGCGGTGCGCAGCCGGCCTTTCAGCCGGGTCAGCTCCATTCGGGTCGGGTTTATTGTTGTGGAAGGCATACAGATCCCTCCTTAGTCCTTCTTGGGCAGGTACTTGTCGATGAACTCGGGCTTGATCCGCTTCAGCTCGCTGCGGGGCAGGATGCTCAGAAGCTCCCAGCCCAGGTCCAGGGTCTCGAAGATGGACCGGTTTTCGTCCGTGCCCTGGGAGACGTAGCGCTTCTCAAACTCGTCCGCGAACTTGGCGTACAGCAGGTCCGTGGGGCTGAGGGCGGCCTCGCCCAGGATGGACATCAGCTCCTTGTTCTCCTTGCCGGTGGCGTAGGCGGCGAAGAGCTGGTTCATGGTGCCGGCGTGGTCCTCGCGGGTCTTGCCGGCGCCGGTGCCCTTGTCCTTCAGACGGGACAGGGAGGGCAGCACGTCGACGGGCGGGTTGACGCCCCGGCGGTACAGTTCCCGGGAGAGGATGATCTGGCCCTCGGTGATGTAGCCGGTCAGGTCGGGGATGGGGTGGGTCTTGTCGTCTTCGGGCATGGTCAGGATGGGGATCATGGTGATGGACCCCTCCTTGCCCACCTGACGGCCGGCCCGTTCGTACATGGTGGCAAGGTCGGTGTACAGGTAGCCGGGGTAGCCGCGGCGTCCGGGCACTTCCTTCTTGGCGGCGGAGATCTCACGCAGAGCCTCGGCGTAGTTGGTGATGTCGGTGAGGATGACCAGCACGTGCATGTTCTTCTCGAAGGCCAGATACTCGGCGGCGGTCAGCGCCATACGGGGCGTAGCGATACGTTCCACGGCGGGGTCGTTGGCCAGGTTGGTAAACAGCACGGTACGGTCGATGGCGCCGGTGCGTTTGAACTCGCTGACGAAGAATTCGGATTCCTCGAAGGTGATGCCGATGGCGGCGAACACCACGGCGAAGTTGGAGGCGCCGTCCAGCACCTTGGCCTGCCGGGCGATCTGGGCGGCCAGGGCGGCGTGGGGCAGACCGGAGCCGGAGAAGATGGGCAGCTTCTGCCCGCGGACCAGGGTGTTCAGGCC
>CANRFA010000012.1 GCA_947629775.1 uncultured Oscillospiraceae bacterium
GGAGAGGAAAAAAACTGTGGATTTCCCCAACTTTCGCTTGCAATTTCCGCTGAGAAGTGTATCCTGAAGATTGCGGCTGCGCCGCATGTGGAGGAAGAGGAACTATGAGTACGAACGGCGATACCCTGTATGCGTCGGACCTGGTAAGGCGGGTCCGGAGAAGACTGCTCTGGGAGTTCCAGCACCGGAAGGGCAGATGGCTCTCCCGGCTGGTCTTTCTGCTGGGGCCCTGGGTTTCCCTGTGGATGGTGGAGATCCTCAACGAGAACAACGTCTTCGAGGACCTGGACAGCTGGCAGGTGACGGGCAACATCATCTGGTACTACAGCCTGTTCATCGTCTGCCGTCTGCTTCTGGGGCGGCTGCGCCGGGCGGCCGCGGCCGGCTCCATCCTTTCCTTTGTGATCGGGCTGCTCAATCATTATATCCTGCGCTTCCGCGGGCGGATCATCTTCCCGGCGGACGTGCTGGCCTGGCGGACGGCGGCCAACGTGGCCCAGGGGTTTGACTACTCCAAGGACTCCTACATCATTCAGGCCGCGGTGCTGCTGGTGGCTTACCTGTTCCTGGTCTGGATGTGCGTCTCCCAGAGACGCCGGGCAAAGATCCCCTGGCCCGTGGGTGTGCTCTGCTGGGGAGCCCTGGCGATCTACTGCTACGGTTTCTTCTTTACGGACGCCCTGCCCAACATGGGCATCTTCACCCAGCAGTGGGTGACCCAGCGCAACGGCTTTGTGCTCAACTTCACCATCGCCCTGCGCTACAGCTCCGTGGACAAGCCGGACGACTACTCGAAGGAGACGGCGCTGGAGCTGCTGGCGGACTATCCCGGCAGCGAGGGAGATCCCTCTCTCCAGCCGGATAAGATCATCGTCGTCATGAACGAGTCCTTCGGGGACTTCTCCCTCTTTGATTCCTTCGAGCCGTCCATGGATCCCCTGCCCTTCCTGCACTCCCTGAAGGAGAACACCGTGAAGGGTTGGATGTACTCGCCTGTGACCGGCGGCGGCACCGCCACGGTGGAGTTTGAGTACCTCACCGGCTTTACCAGCCTCTTTCAGCCGCCTCACACGGTGGCCTATCAGCTCTATGTGGAGCGGGACATGCCCTCTCTGGCGGCCCTGGCGGGCAGCGAAGGGTACACCACCACCGCCTTCCACCCCTACGACCGCTCCGGCTGGAACCGGGTGATCGCCTACGACTACCTGTCCTTTGACAACCAGATGTATCAGGAGGACGTGACGAATCCCTGGTACATCCGCCACTACATCTCGGACCGTTCGGACTACACGGCTGTCCTGAATGCCATTAAAGACGAGGACCGGTCCTTCTTTTTCAACGTGACCATGCAGAACCACAGCGGCTACGCCCAGGGCTGGAACAACCTGGAGCGCACCATTACCCTGGACCCGGAGCTCAACCAGCAGGATACCACCGCCGAGCAGTACCTGGCCCTGTCCGCCGAGAGCGACATTGCTCTGCAGGAGCTGCTGACCCGCTGCAGCGAACTGGACGAGCGGGTGATGGTGGTGTTCTTCGGGGACCACCAGCCGCCGCTGAAGAACGCCTTCTACGAGAAGCTCTACGGGAAGAAGCTCTCCGAGCGCACCACGGAAGAACTGATGCGCCAGTACGCGGTGCCCTTCTTCATCTGGACCAACTACGACACCGAGGAGCGGGAGGATGTGATCTGCAGTCCCAACTTCCTGGGGGTTCTTACCGCCCAGGCGGCCGGCCTGCCCATGACGGGCTACATGCAGTTCCTGGCGGACCTCTACGAGGAGATGCCCGCCGTCACGCCCGTGGGCTTCATCACGAAGGACGGCCGCTTCCTGAAGGAGTCTGAGCTCGGTCCGGCCGAGAAGGACTGGATCTGGAAGTACGAGGTCCTCAACTACTGCGGGATGGTGGACCTCTTTGACGAAGCGAGACCCGGTTTCTGCGTGACCGGGCCGGAGGAATCCTGAAATCAATCCGAGGGAGCGGAGCCGGTCTGCCGGTGCCGCCCCCTCTTTTTTCCGGAAAAGGAGCGGCCCGGCTTGCTTTTCCCCTCCCTTTCGTGTAAAATGAAGGGACCCTCTCTGGGAAAGGCTGGAAGGTGAGAGAAAACGTGAGTCTGACAGAAATCCGCTCGGTGGACCCCCGCAGTCCCGCCCGCCGCGCCGGAATCCGGGCGGGGGAGACCCTCGTCAGCGTCAACGGCCACCCCATCGCGGATGTGCTGGACTACAAATTCTACAGCTACGACACGCGGCTGGAGCTGAAACTGCGGGAGCGGGACGGCCGGGAGCGCACCGTCCGGGTGCGCAAGCGGGAGGGGGAGGACCTGGGACTGGAGTTCCCCACCTACCTGATGGACCGGGCCCGCTCCTGCGCGAACCGCTGCGTCTTCTGCTTTGTGGACCAGATGCCCCCGGGGATGCGCGAAAGCCTCTACTTCAAGGACGACGACGCCCGTCTGTCCTTTCTTCTTGGCAACTACCTGACCCTGACCAACCTCTCCCGGCGGGAGATGGAGCGCATCATGGACCTTCGCATCTCGCCCATCAACATCTCCGTCCACACCACGGATCCGGCGCTGCGGGTGGAGATGCTGAAAAATCCCCGGGCCGCGGAGGTGCTGGAGGTCATGCGCCGCTTCGCGGAGCGCCGGATCACCATGAACTGTCAGATTGTCTCCTGCCCCGGCCTCAACGACGGTCCCGCCCTGGAGCGGACCCTGGAGGACCTGGCCGGCCTGTGGCCGGCGGTCAACAGCGTCTCCGTCGTGCCGGTGGGACTGACGAAGTACCGGGAGGGGCTGCCTTCCCTTGAAGGCTACCGGAAAGAGACCGCCGCCGCCGTCCTGGACCAGGTGGAGGCCTTCGCCGCCCGCCATCTGGCGGAAAAGGGGTCCCGGCTGGTCTGGTGCTCGGACGAGTTTTACCTGCTGGCGGAGCGGGAGCTGCCCGACGAGGAATACTTCGAGTCCTTCACCCAGCTGGACAACGGCGTCGGCATGCTGCGCCTGCTCTCCGGAGAGTTCCATCGGGCCCTGGAGCTGATGGACCTGGAAGAGACGGAGGGCGCCACGCCTTTTACCATCGCCACCGGCGTCTCCGCCGCCCCCTTCCTGGAGAAGCTGGTGGAGGAGGCCCACGCCAGATTCCCCGCCATTCAGGGCCGCGTCCAGGGGATCCGCAACCGCTTTTTCGGAGAGAGCATCACGGTGGCCGGCCTGGTCACCGGACAGGATCTGCTGGAACAGCTGAAAGGCACGGAGCTGGGAGAGCGGGTGCTGATCCCCGCCACCATGCTGCGCTCCGGAGAGACCGTCTTCCTGGACGATGTGACCCTGGAGGAGGCGGAGCGGACGCTGGGGGTGCCGGTATTGCCGGTGGCCCAGGACGGCTTCGAGCTGCTGGACGCCATGTGCGGTCTGGCCGCGCCCGCCTCCACGGGCCCCGCCCCGGGAGAAGAGGAGGAGTTTTACCGCTACCATCCGGGCACCCGCTGAGCGGGCGCCCTTGTCATAAAGCGAGGTGTATTTCATGAAACCTTTGGTCGCCATTGTGGGACGGCCCAACGTGGGCAAGTCCCTGCTGTTCAACCGGCTGTGCGGACAGCGTCTCTCCATCGTGGAGGATACGCCGGGGGTGACCCGGGACCGGCTGTACGCGAAATGCGAGTGGAGAAACCGGGTCTTCGATATTGTGGACACCGGCGGCATCGAGCCGGGCACGGACGACCAGATCCTGTCCTTCATGCGGGAACAGGCGGAGATCGCCATCCAGGCGGCCGCCGTGATCGTGCTGGTCTGCGACATCCGCACCGGCGTGACCGCCGCCGACCAGGATGTGGCGAACCTGCTGCTTCGGGCCCGCAAGCCCGTGATTCTGGCCGTCAACAAGGCGGACAGCATCGGCCACGAGGACCCCGGCCTCTACGAGTTCTACAACCTGGGGCTGGGGGATCCCATCGCCATTTCCGCCCTTCACGGCCACGGCACCGGCGACCTGCTGGACGCCTGCTTCGAGTTCTTCCCTCCGGAAGAGGAGGAAGAGGAAGAGGACGACGTGATCCGGGTGGCGGTGATCGGCAAGCCCAACGTGGGCAAGTCCTCCCTTGTCAACCGCATTCTGGGGGAGGAGCGGGTCATTGTCTCCAACGTGGCCGGCACCACCCGGGACGCGGTGGATACGGAATATGAAAACGAAAAGGGGAAATACCTCTTCATCGATACCGCCGGCATGCGGAAGAAGTCCCGGGTGGACGACCGCATCGAGCGCTTCTCCGTGCTGCGGGCTACCATGGCGATCGAGCGCAGCCACGTCTGCCTGATCCTCATCGACGCCAACGAGGGCGTTACGGAGCAGGACACCAAGGTGGCAGGGCTGGCCCACGAGGCGGGGAAGGCCTGCGTGATCGTGGTGAACAAGTGGGACGCCATCGAGAAGGACGGAAAGACCATGGACCGCATGCGCAAGGAAGTCATGCAGAGCCTGTCCTTCATGACCTACGCGCCGGTGATCTTCATCTCCGCCCTCACCGGACAGCGGGTGGATCGCCTCTTTGACCTCATCAACTATGTCAACAGCCAGGCCGCCACCCGCATCTCGACCGGCATGCTCAACAGTGTGCTTGCGGACGCCACCTCCCGGGTCCAGCCGCCCACGGATAAAGGGCGCCGCCTGAAAATTTATTATATGACACAGGTCGGGGTGCGGCCGCCCCACTTTGTCTGTTTCTGCAACGATGCCAAGCTGTTTCACTTTTCCTATCAGCGGTATCTGGAAAACCAGATCCGCAGCACCTTCGGTCTGGAGGGCACCCCGGTGCGGCTGACCATCCGGCAGAAGGGTGACAAGGAGGGATAAGGAATGGGAGATCTGATCTTCCGCGCTGTGATCATTGCCGTGGTGGCCTATTTCTGCGGCTGCTTCAACGGGTCTGTAATTGTGTCCAAATATATTCTCCGCGACGACGTCCGCAACCATGGCAGCGGCAACGCCGGACTGACGAACTTCTTCCGTACCTTCGGCGGGCCCCTGACCTTCGTTGTGATTCTGACGGACGTGGTGAAGGCGGTGGTGGGCATCCAGGTGGCGGTGCTCCTCTCGGCGGGTGTGCAGGGCGGAGACCTGGTGAATTATGCGAAATACTGGGCCGCCGCCTGGGTGCTGCTGGGGCACATGTATCCCTGCATGTTTCACTTCCGGGGCGGCAAGGGAGTCCTCTCCGGGGGCGCCATTGTCTTCATGATGGACTGGCGCATCGGGCTGGTGGCGTGGATCGGCTTTCTGGTGCTGGTGCTCCTCACCCGCTATGTCTCCCTGGGCTCCATCTGGGCCGGGGCGTCGTTCCCCTTTTCCACCTGGTTCGTCTTCCGCGATCCCATCCTCTTCGTCATGGGACTCTTTCTTGGCGGCCTGGTGGTCTGGAAGCACCGAAGCAACATCCAACGGCTGCTGACGGGTACCGAGAATAAGTTTTCCTTCCACAAAAAGAAATAGCGGACCGGCGAAGGTCCGTCCGATCGGGGTCGGCCCCAGACCGGCCCCTTTGTTCCATCTGGAGGTGTTTTTTCATGAAAACTGCCGTACTGGGCAGCGGCGGCTGGGGCACGGCCCTGGCCCTGGTGCTGCTGGATAACGGCCACGAGACCACGCTGTGGTCCTATACGGAAGAAAAGAATAAGATCCTGAAGGAGAAGCGGGAGAGCCCCATGCTGAAGGGGGTCGCCCTGCCGGAGAAGCTGGCGCTGACCGCGGACCTGGACTGCGTGCGGGACTGCGAACTGGTGGTGCTGGCGACGCCCTCCTTCGCGGTGCGGGAGACGGCGGCGAAGCTGAAGGACCGGCTGAAGCCGGGGACCCTGCTGGTCTCCGCATCAAAGGGCATCGAGCGGGGAACCTCTCTGCGGCTGTCCGAGGTAATCGAAGAGGAGACCGGGGGAACCTGCCCCGTGGTGGTTCTCTCCGGCCCATCCCACGCGGAGGAAGTGGGCCGGGGCATCCCCACCGGCGTGGTGGCGGCAGGTCCGGACGAAGAGACGGCCCGCAGGGTGCAGGCGGCCTTCATGAGCCGCCGCTTTCGCGTCTATACCACGGACGACCGCATCGGCACCGAGATCTGCGCCGCCCTCAAGAATGTCATCGCCCTCTGCGCCGGCTGTCTGGACGGCATGGGGGCCGGGGACAACACCAAGGCCCTTCTGATGACCCGGGGAATGGCGGAGATCGCCCGGCTGAGCGTGGCGCTGGGCGCCCGCCGGGAGACCATTACCGGCCTGGCCGGCGTGGGCGACCTGATCGTCACCTGCTGTTCCATGCACTCCCGCAACCGTCGCTGCGGAATTCTCATCGGGCGGGGAGTTCCCATTCCCGAGGCCATCGAACAGGTGGGCGCCGTGGTGGAGGGCTGCTACGCCGCCGCCAACGCCAGAACGCTGGCCGCGAAAGCGGGGGTGGAGATGCCCATTGCGCAGGTGGCCTATGAAGTGCTTTACGAGGGCCGGGACGTGACCACCGTGGTGACGGATCTGATGGGCCGGGCCGGCCGCTCGGAATACGAGGAGAGCTGGGCCTGAACGCGGGCACAGGAGTCTTTCTCCGCCAGGGCGGATTTCGCTTCGGATCCCCTGAACATGCGAACGTCAGACTGAGATCTGCGGAAGACATCGGCCATCCGGCCGGTGTCTTTTTTTGCAGTCCGGCTTCCGTGAGGCTGCATGAGACCTGGCTCGCGGGACCTGGCTCGGGCGGAATCGGGACGGAAGAAGACCCCGCCGGAGGGGCTGAAACGGCGCGGAATGAGGAATCCGGCTCAGGACTGAAACTCACCGATTTCGGAAGATTTTCCACCGCTTTCCCCAAAAAAGAGCCGGTTTGTCCCGGTGGTTGTGGAAAATCTGTGGATAAAGGCCGGGAGAGGACGCGGGGAGGAAAGTGCCTGGCGGGCGGGGTGTTTCGAGTTCTCCTGAATGCAGGCAGTTGACCTCCTGAACTTGCGACCGAACAGCTGGAATTTCATGTATAATGTAAGGGCAACGTTGAGCTGAAGGCGACTGCGCTGTGAATGCATGCGTTGCAGAGTCGCCGCGCCGCCCGGACCGGGGATCCGGACAGCGGAATCGGGATAACGGATATGTCTGAAAGGGAGTTTCGTGAATGGCATATCTTTACAGCCCGAATGAGACAGCCTCCGGAGGCCGGCTTCGGCTATAATGGAACCTGCGGATGAGGTTCGGATATCAGGACCTCGGATCCGCGATCTCAGGCGGCCGGATGGCCCTTCTCAGGCAGGAAACCTATCGGACCCGGACAGGGAGGAACCCATGGGAGCTGTGCAGACAGAGTATCGGAAGAAGCTGCGTTTCCCGGCTGCTCCAGCCCCCGTGTCGGAGGAATCAGTCCGGCGGCAGCTCTCGGTTGCCGTCGGGGCGGAGACCTTCCGGCACAGGGATCCCATCTATCACCTGACGGAAAGTTTCCGACAGACCTTTGATCGGATCGGACAGATCCGCGCGCAGGGGCAGGAACCGGATCTCGGCGCCATGACCCGGCTCTACTTCATGCGCGAGGAGACGCCCGGTCTGACGGAGGCGGGCGGAGAGCGGATGGCCGGGTCTCCCGGTCAGGAAACCCGGGAAACCGATGAGGCCCTGCCCGACGCGACAGACATGTCGTCCCGGTATGCGCCCCGGGATCCCAGCCAGCGCCTGATGGACCGCTTCGCCGAGGTCGCCTTCCAGCGCGGAAGCCTTTCGGCGGCCGTGATGCGGGGACAGGGAAAGATGATGCTCTTTTCCTGTCTGAACCGGTCGGCCGGGCAGGAGCGGAGCAGACAGGTGCGGGAGCGGATGCTGTTTCAGCGCAGTTCCTCCCACAGCAGAATCTCCGGTTCCCAGGGGACCCTGGGGATTACGAACAAGGGCTTTGCGGAGAGCGCCGTGGGAATTGTTGTGGACGTGCTGAAAAACGCCCGGCAGGCCCTGGACTCCTTTACCGCCCTGGCGGAAGGGAAGGGCGCCGGATCGGGGACGCTTCAGAAGCAGTATCCCTTTCTGACGGACAGCCGGGAGCAGAACCTGCTGGCGGAGTACCGCGGCAGACTGGCCCAGCTGAAAGGCCCGGGAACGGAGGAGCAGCGCGCTGTTCTGACGCGGGCCCAGGAAAAGGTGGAGGCCGTCATCCGGAAGAAGGCGCAGATGCGGGAGGACTTCCTGCAGAAGCTGCGCTACCTCTCCCAGTCGGCCGCCGCGGCGGAGTCCGAGTTTTCCTCGAAGGATTTCCTTCAGGAAGCGCTTCGGGCCATGGGAGAAGAAGAGGAACCCGAAGAGATCGAGCCGCCGGAGGATGGCGATGGCGGCGGCGATCCCGGATCGGACGCGGATCCCATGGGGGATTTCCCGCCGTCGGAAGACGGGGAGGAATTCCTTCCGGAGGACGACGCGGATCGCAGCGCTGACGCAGACACGGACGGAGGTGTTCGCCGTGGCCGTGAAGGAGCAGGAAACCCGCCGGCAGGAGGGCCCGGAACAGAAAACCCGGAGCCTCCAGGCGGAGGACCGGGGCCGAACGGCTGAGCAGATCCCCCTCCAGGTCTTTGCCCGACTGCTGAGCGGGCAGACCGACCTGACGCAGCTTTCCACCTCTCTGCTGCGGGAGCTCAGCGAGGCCGTTGGCAACAGCGGTCTGGCGGAGATTCTGCAGGGAAGCGGGAGCGGAGTCGGCACGCCTGCCCTGCACACCGTAGAGGATCCCGGTACGGGGGCAGAACCTCCGGCCAACGGGATCCGGACCGTATCCCCGCTTCTGACCGCCCCGGCGGAATGGAGCGGAGAGAGCGGCAGCTGGCCCCGGTCGGCGGATCCCGGAGCGCTTCTGGAGCGCGGGACGGACGGAGCTGACACGGCGTGGTCGTGGTAAGGATGGCGGAAACGATGGCGAAATTTCAGATCGGAGACCAGGCGGACCCTGCGGAGGAACTGGAGTTTCTGCTGCGCTACAATGCATTCGATTATCAGAGAGAGGGCCAGCGGTTCCGGCTGGTCTTCTCGGAGCGCGGACGCAAGTGGGAGACCATCTGCGCCTGCATGGAACAGGCTGTTCTGATCTATGGCTACTACCCCTTCCGTGTAGCGGACCGGGCGCGGGCCACGGCCCTGTGCGAGGAGATAAACCGCCAGGTGCTGTTCGGCAGCATGATGACATGGAAGGAACGGGTGGTGTTCCGCACAGGAGCGGATCTGTTTGACGCCTACAGCGCCTACGAGCACATCGGGCGGGCGCTGGAGTACAACGCGTCGGTGGTGATGCGCTTCTGGGAAGGGTTGGCCGGCTGTGCCAACCGGAAATCAGGAGATCCTGACAGAACGTCAGACTCATAATATCGTCGAAAGACGGCTGAAACTGAGCGATAGAAAGGAGGATTGTCCCCAAACTTCAGCGTGGGGACAAACGAAACATGGCAGAGTATTTGCATCCAGGCGTATACGTGGAAGAGTACGATTCCGGCGCAGTACCCATGCAGGGCGTCAGCACCAGTACGGCGGGGTTCATCGGACTGGCGGAGCGGGGACCCGTGGTGGGGCAGCCCCAGCTGGTCACCAGTTTTGCCGATTACAAGCGCATGTACGGCGGCTACCTCAGCGAGGCCCGTGCCGGGAACGGACGCTTCCTGCCCTATGCGGTGGAGCAGTTCTTCCTGAATGGTGGCTCCCGGGCCTACATCATGCGTGTGGCCGCGGACGGAGCGAAGAATTCCTCCGCGAAGGCCGGCGTTCTGAAGATCACGGCTGCGAACCCCGGCGAGTGGGGCGACAAGATCCGCGTGACCATCACCCCGACTTCCAAGGCCAAGACCCAGGTGCTGGCCGCTGCCGGCGCCGACCTGACCCTGAAGAACGCCGACGGCTTCAACGCCGGCGACGTGGTGGAGCTGTTTGACGGCAAGAACAAGGGCTATGCCACCGTCAAGTCCACCCTGGACAAGGTTGTCACCCTGGACGCCGCGCCCACTGTGAACGCTGTGGATACCAGCGTGGGCACTCCCAAGTACATCCGCACCTGCGAGATCACGGTCTCCGTCAAGCTGGACGAAACCGTGGAGACCTTCGCGGACGTGAGCCTGAACGCGGCCGCCGATAACTTCGTGGCCGTCAAGGCCGCCAAGAGCGAGCTCGTCTCCTTCGAGGTGCTTCCCGCCGCCATTCCCGCTCCGGCTCCCGCTCCCGAGGGCAAGGAGAAAGCGACCGCCGCTCTGGCTCCCGCTGCCGCCAGCATCGTTCCCTTCGCGCAGATCGGCGGCGTGGACGCCCCCGTGGTGGTGGCCCTGGCCGGCGGCTCCGACGGCGCGATGAACAAGGCGAACGCCACCATGTACCTCGGCGAGGACAACGGCCCCGGCAGGCGCACCGGCCTGCAGTCCTTCATCGAGAACAACAACGTCTCCATCATGGCGATCCCCGGCGTGGTCGACCCCAACGTCCAGTCCACTCTGATCGCTTTCTGCGAGAACCGCGCCAGCTGCTTCGCGATCCTGGATATGCCCGCTGACATGAAGAAGACCAACGAGCTGGCCCAGTTCCGCGACATGTACGACAGCACCTACGCCGCCATCTATCACCCCTGGCTGGAGATGCTGGACAACGGCAGCAAGCGGCCCGCCTACTTCCCGCCCTCCGGCGCCATGGCCGGCATCTATGCCCGCACCGACACCGATCGCGGCGTGCACAAGGCTCCCGCCAACGAGATCGTCCGCGGCTGCACCGGCCTGTCCTGCAGCTACAACGACGCCGAGCAGGACATCCTGAACCCCATCGGCATCAACCTGATCCGTGCCTTCACCGGCCGCGGCATCCGCGTCTGGGGCGCCCGGACCATCAGCTCCAACGGTCTGTGGAAGTACATCAACGTCCGCCGTCTCTTCATCTATGTGGAGCAGTCCATCAAGACCAACACCAACTGGGTTGTCTTCGAGCCCAACAGCGAGGCGCTCTGGGGCCGTGTGACCCGCACCATCGAGTCCTTCCTGGCGACCTGCTGGCGCGACGGCGCTCTGGCCGGTTCCACGCCCGAGCAGGCCTACTTCGTGGAGTGCGGTCCCACCACCATGACCCAGGACGATATCGACAACGGCCGGCTGATCTGCAACATCGGCATCGCGCCCGTGAAGCCCGCCGAGTTCGTCATCTTCCGCATCACCCAGAAGACCGCTTCCGAGTAAGATCCACTGATGTTTCGAGTACGGAATTAATAAGAAAGGACGAGTGAGCAATGGCAATTAACTATCCCTATAGAGTATTCCGGTACCAGGTATCCACCGGCGGCATCGCCCGGGCCGGCTTCTCCGAGGTCTCCGGCATGAACATGTCGGTGGCGGCCGTGGAGTACCGCGAAGGCGACGACCTGCGCAACACCCCCCGGAAGCTCCCCGGTCTGACGACCTTCGGCAACGTGACCCTGCGCTGGGGCGTCAGCGACGACTCCGACTTCCTGACCTGGCTGCACAGCGTGGCTCCCGACAACACCGCGGGCCCCACCAGCATCACCCGTTTCGACGTGACCATTACCCTGATCGACGACGCCGGCAACCCGTCCGGCCCGGTGTGGACCCTGATCAACGCGTGGCCCGTCACCTACACCATCCCCGACCTGTCCGGTATGGGCGGCGAGGTTGCCATCCAGTCCATCGAGCTGTGCCACGAGGGCATCTGGCTGACGACCCCCGGCAGCATGGCCGGCACGCCTTCGCCCATCTGATACGCGCTGATATACGCCTTCGTATGGCTATGCGGACTTAAGTCCGCATAGCCATACGAGTAAAAAAAGGAGACAATATGCAGACGGAATTTGAGTTCATGCTCCCCCGGGGATATGTGGACGCCAACGGAGACATCCACCGGAAGGGAACCATGCGTCTGGCGACGGCTGCGGACGAGATTCTTCCTCTGCGGGACCCCCGGGTCCAGCAGAACTCCTCCTATCTCTCCATCATCCTGCTGTCCCGGGTGATCACGAAGCTGGGGACGCTGCCCTCCATCAACAATAAGGTCATCGAGGACCTGTTCACCATGGATCTGGCGTACCTCCAGGATTTCTACCAGCGCATCAACATGTCGGAGCGCCCCTCCTATACGGTGCGGTGCCCCCACTGCAATGAAAGTTTTGAGGTGCCGCTGGATTTTTTGTTGAGCTAGGAATCGTCCTCTACCCCCAGGACAGACTGTACCAGGAAATGTCCTTTCTCGGGTACTATCTGCACTGGTCTCTGGATGATCTCATGAATATGGAGCATCGGGAGCGCCGCCGCTGGTGTCAGGAGATCTCGGCGATCAACCGCAAGCTCAGCGGCACGCAGGAGAACCGGTACGAGTTCAAGTGAGGTGAGACAGAACTGTGGAAAACGGATTGCCGCCCCGTAAATCTCCGGAGCCGCCGAAGCCCGCCCGGGAGAACGACCCCTACCGCATGTTCCGGTTCCGGGTCAAAATGAGTGGCGGCGGCTTCCTGGACTTCGGAAAAACCACGGAAGCTGCCTTTTCTCAGTGCTCCGGGATCAGGGCCTCCACCGAGGTGGTGCGGGTACGCACCGGCGCGGATATCCGGGGCGTACAGGGGATTATTCCTTCCATTGTGACCTACAGCAATCTCACCCTGTCCAAGGGTGTGGTGGCCAACGGCAAGTTTCTGGACTGGGTATTCGGCTGCCTGCCGACCAATCTGATGGGCCCGAAAAAACCCAAGCGCAAGACCATCGAAATCTCGGTCCTGAACGACGCGGGGAAAGAGGGCGTTACCTGGACGCTCTACGGGGCCTATCCGGTGGGCTACGAGCTGGCCAGTCTGGACGCGAGCCAGGACGGCGTGCTGATGGAGACCCTGGAGTTCGCCTATGTGGGGCTGAAACGGTCCACGTAGGAACGGAGAAGAGGTGGCCATATGATCGATCAGACACTGATGGAGGATTTCGCGTCCGGCGCGTTTTTCGATGTGCTTCTGGGTGGAAATCCTCTGGGTATGAGCGGACGGTTCACGTCGGTTTCCGGCCTGGGCATGCAGTTTGAGTACGAGACCGTGATGGAAGGCGGCAGCATGTATCCCCGCTATTTCTTCAAGAACGCGGTACCGCAGACGCTGGTTCTGGAGCAGGGAACCGTCACCACCGTGGATACATTTTCTCTCTGGGTGGACCTGGTGAACAGCGGCGTGGACGTTCCCCTGGCGGGAACCATTACGCTCTGCAACCACGAGGGGAGGCCCATGCGCACGTGGGTGATCGCGGGAGCGCACATTGTCCGATACGTCGGCCCCAGCCTGGACAGCAACCAGGCGCAGCTGGCGGTGAATCGAATTGAGCTTCTCTATGGAGGATGCACCTGAGGAGGACGCGCCAGATGGATTCCATACTGGGAATCAAACCGAATATGTCCGTGCTGGGACAGGGCAAAATGCAGCTGTCCCCTTTTGGTTTACTGGTGCAGTCCTTCGCGGAAGAGATCCGCTCCCATGCGGGGAGCACGCCGGGTTTCTATATGCCCTACAGTCTGGACTATCTGGAGGAGGGAGCCGAAGAGGAAGAGGGCGCCATGGAGAGCGCGCCGCCTTCCCTCAATCTCCATGTGGACCTCAAGCTGATCCTTCAGCAGATGAAGGAGCGGGGAGAGGACCAGGCGGCTGTCCGGATCGTGGAGAAGGTCGTCTCCTCCACCATTACCCGGGAGCGGACCGCGCAGCAGAGACGGCAGGAACGTCCGAGGCGGAACATCCGTCCGGCCGCGCCGGCGCCCTCCGGGGGTGGACCCCGGGGCCCCTGGCCCCAAAGTCCGAACCGGTCCGTCCCGCAGGCGTCGCGCTCTTCTTATCCTGGTACTTATCCTGGTACTTATCCTGTGACCTCTGGCCGGACGGACTCCGCCCCGGCCCGGTCAGCCTATGAGAACGGACCCGCGGGGCGGGTCGGCCAGCCGCTGGAACCCGCCCGGCCTCGGCCTGTATTCGGGACGCAGGGAACTCCTGCGCAGTCCCGTCCTGGGGTATCACCGGCCGCAATGACCGGTTTTCCCATGCATAGGGCCCCTTCGGCTCGGGTCCCGCAGGGCCAGCCGCTGGAACCTTCTGCCCGGGAATCCCGCTCCATTCCCGCCCTGTCGGCGTTTCCCGGCGCGGAGATGGTGTATGATCAGGGGCAGCGGGCGGATACGGACCGGCCGGCCGGGGTGTCGGCGGGCGGCGCCATGCAGAGGCCCTCTGGGATCTCCGCGCTGACGGGCCTGCTGGGCAAGCGGAGCGTGGACCTGTGGAAAGCGGCTCGCATCGCGGACCAGGGCCGGCCTTCCTCCTCGGACCGCAGTCAGCCGCAGGCGAGCAGTTTCGGTCCCTCCGGATCGGGTTCTCAGGCAGCCGCTTCCCGGATGACCTCCGGCCAGGCGCCTCAAGGCGCCCTGGGGATTTCCGGAACCACGCCCCGTCCTGTGACCGGGATGCCGACGGCTTCGATGTCGCCCGCTTCCCTGCGCGAGCGCATCGCGCCGGGGATTGCTCCGGCTGGTACTGTGCCGGGTACTCCTTCTTCCCCGGGTTCGGGTGGCACGACCATTCGGCCAAACGCCGGGATGGCGTCCGCTGCCCTGACCGGCATCGGCGCGATCCCGCAGGAGCGGGAGAGAGCGGCAGACCTGGGAGAGCAGTCTGCGCGCAGCGCGGCCGCACCCGGCGTGGCCGGACAGCCGACGCCGGAGTCTCCCGCCGGTCAACCTCCTTTCCGGGAGGGAGAGTCCCCCCTGTCCGTTCGGGACATGACGACGGTTTCGCCCATGCAGACCACGGTCGGCGGGGAGGCCGAAGAGAGAACCGGCCCTCTGGCGGCCATGCGTCCGGATCTTCTGGGCGGGTTCCCGCCTGTGGATCTGGAGCATACGCAGGAGCCGGAAGCGCAGGCGGCGGACCACATGGGGCTGCCTCCCGTGGGAAGTTCCACTCAGATCCTGGAACAGGCGGCGAAAACCCTGGGCGAGAGAGTTGCCCGGGAGATGACCGTCCTTCCCGGTCCGGCGACCGGGCAGAGCGGAAGTCCCTCCCGGCATGCGCCGGGCGGGTCCGCGGACCTGGAAAGCGGAGCCGAAGCGGCAGCTTCCCCCTCTGGACAGGCGTCCCCGGCCAGCCTGCGGCCCGCGGCGGAGTTCCCGCCCTCGGCAGACAGCGCTTCCGTCCGGAGCGGGCAGTTGCAGAGGAGAGAGGACCATACCGCAGGCAAGGCGGAAGCCGCCCCCCGGTCCTTTGGGGATATGACGACGGTTCCCCCCATGCAGACTCTGGTGCGGGAGGAAATGACAGAGTCTTCTCCGGCTGGAAGCGGGATGGATTCCGGCGCGGCCGATGGGACCCGCCTTGGATCCCGTCCTCCCGTTGTGGCGGGACAGAGCCCGCTGGAAGTCATGCGTCCGGGAATGCCAGGCAGTTTTCTGCCCATGGACCTGGAGCATGTCCGGGAAGCGGAGGAGACAGGCGGGGAGCAACCGGTTCCTCCCGCCGGTCACACAGACACCGCGGTCTGGGAGCGGACCGCGCAGGCCCTGACCGGCATGCTGGCGGGCGGACGGACCGCCCGTACAGAGCCGGAGCAGCAGACCACAGAAAGAGAAACGACGGCATCCGAGCCTTCGGCGAAGCCCTTCGGCTCGGGGAGGACGCCCGGGATTGCGCCTGACCATATGGCCGGGACGCAGCCGGACTCCACTCCGATTCCGGAACGCGGGGAGGGATCCCCGGCTTCGGCGGGCAGGATCCGGACGGTTTCTCCGATTCAGACGGCGGACCGGGGAGAGAAGATGGGCCTGGCCGGGCGGCAGACGCCGGCCGGAGCGGACCTCTCCCGATCGGAATCCGGTTCGGCCGCGACGCTCCAGAGTCCGGGCGCGCCGGTCCAGGCAGGTCTTCTGGGACCGTTCCCCCCTGTGGAACTGGAGCATACGCAGGAAGCGGAAGCTTCCCCCCAGGGCGAGCCCCGGCTCTCTCCTACGCCGGCCTCGACGCCGGTTCTCGAGAGAATCGCGGAATCCCTGGAAGAGCGGCTGACCCGCGCCCCGCGGGAGGCAATGCCACCCGCAAAGGGTGCGGAACAGAGCCGCAGGACAGAGCCTTCCCCGGCCGCAGCGCCGCAGGAACAGTCGGAATCCACAGCGAGCGCGCCGGACCGCAGGGCCGGGCAGCCGGTTACCACCCCAACCGCTTCAGATACCCGGACCGGGCAACCGGTTTCCGGCTCCATCCGTCCCGCCGCGGCAGCGGCAGAGGTGGAAACCAGGACGGAGACCGAAGTTCTGCCTTCGGACCAGGTTCCCTCCACAGAGCCCGAGCGGACCGCATCTCCCGGGAAGACCCCTGCGGAATTTGGCCGCCTTGCGGAGCCGATGACCACGGTTCCTCCGCTGCAGACAGCGGACCGGGGAGAGAAGATGGGGGTCACAGAACCCCTGCCCTCTCCGGAGATCGGAACCCTTCCCGCCGGGCAGATGCCCACAAGCGGGATTGCCCAGGGCGTTCAGCAGCCCGGCTTTGCAGCCGGTTTCCTGCCCCTGGAGCTGGAACACAGGCAGGAGACCGAGGAATCCCTGTCGGGAGCGGGAGAGGTTTCTTCCACCCCGGCCTCCACAGCGGCCCCGGTCTGGGAGCAGGTTGCGAAATCGCTGGACGGTATGATCCGCCAGGAGGCCGCGGCCCATCCCGCGCGAAAGCAGCCCCCAAAGGCCCCAGCCGGACAGCAGAGTCCCAAAGCGGCGCAGCCATCCAACAGAGAAAGCGTCGGCTCTCATCCGCAGAGGACGATCCCTGAAGGAAGAAAGCAGCCCCCTGCAGCCGCGCCCGAAGAGCGGGACGTTCCGGTTTCACAGACCCAGGCAGAGCCGTCTGTTCAAGGAAGCGTCTCTGCCCATCCGCAGAAGACAACCTCTGCGGGAAGAAGGCAGCCCGCTCCAACTGGGGCGGAACAGCAGGACGTTTCGACGGCGCAGCCTCAGACTGGACCAGAGGCTCAGATTACCGCCGCCCCGGAGATGGTTTCCAGCGGACAGACTCCGCCTTCCGCCGCTGCGCGGCAGGCTCCCGGTACGGTACAGCCCCCCGCCCGTTCTTCCGTCAGGCCGGACGTGTCCGGAAGCGGGGGAGAAGCGGGATTCCAGCCGGAATCTCAGGTGGCCGCATTGACTGGCGAGGAACGTTCGGAAACGGCAGGCCAAGTGAGTCCATTCGGTACGGAGGGCAAGGCACCTTCCCGGACACCCGGTCAGATGACCGTGGTTCCGCCTCTGCAGACGGCGGACCGGAGCGATAAAATGGGCGTCGCGGACGTCCAGACACAGGGGGAGACCAGCCGGGTTCCAGCCGGAATGGCTTCCGGTATCGGGATTCCCCCGCAGACAGGAGATCAGAGCTTTGTCGGCGGTTTTCTGCCGGTAGAGCTGGAACATATGCAGGAACAGGAGGCTCCCACATCGGGAGAACCTCAGGGTTCCATCCCCTCCGGCGCCGGTTCCGTCATGGAGCAGGTAGCCAGGTCCCTGGGCGAGCGGATTGCCCATGAGACCGTGGCGCGGCAGGAGCGGGAACAGACACAGGCGAGCGCAGCCAGCGCTCCGAGCACCAGGGCGGACCAGCCCTCCGTATCCCTTCGGCCCTCGGCCAGGCCAGCCGCGCCGGACGGGAAACCGTCTGTCGAAGCGGTTGGCAGGCCCCGTCCGTACGAGACAGAACAGACTCCGGATTCCGGAGAGCAGGCAGGACCGGCTTTTTCAGGCGGTCCAACGCCTTCCGGAAGAAGAGGAGAGCCAATCCGGTCAGCCGGCGGAGGAATCTCCACCATTCCTCCTTTGCAGACGGCAGACCGGAGCGATAAAATGGGCGTTGCGGACGCCCAAAGCCAGGGGGAGAAGGGCCGCGCTCCGGCCGGTATCGGGTCGGGCGTCGGGATTCCCCCGCAGACAGGAGATCAGAGCTTTGTCGGCGGCTTTCTGCCGGTAGAGCTGGAACATATGCAGGAACAGGAGGCTCCCGTATCGGGAGAACCTCAGGGTTCCATCCCCTCCGGCGCCGGTTCCGTCATGGAGCAGGTGGCCAGGTCCCTGGGCGAGCGGATTGCCCGGGAGATCGGGGCGAGGCCCGGTCGGGAATCGAGCCAGGAGAGCGCTGGCAGCGCTCCAGGCGCTCGGGCGGGACAGCCTTCTGCCACAGGTGCCGAGCGGCCGTCCGATGCGGCCCGGCCCTCTTCCGTGTCCGCGACTGCGGACAGGAGATCCTCTGCCAGGCCTGCTGACAATACCCGCCCCGCTTACGAGGCGGAACAGGCCCAGACTTCCGGGGAGCGTACGGCGCCGGCTTTCCAGAGCCGGACAGCGCCCATGGGGAAAGAGACAGAGCCGGGTCGGCTCTCCCATGGAGGCATCGCCACCGTACCCCCGCTGCAGACCGCGGACCGGGGGGAGAAGATGGGGGTTGCGGACGTCCGGACTCCCATCGAGACCCGGCGGCCCATGCCCGGGCAGACCCCGGCGTCCGGAGCTCTTCGGATGGCCGGCGAGGCGGGGTTCTTCGGCGCGATGCCGCCGGTGGACCTGGAATATATAAAGGATACGCAGGAGCTGGAGGTTCCTCTGGCGGCTGAGACAGGTTCCTCCACCGGACCGTCCGCGGCCCAGGTCCTGGAGCAGGTCGCAAAGTCTCTGGACAGCGCGATCGCCCGGGAAGCCGCGGCCCACGCCGGAACAGGAAAGTCCGCCCCTCCCGCAAAAACAGATACGAAGCCGGCCGCGACCTTGCGGACCGGCGAGACAGCGGGGCAGTCTTCAACAGGAAGACGCGCTTCTCCGCAACAGACTCCCGCTCCCTCCCGGGGGCGTGGAGCGACAGAGCCCGGCTCAGCCGGCACGACCGGCCGTTCTCCCGGGAGGGGCAGCGTGGCGGAGCCATTCCGTCCCGCCCAGGGAGGGATTTCTACCGTTCCTCCGTTGCGCACCTCCGCCCTGGGAGACAGGATGGGCATTTCGGAACCCCACAGGCAGGCGGATGGCGAAAGCCAGGCGCCCGCGGCGGGGACCAGGACGGCTCTTCCTTCCGGACCTCATGCATCAGCAGTCACCGGCGGGTTCCTTCCTCTGGAACTGGAGCACGCCCAGGAGACGGAAGCAGATCGGAGCGAAGCGGGCTTCCCATCGAGCGGACAGAGCGGCCAGCAGCGAAGCCTGGAGCGCATGATCCGGGATATGGGGACGGCCGTGGCTGGCCAGATGGCGATTCTGTCCGAGGCCGGCCAGCCGAAAGGACCCTCATCCGGACCCGGCCGCGCCGGAACGGCGCCTGCGCAGACTTCCGGTTCTCTGGGGAACAGAACACTACCAGCCGCCGGTCCGGCTTCTCCGGAGAGGACAGGCGATACAGCGGCAGGACGGGCCGGGCAGCCGGCATCCTCCGGGATGGTTTCGACGCCCCGCGTACAGACCGGAAGTCCCTGGACGCAGACGCCCGTACCGCTGGATCTGGAGTTTTATGGAGAGGGGCTCGGAAAACAGATTGAGCCGGATTCCTCTTCCCTTTCGCAGGCGATCAGCAGGGGCGTGGAATCGCTGAGCGGTCAGCTGAAGTCCATGCGCCCCGAGAGCGCTCCCCGGCAGGGCCCCGGAACCGAAGCTTCCGGGACGCGTCCCTCCGGCAGCGCCCCCAGGCCCTCCGCCGGTCAGACCTCAGGGCCTTCGCAGTCCCGGACCTCCGGGACGAAAGGCCAGACGTCCTCCGGATCGTCTGGATTATCGGCCTCCATGCAGCGCCTTCTGGCCATGGCCGCGGAACGCTGGTCCGTGGAAGAAGGGGGCCCCTTAAATCCCATGACGCCTCCCCCGGTGGATCTGGAATACGCGGATCTCTCCGGAAGCGAGGCGGGGAAGACGGCGGGCGGAGCGGTTTCGGCCCCGCCGGCCGGGACTCCCAACCCGAGCGGGAGCCAGGCCCGGACGGGCGGCGCCTCTTCCGGTTCCGGAACGGGCGCGGCAAAGGCGCAGAAGCCATCCGTTTCCCGCACGGTGAAGATGGGACAGGTTCGCCAGCCGACCCTCGTCCATCGGCCCATGACCTCCGTTCGGAGCGGCATGCAGGCCGGGGCCGCGGGTTCCGGGGCAACCACCTTCCCGGAACAGCAGGCCGCCTATCCGGCGGTCCAGATGACCTACAGCAGTTCGGTCTCCTCTCTGGCGCGGGATCTGCGTCAGATTGTGAGCATGCAGTCAAAAACCGGGGCCGCCGCGGAAGCCATGGCGGAAAAGGCGGCGCCGGAGTCCATGCAGACCATCAATCAGATGTCGCAGCCTCTCGAGCAGAACCAGATTGTCTGGCAGAACCCCTATATGAGAGGCGGTCCGGTCTCCACGGACTACAGGCAGAAGCCGGCCCCCGCCCGCAGGGAGCAGCCTCAGCCCCAGGTCCGCATCAGCGAGGCGGAAATCCGCCGCACGGCGGATCGGGTCTTCAAAATGGTACAGGATAAAATCGTGTCAGAGCGGCGAAGAATCGGTCGTTACTGACGCCGGAAGGAGGCGAGCGGGATGTACATGGGAGTGAACAATCTGAACATCCTGGTCCCCGTGACCAAGATGAAGATTACAAACAAATCCAAGGGCACTTCCTTTTACGTGCTCTACAACCCGGAGACCTACAAGCTGGAACGCAGCACGAGGTACAGCGAGACGGCCGGCTTTGCCTCCAACGCCCCCAGCATTCAGTTTATTTACGGTACGACGGAGACGCTGCAGATGCAGCTCTTCTTCGATACCTTCTCGGCGGGCTCCGAGGTGGGCGGTACCAAGCTGGACACCGCGTTGTTCGCGTCCAACAGCCTTCTCCCCTCCGTGTCCAAAGCGCTGGATGTCCGGGACTATACGAGCAAGGTGTACGACCTGATGCTCATCGAACCCAGCAAGCACGTTCCTCCTCTTCTGAAGCTGGAGTGGTCTTCCCTGCAGTTCGAGGGGCATCTGGTGTCCTGCACCCAGAACTTTACGAAATTCACCGAGAGCGGCATGCCGGTGCGGGCCACCCTGGACTGCGTGTTCAAGCAGTACATCGAACCGGGGAAGATCGCCGAGATGGAACCTCTGGGCTCCCCGGATACCGCGAAATTCCGGACCGTACACCAGGGGGACACCCTGTGGGCCTTCGCGGCCCGGGAGTACGGACAGAGCGGCCTCTGGCGGGAAATCGCGGCGGCCAACGGCATTGACAACCCCCGTATCCTGGATACGGGCGATACGATTGAAATTCCTGCCCTGTAGCCGGGCAGAGGGCGAAGGGAGCGGGAAATATGGCCGGGTACGACCAGAACGGTTCTTATCAGTTTTCGTCCCTGGAGAAGAAGTACAGCGGCTTTATTTCCCCGACCTTCAAAATCCAGGTGGGCAGCTACAAACTGGACAGCTCCAAGGTTCCGGTTTCCTTCCTGGAGGTCAATATCACGACGGAGAGCAAGGCGGGCACCTGCTCCTTCGCCGTGGAGGCCATGTACAACTACGAGACCGGGGTCTGGGCGGACGGCTTTCTCGATAAGATCGACGTCGGCATGACGGTTCAGGTGGAAATCGGCTACGCCTCCTCCCAGAAACGGGTCTTCTACGGGTACGTGGACCGCTACCAGATCGATTACAGCTCGGAAAGCGCCCCGCGGCTGCAGGTTTCCTGCATGGACGGCATGGGGCTGCTGATGAGCAACTCGGAAAAGCTGGACTTCGGGAAGCGCAGCACCACGGACGTGGTGAAGGAGCTTGTGGGCGAGTGCCAGTCGGAGAAGGCCATCGAGTCCAGCAAGGTGGATACCCTGCCGAAGTTCGAGGGCCAGTTCGTCAAGGAAAAGGCCTGCAGCAACTACGACTTCCTCTGCCAGCTGGCGGAGATGTGCTTTGTCAGCTTCTGCATCATCGACGGCCAGCTGATCTTCGCCAACCTGATGAAAAACTCTTCTCCCATTGTGGAGCTCCAGATGGGACGCAGCCTGATCAGCTTCAACAAGTCCGTGGGCTTCAACCGCCAGACGGTGGGGTCCGTGACGGTCATCAGCACCGGCACTCCCAACAAGGAAGAGGTCCGGGCGGAGGCCAATACCCCCAGCCAGTTCGGGGACAGCGGCGGCCAGACCGGGGCCCAGAAGTGGAAGGCGCTCGGCGGAACGAACAAGGACGTGGTCATGAACTTCCTCAAGTCCGCGGACGAATGCAAGGTGATCGCCCAGAATATCCTGGACAGCATGAGCCTTGGCTTTGTATCCGGGAGCGGGCGCTGCCTGGGCATTCCGGAGCTGATTCCGGGCCGGTATGTCAAGATCGGCGGTCTGGATAAGGAGACGAACGGGAGCTACTATGTCACGGATGTGAAGCATACGTTCACGGAGAGCGGCTATTTCTCCGAGTTTTCCGTAAAGGGGTTCAGGAGCAAGTAATGGGCTTTGATTTTTTTGACAGCGGCAGCCGGCTGGACAGCATCCAGAGCGAGATGGAGCGCACCGGCCTGACCCTGGCCGTGGTGACCAATATCTCGGACCCGGATAAGCTCAACCGCGTGATGTGCAAGCCGGTGGTGTCCGAGCAGGACGAGGATGTGCTGGAGACCGAGTGGTGTCCCGTGGTGCAGCCCCTCTCCGGAAAATCCTGCGGGCATTTCTATATGCCAAGCGTGGACGACCTGGTGCTCCTGGCGTATCTGAACGGGGACCCCCACTGCCCCTATGTGGTCGGCGGGACGTGGAGCCCCAAGTCTCCCCCTCCCTACACGGTGGAAGACGGGAAGAACTTCAACTTCTCCATCAAGACCCCCGGCGGGACGGAGCTGCTCTTCTACGACGAGAAGGGCAAGGAATATATCCGCATGACGACCCCGACGGGCGCCGCCCTGGAGATCCAGGACGAGGCCCAGACCGCCGTTCTGCAGGACCCGGACAAGGCGAACCTTCTGAGCATCAACTGGAAGGACGGGGCCATCGAGCTGACGGCGGCCAAGAAAATCACTCTGGCGGCCGGCAGTACGAAGATCATCATGGAGGACAGCGGGGCCATGACCCTGCAGTCGGACAAGTCGATCACCATCAAGAGCACGGACATCAAGGCGCAGGCCTCCAACGGCTTCAACGCCCAGGGCGCTACGGCGGAGGTCAAGGCCACCGGAAAGCTCTCGCTGTCCGGCGCCATGGCGGATCTCCAGGGCTCGGCCGGCGTCAACATCAACTGAGTTACAGGCATAAACCGGCGAGGAGGCGAAGAGATTGTACGGCAAGGATTTTCTGGGCGCGGGCTGGAAGTTTCCCCTGCAGGTAGACCCCAGGACAGGACGGATCGCCATGTCGTCGCAGGAGGACAATATCCGGGAATCCATCGGAATCATCCTGCGCACGTATCGCGGAGAGCGGGTCATGCGACCGGATTTCGGCACCAATACGCCGGACTACGCGTTCGCCCCCTCGAACTATTCCCTGAAGGAGAGCATCGCCTACGAGCTGCGTCAGCAGCTGGTGGTGCAGGAGCCCCGCGTGCAGGATATCTCCGTGCAGTGCGACGAGCCCTCCGGCCACACCGGAGCGCTGGTGATCCAGGTGAGCTACACGGTGCGCAGCACGAACAACCGCTACAACTATGTCTATCCCTTCTATGTGGATCAGGGAGAGGGAACTGAAGCATGAATACGCCGATTCTGGACAATCGAACAAAGGCTCAGGTGATGGAGCAGATTGCCCGGCTGGCGGCGGAGTATGTGCCGGAGTGGACCTTCTCGGACAGTACGGAAGATCCCGGCGCGGCCTTGGCGAAGCTGTTTGGCGAGATGTTCTTTCAGACGGTGGACCGCTTCAACGCGGTTCCCCAGAAGCTCTATACCGAGTTTCTGAATCTCCTGGGCGTGGACGCCCCTCCTGTGACTCCGGCGGCCGGTCTGGTACAGTTTCAGGTGCACGAGGGGGTGGACGACACCGTTCCGATTCCCGCCCGCAGCATGCTCTACGCGGAGGATGAGAACGGCGATCAGATCGTCTACGAGACCAGGAACGCCATCGAGGCGACGCCCGCTCAGCTGGAGGCCGTCTACTATGTGGACGCCAGGGGCGGTACGATTCAGGAGGCGGATCTGTCCCGGGAGCAGCCCTTTTTCGCTCCTCTGGACGGCCCGAACCTCCAGGGCCACCGCTTTCAGATCAGCCAGAACGAGGTGCTGAACCTCCAGGGCGAGTGCCAGGTCACGGTGCGGCTGAAGATGGGGGCGACCTTCCTGGCGGAGGGTCTCGTCCAGCGGCTGTCGGATCCGGGATTCGCCACCTGGAGCTGGCTGGGGGAAAACGGGCTGGTGCCCTTCGACGCGGTGCGCTGCGAGCAGGATCGCCTGATCCTGACCAAGACCACCGCCGGCGCCCTGCGTCCGGACGAGAACGGACACCTCTGTCTGTACTGCGACATGCAGCCGGGGGACGACAGCATTACCATCAACGGAGTGCAGGTGGAGAGCGGTCCCCTGAAGGATCTGCAGGCGGACTCTCTGGCCTTCAACGATATCCCCATCCAGCAGGGAGACGGCGGGTACTGCTTCGGACGGATGCCCGCTCCCTACGAGCTCTTTTACATCCGGTCGGACCCCGTCTTCTCCAAGCGGGGCGCCGAGGTCCGGATGAACCTGGACATCCGCACCATCACCTATACCGAGGTGGACAGCTCTCCCCAGTATCAGTTCGGCCAGCGGCTGATCGACAAGAACGAAGCGGTCTCGATCAAGCCGGACGACGTCTTCGTCCGGGAGGTCGCATGGGAGTATTACAACGGCAGAGGCTGGGCCAGACTTCAGGTCCTGGGCAATCAGAACCCCTTCTCCGGCAAGGAGGAGGGACGTCTGGAGACCCGCTTCACCGTGCCGGAGGATATGGAGCCGGTTCTGGTGAACGCGGAGGAGGGCCTGTACATCCGGGCCCGGGTGGTCTACGTGGAGAACAGCCTCAGCACGGTTCCCCGCTGGATCCTGCCCTTTGTGAAAAACGTCACCTGCAGCTGGCAGTACGTGGGGGGACGGCCCATCTCCTGGGCGTGTTCCGCCAACAACGCCTCCCGGCAGGTGCTGGAAGAGATCGCCGGCGTGACGGATCTTCGCTTTGAGATCTACAGCAATCTGGAGGAGCAGAACCGTTCCATGTACTTCTGCTTCGACCGCCCCGTGCGGGGCACGCCGGTCTCCATGATGTTCGATGTGGTGGGCAAGTCGGACCCGCGGGGCAAGCTCCTCTATTCCTTCTGGAATGGAAGCCAGTTTGAATCCGTGCGGGCCATGGACGGCACCCACAACCTGGCGAACTCCGGCCCGGTTTACCTCTACCTGACCCGGGAGCCGAAGCGGAAACGGTTCTTCGACCGCGAGGGCTACTGGCTGCGCATGAGCCTCAGCCAGACGGACCGGGAGAAGCGCCGTCCTCCCGTGATCAGTGCGATCCGCTTCAACGTGGCCCCCGCCGTTCAGCAGCAGCGCGCCTACGACCAGTATTTCTCCGCCGGGTTCTATGACACCGGAAAGGTGATCCAGCTGCTGGAGACCCCGGTGCTGGAGTGCGAGATCTGGGTGGACGAGGCCGGAAGCATTTCGGACGCGGAGATCGCGGACCTGACGCGCAACCATCCGGAGGACGTGCAGATTACAAGGGACGGCAACACCGTCACCAGCTGCAGGGTGCGCTGGAAGCGGGTGCAGTACCTGGCCCAGGGAGGGCCGGACGACCGCGTCTTCGTCCTGGACAGCCATACGGGCAGGGTCCGCTTTGGCGATGGCCGCAACGGGAAGGTACCGCCGGTGGGCTTTGAGAACATCCTGGTCCGCAGCACCTACGGGGGCGGGGTCCGGGGCAATCTCCCGACGGGCGCCCTGACCCAGTTCCTGGTCTCCGTGCCCCGGATTTCGGGGCTGGAGAACATCACGCCCATGGGCGGCGGCACGGACCGCATGACCACCCCCAGGCTGGAGCGGCTGGGCAACCGCAGGCTCCGTCACAGAGGGCGCGCGGTGGGCGTGCGGGATTACGAAGAGCTGGTGCTGGAGAATTTCACCCGGGTGGCCCACGTAAAATGTTTCTCCGGCGTGGACGAGACCGGCCAGCCCCGGAGCGGGCACCTGTGTATCGTGATCATGGGAAGCGACATGGACGACGAGCGGATGCTCCGGGAACTCTGCGAGGAGATCTACGAATTCCTGGCGCAGCGCAGCGACTGCACCATGGTCGCGGGCGGACGGCTCCATGTCCGCGCCTCCACGGAAATGACGATCAACACCTCCATCCAGGTGGTGCTGAAGGATCTGGACCTGGCGGCCCAGACCCAGCAGGAGATTCTGCAGGCTCTGGCCGAGCTCATCGACGGGCGCTGGCGCACCCGGGAAATCGGCCGGCAGCTTCGTACGGACGAAATTTACAGCGTTGTGAAAGCGGTCCCCAATATAAAGGTGATCCGCTCGGTCGTGGTGGAGGGAACCTGGTACGAAGACGGGAAGCTGCGGGTGAGTCCCATCGAGCAGGATGGCGATTTCCCCTTCGCCACCGTCCGCAACGGCAACCATCTGGTGCAGATCGAGTAGGACGCGTCCGTTCAGGGGAACAGAAGGGAAGTGAGGATCTTTGCTGCAGTCAAGGAATCTGGATGACCAGCGGTATCAGGATATAGTTGACCACGCGATCGGCAGGATTCCCCTGCTGTGTCCCCAGTGGACCAATCACAATCCCTCGGACCCGGGCATCACCATGATCGAGCTGATGGCCTGGTACAAGGAGATGCAGCAGTACCATATGAACCGCTGCACGGAGGATATCCGCCGCAAGCTGCTGAAGCTGGCCGGCGGCGATATCCGGGGCGCGGTCCCCGCCCTGTGCGGGTTCAAGCTGCTCGTAAGGGACAGACGCCACGCGGCCATGTCCCGTCTGGAGACCCCCGAGGGTATCGTCTTTGAGCTGAGGGACGAGATCAGCGACCAGCAGCCGCACATCGCCCACTTCTACGTGGAGAACGCCAGCGGCCGCACGGACGTGACCACCATGGTGGATCTCCCCGAGGCGGAAATCCAGCCGTTTTCCTTCGGCGTGTCGGAGCGGACCGACTTTCTGATCGCCCTGGACGCGCTGCCCAAGGGACAGCTGAAGATGTGGTTCGAGGTCAGCGACCTTCTTTCCGTGCCCCGCAACCCCTTCGAGCGGGACGACCAGGCGCCCCGGCGCGTGCGCTGGTACATGGAGGGCCTGGGAGAGGTGACGCCCGCCCTGGACGAGACCCACGCCCTCAGCGGGTTCGGGTTCATCACCTTTGATATTCCGGAGGGATGGCAGAAGCAGCCGGACCCGGATGGGAAGGAGTACTGGTATCTGCGGGCCGTTCTGGAGGATCCCGGCTGCGAGGAGACCGTCGTCCTCAGCAATATCAGCGCCCGCACCTATGTGGCGGTGCAGCAGGAGACCTGGTCCCGCAGCAGACTCGTGACCGTGGAACCCCAGGAAGCGTGCCAGGTTCTCTTCACGGACGCCATGGCCGTGGAAGGCGCCTTTACCGCGTTTCTGCGCACCCCGGAAGGGTGGGAGCAGGTGAACGACGCGGCGGAGGTCCGCAGTCCGGAGGGCTGCGGCATCCGGCTGGACAGCCGCCGGGCGGCCGCGGACGGGCAGCCCAACCTGCGGATTGTCTGCTCGGATCCCATTCACTACGCGGATCTCTTCCACGATTCCACGGGCCTGCCCGGCATGACGCTTCAGCTGGAGCTGGGCGGACAGCGGGCGGTGTCCTGCGGGCTGATCTGCGATACCCTTCTGGAGGACGGCAGCGTCCGCCCGGAGGTATGGCATCGGGTTGACGATTTCTATTCCTGCGGACCGCGGGATCGGGTCTTTGTCTACGATCCGGTCCGGGAGACCATCCGCTTCGGCGACGGCCGGCATGGCGCCATGGTTCCAAAGGGCCACGCGGCTGTGTTTCTGATGGATCTGGCTCTGTCCATGTGCGGAAGCGGCAACATTCCGGTGGGAAGCCGCCTCTTCTTCAGCGAGGGCCACGAAGCGGTGGAGTGCATGGGCGGTTTCCTGGGCGCAGACCCGGAGACGGTGGACGGCGCGGCGGCCCGCTTTCTCAGGAAGCTGAACAATCCGGACAAGTGCGTCTCCGCGGAGGACTACGAGCTGCAGGCGAGGAAGACCCCCGGCCTGCGGGTGGCGTCCGCCAAGGCCATCCCGGGGTTTGATCCCCTGGAGCCCACCGGAGTCAGCCGCTGCTCGGTGGTGACCGTCGTGGTGATTCCCGCCAGCGAGAGCATGCATCCGGTGCCGGACAGACGGTTCCTGGACGCGGTGCAGGCCCATCTGAACCGCCTGCGTCCCATCTGCACCCTGGTGCGGGTGGTGCCGCCCCGCTACATCGGCGTAACGGTGTCCGCCCAGCTGCGGACGGGCGGTCCGGTTCCGGAGCAGCGGCTGCGCGACGCGGTGGAGGATATTCTGACGGTGGGACGCAACGGCAGGAGCATCGGAGATACGGTGCTGCTGAACGATGTCAGCATGTCTCTGCAGCGCCTGCCCCTGGTTCTGGCGGTCAGCCGCATCGAGGTCCGCGCCGACGGCGTGGACTGCGTGCGTACGGAGACCGGCGACCTGCTGCTGCCAAAGAACGGCGCGGTCTATCTCCGGAAGTGCGAGTTCAATGTTCAGTACAACCGGCTTCATTGAGCCGGATCACATGGATCACATTCTTACAGAGCGGTAAGTTCTGTCGTTCCTGTCTGGAATGAGCCAGGCGTACGTTCGGGCGGAAGCGACCGGCTTCCGGGAACGACCTGTTCGAGCAAGGGGGGAAAGGGATGCAGCATACGCAGAAACAGATGGTACTCTGCCGGAATGAGGACTGGAGGGACAGCCTGTTCTGCCAGCTTGAGAGGAAGCAGGACACGATTGTGCTGGATGTGTCGCGGCACACGGCCGGATTTGCCTGCCTGCGCGCGATCGACAGCGGCACGCCCGGCTTCCAGTGGAAGCGGATTCAGATCGGCTGTCAGCTGCCCCAGGGCAGCACGGTTCGGGTGTACGCCTACGCTTCCGACGATAAGGTCTGGGGGCCATGGCGGGATCTGGACCAGGCGCTGCCGGCCCTGAAGGGAGACTTCATGCAGCTGCGCAGAACCCTGTATCCTCTCTTCGGGGATCCGGTGGGGCGCAGAGAGGACTTTCTGGCCAGGAGGCAGGGACGCTATCTGTGGCTGATGCTGGAGCTGCTCTCCAGCGGCGCGGAGAATCCCTCCATCGACAGTATCTCCATCTGGATGGACGGAGATCACATGACGGACTATCTGCCGGCCATCTATCAGAACGACGACTTCACCTCCCGCTTTCTCTCGGTGTTCAACAGCATGTTCCTGGACATGGAGCAGCAGATCTCCAACCTTCCCGCCCTGCTGGACAGCGAGGGGGCCGGAGACGAAATGGTTCGCATGCTGGCTTCCTGGGTATGCGAGGACGTGGAACACTCCACCGTGGAAGAACTGAGAACCTGGATTCCCGAGGCCCTCGACAACTACGAGAGCATGTACACCGTAGAGGGGATCCGGCGCTCCGTCCGGCGGCTGACCGGGAGAAATCCGATTCTGATCGAGCACTTCCAGGTGGACCCGAATTCCCCCGACTGCATCAATCCCGGTACCTACCGCAGACTCTATGGCGAGAATCCCTTCCGATTCTTTGTCCTGCTGGATGAAGACACCTTCCCCAGGCGGGATAATATCCAGGACTTCCTGGAGCGCATGCAGCCGCTGATTCCTGCCGGAACGGAACTGGAACTGGTTCTTCTGAAGAAAAGCATCCAGCTGGACTGGCATACCTACCTGGGTGTCAATTCGTACGTTGGTTCCTATGTCCCGGTGGCGATTGACGAGAATACCACAATCCATTTCGAAACTGTGATTGGAGGATAAGACGGTGAGAAATTCCAATTATTTTCCGGTTGTGCGCAACCGCTACTATTATGGGAAGCTGCTGACGGTCCGCGATTTTGAACTGGAGCAGAACTATTTCCGCAACAAGAACCAGCTGAACAACCGCGTGGTGCGGGGGGCCGGCGTGATCTGCGGTCTGGGCGTCAGCGCCTCCGACGACGCCACGCTGCTGATCGAGAGCGGCATGGCGCTGGACTACCTGGGCCGGGAAATCGTCCTGGAGGAGCCCCTGGTCCGCAAGCTGCAGATGCTGGAGGGCTACGATTCCCTGGAGGGCTCCCCGGACGCCTATCTCTGCCTGACCTACCGGGAGGAGAACATCGAGCCGGTCAACGCCGTCGGGACCGACGTGGAGGCCAGCCGCCAGTTCAACATGACCCAGGAGGGCTATCACCTCTTCCTGAGCGCGGAGCGTCCGGACTACCGGCAGCTGCTGGAGGCCGCGGGGGAAGAGAACGTCAACATCATCTACTCCAGCGACGATCTGACGCTGGTCCTCAGCGCCCCCACCGCGGTCTGCTCCGGCGAGGACTTTCTGGTCTCCGCCCTGATTGTCCGCAACGCGGGCGGTCCCCCGGTCCACTTCGTTCTGGAAGGGGAGAACACCTTCGTCGAGAGCGAAAACGGACGGATCGTTCTGGAGTATCAGCAGAGTCCCGCGGAGACACGCAACGTCATCCATACCCAGTTCCGTCTGCGCGCGCAGACCATCTCCGGCCTCACCGGCCAGCTCTTCTCCTCCGGCGCGGAGCTGAACGTGGAGCTGGGTCCCCATCAGTATAAGAACTACATCAACGTGGACGCGGCAGTCACGATGTGCGCGGACAAGAACGCCCTTCAGGCCTTCCAGCGCAGGCGGGACAGCCTGAGCCGCCGCCTGTCCGGCGAAACGCTCCCCATCTACCTGGCCAAGCTGGAGCTCATCCACTCCACCGGCGGCGTCTTCCTGAACTCCGTGACGGATCTGCCCTTCGACCAGTTCCTGCGCAGGGATGGAGGAAGCGGCGTCGGCGGACGGGAGAAGCTGGACGTCACCACCACGGTGCGCAAGCTGGACTACTGGCAGCAGCCGGACGTGCGGGCGGCCTACAACTCCGAGATGGGCGTCATGTCCTTCGACTTCGGCATTCCCACCCCGGAGCAGTACGACTATTCCATCACCCACGGGGTTGTGGACATGGAGATGCCCGGCGGCATCCGGGTCAATTCCCGCTACTACAGCAAGGAGATTCCCCACGGGCTGGGAGCGGGCGCGGTGGATGTGCGCCTCAGCGTGGAATTTGAGCGCAACGGCGACCCCATCCTGCTGATCGGCAACTCCGAGGTCTTCAAGTCCAAGCGCATGGAAGTGAATCCTCCCTTTGTGGAGACCGCGGTTTTACTCTATCCGGAGCGGGGAACGATGCGCATCGGCATCTGGCTCCACGATACCGTTCCCGGCAACCGGATCCGGGTTCACTACTTCGCCCAGAAGCCGGAGCGGGATACCAGCCGCATCCTGGGACAGAAGAAGCCCAGCATCACCCTCATGCCCGAAGTGGCCCGCCTGGGCAAGGGCGAGCGGCTGCGCATGAAGGGGATCGTGGAAGGCAGCCAGGACAAGGGCGTGATCTGGAGCGTCAAGGACGAGAACGGCGGCGAGATCGACGAAAACGGCTTCTACCAGGCGCCGGAGCTCCAGGGCACCTACGAGATCGTGGGCACCTCCAGCGCGGATCCTTCCATCAGCGCCAGCGCGTTTGTGATCGTCGAGTAAGCGGCGGGGCCCGCCTTACATCGCGGAGAGGAGAGAAGAAGGCATATGAACACGCTTTTGCTCAGAGGGCAGTATAAAGTGACCTGCGTGCTGTATGCCGAAGGTCCGTACGCCGCTTTGCTGGCGGTGGATATCCTGAGCCGCGAGAAAACGGAGTATCTGCTCAATGTGTACGAGGGCGCCTACGTAAAGCCCTATATCCGCAGCTATAACGCGCTTCGCAACTGCGACAGCTTTCGTGAACTGTTTGTCTGGAAGGAAAGCCTTGTGGTGGTGTTTCAGTTCCGCCAGGGCACGCCCATCGACCAGGTCTTTTATAAAGGCGCCCAGGTTGACTGGCACTTCCGGATGAAGGCGGCGGCGGACCTCTTCCGCCAGCTGCTGCTGCTGGCGGACACCCCGCCCGAAATCGGCTGCGCGGTTCTGCTGAGCGACAATATCCAGGTCTTCCCTCTGGAGGACTGTGTAAGCGTCAATTACATGATCCGACCCCTGGGGGAGATGAATCAGCGGGAACTGGTCTTTCTCCTGTCTGACCAGATCCAGAAGGTGCTGGAACTGCGATGGGGGTCTCCCCTGGTGGAGCGGGATTTTGTCCGGGAGCTGAGCTCGGGCACCCTGAAGACCGTAGTAGGGGCCTATGGAAGGTGGGCCCAGGCGGAGCCGGTGATCCGGGCTGCCTATGAGGGACTGGAGAAACGGACGTTTGTCGGACGGATGCTGCATCTCGCGCTGCTGAATCTGAAAGACTGGTTCCATACCCGTTTTCCGAAGAGACGTTAAGGGGAGCTGAACGATGGGGCGAGGTAAAAAAATCAGCGTATTTGTGCTTATGCTGGTGGCGCTGACGCTGCTGTTTCTGGTGGCCTTTCCGAGCTTCTGGCGGGACTGTGTCCACTCCGTGGCCACAGGCCGGCAGATTATCCAGTACACCCACGCGTCCGCCGGCACCGATGGAACCGTCTATGCGGTCGGCATAAAAAACGACGACTGGATTCTGACGCAGGGCGAGCTGGGGGGCGGACGCAAAAGCATACGGACTCTGGAGAGTCTGGGAATCACCGATGTCTTCCGAGTGGATGAGATCTTCGCCTGTTCCAACGGGGGTGTGGTCATGAGCATCTACGAGGAGAAGGCGGAGATGATGCTCCGGCTGTACTATGTCGCTCCCGGAGAGCGCAAGGCGCATATGGTGTACAGCGCGTCCTGCGAGACGAACGGCATGGTGGAGATCGACGGTCTTACGGAGCGGGGCGGAGTCGCTTCTTTCCTGCTTCGGAAAGACGGCGGCGGCGCGGCATACAGCTATGTGCTGGGCGGAGAGTCGGCCGGGCAGTTCGCCTATATTACTCCCATCCAGGCGGACGCGTCTCTGTTTGTGCTGCCCGACGGCCAGCTGGCTTCGGTCTCCGGAAACCGGTTTGCCATTGATACAAACGGTCTGAACCTGCCGACGCAGATGCGGTGCGAACAGGCCTGGCGCCTGACGGACGGAGCCTGCCTGATCGACAGCACGGACGGAACCCTGTGGCGGGCGGATATGGTCACCGGAAAGTGGATGGAGCTTGCCTGCCTGACCGACCTTGCGGATCAGAACATTATTTCCTGGAACGTTTCTCCGGATGGCGCCGCGGTCTTTCTGACAGAAGAGGGCGTGCTGCTCTATCTGTGGGATGGATCCTTCCAGGATTACTCCTCCGCGCTGTATCGGCCAAGCTGGATGAGCCTTCTCCTCCTGATCCTGGTAGAAGTCGTTCTGATCGTGATTTCTCTGGGTGTCTGGTATTTCCTGTGCGAATACCGCAGGTTCTCGCTTACGATCGTGGCCCGCAAGGGCTTCATGCTGGCCGTGATTCTGACGATTCTGACCGGGAGCGAGATCCGGCTTGTCGTGAATCCCTGGTTTGAGATCATCGCGGAGCATGAGGCGCAGCACTATCTGCAGCTGGCGGTTCTGGATGTGTCCATTCTGCCGGATGCCACGGCCATGGATTTTGAGCTGACCGATGGGGAGTTCTACTGGACAGAGGGCGGGTTCAGAAGTTCGGCGGCCGCGCTGGGTCTGGGATCGAGCTGGCGGGAGTGCGCCAGAGAAGCTCTGGACGAAGGCGAATCGTTCCTGAGCCACACCCTGGATGGGGTCGGCTATTACAGTTACTTCCTCCGCAGCGGCGACACGACCGTGCGGGTTCTGCAGATGGCCAACGCGGGCTACCTGGATGAAATGTTCGCAGGCAATGTGATCATAGCCTTCGTCCTCTGGGTGATCGCGCTTCTGGTCCTTTTCACCGTGCTTGGCGTCATGAACGGCATTCGTTCCCGACTGCGCAGGGTCACGGACGGGATGGATGCCATTCGCTCCGGCAACTATCATGTAGAGGTCGTGGATCGGACCCGGGACGAACTCGGAGCCCTGGCCGATTCCGTGAACGATCTGGCGGAGCTGATGCAGGAGAACCAGGAAGAAAATGCCCGTCGGGGCGATGTGTACGCCAAGTTCCTGCCCGCGCAGATTGCCCAGCTGCTGGGCGTCAACTCCGTGGAGGATATCAACAAGCAGTCCTTCTCCTCCCGCCGGATGACCATCATGCACGTGAACTTCACCTTTGACGAACGTGTTTACGAGACCCGTTCGAAAGCGCTCTTTGACAATATCAACGAGATTACCGAGGCCACCGCCAGAATCATCTCCAACAAGGGCGGTACGATTCTGAGCTTCTCCCACGAAGGATTTGACGCCTTCTTCCCCATAGGCGACGACGCCATCCGGACAGCCGCGGACGGCACCATCACCCGGACCTGGGACGACGCGCCCATCAGCGCCGCTGTGGTGATCTGCCAGGAGGCCACCTCCATCAACACCGCCCGGCTGCAACGCCACATTTCTCCCGTCAGACTCCATATCGCTCTGGACGAGGCGGAAGTGATGCTGGGCGTGGTCGGCGATGAAACCCGGATGCAGGCCACGGCGGTTTCCTCCAGCTTCAGTACGATTCGGATTCTGGCCGGGCTGTTCAGCCGGTTTGAAGCCAGCATTCTCTGCACGGAGAAGATCGAGAAGCGGGCCAGCCAGTACAGCCGGCGCTATATCGGCAAGGCCCACGACGGTTCGGAACTGATGCGGGTCTACGAGATTTTCGACGGAGACGCCCAGTCCGTCCGGCAGAGCAAGATTGAGATGGAACGGGCGTTCGCGGATGGCCTGTATACCCTGTATGCCGGCGATTACACCGCGGCCAAGCGGACCTTCATGGAGATCTCCCATCGGAACAGCTCCGATGGCGCGGCCAGGTTCTATCTGTATCTCGCGGACCGCTTTGAGAAGGAGCCTCCCGAGGAGCCATCTCTGGACGGATGACGCGATGACGGAAGGAGGGACAGAATATGCCTTCTGCGCTCAGAGATGCGCCTGATACCGCCAGGCAGCCGGAGGACTGGACTCCGGATGAGGAAGGCGGGATCACGGCCTGGGCCAACCAGGTGTGGGTCAATTCGGACCAGGCAAGGTCCGTGGGCCAGGAAGAAGTGAACGAAGGGGTCTATGTCTTCTCCCGGGAGGAGACGCAGGCCCGGGAGCGTACCGGCGGAGAACTGTTTACAGCCCCGGATGGCTACATCCGCAGAAGCCCGGTGCAGAAGCTGGTGATTCCGGAGGACTACTACCGCAAGCGGACAAGGAAGATCATTCTGATCGCCTGCGGGGTCATTCTCGCGATTGTGGCGCTGAATCTGCTCTTTCAATTCGGGGTGATCCGCTTCTGAGCCCACGTACAGAACGAAACTGAGGGGGATGGACATGCTAAGCGAACTGATCCGTCGGCTGATCGCGGCTGGTGGCGTTGTGTTCCGGACCATACGGGCCTATTTCGCGCGAATCATCCAGAACGGGAGCGCGCGCTTTCGGAATGCCACCAGCCTGACGCGCCAGGCGTCCAAGCTGACTCCGGGTCTGCTGAAGAAGGTCACGGACGTGGGCAAAAAGCCCACGAAACGGGAGGACTATATCGAGACGCAGCAGCTGTTCATTGCCAAGTCGCTTATCATCCTGCTCGTCGTGGGGATCGTTGTCGGGGCGATGCTGATCTACTTTGTGATCTGGCCCTGGTTGGTCCGGATGTTCTTTACCGCGAAATTCTGGTATCAGGATCCCAAAACGGAGACCTACTCCGGGAAGGTCATCCTCTTTTACGATGAGGAAAAGGAAAACCGGATGTTCAAGGGGCGTCTCAGAGAGGGCGCCATCCAGGGGAAGGGCGAAGCATACGATGAGAACGGCCTTCTCCTGTATGTCGGCGACTATGTGGATGGTCTGTACAGCGGTCAGGGAGAGCTCTACGAAGCGGGCAGCCTGATCTACAAAGGCGGATTTGAAGGAGGCCGGTTCCAGGGGCAGGGCCTGGCCTACGAGAACGGGGAGCTGGTCTACGAGGGAAATTTCTCCGGAGGAATGTACAGCGGGCAGGGAAGGAAATTCGAAAACGGGAATGTGCACTATGAAGGCTCCTTCGACCAGGGACTCTATCACGGAGAGGGCAGCCTTTACACCAGTTCCGGGGAACTCAAGTACGAGGGAGAATTTTCTCTCGGCCTGCGAAGCGGAGAAGGGACGGAGTATCTCCACGGCAAGCGCCTCTATAAGGGGCAGTTCGAGGACGATCTCTACAACGGAGAAGGCGTGCTCTACGACGAGGAGGTCGGGGTGCGTTACCGCGGCAGTTTCCTGGACGGCGTCTATTCCGGCAGCGGCGTTCTGACGCTGAACAGCGGAGCGACCATACAGGCGGAATTCGAGCAGGGAAATCCCATTGGAACCGCCAGTTGCTTCCTGGATGGAAAACTGTATTATGAGGGCAGCATGCGCCAGATGGTGCCGGCAGGAACGGGTACCCTGTACAATTCCTCGGGGGAGGCGATGTACACGGGTCCCATGGAGTACGGTGTGATCGACGGCGGGAAACTGCTGGGAACTTCCGCTGCTGATCTGCGGGACATGCTGACAGAAAGCGAGGAGCAGACGTACGACCAGGGCTTTGTCATTGCATGTGAAGCTCTTGGTTTTGCTGCGTTTTGCAGCTATGCGCAGGAGGACGCTGACGCCCAGGTCTATGCGGTCTATCTCTCCGTCCCCCAGGACAACAGGGCCCTTGCCTCTCTGATGTGGCCCAGCACGGACGACTTTGAAGTGCTTACGCTGGATGACGTGGTGCCTCCGGAACGGGCCGAAGGCGGGAACGCTGCGACGGATTTCCTGATTCCCTCTCCTGTGGATCTGGGGCAGCGCGCCTGGTGCCAGCCGTTCCTCTGGGAGGATCATACCCTGAACCTGTGGTGTATTTCCGAGGAAGATCCCGTTGTTCTGGCCGAATGGAGGCAGGGAGAACAGATCCCTGTAACCGAACCGGAGGAGGAAGGGACCATTACCTCCGAGCAGCGGGTGGACGCCCTGATCGATCAGCTTGGCATCCTTTCGGATCGTCTGCAGGAGGAAGGCGGAGCGGAGATTCCCGCAGAGGATGCCGGACTTCCTGGCGAGGATATGCTCGGAGCAGTGGATGAGGAGAGCGTCTATGCGGTTCTCGCAGCCGGATTGAGCTACTTTGAACATCAGCAGCTGTACACGGTTGCTCAGGAGAATCTGGAGATCTGCCAGTCCATGGCAGAGAAGGAAAAGTCCCTCGTGGATGTGGGGAAGGGAGATCCGGACCGGCTGGCGGAACTGGAGGACCAGGCCACCCAGCTGGACGGACAGATTGGTACATACACGGCTCAGATGCGAAAGGAAGCCCGGACCATCGAAGATGCTACCGGTGGTTCCGTCAGCGATTACGATCTGGCCAGTCTGCTGGTTTACTTCGATGTCAGCTCGCTGGATATTGAGGCGCTGCAGGATGCAGCCGTTCGGAAGGCCCAGGCCGCCGCGGAAGATCAGGCCATGAAGGAAGCGGCGGAGGAAGCGGAGCGGAAGGCGGAAGAAGAGGCCATCCGCAAGGAGACCGAAGAGGCCGCCCGGAAGGCCGCAGAAGAAGCAACACAGAAGGCGCTGGAAGAAGCCGCGAAGAAGGCAGAAGAGGAAGCGGCAAAGAAAGAGGAAGAAGAGGGAAAGAATCCGGACGGTTCCAGCAGTTCTGCCGGCGACAGTTCGGGTGCAGGTTCGGACAGCTCCGCTGGGGACACCTCGAGTGCGGGCTCGGACAGTTCAGCGGGCGGCTCTGACAGTTCCGGCGGAGACACCTCCGAAGAGCAGAAGCCGGGCAGTTCCCAGCCGGGCGCGGTTTCGGAAGGCGGATCGGCTCAGGAGGGCATGATCCGCCGGGGCAGTTCCTCCCAGGTGATTGCGGTGCCGGAGGGCGGCTATGCCCAGCCGGGGAGCGGTTCCGGCGTGACGGTACCGGAAGTTGTGGTCCCGGAAGTGGATAAGAAAGCCCTTCTGGACCAGCTGGAAGACATGCTGCTGGATCTGGAGCTGTCTTACCAGAAGATCGAGACGGCGATGAAGAATTATGACAACGCCATGACCGGTCTGGAGGACCTGGAAGGTCGAAACGCTGTGGGCGATACCACGAAGGAAGAGGTGCAGACCGCCCGGATGGAGGCCAATGACCGCAGGGGCGCTCTGTACTCCGCCATCGTTGCATTCTCCAGACAGGCCGCGGCGCTGGATGAGTTTACGGACGGCGAGCTGTCCGGTCAGCAGGGATGGCTGTCCGCAGTTCTGGCGAATTAAGAGGAGACATTATGGCAGATTATACGGCTTTGGTGGAGGCAGGAAACGCGCTGGTGGAGCTTTTGCGGGATCACCTGACACCGGAACCCATCAGCAAGCGGGAACTGATCTCCCTGTGCTCCCCCTATGAGAGCGAAAACAACCAGATGACGGTGTACCTCTTCCATCTGGAAGAGGACGCCCCGAGCAGCATGCAGGGCTATCAGCAGATCTCCCGCGACATGGAGCAGATGCGTCCCACGGAACTGACCGCGAATTTCCTGATTACGGCCCACTCGAAGGCTCCTGCCCAGCTGCGGGAGGCGGACCAGTACCGGATGATGGGCGCGGCCATTCAGGCCATCAAGGACATGCCGATTCTCGACGACCGCTATCTCAACGGTTCCATGGCCCAGAGTCCGACAAGGGTGCGCCTGAACGTGGAGCGGCCCAATCTGGATCAGATGATGAAGATCTGGAATAACACCACCAAACCCTACAAGCTCTCCATTGTAGTGAGGATGTCCGGAATCAGCATTGAATCCAAGAGGACCCGCAGGATCCGTCGGGTTACCGACATTGAGATCGGCGTCGGTCAGAGACAGAGGAGGAGCACGCCGTGATCCGCATTCACACCAATGCCGTTGTGCGGGTGCTGGACGGTTTTACCGGACTGGCCCTGGCCCCTTCTGCCGTTCGCTTTCGGGTAGACGGTTCACCGTTTACTCCAGTGGTCAAGCCAGGCGGGTACTATGTGCTCACCGGTCTCCCGGTGGGGGAACACGAAGTCGTTCTTCAGGCCAACGGGTTTGGCCCCGAACGGCTGACCATTGTCGGCGGGATGCGGGAGATGGCAGACCTTCTGGTGACGCTGAAGCCAGGAGAAGGGTATCGGTTCCAGTCCTCCGTTACCTGGATGACGATTCACATCCGGACGGCGAAGAAAGAGCCCGCGCCTGGAAAGCGGGTCTGGATCGCGGCGAAGAACCCTATCTATGAACTGCGGATCGCCCAGGCTACCCTCGCGAAGGGAGCGACTACGGGACGGCTCTTCTATCCGCCTTCCATGCGGGCGGTCTCCCTGCCCAGGCACTTCCTTGTGGTGGACGGGGAGCGCTCCGAGGTCGTCCTCCTGAACGAGCTGGACGAGGCCCAGTTTGCGGACGGTCTGGTCAACGACCACAAGCGTGGGCGCTGCCTGTACCCGGCCCAGGTTTATACATCCAATGAGGACGGAGATATCCGCGCCGTCTTTCAGAACCCGCTTCCCCTGGAGATTCTGGTGGAAGGGGAGAAGAAGCCCGTTTC